>JAPLOM010000051.1:0-11107 GCA_026400755.1 Alphaproteobacteria bacterium
CTGCGGTAGCCATGCTTCTGCTGGCTTGCCTTCGAAGGCGTTGCCATGCGCTTTGGCCAGCGCCTCGCCCACGGGTTTCAGATAATCGCCCCGATATTCCCAGTCCTGGCCAGGGAACAGGGTTTTGAAGCGCGCTTCGTCGATCGTTTGGCCCAATGCTTCCAGATAACGGGCATGGACCGAGTAGGCCAGCTTATCGACCTGGCCGCCGCCGTCGTTGATGTAGTACTCGCGCAGGACCGTGTGACCGGCCTTCTCCAGCAGCGCGGCCAGCGCGTCGCCGATGACCGCGCCGCGCGCATGGCCGACATGGAGGGGCCCCGTGGGGTTGGCTGAAACATATTCTACGTTGATTGGTGGCTTGCCCTTACCCCAGACGGAATCGCCATAGTTCCGCCCGGCTTTCAGCGCCTCGGCCAACCGGGCGTGCCACAAGTTTGGGCGCAGGCGTAAATTAATAAAACCGGGGCCGGCAATCTCGACCGATGTAACCCCATCCAAGGCCTGCAGCCGCTCGGCCAAGAGGGCCGCCAGGTCGCGGGGCTTCATGCCGGCCGACTTGGCCAGGACCATGGCAGCGTTGGTCGAAAGATCACCGTGAGCGGCGTCGCGGGGCGGTTCGACGGAGATGCGGGTGGAATCGAGGCCGTCCGGCAGCTTTCCGGCACGCGCCAGAACCTTCAGTTCTACTTCAACAAGATCTTTAAATTCGTTGAATATATTCATTATTCTTCTTTCGGGGCGCACAGGCGCTTGTACTCGTCCTGGGCGAAGCGATCGGTCATGCCGGCGATGTAGTCCGCGACCGCTCGAGCGCGCGCTCGAAGGTCGGTTCCTGCTGCTTGTCGAAGGACGGGCGGCGGCGGGTCGCCCATATAGACAAGGAAGAGGTCCCGCACCACCTCCCGCGCGTGGCCGGTCATTTGGTTGACCCGGTCGTGGCGGTACATCCGGCGGAACAGGAAGTCTTTCAGCGCCCGGTTATGCGCCTCCATCGCGGAAGTGAAGCTGGCGATCGGGCGTCCATAGGCGCGGATGTCTTCCACCGTCCGCGGCTTCGCGGCCTCCAGCCGGCGCCTAGTTTCCGCCAAGAGATTCGACACCATCAGGTTGATCAGCCGGCGGATCGATTCGTGGATCAGGCGTGGCCGCTCGATGCCCGGATAGCGCCGGGCCACGTCGTGGAAGACGGGCCCGACCAGCGGCAGGTCGGCCAAATCCTCGACGGCGAACAGCTCCGCACGCAGCCCGTCGTCGATGTCGTGGTTGTTGTAGGCGATGTCGTCGGCCAGGGCGGCCACCTGGGCCTCCAGCCCCGCGTAAGTGCCGAGTTCCAGGTCATTCCGCGCGGTGTAGGCCAGGATGGTCTCGTCAACGTCCGGGCCGCTCAACGGGCCGTTGTGTTTGACCAACCCTTCCAGCGTCTCCCAGGTCAGGTTGAGCCCGTCGAACTCGGCGTAATGCCGCTCCAGACTGGTCACGATGCGCAGCGCCTGGGCGTTATGGTCGAAGCCGCCATGCTCATGCATGCAGGCATCCAGCGCTTCCTCGCCCGCATGGCCAAAGGGCGTGTGGCCCAGATCGTGGGTCAGCGACAAAGCCTCGGCCAGGTCGTCGTCGAGCCCGAGCGTCCGCGCCACCGAGCGCGCGATTTGCGCGACCTCCAGGCTGTGGGTCAGGCGCGTGCGGTAATGGTCGCCCTCGTCGTACACGAAGACCTGGGTCTTGTGCTTCAGGCGGCGGAAGGCGGTCGAATGGATGACGCGGTCGCGGTCGCGCTGGAAGACGCTGCGGGTCTGACTTTCGGGCTCGGGATAGAGGCGCCCGCGGCTCGCCTCGGCATGCGTGGCGTAGGGCGCGAGACGGCGGAGCGCGGTCATGGCGCGGAAGCTACAGGCGCCCCGTTCCGCTGGCAACGCGGTTTGACATTTAATTTGAAGGGATTACATACATTTGACGGGTCACGGATGCCCGTTCTGGCGTAGGATGCGGATATGGCGGACGGCGTTGCGACGATGGAGCGGCCGGCCCTGGCGATCAGTCCGGGGGCGGTCAAGCGTATCCGGACGATGCAGGAGCGCGGCGATGCCGCCCCGGGCACGGTTTTCCGCATCACGGTCAGCGGCGGCGGCTGCTCCGGCTTTCAATATGGCTTTAGCTTCGACGAAAAGCTCCCCGCCTCGGACGATGTGGTCTTCGAGGCCGAGGGTGTGCGCGTGGTGGTGGACGAGGTTTCGCTCGAACTCGTGAAGGGCTCCGAGCTGTCCTATATCGAGGATCTGGTCGGTTCCTTCTTCAAGATGACCAATCCCAACGCGAAATCCTCCTGCGGCTGCGGCACGTCCTTTTCGATCTAGCCGCCCTCTTCTCCCACTCAAAGGAACATCATGGCCGACGTCTGGCTGCGATTCTCTTGGCGGCTCCCGGGCGCGGCCTTTATTGCGCCGCCGCCCGCGGGCTACACGATCCGCCCGGCGACCAAGGACGAGTGCGAAGCCGTCGTGACGGCCGCCCTCGGCGCCTATGAGACCGATGAGACCTGGGTCACCATGATGGGGCGCATCCGCGAGCGCCTGCCGGCGCGTATCCGCGCCACGCTGGGTACGCCCGGCACCCACTATGCCGTGGCCGTGAAGGATGGCGAGATCGCGGGCGTCTCGGCCGCGTCGCTGGAGCGGCATGATGGACATAACTTGATTACTGGCGTCTGCGTGGCACCCTCTCACCAGGGCCGTGGCTTGGCGCGTTCGCTCCTGCTCGACAACCTGGTCTGGCTGCGCGACCAGGGTTTGGAGGAAGCGCAAGTCTTCACCGACCCACGTGCCGTGGCCGCCAAGCGCGTCTATCCGATGTTCGGCGCCAGGGTCGACGAGGCCCCCGAGTACCGCGCGCCCGAGGCCGCTTGAAATGCCCCTGCGGCTCGCCTTTGATGGCGTCCGCAACGCGAGGGCATGATGGTCAAGATCGCCACCTGGAACGTCAATTCGATCAAGGCGCGGCTGCCGAACGTGTTGGCGTGGCTCAAGGACGCGCAGCCCGACGTCGTGCTGCTCCAGGAGATCAAGTGCGTCACTGAGCAGTTTCCGGAAATGGAGTTGGGCGACCTGGGCTATAACGTCGCCGCGGTCGGCCAGAAGACCTATAACGGCGTCGCCATCCTCTCCAAGTCGCGCATCGAGGTGGAACAGCGCGTTCTGCCCGGCGGCGAGGGTGGCGAGGAACAGGCGCGCTATGTCGAGGCGCTGATCGACGCCAAGCCCGCGCCCTTCCGCGTGGCCTCGATCTACCTGCCGAACGGCAATCCCCTCGGCACCGAGAAATTCACCTACAAGCTGTCATGGATGGACCGGTTGCGCGCCCATGCGCAGGAGCTTCTGAAGGGCGACGAAATCGTCGTGCTGGGCGGCGACTACAACGTCATCCCGTGGGACATCGACGCGCGCAATCCGGCCGCCTGGGTCAATGACGCACTGGCGCAATCGGAATCGCGCGAACGTTTTCGTGCCACCCTCTACCTTGGCCTTACGGACGCGTTCCGCGCGCTGCACCCCGAAGGCGGGCATTACAGCTTCTGGGATTACCAGGCCGGTTCGTGGCCGCGCGACGACGGCATCCGCATCGACCATCTTCTTCTTTCGCCCCAGGCGGCCGACCGGCTGGTGGCGGCTGGGATCGATCGCGATCCGCGCGGCAAGGAGAAAGCCTCGGACCACACTCCTGTCTGGTGCGAGCTGAAATTGTAGTCATGGCGAACGCTTACGACGGCGGATGCCTCTGCGGCGCGATCGATCTGTTCCTCGGTGCGTTCGACGCGCCGGAGAAATTGCCGGCCACGCTTCACGTCTGGACCAGCGAACGCGTGGCTTGGTTCCATGCCGACGAGGCCCTGCCCCGCTATCCGCGCACACCGCGCGATTCCCAGCGGGAGAACTAGGGATGGATCAGGCACTCGTGATCTTCGGCGCGGCCTTCATCTGGTTCCTGGCGGTCATCAGCCCGGGCCCGAACTTCCTTATCGTCTCGCAGCTTTCGTCGGGTGCCTTGACCTACGCTTCCCTCACCCTCTTCGGCCTCAGCATCGTGCTGAACCAGATGGCCTGGCTGCACGATCCGATCCGCATCGCGGGCGGGGCTTACCTGATCTATCTCGGCATCAAGTCCTGGCTGGGCGCACGCAAGCCGCCGCCAGTGGCGGACTTCGCCGATGCGTCGCCCGGTCATTTCGCGCACGGGTTGCGCGTGGGGCTTCTGACCCAGTTGACCAACCCCAAATCCATCGCCTTCTGCGTCGGCCTGTTCGCTGCCGCTGTGCCGCCCTCCACGCCGCTGTGGGCCAAGCTGTCGATCCTGGCCGCCGGCGCGGTCATCGAGTTCGGCTGGTACACGCTGGTGACGACGGTTCTTTCGTCCGGCCGTGCCCGCGCCTTCTATCTGCGCGCCAAAGCCGTGATCGATCGCACTGTAGGCGGGCTTCTCGTGCTATTGGGCGCGCGGTTGCTGTTGGATGACGCCTAGCAAGGGCTAGGCAGGTTTTCGCGCGGGAATGGTCATCGCCGCGACGCCGGCAATAACGCACGCGAATCCGACCCAGGCGGATGAGGCCAGACCTTCTCCAAGAAAAAGAATACCGATCGCCACACCGATCGGGACGCGCAGATAGGCCTGTGCGGTCGTACCGATCGAGCCGATCGTTTGCACAAGGCGGAAGTAGATCACGAAGGCAAGCGCCGTGGAGAAGACAGAAAGGCCCAGCAAGGCGAAGATCGAGTCGCTTGAAGGAGACAGAGTCCAAGGCCGATCGACCACGATGCTGACCGGAATAAGGATCGCGGCGCCGCAGATCATGGACCCCGCGGCTGGCATCATGGGGTCCATGCCCTTGAAGTTTTTTCCAAAGATCGCTGCTCCGCCATAGCAGACCGTGGCGGCAACGATGGCGGCTTGGGCCCATAGTTGTCGTCCGAGGCCGTCGAAAGCTTGCATGCCCACGATGAGGCAGATGCCGAAGATTCCGGCCGCGACGCCGAATAACTTGCGCCTGGTGACGGGCTCGTGACGCGTGACCAGCGCGGTCAGCAGAAAGGCAAAGATCGGCGATGTGGAATTGAGGATCGTCGCCAGGCCGGCATCCGTGGTTTGTTCAGCCCATGCGATGAGGGTGAAGGGAATGACGCTGTTGAGGCACGCTTGGAATGCGAACCGCCGCCACGCCGTCGCGTCTTTGGGAAGGCGCAATCCGCGCCATCCGATGATGGCCGTCAGAATCGTTCCCGCGATAAAGGTGCGGGCGGCGATCAACGTCACCGGCGGCACGGTTTCGACGCCGACTTTGATGAAGGTGTAAGAGGCGCCCCAAAGCGTCGAGAGCGCCAGCAGAAACGCCAGTTCCCTGACCGTGTTCGGCTTTTCGATCGTCATGTCTCTTACCCCGCCCTGGTGTTTTTTGGTTCGCATGCTTGTAGCGAAGAATGCGTTGTGAATGTTTCGGTCACGGCCGAAGTGTGAGGGGCTGACACCTGCCCTGCCGAAGCTTTATCCTCCCCTCTCATGCCGAATTTCCCTTCGGGCAACACCATCGCCGAGGTCGCGGCCCTCATCGGAGACGCCGCGCGCGCTAATATTCTTTCGGCGCTGATGGGTGGGCACGCCCTCACCGCGGGTGAATTGTCGCGCTATGCCGGTGTCACCGCGCAGACGACGAGCGGCCATCTCGCGAAACTCACCGAAGGCAGGCTGATCGCTTTAGAAAAGCAAGGACGCCATCGCTACTATCGCCTTGCGTCCCAAGAGGTCGCCCATGCGCTCCAAGGGCTCATGACGATCGCGGCCGATGGGCCGAAACGGCATCACCCGATCGGCCCGCGCGACGAGGCGTTGCGGTTGGCGCGGACATGCTATGACCATGTGGCTGGACGGTTGGCGCTAGCATTGGCGGATTCGCTGTCCAAGCGCGGATATATCGTGTTCGCCGACGGTGCCGCCTTGATGACCGAGAAAGGGCGAAGGTTTTTCTCCGGCTTCGGAATCGATGTTGAACCGGCGGCGCAATCGAAACGCCCGCTTTGCCGCACATGCCTAGACTGGAGTGAGCGGCGCCCGCATCTCGCCGGTCGAATCGGCATGGCCTTGCTCGACCGGTTGCTCGAACTTGGATGGCTGGCTCGCATTCCTGAAAGCCGCGCACTCAAAGTAACGAAGGCTGGTCAGCTTGGGCTTGCGAATACATTCCAACTTCCCGCGGGTTGGATGGACTATTCAGCGCCGTCACGGATCCCCTAATATTCGCGGCTGGTTCGTCGTTCCGGAGTCGTTATCTTTGGCGCACGTCTCCTTTTGAAAGGAATATCGGGGAATGGCGGAAGCAAAGGCATCTAAAAAGCCCCGTGCGAAGACCTATACCGGCGGCTGCCTGTGCGGCGCCGTGCGCTTTCGCGTGACGGGCGTGCCTTTCTATGTCTCGCATTGCCATTGCGGTATGTGCCGCAAGGCGTCGGGTGCGCCGGTCGTAACCTTCACGCGGTTTCCGCTCGATGGTTTTTCGTTCACCAAGGGCAAGCCGAAGGAATATTCCTCTTTGCCCAAGAACCAGCGCGGCTTCTGCGCCAAATGCGGCGGTCAGATTTATTTCAAGGCAGGCCGCAAACCCGACAGCATCGGCCTGAACGTGGGCTGCTTCGATGCGCCCGAGAAACTGACACCCACCAGCCACATCTACATCGACACGATGATCCCTTGGCTTCACATGCGCGACGGGCTGCCGCGCCACAAGGACCACGGATGAGCGATCATACTGGGCGCTGTCTCTGCGGCGCCGTGCGCTACCTCGCGCGCGGCACCCCGAAAAGCGTGAGCAATTGCCATTGCGCCATGTGCCGCCGAGCCTCGGGAGGCCCGTTCATCACCTTTGCGCGCTATGCCGAGGATCAGGTGGAGTTCACGTCAGGTGCGCCGGCTTGGTACCGCTCGTCGGAGGACGCCGAGCGCGGCTTCTGCCCGTCTTGCGGCGGCTCTCTAGCCTATCGCGAGGCCAAGCGGTCCGATTCCATCTGGCTGACTGTCGCCATGATGGATAATCCGCGCGATCTGGCGCCCCAGTACCACATCTTCACAGATTCCATGCTGCCGTGGTTACGGATCGACGACGATCTGCCGCGCCACGGCCAGTGGCCGACTGCGCACGCATAGGACAAGGCGATCATGGCAAAGGGCACGATCAAGGGCGGTTGCCTGTGCGGCGCGGTGCGCTACACGGCGAAGGGCAAGCCCGATCACATGGGCCATTGCCACTGCGGCATGTGCCGGAAGAGTACCGGCGCGGCGTTCAGCACCTTCGCAGGTTTTCCCTCGGCCGATGTGCGCTTCACCAAGGGCAAGCCGAAATATTTCCGCTCGTCCAAATGGGCCGCGCGCGGCTTCTGCGCCAAGTGCGGCGGCACGCTGGTTTACAAGCTGGTGAAGGACGATTCGAAGATTTGGCTGTCCGTCGGCTCCATGGACGACGTGGCCGCGGTGAAGCCCGAGATGCACATTTTTACCGCCGAAATGGCGCCGTGGCTGAAGCTGGCCGACCGGTTGCCCCGGCATAAAGGAATGCCGTGACCCGCCATATTCCAAGGCCGATTGCGAGAGGATAGACTTGCTTGGGTTTCCTGTTCGCCATGATCCGTGGAGGGTTCTATGAGCGCGGTTTTGAAGCCGGGTGATCTTCACAAGATCACCGACGATCTGGAGATGCAGAAAATTAAGGAATATCGCTCGCGCGAGGCCAAGCAGAAACA
This sequence comes from Alphaproteobacteria bacterium, assembly GCA_026400755.1. GTDB lineage: Bacteria > Pseudomonadota > Alphaproteobacteria > CADEGL01 > CADEGL01 > CADEGL01. The sequence goes on from JAPLOM010000051.1 coordinate 7,779, forward strand.
AGCCTCCAAGGACCTGCATGAGGCGTTCCTCTCGCGCGATATCCACCCCGAGGTGCATGCCAGGGTGAACAACGCCGTCCGTCACGCGGCGGAACAGGGGCTCACTGAACTGCGGGTGGTCACCTTTCCATCGGACTACTGCAACGACGGCGGGCGCAAGATCAACAGCTTCGACCCCGATTGGCCTCAATCCCTCGAAGGCTTTGCAAAAAAAGCCTACGACTATTACGAGGCCGAGTTGAAAAAGTTGGGATACAAGCTGCACGTCCAGGTGCTGAACTATCCCAACGGCATGCCGGGCGACGTGGGCATGTTCCTGAAGTGGTGACCGGGGCGCGCCATGCGCCGCGTTATCTCTGATCCGGGGAAGGTTGATGGCCAACGGCAAAAAGAAATCGCCCAAGCTCGCGGATGTCGCCACGACGGAGTTCGAGAAGGCGGGCCTTGGAAAGAAGGTCAAGCGGGCGGCGAAATTCTCCGAACCCTACCGGGTCGATGGGAGCAAGAAGTTCCGCCTGAAGCAGGTCGATCCCGGCGACACGGCGGGTCTCGATGCCGAGGATAAGCCGCGGGCGAAGGAAATCCTGGCGATGGGCCGTGAGGTTCTGTCGCAGTTGCAGGAGCGGCTCTACGCCCAGGATCGCTGGGGCGTTCTCCTGATCTTCCAGGCCACCGATGCCGCCGGTAAGGACGGCGCGATCAAGCACGTCATGTCCGGCATCAACCCGCAGGGTTGCCAGGTCTTTTCCTTCAAGGCGCCCTCGTCAGAGGAACTGGACCACGACTTCCTGTGGCGTTGCATGAAGAATCTGCCCGAGAGGGGTCGCATCGGCATCTTCAACCGTTCTTATTACGAGGAAGTGCTCGCGGTTCGTGTGCATAAGGAGTTCCTGGACGCGCAACGGCTGCCGCCCAAGCTGGTTACGCCGTCGATCTGGGACGAGCGGTTCGAAGATATCCGTAACGTCGAAAAGTACATGTCGCGCAACGGCATCATCGTGCGCAAATTCTTCCTTCATCTTTCCAAGAAGGAGCAGAAGAAGAGGTTCCTGGCGCGTTTGGATAATCCGGACAAGAACTGGAAATATTCGATGGCTGACGCGCGCGAGCGCGGTTATTGGGACGAATATCAGAAAGCCTATGAAACCATGATCCGCGAGACGTCCACGAAGGAGTCGCCCTGGTATGTGATTCCCGCAGACAACAAGTGGTTCACGCGTCTGGTTGTGGCCGGCGCCATCATCGACGCGCTCGGATCACTCAACCTCGAATTCCCGACGGTGAGTGCCGAGAAGAAAAAAGAACTGGCCAAGGTTCGCGCGCAGTTGGAGCGCGAATAATTCAAGTGGGCCGCAGATGATTATGAGGGTCGTTTGCTGGGCCGTTATTTTAATTGGATTAGCATGCTCCGACGAGCTGTCGGCGCGAGCGACAGAAAATATTCCGTGTGATGAAGAGTTAGCCCATAATTGTTTTAGCTGGAAAGCGTATTCCTTCGCATTCGCGCCAGACAGCAAGTCGCTATTCTTTTCCTACCGCTACATCAACGGCGTTAGCTATTTCCCAGACGGGCAAGTTTACCGATCCTCTCAGGAAGCGGCGCAAGCGACCGCGGCTATGCCCAGGTCGACTCTTTCGTCCCCTGTTCTTGCCCGCATCTTCCTAGATCGCCCTAACGCACCGGAGCGAATCGCAGCATTCCCCTTTTGCTCGACGAATCTTGACCAAACCAAGGTTTCTCGAGACGGCAAATCCCTAGTTGTGCGTATGGATGATGGTCAGCAGATCGGCGTGATGGATCTACAATCACGCAAGATCGTGCGAGTTGCCGGGCCTGAATACGGTGACAATGCTAGTGTCGGCGAACCGGTGTTTTCGAAGGATGGCGGCACGGTTTATTTTCGCTCGGCTTTCGATCGGGGAGCCTATGTTCGATCAGTCCCTTCGGGTGGTGGCGAGATCGCGAACCTTTATCCCGAACCGCCCGTGCGCCAGTGTCGGGGGTATTTATGCGGCTACGCACTGGGCAAGACCCCCAACCCGGCGCTTGCCAAGTCTTCCGATTTTCAGCTGACCGGCGACGGTAAAACTCTGCTGATGCTCGCTCAATATGACGGAAAAACGGATGAGCTAGCCGATGCCCGCAAATCCGGGTATGGCAGCATCGACCGAACGACGCTGATCTATGCGCTTGATCTTGCAACGAACGCTTTCTCGTTATCTCCGATCAATAACGATTGGGCGGCAAAACGCTTCACTCATGCGGAAGGCAGCCGACAATTTGAACGGATGACGGTCGATCCGGAAGGCAACGTCTTTCTGCTATTCGGCCTTCATGAAAGACAGGATGACGACTACATCTATGAGTACAATCCGGGCCCGCCGATCCGGTTTGAGAGAGCATTTGACGTACGTCCTGCCCGAAAGATGCGGATCGTTGATTTCGCAGTATCACCCGATCACGACTGGGTCGCCTATTCCTTCCAGAAATTTCTCCGTGAGCAAAATCGAGGCGCGTGGATCGACATTGTCGTCATTGCAAATCGCCGCACCGGCCGAGAGATTCAACTGCGTATGGGCGATCCGCTTTTCCGCAATTTGGTATGGGATTGCGCGCCGCAAGCGAAGCCCTGAAGTCTAACCGCAGTTATTTTTCTTCATCCATTCCTCCGCGCGGCGCTTCATCTCGTCGTCCGGCACGTCCTCGACCCGCGTCGAGATCCACCAAAGATTGCCGGAGGGGTCGCGTACGCCGCCATGGCGGTCGCCATAGAACTGGTCGGCCACTTCTATGACCGATTCGGCGCCGGCCTCCAGCGCTTTTTTGTAAACGGTGTCCGAATCTTCGACATAGAGGTAGATGCCTGACGGCATCGGCCTCCATTCCTTTTTCGCCTCGCCCAGCATGATGCGCGAATCGCCCACCTGTACCTCGGCGTGGCCGATCTTGCCGTCCGGCCCGTCGAGTCGGAAATTGACCGTCGCGCCGAACGCTTTCTGCATGAATGCGATCAGCTTGTCGGCGCCGGTAACGACCAGATAGGGCGTGACGCTGTGATAGCCTTTGGGAACGGCGCTCCGGGCGGCCATGGCTGTCTCCTCTCGTTTCGGACGTTCTTAGGGATTTAGGGCGCGTTTCGGATTGCGCCTATGTGAACGCTGTGACCGGGAGTCAGTTCCGCTGGAAAGGTTTGCCCCGCGGCGAGGTGCGCACGCCTTCGCGCAAGTGCTTGAAATCCAGCAGCGCCGAATCGGCGATGCTGGGGCCCGGCGCGGCCACGACCAGGATTTTCTCGGACAAGGGCTGGAAATCAGCGCGGAAGTGGACG
>JAPLOM010000051.1:11139-32248 GCA_026400755.1 Alphaproteobacteria bacterium
GAAGTGGACGGAGCTTTTCAGCCCCAGGATCTTCTGATCCCTGGGCTCCAAACCGACATGGCGCAGCATCTCCTGGTCCGCGCATTGCTGCTTCAGGCTGGAAACGACCACGCGCACGCCGCCCACGTTCAGCAACGCCATCGGGCCGATCTTCATCCGGCTGCCGGCATAGAAAGGCCCGGTCGCGGTGAAACTGCCACTGACCGCGCGCTCGACCTTGTAGGTGGACTGAAACGGGGTGTGGCCTGGAAGCTTCGAGCCCTCGCCCAGGCCGATGTTGATCTCGCTGCCCTCGCCCGCCGCGTGCGCGGCTCGCGCGGCCGCCGGGTCGTTCAACAAACCCAGCACGGCGCCTTCGGCCTTGAGTTTCACCATCGCACGCAGAAGCCCGGTCGTGTCGCTGTCGGCACCCGCGCCGGGATTGTCCTGCGTGTCGGCCAGAACCACGGGCTTGCCCCTGCCCTTGCGCGCGACCGTCATCGCGTGGCGTACGGCGTCCTCGGGGTCCCACAGCTTGCCCGCGAAATCGCCCTCGCGCTCCAGCACCATCTGCGCCAGCCGGTCGGCGGCGTGGTTCACCGCTGCCTCGTCCGCGCCATAGACCTGCACGGTAGGGCCACTGTCATGGATATCGGCCAAGGGGAAACCCAGCGGCACGCTGATGCTACCGATGGGGTCGCGCTCCATCGCGCACACGTCGCGATAGATCGACACGGCGGGCTCGATCAGCGTGCATTGCCACGAGATCGGAATGAGGAACGGCAATTGCCGGTAGGCCTTATGCTTTACGACCGGCTCGCCCTTCAGCACGCGGCCCGTCAGCGCGGCCGTGCGCAGGCCCGTCTCGGCCATGTCGATGTGAGGATAGGTGCGATAGGCCACGAGCGCCGTCGCGTGCTTGGCCATCGCTGGCGTCACGTTGGCGTGGAAATCGAGCGAGACGAAGATGGGCAGGTCCGGCCCGACCAGCTTGCGGATACGGGCCAGCAACTCGCCCTCGCCGTCTTCCAGGTGCTCGGTCACCATCGCGCCGTGCAGGTCGAGATAGAGCGTGTCGACCGGCAGGACGCGCTTCAGATCCTCCAACATCATGGCGGCGATGCGTTCGTAAGCGTCCTTGATGATATGGGCCGAAGGCGAAGCCTCGCACCACAGAAGCGGCACCAGCTCGTGCCCATCTGCGCGCGCGGCGTCGAGGAAGCCGCAGATCGGGATGTTGATGCCCTGCAGCGCCTCCAGCAGCACGGGCCCGCGCGACAGGCCGGGCCAGCCGCTGGCCTTCTCGAAATCCTCGTAGGTCGCCTTGGTGGGGGCAAAGGTGCTGGTCTCGTGGTGCCAGCCGCCGACGGCGATACGGGCCATCAGATATCCGCGTAGCTGAGGGTCTCGGCGGACGCGCCCGGATGGGTGACGGCGCCTTGGGCGGCGGAACCCACATTCTGGGCATAGCGCCAGATGACACCCGACTGGTACTCGTGCGTGCGCGGCTTCCACTTGGCGCGGCGTTTCTTCAGCTCGGCCGCGCTGAGCTCGACGTCGAGGGTGCCCTTCGCCGCGTCGATGCGGATGATGTCGCCATTTTTGAGCAGGCCGATCGTTCCGCCCGTCTGCGCCTCGGGCGAGACATGGCCAATGCAGAAGCCGCGCGTGCCGCCGGAGAAGCGCCCGTCGGTGATGAGGGCGACCTTCTCGCCCATGCCTTGACCGTAGAGGGCGGCCGTGGTGGACAGCATCTCGCGCATGCCGGGCCCGCCCCTGGGGCCTTCGTTGCGGATCACCAGTACCTCGCCTTCCTTGTATTTCCGCTGCAGCACCGCCTTGAAGCAATCCTCCTCGCATTCGAACACGCGCGCGGGGCCGGTGAAGGCTAGGCGCTTCATGCCCGCGATCTTCACGATGGCGCCTTCGGTCGCCAGGTTGCCCTTGAGACCGACCAGGCCGCCCGTCTTCGAGAGCGGGCGCGAGGTCGGGTAGATGACGTCCTGATCCTTGGGCAATTTCACGCCGCGCAGATTCTCCGCCATCGTCTTGCCCGTGACGGTCATGCAGTCGCCGTGCAGGTAGCCGCCGTCGAGCAGCGCCTTCAGCAAAATCGGCACGCCGCCGACGTGGTACAAATCCTTCATCAGGTATTTGCCGCCGGGCTTCAGGTCGCCGATCAGGGGCGTGCTGCGGAAAATCTTGCAGGCGTCTTCCAGGCTGAAGCGGATGCCGGCCTCGTTGGCGATAGCGGGCAGATGCAGGCCCGCGTTGGTCGAGCCGCCCGTGGCGGCCACCACCATGGCCGCGTTCTCCAGCGCCTTGCGCGTCACGATGTCGCGCGGACGGATGTTGAGCTTGAGGAGTTTCATCACCGTCTCGCCGGCCTGGGTCGCGAAGGTGTCGCGCGATTCGTAGGAGGCCGGTGGCGCGGCCGAATACGGCAGCGCTAGGCCGATGGCCTCCGACACGCAGGCCATGCTGTTGGCCGTGAACTGGCCCGCGCAGGAGCCCGAGGTGGGTACAGCGATGCGCTCCATCGCCTCCAGTTCGCTGGCCTCTATGGTGCCCTTGGCCAGCGCGCCGACGCCCTCGAACACCTCGAGCAGGGTGATGTCCTTGCCCTTGTGGAGGCCCGCCATGTTGGTGCCGCCATAGAGGAACACGGAGGGCACGTTCAGGCGCACCATCACCATCATCATGCCGGGCAACGACTTGTCGCAGCCGGCCAGGCCGACCAGCGCGTCGTAGCAATGGCCGCGCATCGTCAACTCGACCGAATCCGCGATCACTTCGCGGCTGACCAGGGATGACTTCATGCCCTGGTGGCCCATGGCGATGGCGTCGGTGACCGTGATGGTGGTGAATTCGCGTGGCGTGCCGCCCTTGGACTTCACACCTTTTTTCACCGACTGGGCCTGGCGGTGCAGCGTGATGTTGCAGGGCGCAGCCTCGTTCCAGGTCGTTGCGACCCCAACGAAGGGCTGCGCGATCTCCTGATCTGTCATGCCCATGGCGTAATAGAAGGCGCGATGCGGCGCGCTGGCGGGCCCGACCGAGACGTGCCGGCTCGGCAACTTCGCTTTCGGATGCTTGGACTTCTTCGCCGCCATGGTGTCCTCCGGAGGGGATGCGCCTAAGCGCTGCTCAGACGGTTCAGCGCGTCCTTCATCTTGGCCTTGGCGGCTTCGGCCTCGGCGCGGCGTTCGCGTTGGGTCTCGACCACTTCGGGCGGCGCCTTGGCGACGAAGGCGTCGTCGCCCAGCTTCCTGTCGATCTTGCTCATCTCGCCGTCCAGCCGCTCGACCTCACGGGCCAGGCGCGCGCGCCCCTTGTCCACGTCGATCACGCCGGCCCAGGGCAGCACGACCGTCGATTCACCCAATACGATCTGTATCGCGCCCTTGGGGACGGACTGATCGCGCTCGATGGTTTTGAGGCGCGCCAGGCGCAGGATCAGGTCGCGGTACGCCTCCAGCCGGCGCGTCACTTCCGCTCCGCCGCCGTTCAGGATCATGTCGATCTGGGTCGCCGGCGGCACGTTCATCTCAGCCCGCACGGCGCGGATCTGGGAAATCAGCTCGACCACCCAGTTCATCTCCGTGGAGGCGGAAGCGTCCGCCAGCGACGCATCCAGCTTGGGCCATGGCGCCACGATAAGCGCGCCATCCTTGCCCGGCCCCTGCTTCTGCCACAAATCCTCGGTGATGAAGGGCATGATGGGGTGCAGGAGCTTCAGGATGTCGCGGAAGACCGCGCCGGTCACGGCTTTGGTTTCCGCCTTGGCCGCCTCGTCGGTGCCCATGAGGATCGGCTTGGACAGTTCCAGATACCAGTCGCAGAACGTGCCCCAGGTGAACTGGTAGAGCGTGTTGGCGGCCTCGTTGAAGCGATAGCCGGCCAGCGCCGCGTCGGTCGCCTGGACGGTGCGCGCCAGCTCGCCCGCGATCCAGCGGTTGACCGTCAGCTTGGCGTCCTTGAGGTCGTAGTTCTTGGTGAGGTCGACCTCGTTCATTTCGCAGAAGCGCGCGGCGTTCCACAGCTTGGTGCCGAAGTTGCGGTAGCCCTCGACCCGCTTCTCGGAAAGCTTGATATCGCGCCCCTGGGCAGCCAAAGCGGTCAGCGTGAAACGCAGCGCGTCGGCGCCGAATTTTCCGATCAGCTCCAAAGGATCGATGATGTTGCCCTTGGACTTGGACATCTTCTGCCCCTGCTCGTCGCGTACCAGGGCATGGATGTAGACGGTGTGGAACGGCACTTCCTTCATGAAGTGCAGCCCCGCCATCATCATGCGGGCGACCCAGAAGAAGATGATGTCGAAGCCGGTGACCAGCACGTCGGTCGGATAGTAACGCTTCAACTCCGGCGTCTCGTCCGGCCAGCCGAGCGTCGAGAATGCCCACAGGGCCGACGAGAACCAGGTATCCAGCACGTCGCTGTCGCGCGTGAGCGGCGCCGGCTTGCCGTAATGCTTGGCCGCGGCGGCCTGCGCCTCATCCTCAGTCAGCTCAACGAAGATATGACCGTCCGGCCCGTACCAGGCGGGAATCTGATGGCCCCACCAGATCTGGCGCGAGACGCACCAGGGCTGGATGTTGCGCATCCACTCGTAATAGGTGTTCGTCCACTGCTCGGGCACGAAGCGGGTCTTGCCCTGCTCTACCGCGGCGATGGCGGGCTTGGCCAAGGTGGCGGCATCGACAAACCACTGGTCCGTGAGCCACGGCTCGATTATCACGCCCGAACGGTCGCCATAGGGTACGGTGTGGACGATCTCGTCGGTCTTCTCCAACAGGCCCAGCGCCTCGAAGTCGGCCAGCACCTTCTTGCGCGCATCTTCGCGCGAGAGGTTGCGGTAGGCCTCGGGCACGGTGTCGATGGTGCGCGCGTCCTTGTCGAAGATGTTGATGATCTCGAGCTTGTGGCGGCGCCCGACCTCGAAGTCGTTGAAGTCGTGCGCGGGCGTGATCTTCACCGCGCCCGAACCATGCTCCGGATCGGCATAAGAATCGGCCACGATCGGGATGCGGCGGCCGACCAGCGGTAGCACGGCATATTTGCCGATCAGGGCCTGGTAACGCTCGTCCTCCGGGTTCACGGCGATTCCCGTGTCACCCAGCATAGTCTCGGGCCGCGTAGTCGCGACCGAGATGAAACGGCCGTCCATGCCCTCGATGGGATACTTCAGGTGCCAGAGATGGCCCTTCACCTCGCGCTGTTCGACCTCCAGGTCCGAGATCGCGGTGTGCAGCTTGGGGTCCCAATTGACCAGACGCTTGTCGCGGTAGATCAGCCCTTCCTTGTGCAGGCGCACGAAAACCAGGCGCACGGCCTTGGACGGGCCCTCGTCCATGGTGAAGCAATCGCGCGACCAGTCGGCGGAAACACCCAGCCGGCGCAACTGGCGGTTGATCGTGCCGCCCGATTCGGCCTTCCAGGTCCAGACCCGCTCGATGAACTTGTCGCGGCCTAGGTCATGGCGCGTTTTGCCCTCGGCGGCCAACTGGCGCTCGATCACCATCTGGGTCGCGATGCCGGCGTGGTCGCTGCCGGGCTGCCACAGCACGTCCTTGCCGTTCATGCGCGCGTGGCGCACCAGGATGTCCTGCAGCGTGTTGTTGAGCGCATGGCCCATGTGCAGGCTGCCGGTGACGTTCGGCGGCGGGATGACGATGCAGTACTTGGGTTTGCCCGACGCCGGATTCGCCGCGAAGGCGCCGGATTTCTCCCAGGCGTCATAAAGGGTCTCTTCGACCTCGGTGGGCCGAAAGTTTTTATCGAGCATGGCGGAACGCTAGTTGAGGGTGGAGATGTGGGCGCGGCCCATGGTCAGGCCCCGCCGGAACGGCGCGCGATGTCGCGGATTTCCCTTTCGACCAGGCGCTCGATCAACGGCGCCAGGTTGGTGTCCATCCATTCGCGCAGCATGGGACGGACCAGGTCCTGGACCACGTCCTCGACGCTGCGGTTGGAGCCGTCGCCGAGCGAAACGGACTGGCGCTCGGCTTCCTGGCGCACGGCGATGCGCAGTGCGGCCATGGCGTTCGCGGAACGGTCGATGGCGCCTTCGGAGACCAGGCGGCCGTCGGCGGCGGGCGGATGCCCCTCCTCCAACACCTCGGTCAATTCAATGATGTCGGCCGAGCCCAGTTCGGCAGCGGCATGGCCCGGCACGTCCTCCGCGATGATCTTGCGGATGGACGCCAGGATTTCCTCCATCGACGGCTCGGGCGCGTTCTGGGCCACCGGATTCCTTTCATCGGGCCGCGATACATGCGAGCCCCGTCACATCTCGCGCGGAGTATAGCTGAAGGGCGCGGAGGAACAACGCGGCGGCCGGTTCCGCCGCGCGTTGGCTTACGGCGTCGTGGCCTTGGGCTTGCCGGCCTCTTTGGCTTGTTCGGAGCTGTCGATCGCCTCGGGCACGCCCGTACCGAACCACTTGTCGCGCGCCCAGTCGGCGTAGACGTTGGGATTGTAGGCATCGATGGGCAGTTCGAGCTGGGCCACGGTCAGGGCGCCGACGGCGACCTTCACGCGATAGGCGCCGACCACGTAGTCGTGGCGCGCGCGCACCAGGTTGACGCGCGAGGTGAACAGCTCTTGCTCGGCGTCCAGGACGTCCAAGACCGTGCGCAAGCCCGCGGCGGCTTCCTGCTCGACGCCTTCCAGCGCGATGCGGTTGGCCTCGGACTCCTTGGTGAAGGACTCGACGCGGGAGCGCGCCGAAACCATCTCTTCCCAGGACGCGATGGTCTGCTCGACGACCTGCCGGCGCGCTTCGTCGATCTGAACCTTGAACTGGCTGGAAATCTGCTTGGCCTCGCGGACGCGCGAATAGACCGCGCCCTGCTGGTAGATCGGCACGCTCAAGCGCGCGAAGACGCGCGCCAGGTTGTCGCGGCTGTAGACGTCGATCGTGTTGTCCATCTTCCGCAACTCGCCGATGATTTGGACGGTCGGCAACAGTTCGCCGAACACCAGGTCGATGTTGGCTTCGGAAGCTTTGAAATCGTAATAGGCGGCCAGGACGACCGGATTGCTGACCTTGGATATCTCGACGGCCTCGGGCAGCGAGGATGGCAGCCGGCGCGGCACGGGCGGCTCGACCAACTTGCCGGCCGTCTCGCCAGTAAAGCGCTGGTAAGCGGCGCGCGAGGTTTCGAGCTGTCCCTCGGCTGTAATGCGATCGGAGGTCGCACGCGCCAGGCGGGCTTCGGCTTGCGAGACGTCGGTGCGCGTCACCTCGCCCACCTCGAAACGGTCGATGGTGGCTTCGAGCTGTTTGCGCAGCACCTGCTCGTTGTTGATACTGAGGTCGAGCACGGCCTCGCCGCGCACCACGTTCATGAAAGAGATGATCGTGTCGCGCATGACCTGCTGTTCGGTATTGGCCAGCCGCTGACGCTCGGCCTCGATGCGCATTTCGGCGCGCTTCGTCTCGGCTTCGGTGCGGAAGCCGCGAAACACGGGCTGGGCGATCTGCAGCGCATAGCTGCGCTCGAAACGATTTTCGGTCGGGGTCGTGAGGGCCGAGGCGTTGTTTTGGTTGGCCGTCACGGTCTCATTCGCGTATCCGATGTCGGTCGAGAAGGTCACCGTCGGGCGCCAGTTGGCCAAGGCCTGCGGCACTTGTTCATCGATCGCGCGTAGCTTGGCGCGCTGGGCGCCGATGGTCGGGTTGCCCTGGTAGGTCTTGACCAGGGATTCCTCCAGCGTCTGGGCGATTGCCTGGCTCAGACTGAACGACAGGAAAACGGTGGCCGCCGCCGCGATGAGACGGCAGCTTGCGCGCGCATTGAACCGTCCCTCAGGCATGTTGAACTGTGATCCCTTGACTAGAAGACGAAGTGCGGTTCGGCGCGAAAGCCCGGCAGAAGCGGCGTTGCGGCATCAAAGATCGGGCGGCGCGAGACGGTGCCTGCGGACTTGAGATAGAGCGAACCGCGCCCGACCCCGCCGTCGATGTGAATGGTCACGAGCCGTCCGCCCTCGGCCAGCTGGTCGAACAGCGCCTGGGGAATACGCTCCACCGTGCCGTTCAGAAGGATGACGTTATAGGGAGCCTGGCGCTTGTAGCCTTCAGTCAAGGCGCCCTCGGCGACCACGACGTTGTTGATCTGAAGCTCGTCGAACAGCGCGTTGGCGCGGGCAATCAGCCCGCGGTCGCTTTCAAGCGCCACAACCGCTGAGCACAGGCGCGCCAGCACGGCCGAGGCGTAGCCGGTGCCGCATCCGACATCGAGCGCGATGTCCTGGGGCTTCGGCGCGGCAATCTGGACGAGACGCGCAAGCACCATCGGTTCCATCAAAAACCGGTCGTGCGTGAGTTCGAGCTCTTCGTCGATATAGGCCACGCTGCGCAGTCCTTCCGGCACAAAACGCTCGCGCGGCAGCTCGCTGAAAGCGCCGATGACAGCAGGATCAGTGACCTTGTTTGTGCGGATTTGGCTTTCCACCATATTGTGTCTGGCGGTGGCGAAACTTTGCATGTCACTACAACATCTTGTGGTTTAGACGTCAAGTCGCGACGCAGCTTAGGGCCATGGTCTTATTACTCCCTCCTCTTTCAGGGGACAAGCGCTAACCCCAAGGGCGGCCTTGCATTTCGCGCGGGTGTGGCCACCGCGCGCGGCTTGACCGGCTCGCGACCGAGGTCCTATACCTTCCGGCCGCTTCTGCGACCTCACCGCGGCGGCCGGGTGGCAGAGTGGCCATGCAGGGGACTGCAAATCCCCCTACGTCGGTTCGATTCCGGCCCCGGCCTCCATTTCCCGTCGCGGGAGACCGCCTTGCGCATCCCCATCTATAAGCTGGATGCCTTCGCCGACCGCCTGTTCGGTGGCGGTCCCACGGCCGTCTGCGTGCTGGACGGAAACCTGCCCGACGCGACGCTTCAAGCCATCGCAACCGAGAACAATCTGGCCGAGACCGCCTTCATCTGGCCGGATGGCGCGGCGTGGCGCATCCGCTGGTTCACGCCCGTTTGCGAGGTCGATCTGGCGGGCCATCCGACTTTGGCCGCGGCCTGGGTGGTGCTCGAAAAGCTGCAGCCTGGCGGCAAGAACGTGTTGTTCCACGGCCCTCTCGGCCCCCTGCCCGTCGAAAAGCGCGGCGGCAGGCTGCGCATGGACTTCCCCGCCGTCCCGCCGCGTCCGGCTGAAGCGCCGAAGGAGATCGCCGAGGCCGTCGGCGGCGAAATCAAGGAAGCGTTTGAGATGGAACGCATCCACCGCGTCGAGTACCGCATGTTCGTCTACGCCGATGAGGCCGCCGTGCGCGCGCTGACGCCGGACTATCCGGTCCTCGTCGAGCGGAAAGTGAACATCCTGGTCACCGCGCCCGGCGAGACGGTCGACTTCGTCTCGCGCGTGTTCTGCCCCGCGGTGGCCGAGCCGGAAGATCCGGTCACGGGGTCCGCCCATTGCACCTCGGCGCCCTATTGGGCGCAGAAGCTGGGCAAGCGGGCGTTGACTGCCTGCCAAGTCTCGCCGCGCGAGCCCAAGCTGTTCTGCGAAGTGGCCGGCGACCGCGTCTTCATCGCGGGCACCTGCGTGCCGTATCTGGAAGGCACGATCACCATTTAGCTCGGCCAACGTGACGAGGGCGGATTGTCTGTACTAGGCTTCCCACTCCTCCATTCCTCCTGACGGGAGAATCGCCATGGCCAAGAGCAACACGGTGTTTCCGAAAACGGGCATCCCGTGGAAGGAGCTGCATAAAGCCATGGAGGATGTTCGCAAGGGCGATTCGGATTGGCATGGCGGCCGCATGGCCATGTCGACCTATGTGGTGGACTACGATGTCTCGCGCGTCAGTCACGAAGCCTACGGCATGTTCCTGACCGAGAACGCGCTCTATTCCGGCGAGATGGCCAAGAAGCGCAAGGTCGGCTTCATCAGCCTGACGCTGTTCCAGGAAGAGATCATCGAGATGGCGCTCGAGATCATGAACGGCCCGGAAGGCTCGGGCGGTCAGATCACAACCGGTGGCACGGAAAGTATCCTGTTGGCCGTACTCGGCGCGCGCGAATGGGCCAAGAAACACAAGCCCCACATCCGCACGCCGCGCCTGCTGCTGCCGCGCACGGCGCACCCCGCCTTCAACAAGGCCGCGCATTTCTACAACCTGGAGGTCACGCGCATCCCGCAAGGGGCCGATTGCCGCGCGGACGTGGCGGCCATGGAAGCGGCGCTGACCGACGACGTGATCATGATGGTGGGCTCGGCGCCTTGCTATCCGTTCGGCGTCATTGACCCAATCGCGGAGCTGGCCGCCGTCGCCGCCAAGCGAGACATCTGGTTCCACGTCGACGCCTGCGTTGGCGGCTATGTCGCGCCCTTCGTGCGCAAGCTGGGTTACCCGGTGCCGGAGTTCGACCTGGGCGTGCCCGGCGTCTGGTCGGTTTCGGCTGACCTGCACAAATACGGCTACGCGCCCAAGAACATCTCGACGGTGTTGCTGCGCGACGCGGGCCTCAAGGAGTATTTCACCTTCCGCTTCGAGGAATGGCCTTACGGCAGTTACTCGACGCCCACGATCGGCGGCTCGCGCACGGGCGGTTCGCTGGCCGGCGCCTGGACGACCATGAAATACTTAGGCGAGGAAGGTTACTTGAAAGCCGCGAAGTCGATCATGGACACGCGGAAGACGTTGTTGGGCACGCTCGACCGGTTCGGCGGTTTCGAGGTGCGCGGCAAGCCGGATATCGGCCTGGTCAATTTCGGCGCCGACGGCTTCGACATCTACGCCGTCGCCGACGGCATGGCGGCCAAGGGCTGGGCCGTCGCGCGAGGGCGCGATCCGAACGGCATGCACCTGGCGCTCAACCCGATTCACGCCAAGTCCATCGACGCCTATGTAAAAGACCTGGGCGACGTGACCGGTTCGGTGCGCAAGAGCGGCGCGCGCGGTAAGGACGAAAAGGCCGTCTACGCCGGCTGACCGAAGCGAAAACACCCTCGCGTGGCACGCGAGGGTGTTTCCTTAAATCACAACAGTTAAATCGTAATTTACCGTTTTGGAACGGACTGCCCGCGCGGCGGCAACTCCAGGATTTCGGCCGCCCGCTTGGGCTCGACCGGCTCGCCGCCCAACTCGCGGATGATGCGCACAGCCTTCTCGACCAGCTGTGCGTTGGAGCCGAAGACGCCCTTATCGAGATAGAGGTTGTCCTCGAGCCCGACGCGCACATGGCCGCCCAGGTTCACGGCGGCGGCCACCATGTTGAATTCCGAGCGTGAGATGCCGAATGCCGCCCAATTGGCGTTGGCGGGCAACTGGTTGCGCATCACCTGCATGACCTCGGGGGTCGCCGGCGCGCTCCACTGGATGCCCAGGCAAAGCTGGAACAGTGGCGGGTCTTCGATGAAGCCCTTCGCGATCAGCTCTTTGGCTAGAAGGATATGGCCCAGCTCGAAGCACTCGATCTCCGGCTTCACGCCCAGTTCTTTGATGCGCTTGGCCATGATGCGCAGATGCTCGGGCGTGTTCATGAACACGCTCTCGCCGAAGTTCATCGTGGCGACGTCGAGGGTGGCGATGTCGGGGCGCAGCTCTTCGATATGCTGGAGGCGCTCCAGCGGCTTCATGATCGTGGTGCCGGGACCGCCGACCCTCGGATTTTCCTCGCTGGGAACGTAACGGCCGCCCTCGCCCGTCGTCAGGTTGATGATGACGTCCGAGCCCGAATCGCGGATGCGGCTGACCACCTCGCGGAACAACGCCGGGTCATAGATGCGCATGCCGGTCTTGGGATCGCGCACGTGGATGTGCGTCACCGCCGCGCCCGCCTTGCGCGCCTCGATGCACGCATCCGCGATCTGCTTCGGCGTGATCGGGAAGTTCGGGTGCTTAGCGAAGTTACTGTGTGCGCCGGTGACGGCGCAGGTTACGACGACTTCTTGTGCCATGAAAATTCCCTCCCTTGGGTTTCGCTAGTCTACGCCGTGCGGCGGCGCAGTTCCTGTGTCGCCTTCGCGTCGACCGCGAAGTTCTTGGAATCGACTGCCACGCCGAAGCGCTTGGCCGCTTCCTCCGCCGTATAGTATCCGAATGAGACGTCCCGTCCGACGGCGGCCGGGTCGCGTTCAAAGGCTTTGCCGTAACCGCCGCCGCCCGGCGTCGAGACGTGCACCGTGTCGCCCTCGGTCACGTGCAGGCCTTGGTCCTTGGAGAAGTGCGGCAGGATGTAGTCGGGCTCGCCCGTGCGGCGCACCATGATCCGGTTCGGGCCACCATCCGCGCCGCCCTGCACGCCCGCCGGCCCCACGCGGCCGTGGTCCATGACGAAGGAGGCCAGCGCGCGGCCGCGCCGGATCTTGACCCGGTAATTCACGCCGAAGCCGCCGCGATACTTGCCCTCGCCGCCCGAACCCTCGCGCAGCGAATATTCCTCGAACAGCACCGGATAGAACTGCTCCATCACCTCGAGCGGCTGGGTCTTCGAGATGCCGATGGTCGAGCAGCCGTTGGAGATGCCGTCGCCGTCGTGCCAGCCGCCGTAGCCGCCGCCCGAGAAGATGTACATGACGTAGTTGCGGTTGCGCACCGGATCGAAGCCGCCCAATGCGAAGTTGCCACTGGTTCCGGCTGGCGCCGCGAACAGCTTGTCCGGGATCACCTTGGCCAGGGTCACGAACACCGCTTCGCAGATACGCTGGCTGACCTCGGCCGCGCAGCCCGAAACTGGGCGCGGATACTTGGCATAGAGGAACGTGCCTTCCGGGTCCGTGATGTGGATTGGCTCGAAGGTGCCGGCGTTCAAGGGAACGTCGGGGAAGATATGCTTCATGGCGATGAACACGGCCGAGCGCGTGGTCGCGATCACGCTGTTCAGCGGTCCCATGCAGGGCGGGCTCGATTCCGACATGTCGACATGCATCTCGCCGCCCTCGATGCGGATCTTCATCTTGATCCGTAGGGGTTCGTTGACGATGCCGTCCGAATCGAGCGCGGATTCGCCTTCGTAGGAGCCGTCGGGAATTCCCGCGATCTTGGCCCGCATCTGCTGGGCCGCGCGACGTTTCAGTTCGTCGATCGAATTCTCGACCGTATCACGGCCGTAGCGGTCCATCAGCGCGGTCAGGCGCTTTTCACCGATACTGAGCGCGGCGGCCTGGGCGCGCACGTCGCCCAGTGTCTCGTTGGCGGTGCGGATGTTGGACATCACGATCGCAAGGATTTCCTCGTCGACCACGCCTTCCTTGATCAGCTTCACGGGCGGAAGGCGCAAGCCCTCCATCTCGACGTCGGTCGCGTGGGCCGAGAAACCGCCGGGCACCGCGCCGCCGGTGTCGCGCCAATGGCCGGTGTTGGCCAGCCAGCAGTACAACTCGCCCTTGTAGAAGAACGGCCGGTAGAAGCGGACGTCCATCAAGTGCGTGCCGCCCAGATACGGATCGTTGGCGATATAGACATCGCCCGGCTTCACGTTCTTGGCGCGCTTGATCACTTCGGCCGTGCCGTACTGCATCGTGCCCATGAAGATGGGCAGGCCCAGGTCGCCCTGGGCGATCAGCTCACCGTTGTCGCGGTGATAGATGCCGTCTGAGCGGTCATAGGCCTCGGAGATCACGGGGCTGAACGCCGAGCGTTCGAACGCCATGTCCATCTCGTTGCAGACCTGGATTAGTCCGTTCTGGATGACGGCCAGGGTGACGGGATCGATGTTCTTGCTCATGGCTGTCAGGCTCCTTGGCGGTGCGGAACGGTGACGATCAGATTGCCGTAGTCGTCCATCTCGACGGTGTTGTCGGGTTCGACAATCGTCGTGGTGTCGAGCTGCTCGATGATGGCAGGCCCAGGGAACTTCGCCTTGGCCGGCAGCCTGTCGCGGAAATAGACCGGCGTGTCGTGCCAGCCGCCGTCGAACCAGACCTTCCGCGTCTCCGTATGGGCGTCCTTTAGTGTCTTGCCGTGGGCGGCGGTGTCGACCAGCGCCTTGAGCGAGACCATCTTTCGCTTGCCGATGGCGGCCGTGCGCAGGTTGACCAGCATGGCGCGGATTTCCGGCAGACGCACTTCGAAGCGGCTGAAATAAACCTTCTCGAAGGCTTCCTGCAGCCCTTCGCGCGTGACCTCGGGGCCGGCCAAGGGAACGGTGAGCACGTGGCTCTGCCCCTGGAACTGCATGTCGGCCGCGTGGATGTAGACGATTTCCTCGATAGGGATATTCTCGCTCTCGATCGTGCGGCGCCCCTCTTCCCGCTGGGCCTTGAGGATTTCGCCGGCTTGCTTCACGTCGGCGACGGCGACGGGCTTGTTGACCGTGCGCACATAGTCGTGACGCACGTCGGCCACGATGCAACCCAAGGCACTCGTGATACCCGGACGCACAGGAACTAGCACTTTAGGAATGGCCAGCTCGCGGGCCAAAGCCACCGCGTGCAACGGTCCCGCTCCGCCGAAGGCGAACAAAGCGAAGTCGCGTGGGTCTTGGCCGCGCGACAGAGAGACCATGCGTAACGCACCGGCCATCTTGTCGTTGGCGATGCGGACGATGGCCGAGGCGGCCTCGACCGCGCTCATGCCGAGTTTCGAGCCGATCTCTTTCTCGATGATGCCGGCGACGCCCTCGACCGAAACGGGCGAATCGACGGCCAGGAGCTTCTTCGCATTCAGACGGCCCAGCACCAAATTGGCGTCGGTGATGGTGGGACGCTGGCCGCCGCGGCCATAGCAGATGGGGCCCGGCTTGGCGCCCGCGCTCTGCGGGCCGACCTGCAGGATGCCGGCCTCGTCGATATAGGCCAGGCTGCCACCGCCCGAGCCGATCGTGTGGATATCCACCATCGGCACGTGGACGGGCATGGCGTATTCGAGTTCGAATTCGGCCGTCACCTGGGGCACGCCGTCGCGGATCAGCGCCACGTCCGTCGACGTGCCGCCCATGTCGTAGGTCACGACATTGGGAAAGCCGGCGATCGAGGACGTATAAGCTGCGGCCTTCACGCCCGAGGCCGGGCCCGAAAGAACCGTGTGCGCCGCCAGGTCGGCCACGATAGACGACGACACCGTGCCGCCGTTGCCCTGCATGACCAGAAGATCGTGCGTGTAGCCGCGGGAGGCCAGTTCCTCGCGCAGGCGCTTGATGTAGCGGTCGAGCACCGGGCGGATCGAGGCGTTGACCGCCGCCGTCACGCCACGCTCGTACTCGCGGAATTGCGGCAGGACCGAAGTACCCGAGGTGATGTAGGCGTTGGGCCATACCTTGGCGGCCACCTCGACCGCGCGGTCTTCGTGCGCGGTGTTGATGTAGGCGTTGAAGAAATGGATGACCAGCGCCTCGCAGCCCTTTGCCATCAAGACCTTGGCGGCTTCCGTCACGGCCTTCTCGTCCAAGGGCGTGACCACGCCGCCGTCCGCGTCTATGCGCTCGTCTACTTCCATGCGCAGGTCGCGCGGGATCAGAGGACGGAACGTGCCGGTCATGCCGTAGGCGTTGGGGCGGGTGCGCCGGCCCAGTTCCAGCACGTCGCGGAAGCCCTTGGTCGTGATCAGGCCGACCTTGGAGATCTTGCGCTCCAACAGCGCATTGGTGGTGGCCGTGGTGCCATGCACGATGGATGCAAGCTCCGACAACGGCACCTTGGTCGCTTCCAGCGCGTTGATGACGCCGAACGCCTGATTCTCGGGGGTGGTGGGCACCTTGGTCACCTGGACCTTGCCGCTCGCCTCGTCGACGAGCATGAGATCGGTGAAGGTGCCGCCAACGTCGATACCGACGACTTTGCTCATGCGGAGGTTCCGTTCTTCCTGGAGGTTGGATTCGATTTGGCGTCCTGAATGGCACGCCACACACGCTCGGGCGTGGTGGGCATTTCGACATGGCGGACGCCCAGCGGCGCCAGCGCGTCGACGATGGCGTTGACGACGACCGAGGGCGCCACGATGGACCCGGCCTCGCCGCAGCCCTTCACGCCAAGTGGATTGGTCGTGCAAGGCTGGTTGTTATAGCTGACATCGAAATACGGCAGGTCGTCGGCGCGCGGCATGCAGTAATCCATGAACGAGCCGGTCAGCATCTGGCCGTCGGAATCGTAGACGGCGCCTTCCAGCAGCGCCTGGCCGATGCCCTGGGCGACGCCACCGTGAATCTGCCCCTCGACCAGCATCGGATTCACCAGCACGCCAAAATCGTCGACGATGGTATAGCGCTCCAAGGTCACGATGCCGGTTTCCGGATCGACCTCGGTTTCGCAGACGTGGACGCCGTTGGGAAACGTGTGGGCGGCTGGCTGGTAGACCGCGGTCTCGTCGAAGCCGGTCTCCATGCCCTTGGGCAGCTTGGCAGGATTGAACGCCGCCGCCGCCACGTCCTTAAAGGACACCGAACGGTCGGTGCCCACAATGGTGAAACGACCGTCGTCGAAACCCAGATCGGCCTCGGCGGCCTCCAGAAGATGGGCCGCGATGCGCTTGCCCTTCTCCACGATCTTCTCGGACGCGAAATGGATCGCGCCGCCGCCGGCATGGAGCGAGCGCGAGCCGCCCGTGCCGTTGCCGGCCTTCACCAAATCCGTGTCGCCCTGGACGAGCTTGATCTTGTCGATATCGACGCCGAGGCGCTCGGCCACGATCTGGGCATAGGCCGTCTCATGCCCCTGCCCGTTCGATTGGGTACCAACCATGACGGTGACCGAGCCGTCGGCAGCCACGCTCATGGTGGAGGTTTCGTCCGAGCGCTGGACCGTGTCTGCGTCTAGGACCTGGTCCAGGCTGTGCTCGAAGGCACCGCTGTCGATCCGGTGGTTGGTCAGCGTCGTATAGGGCAGGTCGTTCTGGGGAATGAAATTGAGACGGCGCAACTCGGCCGGCTCTCGTTTCGTCTCGCGCGCGGCCGTATCGATCAACCGCTCGACGATGAAGTTCGTCTCGGGCTTGCCCGCGCCGCGATAGGCGTCGACCGGCACGGTGTTGGTGAAGATGGCCTTCACTTCGGCGTAAAGCGCGCCCCAGCGATAGACCGAAGGCAGGATCAAGTGCCCCGCCATGGTCGGGATATAGGCGCCGTACATGGACATGTAGGCGCCTAGGTTCGCCAGGGTGCGGACGCGCAAGCCGGCGAAGCGGCCGTCCTTGTCCAGCGCCAGCTCAGCCACCGTCTTCTGATCGCGCGCCTGTGCGTCGCCCAGGAAGGCTTCGCCCCGCTCGCCGATCCAGCGCACAGGACGCTTGAGCGTCTTGGCCGCCCACACAACAGCGACCTGTTCGGAATAGAGATAGATCTTCATGCCGAAGCCGCCGCCCACGTCGGGCGTGACCACGCGCAGCTTCGACTCCGGAAAGTCGAACACATCGTGGGATAGCTTGGCGCGCAGCTTGTGGCCGCCTTGGGTGCCCGTATAGAGCGTCAGTTTGTCCTCGGCCGCGTCGTAGGACGCGATCGCGCCGCGCGTCTCGATGGGATTGGGCACGATGCGGTTGTTGAGCAGCTCGATGCGCGTGAGGTGCGCGGCCTTGGCGAAGGCGGCATCGGTCGCTGCCTTGTCGCCAATCTCCCAATCGAGCGAGACGTTGTTCGGAGCCTCCGGCCAGACCAGCGGCGCGCCTTTGCCCAGCGCATCGTCCAGGGAGACGACGGCGGACAACGATTCGTACTCGACCTCGATCAGCTCCGCCGCATCGCGCGCTTGCGCCGCGGTCTCGGCGATCACCACGGCGACCGGCTCGCCGACATAGCGCACCGCATCCACCGGAAAAGCCGGATGCGGCGGCGTGACTTGCTTACTGCCGCCCTTGCCCGTCATGGGCGCGATGTTGGGCATGCCGCCCATCTTCTCGGCCGCGAAATCGGCGCCCGTGGCGATGCGGACGACGCCAGGCTCGGCCGCTGCCGCTTCCGTGTTGATGGAAACAATGCGGGCGTGGGCATGGGGCGAGCGCACGAAATGCGCGCAAAGCTCGCCCGGCAGGCGGAGATCCTCAAGATACTGGCCGCGCCCGGTGAGGAACCGCACATCCTCGACCCGGCGAACCGATTGCCCTACTCCGAAGCGTCCCACCCTGGTGTCCCCTTGGCCGCGTCGCTATAATTAGTTCAATACGGAACTATATTCCAAAAACTATACGGGCGCGCCTAAGGCCGCGCAACGGGATTTCGGCGCCTTTCATTCCGCGGTATCCCGAGAATCCAAACCGGCCACCAACTTGTCCAGAAGCCGGTCGAAAGACTGCCGTTCCCGCGCGGTCAGCGCCGACAGCATGGCGTCCTGGCGAGCTTGGAAGATGGGCATGATCTTGCGGAACATCGACTGCCCGGCCTGGGTGAGCGTAAGCGTCTTTTCCCGCTTGTCGGCCCGGTCGGCGCTTTGCTCAACCAGTTTCTTGCGGAGCAGCAGATGAACGGCCCGGCTGATGCTGTTCTTGGGACGCGCGCTGATGACGCTGACATCCTTGGCGCGCAGGGCCGCGATGTGGCCCAGACAGAAGATGACCGTGATCTCGGAATCGGTCAGGCCGAACTCACGCTCGATACGGCCGAAAGCCGGCACGGCGTACCAGTTGCGCACGGTCGTGATGCGGAAGCCGTACTTGACCGGGCTATCCGCGATCAACTCAAGGGTCGTCGGTTCTTTCGGCGCGGGCATGGCGCTCTCCCGCCGCGTGGACGCGGCTGCCAGATAGTTCCATATCGTACTATTATTCCACGCGTGCCGCCAGCCCGAGAGCATGGGACACGCCGCGCTTGACCGCTCTCCCCCGCTTCCATAAGTTTCGCGCCAACGCGTGGCCGGGTGAACCGGCGCGCCGTGATCCCCGGTAGCTCAGTGGTAGAGCAAGCGGCTGTTAACCGCTGGGTCGCTGGTTCGAGTCCGGCCCGGGGAGCCACCTTTCCACCGCCGACAGATCGCGCGGCAGGGTTTTTCCCACATGGCTGACACGGCCAGCACGCCCAAGGCAACGCGGCGCGATTGGATCGGCTTGGCGGTCATCGCCCTGCCCTGTCTTCTGTATTCCATGGACCTGACGGTCCTGAACCTGGCGGTGCCGCATCTGATCGCGGACTTGAAGCCCAGCGCCGCCCAGCTTTTGTGGATCGTCGACATCTACGGGTTCCTGGTGGCGGGACTCCTGATCACCATGGGAACGCTGGGCGACCGGATCGGACGGCGGCGGCTTCTTTTGATCGGCGCGGCGGCATTCGGCGTGACGTCGCTGATCGCCGCGTTTGCCCACACGGCCGAGACCCTGATCGCGGCGCGCGCGATGTTGGGCGTGGCCGCGGCGACGCTGGCGCCCTCTACCCTCTCCCTCCTCCGCAACATGTTCCACGATTCCGGGCAGCGCAGCGTAGCCATCGGCATTTGGATGGCCAGCTATGCCGCCGGAGCGGCGCTGGGGCCGCTGGTCGGCGGCGTGCTGCTGGAGCATTTCTGGTGGGGTTCGGTCTTTCTGATCGCCGTGCCGATCATGGCGATGCTGCTGGTCTTGGGGCCGATCTTCCTGCCGGAGTTCCGCGCCACGCGAACCAGTCCTTTGGACCTGGCCAGCGCCCTCCTTTCGCTGATTGCCGTGCTGGCGACGATCTACGGCCTTAAGGACATCGCTGAGCATGGCCCGAATGGACCGGCGGGCCTGGCCATCGTGGTGGGAGTGGCGCTGGGCATTGTGTTCGTGCGGCGGCAGCGCAAGCTCGACGATCCGCTCATCGATCTTCGCCTCTTCCGCGCGCCGGCGTTTAGCGTCTCGGTCGGCGCCAATCTATTCGGGGTGTTCGGCGCCTTCGGCTGCTATCTCTTGATCGGACAGTATTTCCAGCTCGTGCTGGGCATGACGCCGCTCGAGGCAGGTCTGTGGACGGCGCCGTCGGGCATCACGTTTATCGTCGGAGCCCTGCTCGCACCCGTCCTGCTACGGCGTTTCAGCCCGCGCCAGGTCATGGCCGGCGCCGCCGCCGTGGCGGCGTTCGGCTTCGCCGTGCTGACGTTGCTCGAAACCGGCGACCTGGCCGTGCTGATGACGGGCTTCATCCTTTTCTGTCTCGGTATCGCGCCGCTCGGCACCTTGACCACCGACCTGATCGTGGGCGCCGCGCCGCCAGAACGCGCGGGCGCAGCCGCGGCCATTTCGGAAACCAGTTCGGAGTTCGGTGGCGCACTGGGTATCGCCGTTCTAGGCGCCATCGCGACGGCTTGGTATCGGGGCGTCATGCTGGATGCGCTGCCCCCGGGTCTATCCGGCGAAATGGCGCAGGCGGCCAGCGCGTCATTAGGCGCCGCCGTTGCGATCTCGACCGCTCTGCCTGCCGATACCGGTGCCGCTCTTTTGATGGCAGCGCGAGAGGCCTTTACCCAGGCGCTGGCGTTGACGGCGGGGTTATGCGCTCTCCTGTCGGTCGTCGCTTCCATCCTGGCGGCAGTTCTGTTGCGGAACGTTCGGATCGGCCCAACCCATTCCTGAATAATTTGTTAGGTCGGAACTGGCTCTCTGGCGGCGCGTTGATGCGGTCGGGGAAACCGCTCTTTGCCCGGGGAAACACCGTGGCCACATCCAAAAGCAGAAAGAAGAAGAAAACGGGCGCAGGACGCGAACGCAGCGCGTTCACTTGCTTCGCCTCTTGGGTCGCGCACAAGGCGGGTAAGCCTGTGGTCTTCGCCATGGCGTGCGCGATCATCCTGGTTTGGGCGGCGACCGGCCCCCTCTTCGGCTATTCGGACACCTGGCAGCTCGCCATCAACACGGGCACCACGATCATCACCTTCCTCATGGTGTTCGTGATTCAGAACTCTCAGAATCGCGACGGTGCCGCGCTCCAGATCAAACTGGACGAACTGATCCGCGCGCTGGAAGGCGCCGAGAATGCGCTTCTCGATCTAGAGGAACTGGGCGACGTCGAGCTGGAACGGATTCGTCTCGAGTACGGTGCCTTGGCCGAAAAAGCCCGCAAGGAGTTGAAAAAGGTGGGGCGCGCCAAGCACGACACGCCTCACGAAGAGCCAGCCTAGCCTCCCATCGCAGCGACCTGACGCCGTTTAACCGCAGTCGCCGACTGATCTGCCCCCTTTGAAGTGGTCCTCCCTGAGGTATGTTTTTGCCATGAAGGAGGACGACGATGGCGAGGAAGAGACACACGGCAGAAGAGATCGTTGCGAAGCTGCGGCAGGTTGATGTTCTGAGCGGCCAAGGC
>JAPLOM010000039.1 GCA_026400755.1 Alphaproteobacteria bacterium
CCGCCGCGCCGGTCGATCGCGCTCATGCCGACCCGCGCCAGGTACCAGCCGATGATCGGGATCAGCATCAGCTCGGCCTTCAGCACATAAGCCAGTCGGTCGTGCAGCAGGAAGAAGACGATCGTCTCCCACGCCGATTGGTGCTTGGACGCGACGATGGCCGCGCCGCTGGGCTTATGCTCCAGCCCACGCACCTCGTGGCGCAGCCCCACGGTGAAGGCCAGGAAGAACAGGGCGCCGCGCGCCCACAGGCGCCCGAGCCAGGTGATGCGCCGCGCGGGCAGCACCAGCAGCGGCCAGAAGGTGAGCGAGAAGATCGTCGACCACAGGACGAACAGAAGGTTGAACGCCGCGGAACGCAACGCCAGCCCCGCGCGGCCGGTCACGGCACGCCGGCCGCCGCGCGCGGCGTCAACGTCTCCCCCGCCCATTCGCGCGCCAGCGCCAGCAGGTATTTGCTGTACTCGGTGACGATCAGCATGGTCGTGCCGGGCCAGCGCCACCAATCGTTCTGGCGCACGCGTTCGGGAATGACCGGGTGCGGTACGATCTCGACCCCCGGCATGGCGCGGCGGAATTCCAACAGGCTGCGCGGCATATGATAGTTCGAGGTTACCAGGCGCAGGGAGTGGAAGCCCTCGGCCATCATCCACGCCGCCGTCTCGCGCGCGTTGCCGATCGTGTTGTCGGCCTGGTGGCCCAGGACGACGCAACAGGTGATCTGATCGGGCGCGGCGGTGGCCAGGCCCGGTAGTTCGGCTGGAAGCACGCCGTGCGGCACGCCCGAGACGAACAGTTTTTTCGCGCGCCCTTGGGCCAGTTGCTCCAGCCCAACCTCGATCCGGCCGCTGCCGCCGGTCAACACGACGATGGCGTCGGTCGCGCGGCCGTCGTCCGCGGCGCGGTCGGGAATGGCTTCGGCGAAGGCGACCAGGCCGGCCAGCCACGCGCCCGTTAGGAGAAGAAACAACAGGGAAAGGCCGCCCCCGCGGCGCCGCGCCATTACAAGGCCTTGGCGAGGGTCCGCATGACCGTGACACGCGCGGTCACCGTGGCGATGACCATGCCCGCGACGGGCACGGCCAGAAGCGCCAGCCATTGCGGCCAGCCCAGTTCGAAGCGCGGCAGAAGCGAAGGCGCCAGCTCTGCGCCGATGCGGTCCAGGGCGATCAGGGTGGCGCCGGCAAGCACCAGGCCCAGGACGCCGCCCTTGAACGACAGCCACAGCGCGTGGCGTTCGAATTGCCGCGCGATGTAGCCATCGCGCGCGCCCACCATATGCAACACCGAGACGACGTCGTGATGCAGCGCCAGGCCCGTGCGTGTCGCGAACACCATGGCCGCGATGGCCACCATGGCGATGAACAGAAGGACACCCAGCGAAATGGTCTCGATCGCCTGCGCCAGCGCGGTCAGCGAACGCAGCCAGTCGCCATGGTCGTCGATCAAGGCGCCGGGCGCGACATCGCCCAACTGTTTGGCCAATAGGGGGATATCCAGCTTGGCTTCGGGCGCCGTGCGCACGTCGATCAGGCGCGGCAGGGGCAATTCGCGCACGAGCGGCCCGCGGCCGAGCCAGGGTTCCAGAAGCGCGGCGGTGGCGTCGATGTCCAACGGCTTGACCGAGACGACGCCGGGTGTCGCCTCCAGGATGGCGGCGGCTTTCTTCACTTGTTCGTCGATGACGTGAAGCTTCACGCCTTCCGCGGGCACGATCTGGACGGTCAGCGTGCCCGCGAATTGTCCGCCCCAGCGTTGGGCCGCGTCGCGCAGCGAGATCGCGCCGATCAAGGCCAAGGCCGCCAGATAGACCATCAGCGCCGTCAGCCAGGGCAAGAAACGGCTGGCCTCGTCGGTCGCGAGCGGCAGGGCGGAGCGGCGGCGGATCACGCGGCCTCGCCTTCGCGCCCGCCGGTGCGCGTCAAGACGCCACCCTTCAGCACATAGCAGGGATGGTCGAAGCGCGAGACCAGCGCCTGGTTGTGGGTCGCGATGACGACGGTGGTGCCGATCTTGTTCAGCTCCTCGAACAGATAAAGGAGCCGAACGGCCATGCGGTCGTCGACGTTGCCGGTCGGCTCGTCGGCGATCAGGAGGCTTGGGCGGTTGATGACGGCGCGCGCGATGGCCACCCGCTGCTGCTCGCCGCCTGACAGCGTGTGCGGCTTGGCGTCCATGCGGTCGGCCAGCCCGACCCAGCGCAGAAGCTCGGTGACGTGCTCGCGCGCTTGTGTCTCCGGCACGCCCGCGACGCGCAGCGGCAGCGCGACGTTGTCGAGCGTGGACAGATGGTCGAGCAGGTGGAAATCCTGGAACACCACGCCGATGCGGCGGCGGATGGCGGGAAGCTCGCGCCGCGGCAAGGTCGCGACGTCGTGACCGAACAGCGAGACATGGCCCCGCGTCGGGCGCAGGGCCAGATACATCAGCTTCAGCAGGCTGGATTTGCCGGCGCCGCTTTCGCCCATCACGAACCAGAACGCGCCCCGCTCGATGGCGAAGCTGGTGTCGTTTAGAATCTCGGGCCCCACGCCATAGCGCAGGCCGACATTCTCGAAACGGACGATGGGTTGGTTGTCGGACTCCATCACGCGTGATGTATGCGGCGAAACGTGGCGCGAGAATGACATTGCTCTCGCGCCCCGTCCAGCGCGCGCCGCGCGAACGGGCGCCAACTTGTCTCCCGCCGGGCGAGCGCCTAGAGTGCCGCGCGATGATCCTGGTTTGCCCGTCCTGCGCGACGCGCTTCAATCTTGACGAGTCGCGGCTCGGCGGACAGGCCCGCCGCGTGCGCTGTTCGCGCTGCAAGCACGAATGGGTTCAGGCGCCCGAGCGCACCGCCGAACTCCCGCCGGCCGCCGTCATCGCCGAGATCGCGCCGCCCCCGCCGCCTGTGGAACCGCCCGAGCCGCCGGCCTTCGTCGCGGCCGAGCCCGCCTATATGCCGCCGTTTGAACCCGAGCGGCCCGATTTGCGCGAGATGCTGCCGCCGCCGCTCTCGGCCGACGATCCCCTGGCCGCACCGCGCCGCGAAGAGGGTGGCGGAACCGGCGTGACCATCGGCTGGATCGCCTTGCTTCTGATCGTGGCCGTGGTCCTGGGCGCCCTCTATGTCGGGCGCGAGCGCGTGATGCAAATCTGGCCGCCCGCGACCCAGGCTTACGAAATGCTGGGCTTGGTCGCTCTGCCGCCCGGCGCGGGCCTAGCCATCCAAGACATCGCCGCCATGACCACGCAAGCCGAGGACGGCACGCCCGCCGTGCTGTCCGTGAAGGGGCGGGTGGTGAACGTCTCGCGTTCGACGCGGCGTATCCCGCCGCTCCGCGCCAGCCTGCGCAACGCGGCCGGCGAGGAGGTGCGGGGCTGGGATTTCGGCCTACCGCGCCAGATGCTGGAGCCCGGCGAAAGCGTCGATTTCGACACGCGGCTCGACACGCCGCCGGCCGAGGCGCTCAACCTCGTCGTCGTCTTTACCCCGCCGCCTCAGCGCTAGGCCGCTCGTCCGCGCGATCTAATAACGCGGCAGAAGCCGGTCGATGTATTCGCGTTCCACGGGTGGACGGTTGCGGTCGCCCGAACGCCGCCGCAGTTCTTCCAGAATTTCCCGCGCGCGGCGCAGTTCGGCCTCATTCGGAATACCGACATCCTCGGTGCCGGCGCCGGTCTGGCCGGTGGGTTTGCCCGCGCCGTCGCGGCCGCGCCCCAGCGCGCGCGGATTGGGCATGCCTTCGCGGCCCGCGTTTCGTTCGGACAGGCGCTGGGCCATTTCTTTCGCGCCCTGACGCAGGGCCTCCAATGCCTGGGCTTGGCGGTCGACGGCCGCACCTGGCCGGTTGCCTTCCAACGCCTCGGCCGCGTCGCGCATGGCCTGCCCGGCCTGGTTGAAGGGCTCCTGCCCGCCCATGTTGCCGTAGCGCTTCATAAACTCGCCTAGTCCCTGGCGGATGCCTTCTTGCGTTTGAGCCCCTGCGCGGCCGTCCATCTGGGGACCGTCCTGGCCGGGCTGGCCGCCTTGCTGGTTTCCCGGCTGCGGCTTGCCGCCCTGTTGGTTCTTACCTTGCTGCGCCTGGCGGAAGGTCTGGTCCATCAACTGCTGCTGGCGCTGCGCCAGCTCGCCCAGCTCGCGCATCATGCGGTTGGCCTGGGCTTGCTGGCCCGACGGCTGTTCCATCACGCCCGCGCGCATGTTCTCCAGCATGTTGCGAAGCTGGTTCAAAAGATCCTGGGCCGCGCCGCGCGCGCCCGCGCGCATCATGTCGCGTGCCTGGTTCAGCATGTTTTGCAGATCCTGCTGATCCATCGCCATGTCCTGGGGCGAGGTGCGCGGCACATCCTGGCCGCTGCGCAGCTTCTGCTCCAACTGCTCGCGCAGCGCCTGCATGTAGCGGTCCATGGCCTGGCGCAGTTCGTTCATCAGCTTCTCGATCTCGGCGTCTGGGGCGCCGCGCTCCAAAGCTTGGCGAAGCGCTTCCTCCACCGCGCGCAGATCGCGTGCTGCGACCGAGACGTCGCCATCCTCCGCGCGCAACGCCAGATCCCACATCAGCGCCTGCGCCTCGGGAATTGCCTCGGGCCGCCGGTCGTAGCGCAAGCGCCCGTGGGCCGAGGAAAGACCGAGTGTGATGAGATAGTCCTTGTTTACGCGCGAAGCGCGGTCGGCCAGTTCGTTGAGTGCTGCGGCCACGCCGTCGCGTTCCTCGGGCGCCACGGTCAGCCGCTTGCGCAGTTCCGCGATGACGCGCGCCAAGGGATTGGTGAACTTGCGCTCGGGCAGCACGAAGCTGAGCGGAACGCTGCCGCCGGTCTGGCCGACGGCGTCGGTGACATTCAGGCTGCCGGTCACGGCCAGGCCGGCCCAGGGATGCGAGGTGACGTCGAAATAGGCGGTGCCGCGCTGCACCGGCTCCTGCTCCGCGATCGGCAGAGGCAGTACGATGCTCTCGGCACTGGCGGCGGACGAATTACCTTCAGATCCCGCGCGGCGAATGATGAATTCGCCCTTCACCACGCCGTAGTCGTCGACCGTTTCGTAATCCACGCGCACCGCGTATTGCGGTGTCGCGGTGGGCGCATTGAGGAAGCCCACCTCGGGTGGTTTGTCGGCCACGATGGACAAGGGCCACGAGGCCAGGGTGCGGCCACCCTGGCGGATCGACAGCTTGTCGCCCTTAGCCAGGGTCAGGTGGCCTTCATAGTCGGACTTGTCGACCTTCTCGAACTTGGCCGAG
>JAPLOM010000042.1 GCA_026400755.1 Alphaproteobacteria bacterium
ATTGGTCGAAGGTGACGGTGACGACCACCGACCTCGGCAACCGCACCTATATGCTCGAAGGCCAAGGCGGCAATGTCACAGTCGCCGCTGGCG
Source organism: Alphaproteobacteria bacterium (assembly GCA_026400755.1). GTDB lineage: Bacteria > Pseudomonadota > Alphaproteobacteria > CADEGL01 > CADEGL01 > CADEGL01. Next base: position 94 of record JAPLOM010000042.1, read on the forward strand.
ACGACGGCATCATCATGGTCGATGGCCAGTTTGCGCCGATGCATGACAAACTGAAAGCTGCGATCGCCGCGGTGTCGCCGCAGCCGATCAAGTATCTCGTCAATACGCATCACCATGGCGATCACACCGGCGGCAATGCGGCCGTCATCAAGGCCACGGGAGCCAAGTTGCTGGCCCACCATGGCGCGAAGGACAAAATCCCCGGCATCGACCGCGGCCTGAAGGCGGGCGACGTGGTCAAGATCGGCAAGACGGTGGAATTGGAATCGCTCGATACGCCCGGTCACACGATGTCGCATGTCTGCCTCTTGGCCCATGCGGACCGCAAGGCGCTGTTCAGCGGCGACACGCTGTTCAACGCGGGTGCCGGCAACTGCCACGGCGGCGGCCATCCGGAGGCGCTGTACGAGACCTTCGCGGGGCAGCTGTTCAAGCTGCCGGACGATACCGAGATCTATCCCGGCCACGACTACATCGCGAACAATTTGCGCTTCACGCTCGACCGCGAGCCCGACAACGCGCGCGCCAAGGCGCTGCTGGACGAGGTGAAGGATCAGGACCCGCACAAGGCCATGGTGACCAAGCTGGGGCGCGAGAAGGAGGTCAACGCCTTCTTCCGCCTGCACAACCCGACGGTCATCAAACGGATCCGCGAGGCCTTCCCGGACCTGCCCGAGCAGCCGACGCCGAAGCAGGTCTTCGTCAAGTTGCGCGAGCTGCGCAACAAGTGGTGACGGAAGGCTAGGCGGCGTTCAGCCGTCCGGCCGCAGCGTCCAGATCGAAACGGCCTTCTTCCGGCCGCGCAGTGTCTGACTTCCGCCGCGCACCAGGCGCGCCAGTTCGGCTTCGCTGGCCACACTCTCGCGCGTGACCGCCGCGATCAGCTCGGCGCTCGCGACCATGGGCGTGCCCAGCGAACGCGTCAGATCTTCCAAGCGGCTGGCCACGTTGATCGTGTCGCCCACGACGGCCAGCTCCATCCGCCGCGCGTCGCCGACGTTGCCGAGCAGGACGGAGCCGTAGTGCAGGCCGATGCCGGCCTCGACCTTGAATTGCCCGCGCGCGGCGCGGGCCGCGTTCCAGGCGTCGATGGCGCGCAGCATCTCGCGCGCGCAGCGCAGGGCGTTGGTCGCGTCGCGCGGGCCGGGCTGGGGCGTGCCGAAGGTGGCCATGATGCCGTCGCCCAAATATTTATCCAACGTGCCGTCATAGCCGAGGATGATCGGGGTCATGAGCGCGTCGTAGTCGCGCAAGAGATCGAACGCTTCTTGCGCGGGCAGCTCGGCGCAAAGCTCCGTGAAGCCCACCATGTCGGCGAACAGGACAGCCACGTCGAGAGCGCGCACAGGGCCAAAGCCTTCATCCATGCTGACCAGTTCCTCGACCATGTTCGGCGAGAAATGGCGGCTGAGCGCGGCGCGCGCCCGCTCGGCCTTCTTGAGCTTGGTGACGTCGAGGCTGACGGTCGCGATGTGCTGGACCTGGCCCTTGGCGTCCCTGGGCGGCTGCTTGGTGGTCAGCCACGTCACCTCCGCGCCGCGGTGGACGACGGTGCGCTCGAAGAAGGGCAGGGCGCGGCCCGTGGTCAGGACCTTTTTGTCGAGCGCCATGAAGTAGCGCGCGGTTTCTTCCTCTTGCACGTCCAGCGCGGTGCGGCCGATGGCGTCTTCGGCCTTCACGCCGAAGCGCTCGGCCTGGTGCCGGTTCATCAGGATGTAGCGGCCATCCTTGTCCTTCACGTTCACGATCACTGGCACGACGTCGATAATGCCGTGGAGCAGGCGCCGGTTTTCCTCGAGCGCGCCCGCGGCCTCGATTTCCGGCGTGATGTCGCGCCCCGTGCCCCGGTATCCGACGAAGGAGCCGTCGGCCGCGAAGGCGGGTTTGCCGTGGACGCGTGAGAAACGAAGCCGTCCAGCGGTATCGCGATAGGGAAACGTGAATCCGCGGAAGGGCCTGCGCGCTTCCAGATCGGTGTAGTGGCGTGCCCAAACTTCGGCGTCGGCCTCGCCGCCGTAAAGCTCCTCGCGGGTCCGGCCGACGATGGATCGCGTGTCCTCGCCGGATTGCTGCGGCAGGCGTTCGGTCAGGAACGAGAAGCGGTGGTCACAGTCAGTTTCCCACACCCAGTCCGAGCCCGCGTCGACCACGTCGCGGAAACGGGATTCGCTGGCGCGGGCGGCGGCCTCGGCGGCTTTGGCTTGCGCCGCGAGGCGGCGGCTTCCGCGAACCTCGATCCGTAAGAGCCCGACGAAGACCCCGCCGCTGGCGATGATGCCAACGAAATAGCCCAGGATCTCGAAGATGCTGTCCTGCCTGTGCTCGCGCAGGGCGACATGGCGTGCGAGTTCAGAATGGGCGGTTTCCAGCGCGCCCTGCTGGAGAAGCGCGGTCATCGAGTCGGCTGTTTCGAGAATCCGCCCGAGCCCCGCCATGTCTTGCGGCGTCAACGCATCGACCTGGCGCGCGAGCGAATCGGCCGTCGCGACCAGGGCGGGAATGGTCGCGGGCGGGCCACCATAGCTTTCCAACCGCTGCCGGGGCGCGCCGTCGGCTAAGACAACCAGGCGGCTCAAGAGCACATCGTAGCGTTCGCGCAGACCGTCGCGGTCCATCGTGGGGTCGTCCGCCACGTAACGCCGCGCCGCGTCGCGTCGGTAAAGCGTAGGCTTTCGAACTGGGCCTGGGAGACGAACCAGAGGAGATTCTCGCCCACGTCATCGCGCATCTCCCGCTCGACCAGCAGAAGGCGATACGAGGCGATCAGAAGGCTGGCCGCGAACATGACCAGCGCCGCGAAGGCCAGCGCGGTCTTCCACCGGCCTGGCGGCCGGATCATTTGATTTCGAGACGCTTGAGCTGCCACGCCCAACGCGCGTCGAACTTGGCATCGTTGAGTTCGCGGTGGGCGTCGCGCGGATAGACGATCCAGAGAGGGCCTTTATCCCGCGCGGTGAGATCCTGGCCGTCCATGCGGAACGCCAACAGCACGTCGTAGCGGTCGAAGTCCGCCATCGGGATCGAAACCGCGTAGTCGTTCAGAGCCACCGCGCGCACCTCGGTTCCCTTGGCCCCGACAGCCTTCATCACGTCGCGGACCAGGACGCCCTCGAAGGTCTTGATGCCCGTCGTCCAGATGGTGGAGGTGCGCAATGTGCGGACGCCGAGCTTTTCCAGCATCGCCCGGTCGAAGCGCGCCTCGGAACTCGCGTTCGTGTTGGCGATGCTGCCGGAAACGGTCAGGACCACGGCGCCCGTCGGGCGCGGCAGCGCATCGGCGCCCAGAGCCGCCAGCGGCAGGCCAAGAAACAGGAGAAGCCATGAAAAACGGATGCGCATAGCTCTTCCTGCCATCAGCCGGAGGCGCGATCAATCGTGGAGATGGGGTCTAGGGCTTGCCCAGCCAGTGATAATAGGTCGGGTCGTCGTCGCAGGGGCCGACGCCGCATTCCAGCACAACCGAAACCAGGTTGGCGGCGACGAGAATGATGAAGAGCCAGGACGCCGGGGTAGAGATGATTCCGTTGCGCGGCCCGGCGGGCAGGCGCCCGGCGCGTGCCTCTAGGAACAGGAGCCCCGCGACGTAGAGGATCGTTGCGGAGAAACCGACGAAGCCCCAGGTGTAGAGATGCAGGCCGAACAGGGCCGAGCCTTACTCGCCCGTGCCCGGGACGATATGCAGCAGCACCTGGCGCAGCGACATGGCGGCGCCGGCCACGGCGCTGACCAGCACCACGCCGTAATGGGCGGGGGAGGAGCCGAAGCGGACATTCAGCAGAAAGCCGATGCCGACCGCGATGAAGGCTGCGCGCTGCAACAGGCAGAGAGGGCAGGGCAGTTCGTGCAGCACGAACTGCAGGCCAAACGCCGCCGCCAGCACGCCGCCGATACCCAAGAGGGCGAGGGCGTTCAGGTGATGCAGGAGCGTTCTGGGATCCCCGGCGGCCATGTCACAAAGCGATGTTGATATGACTGGTGAGGTGGAGGCCGAAGAAGATCATCATCACCAAGGCGAAGACGAACCACGCCCACAGGGCGGCCGTGTGCCGTCCCAGCAGGGCAATGGCCGTCGCGATCAGGCCCAGGGCGAAGGGTAACGCCATCGTCACGGCGCGCCTCCATCCCTGGCCCGGTCGCAGTTAAGCGGCATCGTCAGTCAATGACCTTCAGGCCACGCGGCACGCTGGCGAAGCATTCCGCGCCCTTGTCGGTGATGCGGAACGTCTCGCTCGATTCGAAGCCCCAGCCGTCCATCCACATGCCCAGGATCATGTGGAAGCACATGTTGGGTTCCAGCGCGGTCCGGTCGTCCTTGCGCAGGCTGGCCGTGTGCTCACCCCAATCGGGCGGATAGCCGATGCCGGTCGCATAGCCGATGCGCGATTCCTTCACGAGCCCGTAACGGTCCAGCACCTTTTGCCAGGCCATCGCCATGTCGTGGGGTGTCTTGCCGGGGCGCGCCTCGTCGAGCGCGGCGTCCATGCCTTCCAGCACGGCCTTGTTGACCTCGACCATCTTCTGCGGCGGTTTGCCCATCTGGATCGATCGCGCGAGCGGCGAGTGGTAGCGCAGGCGCACGCCGGAACATTCGATGTAGGTGGACTGGCCCTTTTCGATGAGCTGGTCGGTCCAGGTCAGATGCGAGGCCGCCGTCTGGCCGCCAATCGGAATGAACGGCATGCAGGAGGCGTAGTCGCCGCCGAACTCGGCCGTGCCCACCGCGCAGGCCTTCAGAATCTCGCCGGCCGCGTCGCACTGGCGCACGCCGGGACGCATCACGCGATAGAACGTGTCGACGATGTTCTCGGTGATCTTGCCGGCCTGGCGCATCAGGGCGATCTCGGGTTCCGACTTCACCAGCCGCACCCAGTTCACCAGCAGATCGACCTCGACGAACTTTGCGTTCGGCAGTTCCTTGCGCAGCACGTCGTTCGCGCGCGGCGTGAAGTAATAGCAATCGGTGGGCACGCCGATGCGCTTCTTGCCCCAACCGCGCTTCTCGATTTCCTGCGCCAGGAATTGGGACGGATGCTTGGGCAGGTTCTGCACCAGCACTTCCGGGTAGGCCAGGATGTTCTCCGGCTTCATCCAGCACGTGAGTTTGGCGCCGCCCAGATCGACGCCGCGGCCGACCCATACCGGCTCGCCTTCGTCGGCGGACACCAGCACATGCTGGGGAACGTAGAAGCTCCAGCCGTCATAGCCGGTCAGGTAGTACATGTTGGCCGGATCGGTCTCGACCAGCACGTCGACCCCGGCCTTGGCCATGGCCTCGCGCACCTTCTTCAGGCGGCGCGTATATTCCTTCGCGTCGAAGTGCATGTACTCTTTGCTCATGATCCCCTCGGCTTGGCTGGAAGCAGGCTCTGGACTCGAAGCCCGAACGGTGGTGGTAAATAGCCGCGCGAAAGTATCGGTCAATCGCACCTTCGCTCACAAGCCCGGCGCGTTGTCGCTCGGGCCTCGCCCTTCGACAAGCTCAGGGTGAGGCCCTTATAAAGCCCTCATGCTGAGCTTGTCGAAGCATGAGGCAAGCGAATCTAGGAGACGTCCGGTAGGGTTGCAATTGTGGCAGCGCAGGCGGAAAATTGTCGAACGTTGCAAACAGGTAGAGGCGCCGCGATGGCCAAGACATCCAGTCATTTCGCCGGAAACTACGCCGAGGCGCGGCAGAAATTTCTGGACGCGGCGAGCGCGGCCGGCCTGAAGGTCCAAAGTCACGCCGATCCGCAGCGCGGCCCGGACGGCGAGGCCCTGTTCACCGACGTGGTGCTGGCGGGCGACGCGGCTGCGCCCAACCTGTTCGTGGCCACTTCAGCGACGCACGGGGTGGAGGGGTTTTGCGGCTCGGGCGCCATGGCCGGCCTTTTGCGCGAAGGTCTGACGAACGAACGGCCCAAGGATACGGCGGTGCTGCTGGTTCACGCGCTAAACCCGCACGGTTTCGCCCATCTGCGGCGCGTGAACGAGGACAATGTCGACCTCAACCGCAACTTCGTCGATCACGCCGCCCATCCGGCCAATGCGGACTATGCGGAAATCCATCCGCTGCTGGTGCCCACGGATTGGGACGGCCCGGGTCACGCCAAGGCGGAAGAGGGCATCAAGGCCTATATCGCCAAAAACGGTCACGCGGCCTACCAGGCGGCTGTTTCGCGCGGGCAATACACCCATGCGGATGGGCTGTTCTTCGGCGGCAAGGGCCCGACCTGGTCCAACCGCATCTGGCGCGCGATCCTCAAGGAGCATGGCGCGGGCCGGAAGCGCGTGGCGGCGCTCGACTATCACACCGGCCTCGGCCCGCGCGGCTATGGCGAGATCCAGTTCGAGCGCGGGCCGAGCGATCCCGAATGCATCCGTGCCCGCGCCTGGCTCGGCAACGAGGTGACCTCGCCCGACGACGGCACGTCCACTTCGGCGGCCTTGACCGGTTATATGGCATTGGCCGTGCGCGACGAATGTCCCAACGCCGAGCGCACCTGCCTCGCGCTGGAATACGGCACGCTGCCCATCGACGACGTGCTGGGCTCCATCCGTGCTGACAACTGGCTTTATGCGCGCGGCAAAGTGGATTCGCCGCAGGGCAAAGCCATCAAGCGCGATATTCGCGCGGCCTTCTATGGCGACGACGACATGTGGAAGAGTGATATTTGGAACCGTGCGGTCGATGTCTACCGGCGGATGCTCGCGGGCCTATCGGGCAGTTGAGGAAAGAACGATGAAGATTCTGGGATCGCCGGGCAGCCCCTATGTCCGAAAAATTCGCATCGTGGCGCTGGAAAAGCGCATCCCGTTCGAGTTCCAGCGGATCGATCTGCTCGATCCGAACTCGGAGCTTTCCGGCGCGAATCCGCTGGGCAAGATTCCCGCGCTGATTCGCGACAACGGCAAGGCGCTCTATGATTCCTCTGTCATCGCCGAGTATCTGGACGCACTGGCGCCGGGCCCGCGCCTGATTCCCGAGGTCCTGGAGGACCGCGCGGAGGTGAAGCGCTGGGAGGCCGTGGCGGATGGCATCATGGATGCCACGGTCGCGATCTCGCACGACTACATCCTGTCCGACGTGGACGGCGGCGGCCTCGCGTGGAGCAACGCGAACCAGCAGAGAAAGATCGACCTGGGGCTGGCGCTGATGGAGCGCGAGTTAGGCGCGGAAGAGTTCTGTTACGGCGGCAGGCTGGGATTGGCGGATATCGCCTGCGTCGTCGCGCTGGCCTATCTCGACCACGTCTTGCCGAAGGCGGAATGGCGGAAGGCCCATCCTGGTCTGCGTGGACTATTCGACCGTATGGAAGCGCGCGATTCGTTCAAGGCCACGCGGCACTAGCCAGTCAGCGCCAGACCTTGTCCTCACGATCATAGGCGCCGGCGCGTAAATCGGGCTTCTCCTTCATCAGCTTGTGCTTCTCGACCTTGTCGGATGCCGTCAGCGGCATCTCGCTGCGGTACTCGATGAAGCGCGGCACCTTGAAGGCGGCCAGATTTTTCGTGCAGTGCGCGATGATCGTCTCAGGCGGCAAATCGTCCTTGGTCAGGCCGGAATTCAAAACGACGCAAACCTTCAGCTCTTCGCCCTTGCGGTCGTCCGGCACGGGTATTGCGGCCGCGCGCTCGATGCCCTTCAGGCCCAACAGAACGGTCTCGACCTCGATGCCCGAGATGTTCTCGTTGTTGCGGCGAATGACGTCCTTCGTTCGGCCGAGGAAGTGGTAGTAGCCGTCTTCGTCGCGCCGGCCCCGGTCGCCGGAGCGGTGCCATTCACCAAAGAACGAGTCTCTGTTGGCTTCGGGCTTCTTGTAATAGCCCTGAAGGATACCCGGGCCGCGCACGCATATCTCGCCGACCTCGCCGTCCGGCACGGGTTTACCGTCGCCATCGGCCAGCATGACCTCGCGGAAGGGTGCCACGACGCCAACGAAGGCCGGGCCGATCTTCTCCGCCGCGGCCAACGGCACATAGATCGCGATACCGTTCTCGGTCATGCCATAGAGGTTGCGCACGGGCGCGCCGAACTGCCTTTCGATTTCGGTTTGGACTTCGCGCGTGTAGCCGGCCGAGACGTGGAAGAAGCGCGCGTCGTTCTTTTGGTCTTCCGGCGGCAATTGCTGCTTCAGGATGGCGTTGGTGACCAGCGTGTATTGAGAGCGCGTCTCACGCATCCAGGGCATGAAGCGGCGGATCGAAAGCTGCGGCGCGATGGAGATGGTGGCGCCCAGATGCAAACCGAACAGAAACACGGCCTGGCCGGCCATGTAATAAAAGGGATGGGCCAGGAAGGTTCGTTCGATCCCGAGCCAGCGCAACTCCGCCGTGCCGATCTTGGCGAAGGTGAACCAGTGGCGGTGCGCCAGCATGACGCCCTTGGGAAACCCGGTCGTGCCCGAGGTGTATTGGATGGTCGCCAGGTCGTCGAGCGCCGGCTGGACTGGCGGCGTGAAGCCGGGCTCACCGCTGTCCATCACCGTGCGCCAGTCGGTGAACGGTGCGGACGTGGGGCGATCCACCACGATGAAGTGCGAATCGGGCAGGCGGGCGTTGCCAAGTTCGTCCAGCAGCGATAGGGCGCCCACATGCATGACCAGCCACTTCGCATCCGAGTCCGACAGGACATAGGCCAACTCGCGCGCGGTGTAGCGCACGTTGACCGGAACCATCACGGCGCCCAGGCGTAGAAGCGCGAGCCAGGTGAGAGGGCAGGGCGGAATGTTCGGCAGCATGACGCCGACATGGTCGCCCTTGCGGATGCCCAGCTTGTGGAAACCCGAGGCCAGTCGGGTAACGCGCGCATCCAGCGCCGCATAGCTCAAGCTGCGGTCCGGCGTCGCTTCCAGTTCCTCAAAAAAGACGAGGGCGGTTTTGTCGCCCAGCCGTGCCGCCGTGTGCGACAGGAACGTGCCGATATTGGCGTGAAACGGTTCGCTCTCGATCAGGCGATGCAGGACATCCGTGGGCGGAACGGCGGAGACGGGCGTGTTCGGATACATCTGATTCATGGCGCGATCCGGGCGAGGCGGCGTTCCCGACGGAGGATATACAGGCCCGAACCGACCACGACGATTAGCCCCAGCACGGTCCAGAGATCGGGAACTTCACTGAACCAGAAATAGCCGATCAGCGTGGCACTGACGATCTGCACATAGTTGAACGGAGCTAGCACCGAGGCGCCCGCGTGGTCGAAGGAGCGGATCATCAGGTAATGGCCGGCGCCGCTCAGCAGTCCTGCCGCGATCACCCACAGCCAGGCGTCCCAGGGCATGGGAATCCAGACAAAGAACATCGTGGGGCCCAACAGCACGACACCCGCGACGTTCACGAAGAAGAACGTGGTGATTGCACGGTCGGTGACCGAGAGGGCACGGGTCGCGATCTGGTAGATCGCGTTGCTGAAGGCCGACACCAGCGCGCCGGTCGCGGCCCAGTGCAGCACGCCCATGCCGGGCCGCATCACGATCAGCACGCCGAGAAAGCCGATGATGACCGCGCTCCAGCGGTGGATGCCGACGCGCTCGCGCAGGAACGGCACGGACAGTGCGGTGAGCATGAGCGAGCTGGAGAAGAGAAGGGTGACGGCGTCGACCAGTGGCACGTAGCCAAGCGCGGCGACGAAGGCCAGGGTGGAAAGGACGGTGAAGAAGCCGCGCACGGCCTGCAGTTTCGGCCGCCGGGTGCACATCAGGTGCCAGCGCGAACGTGGTGCCAAGGCGATCAGCACTGCCGTGAACTGCACGACATAGCGCAGCCAGACCACCTGCAGCGCGTCGTAGGTGCCGACCAGGTATTTCGACATGGCGTCGCTGGCCGGGAACAGCGAGATGGCCACCACCATCAAGAAGATGCCGGTCAGCGTTTCGTTGCGCGCGGGATGGGTGGATGCCGTGGTCATGCCGTCGCTCTAAACCGAGGCGCGGGCCACGCGCCGTTCGCGGTGGAAGACGTACAGGCCGGAGCCCACGATGACGGTGAGGCCCGCCAGAGTCCATGCGTCGGGCAGAGTGCCAAATACGAAGTATCCCAGCGCCGTAGCACTGATGATCTGGACATAGGAGAGGGGCGCCAGCGCAGAAACCGGCGCCATCTGGATCGCCTTGATGACGCCGAAATGCCCCACGCCGCCAAGCAGGCCAGAGAGTGCCATCAAGGCCCAGGCATCCCAGCTTGGCGTGCGCCAATGGAACGGCACTAGGAGCGTCAGCATGGCTGTGCCGACTGTGGCCATGTAAAGGAGGGTCGTCAGCACATGGTCGGTGCGTGAGACGATGCGCGTGATGATGTTGGACAGCGCGACGCATAGGGCGGCCACCAGCGCGAGTAGGGCCGAGAGCTGCAAAAGATCTGAACCCGGACGCAGCACGAACAGGATGCCGGTGAAGCCGACGATGACGGCCGTCCAGCGATGGATGCCGACGCGTTCGCCGAGAAGCGGCACGGACAAAGCCACGATCAACAAGGGATTGGTGAACAGGATCGTGTAGCCGTCGACGATCGGGATCGACTTGATCGCGACGATGAAGACCAGCGTTGCGACCACGGAAAGGGCGGAGCGGAGCACGAGAAGCGGCAGCCGCCGCGTCCGGTACCAGCGCAGGGCGCGGAAGCCGCCCAGCGCTACGGCCAGCAGGAGGAAGTGGAACAGGTAGCGCGCCCACGTCACCTGGATGACGTCATAGTCTCGCACGAGATATTTGGAGATCGCGTCGGTGCAGGGAAACAGGCTGACTGAGCAGCCCATGATCAGCATGGCCCGGAGGATCGCGTTGTGGTCGGCCGTGCCGCTTCCCGTCACTGCGCCGCCGCTTTCGCGGCGACGCGCCGTTCGCGATGGAGCACATAGAGGCCGGAGCCGATGATGATGGCCAGCCCCACGACGGTCCATTCGCCGGGGATGTCGCCGAAGACCAGGTAGCCCATCATCGTCGCGCTCATGATCTGGGCGTAGGTGAAGGGCGCCACGGCCGACAGCGGCGCCCAGCGGATCGCTGTGATGACGCCATAATGGGCGAAACTCGAGATCAGCCCCGCCAGCGCGAACAGAAACCAGGCTTCCAGCGTGGGCTCGGTCCAGAAGAACGGCACGGCAGCGCTGAGGATCAGGAAACCCGTCACGGCCATGTAGAGCAGCGTGGTGATCGGATGATCAGTGCGCGACAGGATGCGCGTGACGATGTCGAACACGCCGACACAAGCGGCGGAAGACAGGGCCAGCAAAGCGCCCCACTGGATGACACCGTCACCGGGGCGCAGCACCAGCAACACGCCCGTGAAGCCGACCAGCACCGCGGCCCAGCGATGGAAACCCACCCGCTCGCCCAGGAAGGGCACGGACAACGCCACGACGAAGAGCGGGCTGGTGAACAGAAGCGCGATGCCGTCGACCACCGGCGTCGTCCGCAGCGCGGCGATGAAGAGGATGGTGGCCATCACGGTCAGAACGCCGCGCAGGAGCTGAAGCTTCAACCGCTGGGTGACAAAGCGCTGCAGCACGCGCGGCCCGCCAAGAGCGGCGGCCAGGATGATGAGCTGAAACAGATAGCGCGCCCACGTCACCTGGATCGCGTGATAGTCCCGCACCAGATATTTCGCGATCACGTCCGAAACGGGAAACATGGATGACGCGCACGCCATGAGAATCATGGCGGACGCGATCGAATGTTTTGTTTCCCCCGCGCCTTGCATCGTTCAGTCGCTGACCAGCGGGTGGCCTTCGCGATAGATCGGCTTGTCGGCCGGCGGCGTTCCGCGCGGCGTGAGCGCCTGCACGACGGGTGTCGTCTGGGGCAGGGAGACGAAGGGCGCGCGCTGATCCTTGGGCACGGTCGGGCGCTGGAACATGCGGTAGATAGCGAAGGCGCCGAGCGATGCGTTGATCAGCGCGGCGTAGATGAAGAGGCCCTGCGGCCCGGTCGCGGACATGAACCATGCCGCGACCACCGGCCCCAGCACCGCGCCGATGCAGTAGGTGAAGACGAAGCTGCTGGCCGCCTTGGCCATGTCCTTGGGCTCGAGGAAGTCGCAGGCGTGGGCCACGCTGAGTGAATAGGTCGTGAAGGACAGGCCGCCGTAGACACAGGCTACCGCCAGCGTCCATGCCGGATGCACGCGCAGTACGGTCACCATCGCGACGCAGGCCATCGCCACGGCGAAGAACACGGCCATGAGGACGACGCGGCGGTCGTATTTGTCGGACAGTTTGCCCACCGGCCACTGCATGGCCAGGCCCGAGATGATCGTGGCGCCCATGAAGACGGAGACGTCGAAATCGTCGAGGCCGATATTGTGGGCGAAGATCGGCCCCAGGCCGTAGAAGGCGCTGTTGACGAAGCCCGTGGCCAGCACGCCCGCGAGCCCCAGCGGCGAAAGCCGGTAGAGCTCGCGCAGCTTCAGCTTCGTGCGATCGCCGAAGCTGGGTGCGGGCGAGTTGGTCAGGGCAACGGGAACGAGGCCGAGCGTCAGCAGCACCGTGGCCAGCGCGAACAGCTCATAGCTGCTCGGGCTGTCGAGGTTGAGCAGGAACTGGCCCAGGCCGGTCATCAGGTAGACCGTGATCATGTAGAAGGCCAGGATCTGGCCGCGGTTCTCCTTGGTCGCGCGCGTGTTCAGCCAGCTTTCGGCCACCATGTTGACGCCGGCCATGCCATAGCCGGTGGCGGTGCGCAGGATGATCCAGGCCAAGGCCGTCACCAGAAGGATGTGGGAGAGGGCGGCGGCGGCCAGGATCGCGGCGGCGGCGGCGAAGGTTCGGACTGGGCCGACGCGCGCGATGACGTTCGGGATTGTCCGCGATGCCAGCATCTGGCCCGCGAAATAGCAGGACATGATGAAGCCGGCCATTTCGGTCGAGAAGCCTTCGTAGGTCATGCGAAGGCTGACGACTGTCGTCAGCAGGCCATTGCCCAACTGGACGATGCCGATGCCGATCAGCAGCGAGGCGATTTGGGTGAGAGTCCGGGTCATGTTGAATCAAAAATGTTGATCGGCAACGATGAATTATCGCTTCTCGCTGCTTCTTCGAGCCTTCTCCTTAAGGATCTTCACAAGCAGTTTTTGTTGCAGAAGCGGAGTTGTTTCAACTGGCGCGCCATTGATCGCTTCATCGAGTTCTTTCTGTTGCAACCAGTAAACCGATGAAGTCGCAAAGCCCGGTGAGTTTAGCTTTTCATCAAAACGAACGGCGGTGGGCATACCATAGCCGGTCACCAGATACGTTTCGTCACCTAACTTCGTTAGTATAAGTGTAAAGCCCTCGACGGTTTTCGAAACCGGAACGAACACATCATCGTCTGGATCAGCTTCGGGATCACAGTTCTTAACGACGCGTTCTTTTTCGATAGTGCCGGGAATGAGAGCGACCGCGTACAATATTTTCGAAATTGTGCCATCTGGTTCGACTCGCATCAGGCGGCTCTTCAGGGTGAAGTCGCAGACGGTTTCGGCTCTTCCGGTGTGTTCTTGTATGATTACTCGTCCATTGTCCGGCGTAATATATGCATAGCGAGCTATGTATCCTCCGTTACTGTATGGTTCTTTACTAAATCGTTCCCACGAATCGGTTCGTGCCCACGGGCGATAATCGGGGAAGGGCCGGCCCGAACTTAAGTAGACCGATCCGGCGCTGTGTGCTTGGTGAAATTTGCTGAGCTCCGCTCTATCAATTCTTTTTTCTGTCTTTGCAAAAAAATCGATTAAGAAGATTTCTTGTTTGCCGGCCGAACACTTTCGGCTTTTCGCGTCGTTAGTAGTGAAAACGGAAAATTGGATGACATCTGGCTCGGTGAGATACAGATGCGCGCTTGGTCGAGAACACGTCGGAAATTTGTTACCTTTTCCGGTAGGGTAATTAACGCTCCATACGTCGGGCAATTTTTCGCCAGCAATTGCGATACTAGCTGTGGCTATGATCAATCCCCATGCCGCAAGGAAGGGCTTGATCATTTTCTAGGTCTGGCGCTGATGGCAGCCGCTTGTTGTGGCCTTGCTAGCGCCTGGCGAGGGTCATGCGGCCTTTGTCTGTCAGGCGGCAGACCAGCCAGTCTGGTTTGATTGGATTGGAGAACCACGGCTCGGCCCAGCCTTCCTCTATGCAGCGGCGAATCGTGCGCGGATCCACCTTCCGTCCGTCCGCGTCGAACAGGGGCAATTTGCCGCCTGGCTGGTCCAGGCCGCGCTCCATCCACGACCGCTGGACGGACGTGGGCCGAGGTTCTGTCTTGCCTTTGTCAGACACGAGCGTCAACCGCGGTTCCGACATTGGCTTCCCCCCCGGGCAAAGCGCATTGCCCTTCGATGCTAGGCCGTTTCCAAGCTTCCGCCAAGCGGGTGACATACGCCTATCGCGCAGTTGGCAGGACTCGCGCGGGCGGTGCAGTATGCTGAATCAGGACTGTTTCGGAAGGGTTGGTTTTCGTGGGCGTCGGCCAAAGCTGGCGAATTCACGACGTGCCACGAAGGGGTGCTCGCGTGAGGCTTATAATTCTATCGGCGAGCGTCGTGCTGGCCCTGGCGGCCGTTGCGGTCAGCCCCGCAGGGGCGGCGACGATGACCTGCCCGCCTCCCGGCACGTTCAACAACGGCCAAACTCTTCCCGACGGCTGGCAGATCGCCATCGAAGAGGCGCGTCCGGCGAACGTGAAGGAATGGGCGGACGGTATCGCCTTCTATTTGCCCGCGACCAGCAGCGGCGTGGCAATCACCGAGCTGCAGTGCATCTCGCGCCTGCGCCAGGACGGCGACGGCAAGGTCGTGCAGGTCGAGGCGCGCAAGCCCCTCGACGCGCACTACCGTTGCAGGTTCGACAAGCCGTCGGCGTCCTTCGACTGCAAGCGCTGACTATTCGGCTGCCTTCCGGCCGGACGCGGCGCCCAGGCCCCGCTCCAGATCGGCGATGATGTCGTCCACCGATTCGATGCCGATCGAAAGGCGCACCACGTCCGGTCCCGCGCCCGCCGCCTTCTGCTGCTCTTCGGTCAGTTGGCGGTGGGTGGTCGAGGCCGGATGGATGATCAGACTGCGCGTGTCGCCGATATTGGCCAGGTGCGAGAACAGCTCGCAGCTTTCCACCAGTTGCACGCCCGCTTGATAGCCGCCCTTGAGGCCGAAGGTGAACACCGAACCCGCGCCCTTCGGCAGATAGCGTTTGGCGTTCGCGTGGTATTTGCTGGACGGTAGGCCGGCATAGGACACCCACGCGACGGCGGGATGCTTCTCCAGGTGCTGCGCCACCTTCACCGCGTTGGCGACGTGACGCTCCATGCGCAGCGGCAGCGTCTCGATACCGAGCAAGGTGACCCAGGCGTTGAACGGAGATTGGCTGGGCCCCAGGTCGCGCAGGCCGATGGCGTGGCCGTAGATCGTGTAGGCCAAATCGCCGAACGTCTCGGCGAAGCACAGGCCGTGATACTCGGGCGCGGGCTTGGACAGACTTGGGAACTTGTCGTTTTGGAACCAGTCGAACTTGCCGGAATCGACGACCACGCCGCCGATGGACGTGCCATTGCCCGACAGGAACTTGGTCGTCGAGTGGATGACGATGTCGGCGCCATGCTCGATCGGGCGGCACAAATACGGCGAGGCCAGCGTGTTGTCGATCAAGAGCGGCACGCCCGCCTTATGCGCGACATCGGCGATACCGGCGATGTCCACGACGACGCCGCCGGGATTGGCCAAGCCCTCGATGAAGACGGCCTTGGTCTTGGACGTCACCGCGCGTTCGATGTCCTTCGGATCGTCGGGGTCGACGAACACCGCGTTCCAGCCGAACTTCTTGTAACTGTGGCCCATCTGGTTGATGGAGCCGCCGTAGAGCTTGGTTGAGGCGATAATTTCGTCGCCCGGGCTCATCAGCGGAAAGAGGGCTAGGATCTGTGCCGCGTGGCCAGACGATGTCGCGGTCGCGCCGCGGCCGCCTTCCAGCGAGGCCACGCGCTCTTCCAGCACCGACACGGTCGGGTTGGTCAGACGCGAGTAGATGAAGCCCGGCACCTGGAGGTTGAACAGCGATGCCGCATGGTCGGCATCGTCGAAGACGAACGAGGTCGTCTGATAGATCGGCGTCGCCCGCGCGCCGGTCGCGGGGTCGGGGCTTGCACCGGCGTGGACGGCCAGCGTCTCGAAGCCGCGCTTTTGGTTGCTCATGATTTCAAATCCTTCGTCTTTTGCTCGAGATGATCTGCGAATTGATGCCGTTCCAGCTCAACTCGCCGTTCAGGCGCGCGTATTCGATCTTCGGACATCGGTTCATGACGACTTTCAAGCCGGCGTCCTCGGCTCGCTTGGCCGCTTCGTCGTTGCGCACGGTGATCTGCATCCAGACCACTTTGATGTTCTTCTCCTTGGCCAGCGCGATGGCCTCGTCGGTGATCCGGCCCGCGGCTTCGGAGTTGCGGAAGATGTCGACCATGTCGATCGGCCCCGGCACGTCCTTCAGGTCGGCCATGACCTTTTCGCCCAGGATCTCGGTGCCCGCCGCGCGCGGATTCACGGGGATGATCCGGTAGCCTTTCTTCTGCAGA
>JAPLOM010000030.1:0-78264 GCA_026400755.1 Alphaproteobacteria bacterium
ACCAGCCGGTAGTATTGCAAAAGTTTCGCCGCGACATACAAAGGGGCCCGATCGGGCCCCTTTGCATGTCGGCGCTTCCCCTCGCTACTGGCCTGCTTTTGCTCCGCCACACTGGCCGGTTTTTACTCCGCCGTTGACACAGTGCTCCGGAGTCCTCCGCAGCCTATTGACGTTTCGTCGCTTACGCCGGAGGCGCTGCCGGACGCTTGGACCGGGGGCAAGGCAACAGGGCATTCAATCGAGCAGGCCGTGGCTGCGCAGCGTGGCGTAACTTCGATGCCTTGGAAATTGGTAGAGGTCGCGATAACCGGCGCATTGAATAGCGGTTTTCTGAGGCTGATCCCGGGGGCTGTATCATGGCCATGCCAGTTCCACGAGGCCGCAGCAGTTGAGCTTGGATTGCCTGAAGCGACTTCTTCTGGCGGCGGTAAGCCGCCCGGGGGGCAGGAGCCCCCGGCAACCTGGCCGCAGCCTCAAACGGGCTTCCGATCCGCCGTGCTTGATAGCAGCCAACTGAATGAACTCGTGGAATCGATGGGAGACGTGCTGGCAGCTGCTGGCAACCTTACTCTGCGATTCAAGGTCACTGTGGAATTCGCTGAAGGCGAAACGGCGACGCCCGAGATTGCGGCGAAACTGGCTGCTGCTTTGAAAAAGGCGACAGACGGATTCGAATGAGCCGCGAGATCGGACATAGTCGAGTGACCATATAGAGTCGACGGAGTTCAACGGCTGCCCAGCAGGCTCGCAATCTCTGATGCGACGCTCTGTGCTGCTAGTTTTACTGGATCAGCAGCGAGATGGGCGTAGCGGGCGGTCGTCTGGACCTGGGTGTGGCCGAGTAGCTTGCCGATCATCGGCAGTCCTTGTCCGGAGGCAACTGCGGTCGAGGCAAAGGTATGCCGGAGGTCGTGGATTCGGACGTCCTTCAAGCCGGCGCGGGCGCGGACGCGCTGCCAGAAGGGCTGGAGATCGGTCAGCCGGGCGCCGGGGAGGGTGCCGACGATTACCCAGGGATTCTTGTCGACCTTCTTGATGTCCGTCAGGACGTCGATCGCGGGCTGACCGAGATGGACAACTTTGGCGCCGGTCTTGGAGTCCGGCAGCCGCAAGGCCTTGCCGGCGAGATCCACGTGTTCCCACTGGAGCGTCATGATCTCGCCGAGGCGGCAACCGGTAAGGATCAGCAGTCGCGCTGCCGCGATAGCCGATGAAAGCTCGATCCCTTCGTCCTCCATCTCGCGCAGGACATCCCCGACCCGCTTGAGTTCGGCGGGGCTCAGGAATCGCTCCCGCTTCTCCTCGGCATACTTCTTTATATGCTTGCGCGGGTTCGAGCCGTCCGGGCGCAAGCCCCACATCTCGGCGAGGCTGAACATCTTGGACATTACTTCGAGGCAGCGATTGGCCTCGTAGGGGATGTGGCGCAGGTCGTGGTGGAGCTTTGCGATGTCGGCCCGATTGACCTCGGTGACACGATGCCGGCCGAGCGCTGGCAGAATCGTCCGTTCGATGAGGCGGCGATAGCCCTTCGCCGTCGTTTCCTTGACCCTGACAGAGACGTGCTCCTTGTCGAAACGCTCGGCCAGTTCCTTGACCGTGATCGTCTTCCTTTCGGCATCGCGTTCGGCGGCGGGGTCATCGCCGTTCCTAGCCGCCGCGATGATGCCGATGGCGCGGGTACGCGCCTGTTCGCAGGTCAGTACAGTGCTGGGTCCGAGGCTCATTCGGCGGGAGCGGCGCCCGGCCCGGTATTGTACGATGTATCCTTTGTAACCGCTCGGCAGGACGCGTAGCGCGAAGCCGGGGATCCCGTCATCCCAGACGAAATACTCGGCCGCCTGAATCTCGGCGGCGTCGATCACGCGTTTGGTCAGCTTCGGCATGGGCCGCGATCCGCTCTTGATGCTCACTCTGCTTTTAGGCTTCGGTCGCGCCCGCCCGTGGAAGCACTGTGGAAGCCAGAGAGCGGGAGTCGCGGCGCGTGCCTACGAAAATCAGAGTGTGGGGCGTCCCGCCAGAAGTCAACGAAGCCATTGAAAATACGTATAAAAAAGAAAATTAGCGTGGTCCTTCGTAGTCCCGCCCCTCCCATTATTTCCCGCCGCGATGGTGCGCGATTGCGCGCCGACCTTCAGGTTTTTCCATGACGACAGTGTGAGATCGAGCGCCGAGCTTCAGGCTTCGCCGAAAGTCTTGGCGCTGTTGACGATCTCGCCAATACTGCTGCGCTGCGGCTGAGATGGTTCGGTCGGCAAAATCAAACTGAGTTACCGCCATGGATGACCGGGTTTCTGGATTGCTCACCGACTTTCCCGTGATTTTTGAGAAGACGGCGAAGAGCCTAGAGGATCTGGAAAACGACTGGGTCATTATCGATGTGTCCGGCAATGAAGTGCAGGCCGATGAACTGATTAGCGATGACGATGAGTTCTTGATCGATCTCGATCGCTACGATAGCGACACTGTTCCAGAAGGGGCGGTAGACGATGCGAGCAGAGTCTCGCCGTTCGATATTCCCCTGCCATCGGACATCGACTTGGATCGGGGTGGATTGGTCGAGATCATTTTGCGGCGGCGACCGAAATCAATCGGCAAACTTCGCAGAAAGATCACTGGAACGTTCCCAGGGGGACCCGGTGGATCGTTGACGAAGGACGCGCTTGTTCCGCCGCCTGATGCCTTGGCGGTTTACCTGCCTTTTCATCGCTATCCGGATCGATGGGGCATCTATCTTTTGGATGCCGGCGTTGCCAGCTTCGCGACGGATCTACAGAGGCTGGTATGGCTCTTGAGGGGTTCGATCAGCATTCATGACGCGCGCAAAATAGCGCTCATGTATCTGTTTCATCATGAGGCGTACCACAGTGCTGTCGAGGGGTTTGCTCTTCGCTGTGAGCTTCCGCTCCGTAAGCCAGTGTATAGGACCGGCCTGAGGAAGCTTTACACCCGCATGTGGACATGGGGCGATCCACACGAGGAGACACTGGCAACCGCGTACGGCATTCGCAAAGTCCGCGATAACCTGCGTCTGCCAAAATCGGACGTCACTGCTGTGGTCAATGCTCTTCGCGTCTACATGTGTCTATGTCCGCCACCTTACAGGGCGGGGGCCGATTACATTGACGATGAAAAATTCAACGAGTTGGAACGGCGATTCATGGAGGAAGGCCTGCGGCTATCCTCCTCTAAGGCGCTTCCTCCCGCAGCGTGGACGATGGGAACCTACCTCATGGCGCCACTGATCCAGCGGAATCGGAAATACTCGTGGATATGCAATCGCGCCGACTTCCGCAAAAAGTCAAAACTTGCGGTGCACTATTTCCGGCAGCGGGACGTGCTTTCATGTTTGCAGCGCCTAGCCGGCGCGGTTGTCGAGCCTGGCGGTCGCCATCAGCACATCGTCCGGGAAGTCGAGGAGAATGGCAGGAAGCGACGCCTGATGAGTCCTATTCCATCTGGAGAAATTCATAAGGGGACATTGGGCAGCATGCTCAAGCAGCTTGAATTGTCGCTGAACGTCGAGGCGTTCCGGGATGAATGCCGGAAAGTTGGCAAGGCGCTATCGTGAAAATCTGACGGTATCTGAATTCCGGAAGCTGAGCCGAAGGAGATAGATTTGTGCCAAAGAAGCTAAAGGAGCTCTGGTTTGTTCGTGTGCTAGATGGCCACCCCAAGTTGGACAAAGGATGGTGGCTCTGGGATCCAAACGCATATCATCTCTTCGGATCAATTGGCCGAATTAGAAACAAAAAATTCGGTCTAAATATCTATGGTAATCGTCCAAATTCGAAGCGAGAGTTCTCGAGTTTGCTCGAGATTTTTGACTACGTTCAAGAAGCCTATGACATGACCGTGGTTGAGAAGTCACCCGATGACATGCCTGACCCAGACGATCTATAGCGGGCTGATACGTTGGAGAAACTAATCTCGAGATTTGCGATAGCGAATATCAGACGATCTCGGTGATGGCAAAATCCAAACACACCTACGCCGGCGACGGCGCGATCCAGAAGCTGCTCACGCGGTACGGCTGCCCGACGCCGTTCCACGTTGTGCGCATGCGCTTTTGGGGCGAGATCGTGAGCCCCGCGCAGAAGGTTTCGCCGGTCAAGACGATCGAGGCCCTCTGGCCTGCAGGGCTCCCGACCTTCGATAGCGCGGAGGAGGCGAACGCCTTCTTCCAAGCCTTGATGGGCATCTGGAACCATCTCGCCGGTTACCAGGGCGGCTCACCGTCCCTGAAGCTGACGAAGGTCGGCGCGATCAATAGCCGCGAAGGTCTGCGTGCTGCTGCCAAGATCCGGGTCGAGGAATTGTACGAAGGGTTCATGCGCGGGTTCACCGGAGGCCAGGAGGACCTGGATGTGCCGGCCGGCGTCGGCGATCTCCTGACGCGGATCGAGAAGGGGATCGAACTGCTCGCGACGGCTCGCAATACATTCGCTCGGCCACCGGGGCCCGAGGATGCGGGCATCCTGGCGGAGTTGAGCGGGATGTTCCCTGTTGTTGATCGCGCGCTTCATGACGACCTGAACGCGATCGCCGTGGCGGTCACGCGTTGGCGCAGCGGCCGTGCGCCGCTCGACGCGCGGCTCAATTGAACTGGTCGCGCTGTTGGTCGATGCAACTTCTGCTTCCACGGCGGAAAAGCGCTTAGGTTCTGGAAGCACTGTGGAAGCAAAAGGGAAGGAAAAGGCGCGTTTGGAAGCAAGTTCCTGCGAAAACCGGGTACGCGAGGAGGGCCGCTAACCTACGGAAATAGCGAAGAAAAGAGAAATCCTGCGCGATTGTTCATAATCCGTTCCCTTCCACTCATAACCTGAAGGTCGTAGGTTCAAATCCTACCCCCGCAACCAAACAACCCTCATGACCCTCTCGCGCCGCGCGGGAGGGTTTTTTGTTGCCCATATGCGGGAAGAGCCCAGCCGTTGCGATCAACCGGTCGAAGACTCGCCGAACCAAGCCCAAATTATTTTTCAACGTTGCCTCGCGAATGCCCGAATCCGCGGCTAGGTTTTTGAGGTTACCCCCTCTAAGCCGGGCCTGAACTCTTTCCTCCGGACGTGATCATGCGGTTGCTGGCGGCAATGCTGCTATGCGTGGTCGGGCTGTCCGCCTCTGCCGTGCCAATGCGCGCGCCGGACGATCTCTTGCGCCACGATGCCTATGTCTGGCAACGGGTCTGGACTCCCGAGCTGCGCGCTTCCCTGCAAGCGTCGTCTGATCTGGTGCGTGCATGGCGCATCCTGGTGGCTGAAGCGAGTAGGACGGGGCAATGGGCGGTGGTCGATGTGCCTTGGCGCCATGTCGATGCAACCGATCGGCCGGTTGTCGCGGTGATTCGCATCGACGGTCGCCTTGACGAGGCGCGGATGCCGGCCATGGTCGAAGCTGTTTTGGCGCGGATCGCTGATGCCCAGGCCGCGCGCGGCGCGGAGGCGCCGTTTTTCGGTGTCGAGGTCGACTACGACTGTCCAACCTCCAAGCTCGTGGGCTACGCACGCTTTCTGAGTGAATTGCGCCAGCGTCTGCCCCAAACGACAGCGCTTTCCATCACCGCCCTTCCAACCTGGATGATGTCGCGAGACCTGGAATTGGTCACCGGGGCCGTCGATGAGGTGGTGCTGCAAGTCCATGCCGTCGACGATCCACGCGAAGGTTTGTTCGATCCAGTGCGCGCCGAAACCTGGGTCAAGAATTTTGCGCATCGAACCCGGCTACCTTTCCGTCTTGCTATTCCGGCCTACGGCGTGCGCGTGACGTTTCGCTCCGATGGACGCCTGGCCAGCGTCGAAGGCGAAACGCCGGTTTATGCTGGCGCCGCGAACGCCCGAACCCTGGGCGCAGATCCCAGGGAGGTTTCGAACTTCCTCCAGTCGCTGCAGCATATTGCGCCGTTTCGGCTGGCTGGCGTCGCTTGGTTTCGGCTGCCAACCGCGGCGGACTCGCGGGCGTGGAGCCTGGAGACCTGGCGCGCGGTTGTCGCAGGCCGCCTTCCGGATGCGGATATCGTGGCTGATCTGGCCCCCACGGCTTCTCCCGGTCTCTGGGCGGTCACCTTATCCAATCCAAGCCCCATTGATCGTCCCTTGCCGCGTCGCGTCGAACTCGATTCGGCCTGTGCCATCGCCGATGGCGCCAACGGTTTCCGCCTGGCGCAAAGGGCGACGGACGACATGGATGGCCCGGTATTGCAGGCGTCCGGCGGCGATTGGCTGCGGGCAAATCGCACGAGAACCATCGGCTGGGCGCGTTGCGCGGAAGGAAAGAGGGAACCCCATGTTGTTCCGTAGAATGCTCGCGACCGCCGCGATCTTGATGGCTGGCGCTGGCGTTGTCTGGGCATGTGGGCCGTTTTTTCCATGGCAGTTGCTGGACGACCGTGAAGCGACAATCCTAGGGCCGCTTGACTTCACATTTCGCCTCGAGATGGCGCGGTTGGTGCCGCCCCCAGGCGACACGCTGAAAGCTGTCGAGGAGCGCTATTATTGGTACGGAGATGAACGACCTGACGCCGCCCTGAAGGCCGAACAGAAAGAGGCAAAATTAGGCGCTTGGAATGCCCTTGTTTCCTCTCCGCCAGGCGATATTGCGGCCTTCGAAGCCAAGCTGAATGCGGCGCGCAATGCCGTTGATGGCAAAGCTGCACTCGCCGCAGGTGCAGGGCTACCGCTCGGGGTCCTCAACTATATCGCCGGTGCCGTCGAATTCCGCGCTGGGCGTCTCGATGTGGCGGCGCGCTATTTCGACGCAGTCATGCGGTTACATGCTGAACAGCGCCAAATCCGAGCTGTTGCCGCGACTTTCATGCAGGCGCGCATTAAGGCCCGAAAGGGTGACTGGCCTGCCGCGCGCAAGGCCTATCAATCCGTGCGCGAGATTGCGCGCGGTGGCGCGCCGGACCCGATGGGGTTGGCCGTCGCTAGCTTCGGCGACGAGGCGCAGATCGATCTGATCGAAGCCGGTTTGGTCAAGCCGGCCTGGGCGCCGCCGGTCAAGGTCGCAAACGAAGCAGGCCGGGTTGCGATAGTCGCAAACGCCATTCGCCTGTATGCGGAGCAGTCAGCGCGCAACTCCACGTTTGCGCTTTGGTCGCTTCGTGACGTGGCTTCGCTTTTGGCTTCGGAAAAAAACGCAGGCGACTTGTCGCAGTATGCCGCCAACCCCGTCATTCGCCGACTGCTCGTGGCCAATTTTATCGCGCGGAACGAGGCTTACTATTGGGACGACGAAGTCGAGACCAAGGAAAGAGCAGGTGCTCTTCGCGTGGTTAATGCGATCCTGGCTATCCCCGATCTGCCCGCCGGCGAGGATCTCGATCGCTTGGCATCGCTGCTCTATCAGCTTGGTCTCTACGAAGATGCTGAAAAATTGACGGCCACTGCGGAAACGCCGCTGGGTCTTTGGGTGCGCGCGAAACTGGCCATGCGGCGTGGCGACCGCGCCGCGGCGATCCGCGATTGGACCGCCGCGGTCGCAGGGATCGACAGCACCGAAGAACGAGATGTCCCCTATGACGGCGCCAAAGACCGTGTTCGTGGAGAGCTTGCCGTCGTTCGGCTGAGCGAGGGCGAATACCGGGACTCTTTGCGCCTTCTATTGCCTACTGCGTACTGGGGCGATGTTGTTCATGTCGCCGAACGCGTGTTAACGGTCGATGAACTCAAGGCCTTCGTCGATGCCCTGCCCCCTGATTCGGCGGAGGAATTGCGCGCCTTGCTTGCCCGCCGATTGACGCGCGACGGGCGCGTCTCCGAAGCGCTGCCTTATTTTAGAACGAAACCGTCCAAAGATGGACGTACGGACGCCGACGACGCGCGCGCCTTCCTGGCCGCGGTCGAAGATGGACGCCCAGGTTGGCCGTTCGATTGGCCGTGGCAGAAGGTTTCTCGCGCCGAAGCCTTGTTCCGCGTCGCCACTCTTGCCCGAAACCGGGGAATGGAGTTGATGGGGACCGAAGGCCTGCCGGACGAGGCGGCGCTTGGTGGCGCCTATTCGTCTGGTATCGGCCAACCCGATCTCAGTGGTGCCGTTATCTACGAAGGCTCGCTCCTCGGTCCGGACGAAGCAAACCGGTTCATCGCCAGTGCGCCGAAACCCGATGTTCGGTTTCACTACCGGGTGATCGCGACGGACCGCGCGCTTGAAGCGGCCGATCTTTTGCCGGAGCGCTCGCAGGCCTATGCGGCCACTCTTTGCTGGGCAGCCCGCTTTGCAGCCGACAGTTCGGGCGAAGATCGATGGGGGGCAGCCCCAGGCGCTCGGAGTCCGATCGATTCTCGGTGATCTACAAGCGCTACGTGGCAACTGGCCTGTACCAGTCCTGGGCGGTGAAGTTCGGGCAGATTTGTCCGCAGCCGGATTTCGCGGCCGCCCGGACGTTCTGGCTGCGTCGCATCGTTGCGTGGCCGTCCGACGTCGCTCATGTGCTCTGGCGGCATAAGTTCGCCGCCATCGCCGTATTGTTCACGGCCGCCGCACTCGTGGTTGGGCTGGTATGGCTCGCGCGCAGGCCGGCCGGCCGTTGGGAAGGTCGCTAGGAATTCTGCTGCCAAACGGAGGGCACGCAGAAGAAAGTGCGAAAACCTCTTATCAGCATATCATTTTCCGACTTAGTCTAAGAATGCGTCTTTCGACGCCTAGACAATCCTTTGGGAACTCTTCGGAGGTTGGCCAATGGGAACGCCTGCTGATTTTATTGATCTAGCTCGCTACCCGATCGACGACCTGCAAAGCCCGCGTGGCCGCGCTTTGATCGCGGACATCAAACGCAACATGGCGGAGCGGGTGATCTGCTCATTGCCCGGGTTTTTGCGCCCCGAGGCGCTGGCGCGCATGGTGGCGGAGGCGGAAGCGCTTGAACCGCTCGCTTATCGCGGTCCTGCCGAGGCCAGTCCCTATTTCTACAACTACCGCACCGCCGTCGATTTGCCGTCCGACCACCCCCGGGTTCGCAAGACTCCTCGGCGCCTGCGCCAGATCGCCTACGACCTCATTCCGCCGACAACGGCCATTTGGCAGCTCTACAACTGGGATCCGTTGGCGGCGTTTCTGGCCCAGGCGAGCGGAGTCGAACGGCTCTACCGTTCGGCCGATCCGTTTCAGGCGCTCAACATTTCCGTGATGGACGAAGACGGGTGTCAGCAGTGGCATTTCGATGCCAATGAAATCAACATCACGCTGCTTCTTCAGCCGCCTGAGGCGGGCGGCGAATTCGAGTATGTGCCGCTCATTCGCTCGACTGAGAACGAGAACTTCGATGACGTGAAGGCCGTGCTGGATGGAAGCCGGGAACGCGTCATCCAGTTGCAGCTGGAGGCTGGCGCGCTGGTTCTCTTCAAGGGGCATCATTCCATGCACCGCGTCGCGCCCGTGCGCGGCGCGCGCCGCCGCTTCCAGACGATCCTCGGCCATAACACCCGTCCGGGCATGGTCGGGTCGCGAGAGTCGAGCATTTTGCACTATGGCCCGCGCGTTGCCTTGATCGCACCTTCCCAATGAAAGTCGGTCTCGGCGGTTGCGCGCCCTCGCAGTCAAACCAACCCGCCATGTCATACAGACTGGCGGAGTTTTCTTTGTCCGCTTGGCAACCTTTCCTCTAAGTTCCCGCTTCCGTGCGCGCCCTTGGCACGGCGTCTGCAGAAAGATGTGGCGGAAGCCCAGGAACAACGGGACTAATTCGGGCGCCAGGCACGGGCATATCGCGATAGGGCGGGAAATGGCGACAGCTCGGGGAGACGCCGCCCGATCTGGCCGGTCGCTTGCCGGTCGCAATCGAGCCGGCCGCGCCGCCGGCGCTCCACCTCCAATTGTTTGGCGCCACGCTGATGCGGAATTATGCGGATTGGTCCTGCGACCAAATCCGCTATTAGCCGCGGCAGGAATACGCACCCACGCTTGACGCGTTTCGGCGGATGGACGATGGATAGGGACTATTGCTCAGGCGTGCGTTCCAGCGCGGGAAGCTTTGGGGGATTTCATATAAATCGGTTAGTCACTCGCGTGGCGCGGCCGTCGGTACTGTCCGGATTTGCGAAGGCGTTGGCCGCCGCAATCCTGCTGCTGGCCGTGGTTTCGTTCGCGCCCGATGGCGCCGCCGCGAAATCGGCCTTTCCGGGCATGCCGGAGAAGTCCGAAAAGGCAGACGAGGCCACGCCGCAGAAGGATGGGCCGCCGGAAACCCTGGCGGGTGATCTGAGCGCCGATATCGACGCGGCCGAGCAAAGTTTCACCGACATGATCCACGATCTGCGCGCCGGTCTGCGCGAGGCCGCGGTCAGCGGCCACAACCTCTGGCCCACGCTCGAGATGGCGGTTCGCACCAGCGGCGAGGACGGCACCTCCGATTGGCTCGTGCCCGCCGTGGAGGTTGGCGCCGTCGGTATGCTGTGCGGCTGGGCCGTGGCGCTTCTGTTCCGGTGGTGGGCCCGGCGGTATTTCCTCCGCGGTTTTTCGGACCATCCCGCCGACCGCTACGAAAAGATTTCCTATCAACTGTCCGGCGGTGCCATCGCGCTGGTCGCGACGCTCCTGTTCGCCATCGTCGGTTGGGGCGTGAGCGAGTATGCCCAGGGTGAGCAGGGCATCGCCCATCGCACCGCGATGATCATGGTTGCCACGGCGGTCTTCATCCAGATTTTCATGACCGTCATCTATGGCCTGTTGTCGCCGGGCAACGGCACCCAGCGCGTCATCGCCATGGACGACCGCCATGCGCAAAGCCTGGCCGCCATCCTGACGCTGGTTCAAATCCTGGGCGGCGTGCTGTTCGGTATCAACGCTTGGTTCAAGTCCATCGATCTGGACGATCCCACCCACGACTTATTTTCCATCATCACCACCGGCGTGGCCGTCGTCCTTTTGGGCGCCGTCTGCGCTGTGTGCCGGAAGCCGATCGCCGATGCGCTTGTGCCGCCGTCCTCGGAGACGCGGGGCTGGGGGCGCTGGCTGGCGCGCCGCTGGTACATGATCGGTATCATCTATTTCGTTTTCGCCTGGCTTGTCCGCGCCGTCCGCGTTCTGCTCGACCAGCCGAATGCCGAAGGGCTGGTCGCCGTGCCCGTGTTGGTGCTGTTCGTGGGCTTGGTTTTCTACGGCATCACTTTGTTGCTGATCGCGCGCGTCATGAAGGGCGGCGTCGAGTTGCATGTGGGCGGCCCGAACGGGCGGCGGATGCCCAACCATCGCGACCTGGTCGAACGCGGCGCCGCGATCGCCTATACGGTCATCGGCCTGGCGGTAATCTTCAACGTCTGGGGCATCAACGTCGTGGGCGGCGGCGCGTGGGGCGGCCGGGTCTTCGATTCGCTGGTGGTCGTCTTCTTCGGCTGGCTGGTCTACGACGTGGCCAAGCTCACCATCGACCGCAAGATCGCCGCCGAAGACCCCATGGACGGTACGGCCGGCCAGGATGTTGAGGGCGATGTGCCCATGGCCACGGCCAAGACACGCCTAGCCACCCTGCTGCCGTTGGTTCGCGTGGTGGTGCTGTCCACGATCACCGTCACCATCGCGATGATGGCGCTGACCCAGGTGGGTGTGAACATCACGCCGTTGTTCGCGGGCGCCGGCGTGGTAGGCCTGGCCATCGGCTTCGGCTCGCGCCAGCTGGTGGAGGACGTCATCTCCGGCGCGTTCTATCTGGCCGATGATGCATTCCGCGTCGGCGAATACATCGACATCGGCAAGGTGAAGGGCACGGTCGAGCGCATCTCGGTGCGTTCGTTCCAGTTGCGCCACCAGAATGGCCCGCTCAACACGATCCGCTTCGGCGAGGTCTCGCACGTCACCAACTTCTCGCGCGATTGGGCGATCATGAAGTTGCCCATCCGTGTGCCGCTGGACGCCGACAGCGAGAAGATCCGCAAGATCATCAAGAAGGTCGGAGAGGAGTTGCAGAACGATCCAGAATTGGGGCCGAAGTTCCTGCAGCCGCTCAAATCCCAGGGCGTCTACCAGATGGACGATTCGGCGCTGATCATCCGGGTCAAGTTCATGACGCGGCCGAACGACCAGTTCATCCTGCGGCGCGTGGTCTATCACCGCATCCAGGAGGCGTTTCACAAGGCGGGCATCCAGTTCGCGAACCGCGTCGTCACGGTGCGCGTCGAGGGTGACAACACAACGCCCGGAACGCCCGAGGCGACCGCGGCACGCAATATGGCCATCGCCCAGGCCGCGCAGGACGCACTCAACGCCAACCCGCTGTCGAAAGGCTGAGCGTTGCGCGACGTCGATTCGGCATAGGCGCCGGTCGTGATGGTGGTCCTGGGCTGAGGGGTCGACCGCGCCTGGCCGATCGCCTAACGTCCGTCCTTCGCCCTTCCCCCATCGCACGGATTCAAGTCATGACGCTGCCCTCGAAGGACAAGTTGAACGTCTGTTTCGCCCATGTGGCCTATCGTCTGGGCGACAATTTGAAGGCGCGCAACACCGGCATTTCCTATTTCGAGGCGCGCAGCGCCGATGAGCTGAAGGCGCGGATCGGCGAAGCCGACGTGCTGGTCATCTCAGGTCTCTGGAAGAACGACCTGATCCCCCACGCCAAGCAGCTCAAGTTCATCCAGTCGATCAGCGCTGGCGTGGACCAGTACGGCAAGGATGCGCTGAAGGCGGCGGGCATTCGCCTGGCCAGCGCGGCGGGCGCCAACGCGCGCGCGGTTTCCGAGCACGCCATGTCGCTGATCCTGGCCCATACGCGGCGTCTGGCCGAGGCGCGTGACAACCAGGCCAAGCGCGCCTGGCGCGGCATGATTGCCGATCCCGCCGCGCGCGAGGACGCGTTGGGCGAAAAGACGCTCCTGATCGTAGGGCTCGGCCGCATCGGCCAGCGCCTGGCCCATCTGGCCAAGGCGTTCGACATGAAGGTCGTGGGCGTGCGGCGCGATCCGTCGGCCGGCGGCGGCGCGGCCGATTCGGTTCATGCCTTTCGCGAACTGCACAGCCTGTTGCCCCAGGCCGACATCGTGGCGCTGACCTGCCCGCTGACGCCCGAGACCGAGAATATGATCGACGCCAAGGCCATCGCGGCGATGAAGCCCGGCGCGCATCTGGTCAACGTGGCGCGCGGGCGCTGCGTCAACGAGACGGACCTGATCGCGGCGTTGCAGTCGGGCAAGCTGGCCAGCGCCTCGCTGGATACCTTCCATAGCGAGCCGTTGCGGGCGGAATCGCCCTTGTGGAATTTCCCCAACGTCCTGATCACGCCTCATACGGGCGGCGAGACCGGCCGTTACGAGCAAAACGTCAACGATCTGCTGGTGGAGAATCTGGATCGGCTCTGGAGCGGCAAGGCCGAATTGCGCAATCAGATCGTCTAGAGCTTGCTGCCGCCGTTGATCAGGATCGTCTCGCCGGTCATGTAGCGGGCGCCGACGGCCAGGAACAGGATGGCATCGGCATAGTCGGATGGCTGGCCCACGCGCTTCAACGGCACGCTGCGTTCGGCGGCTTCGTCGATGTCGCCGAACGAACATTCCCAGTTGGAGTTGACGAAGCCCGGCGCGATCCCGTTCACGCGCACGTCGGGCGCCAGGCTTTTCGCCAGCAACTGCGTCATGCGGACGAGGGCCGTTTTCGCGCAGGCGTAGGCCAGGCTGCTGGCGCCGCCGCCAAAGGCGGAATCGGACACAGTGTTCACGACCGCGCCGTCGCCCTGGCGCAAGGCGGGCGCCGCCGCGCGCGTCGCCCAGAACGCGCCCAAGAGGTTGACCGACAGGATTTTGGTCCAGAACTCCTCGGTCAGCCGGTCCAACTCGGTGACGGGGATGGGCTTACTGGTCCCAGGTGTGCCGGCGTTGTTGACCAGATAGTCGAGCCCGCCCAGCCGCTTCACGGCCGCGCCAATCGCCCCTTCGATCGAAGCCTGCTGCCCCACGTTGGCCGGGATGGCCACGACCTCCAGACCTTCGCCGCGCAGCCGTTTGGTTTCCGCTTCCAGCCGGGCATTGCCCGGCAGGTCCAGCATGGCGACCGCGGCGCCCGAACGAGCCAGCCGCTCCACCGTGCCGAGCCCGATGCCTGATGCGCCGCCGGTCACGACCGCGCGCTTTCCCTTCAGGTGGTAGGTGATCAGTTCGGACAACGGCATCTCCCCGGCTTTTCGCGCGATCGCGGCCTTGGCAACCGGCTGCGCGGACCCTAGCCTAGAGGCTTACCCAAATTCTTTCGAGGCGCGGCATGAGCGGGATTGAAGTCAGGCCCATTTCGGGAGCGCTGGGCGCCGAAGTGCACGGCGTGCAGCTGGGCGATCCGTTCGACAACGCGACCATGGACGCCATCCACCGCGCGTTCCTCGATCATCTGGTGGTGTTCTTTCCGGACCAGCGGCTCACGCCCGACCAGCACAAGAATTTCGCCCGCCGCTTCGGCCCCATCTACATTCACCCCATGGTGGAGGGGATGCAAGACCATCCGGAAATCATCCGCGTGGTCCGCGAGCCGGGCGAGCGCACCAACTGGGGCAGCAAATGGCACATGGACGGCGCCTTTGCCGAGCGGCCGCCGCTCGGCACCATGCTGCATGCCCAGCAGATCCCGCCCTACGGCTCCGACACGATGTGGACCAACCTATACCTGGCCTATGACGCGCTGTCGGACGGGCTGAAGCGCACGCTCGAAGGCTTGAAGGCCGTGCACGCTTCGGGCGCCGCCACCCGCTATGACAGCAAGTATAAGGGCATGAAGTCCAAGCCGGCCGAAGCGTCGCAAGCCATTCATCCGCTCATCCGCACCCATCCCGAGACAGGACGGAAATGCCTGTTCGTGAACAACGATTTCATGGTGCGGTTCGACGGCATGACGGCGGAGGAAAGCCACCCGCTGATGAACTACCTGTTCGAGCATTGCATCCGGCCCGAATTCACCTGCCGCTTCCGTTGGAAGGCCGGCACGCTGGCGTTCTGGGACAACCGCTGCACCCAACACAACGCCATCTCCGATTATTTCCCCAGCCGGCCCGAGCTGTTCGACAGCCCGCGCATCATGCACCGCATAACGGTCGAGGGCGACCGGCCCGTTTGAGCCGGCCGCCCTCGATGCGGCTTTCAAAACGATCGCGAAGGATTAGGCAGTCGTGCGCAACTCCACCGCCGGGCGCGGGGTCTGGACGGCCAGACGCCGGGACGGCGCGACCGGCTCGTCCACCAAGCGCGTCAGTTCGGTGGGTGCGCGGTTGATGCGCGACTTGATGGTGCCGACCGCGCATTTGCACACCGCGGCGGCCTCTTCGTAACTCATGCCCGCCGCGCTCACGAGGATCAGGGCTTCGCGGTACTGCACGGGGACCAACTGCAGCAGCGCGCGGACCTCTTTCAGCTCCAAGCTGACCATCTGGTCGCCGCGCGTGGTCTGCAGGCGTTCCGGCAGATCGTCGAGGCTGCCGCCGTCATAGCGCGCCTTGCGGCACTCGCTGAAATGGCAATTGCGCAGGATGGTGAACAGCCAGGCGCGCATGTTGGTGCCGGGCTGATAGCGATGGGCCGCGCCCAGCGCGCGCGCCATCGTGTCCTGGACCAGATCGTCGGCGCGGTCGCGGCTGCCCGACAGGCCGCGGGCGAAGGCGCGGAGTTGAGGGACGTGCTCGAGAAGCTGCGTGCGGAACTCGGCGTTGTCGGCCTGGCCACGCGTGATGGTCTCGTTCTCGATGATCGTCATATGTGTCTCCTGCGGTTATCCCCGGAACCGGAGGAGCGTGGACTTGGCTGCTCCCCGGACCGCCGCCGTGATGACGGCAATGCGATAACTCCAAACTAGGCAAAAAGGACACGTCCCAGGGGTGACAACGTTGTGACATTGCTGTGGTTGGGCGAGGGCCCCTTAAGAAACCGCTGTTATCGGCGGTTTCTTGTACCGTCTTTGCAAAATGGGATGGGATTGAACCTAACGGCGGGCGATCAATCGCCCCTCAGTCGGCTGGCGGATCGCGCAACAGGGCGTAGAGGATGATCGCGCCGAAGGTGGCGACGCCGATGCCGCCCAGCGTGAAACCGCCCAGCTTGAGGGCCAGGTCGCCCGCGCCGACGGTCAGGGTCACGCCCGCCACGATCAGGTTGCGCACGTTCGAGAAGTCGACCTTGTTTACGACCCAGATGCGCGCCGCGGTGGCGGCGATCAGGCCGAACACCACGACGGACAGACCGCCGATGACGGGGCCGGGAATGGTGTGGATCGCGGCACCGAACTTGGGCGAGAAACCCAGCAGGATGGCGAACAGGGCCGCGACAACGAACGCCAGCGTCGAGTAGATACGCGTCACCGCCATGACGCCCATGTTCTCGGCATAGGTGGTGACGCCGGGTCCGCCGCCCGCGCCGGACAGCATGGTCGCGACGCCGTCGCCGATGAAAGCGCGCCCAAGATAGGGGTCGAGATCGCGCCCGGTCATGGCGCCGATGCCTTTGATGTGGCCCAAGTTCTCCGCGACCAGCACGATTGCCACCGGCGCGATCAAGACCATCGCGGTGGCATCGAAGACGGGCGCGGTGAATTGCGGCAGGCCGAACCATGCCGCCTGCGCCACCGGCGAAAAGTCGATCGGCGGTGCCAGGCTCATCCCGTTGGCGACGATCAGATACGCGATGTACGCGATCAGCCCGCCCAGCAGGATCGGCAACCGCCGCGCCATGCCGGGCGCATAACAGGCCACGATGCCCACGATGGCGACGGTGAACAGCCCGATCCAGGTGGCGACAGGGTTCGCGGATACCGACTTGATCGCGACGGGCGCCAGGTTCAGGCCGATCACGGCCACGACTGAGCCCGTCACCACCGGCGGCATCAGCCGCTCGACCCAGCCATGCCCGGCCCAATGCACGGTCAAGCCGATGGCGGTGTAGACGGCGCCCGCCGCGATAATGCCGCCCAGCGCCACCGCAATGTTGGTGTTAAGCCCGCTGCCCGCATAGCCCGTGGCGGCGATGACCACCGCGATGAACGAGAAGCTAGAGCCCAGATAGCTGGGCACCCGCCCACACGTGATGAAGAAAAAGATGAGCGTGGCGATGCCCGAGAACAGGACCGCGACGTTGGCATCGAACCCCATGAGAAGGGGCGCCAGCACGGTCGAGCCGAACATGGCGACCATGTGCTGCAGTCCGGCCACCAGCGTCTGCCCGGCGGGCAGGCGCTCGTCGGGCATGATCGCGCCGCCTGTCTTCAGCGTCCAACGCGGCAGAAACCCGTCATCGCTTCGCATGTCGCCCCCCGGCCTTACGCGGCGTTGCCGGGAGCTTAGCAGAGAGTGGGCGCGGGCGCGGGGCGGGTGCTAACCTTCCCTCCCAAGATGAAGCGGAAGGGGAGAAGACCATGGCGGGCGCGCAAAAGGATGGGCCATTCAAGACGCTGCACCATCTGTGCATCATCGTGAAGGACATCGACAAGGCCGTGAAATACTACGAATCGATCGGCATCGGCCCCTGGGTCGACTATCCGCCGCTGGGCGATTTCAAAGAGCTGAAGATGCCCGACGAGGATGGCTTCCGCGCCATCACCTTCAAGTATGTCCAGCTCGGCCCGGTGCAGATCCAGCTTGGCCAGCCGAATGAAGGCGACACGCCGCAGAAGCGGTTCCTGGAAGAGCATGGCGAGGGCGTCTTCCATATCGGCTTCGTGCTGGACGACGTCGATGCGGGCGAGGCGCAAGCCAAGGCGCTGGGCCTGGGGCCCTATATGCGCGGCCGCCGCAACGACGGCACGGGCTTCACCTATTTCGACACCGCGAAGAAGGCCGGCGGCGTCAACCTATCCATCCGCAAGAGCCCGCTCGCGAAGACGTAAGCGTATTTCCCGGTAACGATCAGCCGCCGGCCGCACGGCGCGGCGGACCATGGAGATTTGAATGGCCGACAAAGGCGAAATCCTCTATTTGCGCCGCAGCGACGTGGAAGCATCCGGCGTCTCGTATCTGTCGATGATCGACGAGCTGGAACAGAGCTATCGCGATTGGAGCGACGGCACGGCGTTCGGCCATCCCAAGGTCGTGTCCAACACGCCCGACGGCAGCTACTTCTTTTCGCTGAACGCATGGTCCAAGCGGCTTGGCCTTAACCTCTGCCACAACTCCATGGGCGTGCTGTCCGAGTTGGCGCCGCCGGGCGAGCATCATCTGAACGGCATGGAGGTTTTGAGCGACTATCGCACCGGCAAGCCGGTGGCCTTCATCGACACGTTCTGGATGTCGACCTGGATTCCGGCGGCCACCTCGGGCGTTGCCGCGCGCAAGCTGGCGCGGCCCGACAGCCGCTCGGTCGGCTTCATCGCCACGGGCGCCCAGGCGCGCGTCCATCTGCCCGCGTTGAAAGCCGTGTTGCCCAAGC
The DNA here is from genome assembly GCA_026400755.1 of Alphaproteobacteria bacterium. Taxonomy (GTDB): domain Bacteria; phylum Pseudomonadota; class Alphaproteobacteria; order CADEGL01; family CADEGL01; genus CADEGL01. The sequence continues at coordinate 18,318 of JAPLOM010000030.1, forward strand.
TTGATCGGGTGATCGCCTATAACCGCAGCCGCAAGGGCGCCGAGGCCTTCGCGGCCGAGGCCCGCGACGACGGCTGGCAGGTCGAGGTGACGGAAGACCCGCGCCAGGCCTGCGAAGCGGACGTGGTGGTGTCCAGCATTCCCAAGTCCAAGGCGTCCCAGCCGTTCTGCGATCCCGCCTGGGTCAAGCCGGGCGCGTTCGTCAGTCTCGTGGATTGCGGCCGCGCGTGGCATCCGGGTCTGGAGAAATGCGAGCGCCTGGTGACCTACGAGCATGGCCAGGCCGCGCACGAGATCGCCATCGGCCACTTCCATGTACCGGGTCCGTTCGAGGCCGACCTGAAAGACATGGCGAACGGCAAGCTGGCGCCGCGACGGTCGGCCACCGAACGCGCGGTGGCCTGCCACAGCGGCCATTCGCTGGGCATCCTGGCCATCGCATCGCTGGTCTATCAGCACGCGAAGAAGGCGGGCCTGGGCGGTTGGGTGCCGTCGAACTATCGCTGACACCGCCGTGCGTCCCGGCCGGACGATTCCGCTCACGCCCACCGCGACCCTCATCCAAGGCGTCGTTTGGCAATGCAATTGCGTGGTCATTCGCAAGGATGGCCACGCGTTGGCGGGCGATGCGATCTGGAGCCATCACGATATGGCCGTTCTGACGGGCATGATCGTGGATCACGACACGCATCTGCTGATCACGCATGGAGACATCGATCATTGCAGTTGCATTGGCGCGCACCCGTACGCCAAGGCCGTCGGCAGCGCCGCCACCGCTGCGCGCATCGCCTCGGGCTCGGCCGCGAAGAATCTGCGCGCCGAAGCGGCGGCGTGGGGCCTTCAATTCGAAGGCGAGCCCCGCATCGATATGATCGTGGCGGCGGACACGCGCCTGACCCTGGGCAAATGGCAAGTCCGCACGCTCGAGGCCGCGGGCCATGCGGGCGACGGCATGGCTTACCTGATCGAAGAGGAATCTCTGTTCCTCGTGGGCGACTATCTGATGGCGTCGCAGCATCCGATGGTCTGGTGGTCGCTGCACGAAGCACGCCGGACGACGGAGCGCCTTCTGGAGACCATCGAACGATACCGCGTCGAGCGCATCGTGCCGGGCCACGGCCCGTGGTTGTCCCGCACGGAGGCCGTGGCGGTCGGCCAGCAAGACATCGTCTATCTGCGCGAGGTGGAGCGTATCGCCGACGATGCCCAGAGAAAGGGATACGCGCGACGCGAATGGGAACTTGCGGTCATGGCCGTGCCCGTGCCCAGGCCTTGTGCGCCCGATATCGAGATGCTCTGCCCGCGTTTGCTCAACGCCCAAGCGACCTTGCGGGACCGGGCGCTTCTATAGCCTTCGCCGAAGTTGGCGATTGCGGCTTTGCTCCGGGGGACACAAAATCCGCCCCCCATGGCGGCACCCCCTCTCGTCACGCTCCGCGAAGCCCTCGTCACTTTCGGCGGCAGGCCGGTTTTCCAGGACATCGCGGTCGGGCTTGGCCGCGGCGAACGCGTCTGCCTGGTCGGCCGCAACGGCGGTGGAAAATCGACGCTGCTGAAGGCGCTGGCCGGTATCGTCGCCCTCGATGCGGGCGAGCGGTTTTGTCAGCCCGGCGCCCGCATTGCCTATATGCCGCAGGAGCCGGTGTTCGCGCCTGGCCAGAACGCCGGCGACTTCATGGCCCGAAGCCTGTCCGCCATCGCCGGAGAGGCGCCGCATCATCGCGTCGAGGCCGCGTTGGATGAAGCGGGCATCGCCCCCGACCGGATTTTGGCCGAGCTGTCGGGTGGCGAGGCGCGGCGCGTCACCTTGGCCGCCGCGTTGGGCGGCGATCCCGATATCCTGCTGCTCGACGAGCCCACCAACCATCTCGACATCGCCGCCGTCGAGGCGTTGGAAGAACGGCTCGGCGCGCATACCGCCGGCCTTCTGATCATCAGCCACGACCGCGCCTTCCTGAAGCGCCTGTCGCGGCGGACCTTGTGGCTCGACCGCGGCCGCTTGCGCGAACACGACCGTGGCTATGAGGATTTCGAGGCCTGGTCGGAAGCCGTGCTGGAGATCGAGGCGGCCGAACGCGCTCGCGCCGATAAACGGATCGAAAGCGAAACCCTGTGGTTGCGCCAGGGTATTTCCGCGCGAAGGCGGCGCAACCAGGGGCGCCTGCGCCGGCTTTACTACATGCGCGCCGAGCGCGCCCAGCGCCAAAGCCTGCGCCTGGCCACGCTGGGCACGGTGGAGGCGAAATCGGGCGGCCGTATCGTCGCGGAACTTGAGAATGTCGCGAAAGAATTTCCCGGCGAATCCGAGCCCAAGACGATCCTCGATGGGTTTTCGACGCGGATCGTGCGCGGCGACCGGATCGGCATCATCGGCGCCAACGGTGTCGGCAAATCCACGCTGCTCGGCATCATCACCGGCTCTCAGGCGCCGGATAGCGGTGTCGTCCGCCATGGCACGAATCTCGAGATCGCCTTCTTCGACCAGCGCCGTGCCATACTCGATCCCGAGCTGACCCTGTGGCAGACCTTGGCGGGCGGCGGCGACACCGTCTTGGTCCAGGGCCAGCAGCGCCACGTCACCTCCTATCTCAAGGATTTCCTGTTCGACGATTCGCAGTTCCGCGCCAGGGTCTCGACCCTATCGGGCGGCGAGCGCAACCGGCTTCTCCTGGCCCAGGTGCTGGCGCGGCCGTCGAATTTGCTGGTGCTCGACGAGCCGACCAACGATCTCGACATCGAAACCCTCGATCTCTTGGAAGAAGTGCTTTCGGACTATGACGGCACGCTGCTGCTGGTCAGCCACGACCGCGATTTCCTGGACCGCTTGGTCACCAGCGTCATCGCCATGGAAGGCGATGGCGTGGTTGACGAATATGTCGGCGGATATAGCGACTATCTGCGCCAGCGCAGCCCGCGAACAACAAAGCCTTCGCCGAAGCCCGCCGCGCGCCCCGCAGCACCGCCTCTGCCGTCTCCCGTGCGCGGCCAACGATTGAGCTGGAAAGAAAAGCGCGAACTGGAAGACCTGCCCCCGCGCATCGCCGCGCTCGAGGCCGAGAAATCCGTCCTTGAGAAGTCGCTGGCCGATCCCGATATGTATGCGCGCGACCGTTCGTCGTTTGAAAAGGCATCGGCCCGCCTTGGCGTGGCCGTGGCGGAACTGGCCAGCGCGGAAGAGCGCTGGCTGCTTCTGGCGGAGCGGGCCGAGAAGGCAGGGACGGCATGAGCAAGGCGTTCGTCAAGGAAGACGCGGAAGCGGACGATGACGGCCCCGAGCCGGAGGCGGCTCTGCCCGTGGGCGTGAAGAACTACATCACGCCGGAAGGGCTGAAGCGTCTGCAGGACGAACTGTGCGACCTTCTGACCGTCCAACGGCCGAAAATCGTGGAAACCGTGTCCTGGGCGGCGGGCAACGGCGACCGGTCCGAGAACGGCGATTACATCTACGGCAAGAAGCGCCTGCGCGAAATCGACCGCCGCGTCCGTTTCCTGTCGAAACGCATGGAGATCGCGCTGGTTGTCGATCCGGCGCGGCAGACGAACCGCGACCGCGTGTTCTTCGGCGCGACCGTAACCTATGCCAACGGCGCGAATGAAGAGAAGGCCGTCACCATCGTCGGCATCGACGAGGCCGATCTCGACCAAGGCCGCGTCAGCTGGGTCTCCCCCATCGCGCGGGCGATGATGAAGGCGCAAGAGGGCGATACCGTCGAGCTGCGCTCGCCCGGCGGAACGGAAAGCCTCAAGATCGTTTCGATCCGCTATCCCGGCTAGACGCTAGCCGCGCCGGGCCTTCTCGATTGCGGCGACGTCGATCTTCCCCATCTTCATCATCGCATCGAACGCGCGCTTGGCTTCATCGCCGCCGGCCGCCATGGCCTCGGTGAGCACGCGCGGCGTGATCTGCCAGGAAACGCCCCACTTGTCCTTGCACCAGCCGCACACGCTCTCCTGGCCGCCATTGCCGACGATGGCGTTCCAATAGCGGTCGGTCTCTTCCTGGTTGTCGGTCGCGATCTGGAACGAGAAGGCTTCGGTCTGTTTGAACACGGTGCCGCCGTTAAGGCCGATGCACCTGACGCCGGCCACGGTGAAATCGACCGTCAGCACGTCGCCCTTCTTACCGGACGGATAGTCGCTCGGCGCGCGATGGACGGCATGCACTTCGCTGTCGGGAAAAATCTTGGCATAGAAGTTGGCCGCCGCTTCGGCGTCCTTGTCGTACCAAACGCAGATCGTGTTCTTCGCCGCGACGCGTGCCATTCCGTGTCCTTTCGCTATGAAGCCTGTCTTTTGAGGTAGGGCGCCTGGGGGCGTTTAGCCACCCCGGAGAGTGCGCATTCTGTGGGGTGGTACTTTGCCCTCCGATCCCGCGTCTCCCGCTCTCGATCTCAACAAAGGGTTAAAGCAGAGCAGCAGCCTTCGTGATATGGCGGTGTACAGCTGCCTTCTGAGCTTAAACGTGGGTACCCTCTCAAATTTTTTGATAGAAATTCACTAACGACGGCTTCGATATGTAAGCGGGGGCGAAACATGTACATCGCGCCAGATGCTCGTAAGAACATTTTCTTTGTTGGATTCAACTCCAATGACGGCCAAAAGTGGGACGGAACAGGATTTCTTACAGGCACTCCTGCGGTCGATCCTGGTCAAGCATTTCATTACCTCGTAACCGCCAAGCACGTTATTGAACAGATCGCACGAGGCGCGGCCGACGGAAAAGTGCTCATAAGAATCAATATGATTGACGGCACTGCGGAAACGTTCGAGACCCAATTAGATCAGTGGAAGTTTCACCCAGAAGACTCCTCAGTGGACGCTGCTGTAGCGCCAGTTGCCTTGGGTAACAGGATCGACCTTAAGGCCCTCCCTCTTGCGTTGATGCGTCATAACAACTTGCCCAGTTGGATTGAGCCCGGAACCGATATTTTCTTTCCAGGCATGTTCTATCGCCATGTAGGCGCTACGCAGAATCAGGCGCTTGTTCGAACTGGTAGCGTCGCCGCGTTCCCCAAGGAAAGAATTTTCATCGAGCACGGCGGTTCGATGGAGGCGTATTTGGTCGAAGCCCGCTCGATTGGCGGTTCGAGCGGCTCACCGGTATTTGCGCAGAGAGAAACTCCCACCGGACGATTCTCCCTCGACTTTGAGGTTTACTGGATCGGGCTTTTGTTGGGGCACTACAAATCTCCAGCACGGACTCGTCGTGAGGAGGCTGGGGATCTCTTTGAGGAAGCGTGGATTAACATGGGAATCGCAATTGTGGTTCCCGCGAAGAAAATATTGGAAATCATAGATGGCCCAGATTTTCGACCAGCGCGCCTAGCAGCAGGCGCTCCTACATGAAATGACGGCGAACTCCATACTTCCGGATGATGCATTAAAAGATGTCCTACGGATCATCGAGCGAAATGCTGCTCGTTTGTTGGCGGACGCTCGCCTCATGTTTGATGCAGCGCGCTACCCAACAGCCCTAGCACTATCGATTCTTTCTATGGAGGAGGCGGGAAAATACTATTTGGTCAAATGGCAGAACACTCCCAAAAAATCTGGCCACGACGCCCCCGCAGCAAAAGGACGGCATGCTCATCGACAGAAGCAAAGCGTCGCTAGCACTTTCCACATCGCGGGATCAGTTAAGGCATTTCTTAGGGAGGACGTGGGCAGACGCCTAGGCCTCGAGGGGGCTGCTTCAGAGCAACAGGTGATGGCTTTCTTTCACGCGATGTCCTACCACCGCGATAAACCAGACTCAGAATTTAGGGCGTTGGCCGTGGAAACCGAAAGGGAGATCGAAGTGCTACTTGCAAAGGCGATAGCGTCTTCCAAAGGTGCGGCGTTACAGCAAAAGGCTTTCCAAGGCGAGATCGACAATCTCAAGCAGCGGGGTCTTTATGTAGATGTCAGCGCTGAGGGAAAAGTTGTTGCTGACCCCAATTCAATTACGAAGGACAATGCGAGTGAGTGGATCGACAACGCGAGTGTGTTAGTTAGCAAGCTCGGGAAACCCTAGCTAGTGAAGTCGTTCCCATCAGACTAATCGAGCGCGGTTGGCGACCCCAACGGGATTCGAACCCGTATCTTCATCTTGAAAGAGTGCGATCACTCAGTCCTGCGGTCGCCGGCTCGGTGGTGCCGCCGCCCTTGGCGCGCTGAAAGATCCCGAACGCGTTCTTCAGCGTGTGAAGGATGCCGCCCTGCCAGGCCATGCGGAAGACGCGCAGGCCCGGATAGCGCGGCGCGATCTGGCCCGCCAGGAACAGGCCGATCTGGCGGCCCCATATGCCCATCTTCTTGGATGTTTGGTGTGGCTGGGTGTCGTGCAGCAGGGCGAAGCTTTCGCCACCCTGGATCGTCAAGGCGCCTGCGCGCGCGGCCGCCTCGACCAGCGCCTTGCCGCGCGGGGTGCGCGCGAGCGCGCCGTCGAGCTCCACCGGCAGGTCGGCGATCCGCCGGGCCAGATGTCGTAGGCGATCACGTCGGCCTGCTCGCCCACGGGATCGACGCAGACCTTGCAGCGGAACTGCAGGAACCAGAACCGCTTGTCGGCCCACATGTCGTTGTAATTGGCGTTCAGCTCGCGTCCGTCCTTGGTCTCGAAGCGCGTCGGGCCGGGGCAGCCATGGCCGCGATAGCGCATCAGCTTCAATTCGCTCTCCTCAATGGGAAAGCGCCGCATCTGGCGCCAGGTCAGCTCCAGCTCCGATTCGCCGCCGCACGAGATCGACAGCAGGTACTTCAGATGCTTCCCCACGCGCGGATCGTGCTTGGCCAGATTGCGCACGGCGGCGACGTCGCACGGCTTCGCGACCAGCGCGAAGGGCCGGCCCTTGGCCAGATGCGCGTCGAGGTGGAGCAGGGGTGCCACGGGCCCATAGCGCGAGCCCATGCCGTCCAGCACGCCCGCGCGGTCCACGCTCACATGCGGCACGTTGCGCAAGGGCGCGTCGTCCGGCGATCTCACGTGGGCGATGAAATCGACCTCTTTCGATTCGAGCAGATAGATCGCCAGCGCCGTCAGCACGCCGCCGGTCGCGGCCCGGAAGCGCACCTCGGGGTCGGCGGCCCAGCCGCGCCAGTGGCCTTGCGCGTAGCCGAAGGCCGTGTCGAGCGTGGCGCCCTCGCCGGCGGTCGCACGGTCCATGCCCTCGGTGTGGAGGCCGGGGCAGACACGGTTGATGAGTTTCAGCGTGGCGCGATCGGGTGGCGTCTTGGTGATGGGGCGCAGGCGGCCTTCCGGCGTCCAGCGCATCTCCACGCGGTCATGGCCGGCCAGGCTCGCGCACAGGCCGCAGCCGATGCACAGGCCATTCTTCACGATGGCGTCGAGCGAATGGACCAAGCCCCGTGTCCTCCCCAAGGCGGCCTGATCCTGCCATGCCGTGACGGACGCTTGGAATGGCCTATCGCCATCCGATTGCGCGCGTTGACTCGCCTGGACGCGCGGCCCGGGCACCGCGTATGGCTAATTCGGCATCAAGGCATGGGGGGCATGATGACGGCGAAAACCAGAACAGGCGCGCAATACATCGCCGAGGCGCTGTGCGCCTATGGCGTGACCCACACGTTCTTTGTCGACGCCATCCTTCGCCGTGGCCTGATCGAGATGGAAAAGCGCGACGTCACGCGCGTCTTGACCCACACGGAAAAGGCGGCGGCCTATATGGCCGACGGATATTCGCGCGCGGCGGGCCGCATTGGCGTCTGCATGGCCCAGGCCGTGGGTGCGGCCAACCTGGCGTCGGGCCTGCAGGATGCGTTCTTCGCGCGCTCGGCCGTGCTGGCCATCACGGGTCACAAGGCGTATCCGCTGGTTCACCGCCATGCGTACCAGGAGCTTCCGCACGAGCCGCTGTTCCGTCCCGTCACGCGCTTCTCCGCCCAGGTCGAGACGGCCGCGCAGTTGCCGTTCCTGCTGCGCCAAGCGGTGCGCGAGGCCACGGGACCCACGCCCGGGCCCGCACATCTCGATTTCAGCGGGCATATGGGCGAGCTGGTCGATATGGACGAGGTGACCGGTCCGCTCGAGGTCGATGCGCGCCACGCGCATTATCCGGCCTATCGCTATGTGCCGCCGATGGAAGAGATCGAAGCGGCGGCGAACATGATCGGCGCGGCGCAGCGGCCGGTGCTGGTGATCGGCACGGGCGCCGCGCAGTCGGGCGCCGGGGCTGAGCTGCTCGCGCTCGCGAACCGCACGGGCGCGCCCATTGCCATGTCGCTCGGCGCCAAGGGTCTGATCTCCGACCGCGACCCGGTGAATGTGGGCATCATGGGCCACTACTCGGCGCCCCATACGAACAAGACTGTCTACCAGGCCGATCTGGTCGTGTTTGTCGGCTGCTATGCGGGCGATCTGGTGACCGACAAGTGGCGCATCCCGGCGCCCGGCACGCGCGTGCTGCAGATCGATCCCAACCCGGCGGAGTTGGGCCGCAACTACCGCGACGCGGTCGGGTTGTGCGGCGATCCGAAGTTGACTCTGGCGTTGCTCGCCAAACGCTGTCCGGCGCGCGCCGATCAATCCTGGCTCAAGAAGGCGCAAGTCCTGCGCGCCGAATGGCAGGCCCAGATCGCGCCGCGCTTGCGCTCGGACGCGCGCCCCATCGCGGTCGAGCGGCTGTGCCACGAATTGACGAACGCGTTGCCGCGCGATGCGATCCTGGTCGCCGACACGGGCTATAGCGGCGTCTGGACGGGCACGTTGGTCGACACCAACGGGGCGGGGCAGACGTATCTGCGCGCGGCGGGCTCGTTGGGCTGGGCGTTTCCGGCCGCGATGGGCGCCAAGTGCGCGGCGCCCGACCGGCCCGTGGTCTGTTTCTCCGGGGACGGTGCGTTCTACTACCACATGGCGGAGTTGGAGACGGCCAAGCGCTGGAACATCCCACTCACCGTCGTCATCAACAACAACTCGGCGCTCGGCCAGTGCATCGCGGGCGTGCGCGACCTTTACAAGGGCAACAACGGCCGTGTCGGTGACATGTACGATTTCGTGCCGGTGAATTTCGCCAACATCGCCGAGGAGTTCGGCTGCAAGGGCATCCGGGTTGAGAATCCGTCCGACCTTGGCGACGCGCTGCGCGCTGGCATCGCGTCGGGCGTGCCGTGCGTCATCGACGTGGCGACCGACCCCGAGGCGATCGCGCCCGAGGCGTGGGCGCCGCCGGCCTAGGGCTTCGGTTTTCCGTCGAGGAAGGCGGCCACGCGCGGATCGGCGCGCAAGCCCTTCAGCTCCTCGTCGCTCGGCAGGCGCGGCTTGTCGCGCTCCGCGTTCACCATGCACAAGAAGCCCAAGGGCTCGCCCTTGGTCGCGCGGAACTGGTGCCAGGTCATGGGCTGGATGGTGACCAGGTCGTGCGGTTTCACTTCGCGCACGTCGCCGCCGACCAGGCAGTGGCCATGGCCGCGGAAGACCATCACGGCATGGACATGCTCGTGCCGCTCGAGCGTCGAATAGCCGCCCGCGTCCATCTCGAAATAGCGCAGCTCGCACTTGAGGGTGGGGTCTGCGAACAGGATCTGGCGCGAGATGGCCAGGAAGGGCGCGCTGCCCTCCTCTTTGTAGGCCATGCGGTCGACGCCTTCCCAGCGGAAGCCGCCGTCGGTGGGCCGGAAGGGGTTGGAACCGGTCATTTTCGCGCCTTCAATGCAGTTTGGTATCCGTGACCTTGTGCACGAACGCCGCCGTCTCCTCCGTCAGGCGCTCGCGCGCGGCAAGCAGCCCTCCGCCGATCAGCAGCATGACGTCCGTGCCGTAGAATTCCAGCATCTCCGGCACGCGGTCGACGGTCATGCCACCCGCCGGCACGGGCACGGCGGGCTTGAGCCCGTCCCAGGGATCGAGAGCCGCCCGGGCCAGGTCCTTGCAGGTTTGGGTCGAATAGCTGAAGCGTCCGCCATGATTGGGAAATACGCTCGCATCGGCGCCAAACAAGCGGAACAGCTTGCCGAGGAGCAGCGGCGGGGCGATCCGCGCAGCGCCGGCCAGGGCCGGATGGGCCATGAAGCCCATCGCCGGAAACTCCTTCACCAGCGTGTGGAAGGCGGGCAACCCCACCACCATCGGCGCGATCAGCACCGTGTCCAGCCCTTCGTCGCGCGCGAGCCGTACCTGCTTGCGAAGCTGGTCCAGATTGCCCGACAGGCTGGGCAGATAGCGGGTCTTGGTGCCCGCCGCGCGCACGGCCTTGGCGCAGGCCGCGACGCGCGCGGCGAAGGGGCTATAAGCCTGATCGGCCAGGCCGTGATCGTCCTTGATGAAATCGATCCCGCCTTGCGCCATGCGGCCGGCCAAGGCGCCCAGCGCCTCCGCCGGCAGCCCTTGCGGCTTCAGCGCCGAGCAGGTCATGGCGCGCTTCTCCGCCCCGCAGCGCGCGCGCAGGCCCGCGAGCCCCTGGTTGGGGCCGCCGAAGCCCGCGGCGACGTGGGATGGCACAAGCACATCTTGCAAGGTCACGTCGTCATGGATCGAGGTGTTGCCGAACAGCATGTTCATGAACTGGCCGACCTCGGGCCCGGTGGTCGCCGTGGCCAGGCCGATGCGAACTTCGAACGCACCATCCCCGGCCGGCGTGATGGCGTCGACCTGGCCGACGATATTGTCCAGCACATGCGAATCGTCGATGGCCGCGACCGGCATCTCGACGCTCTGCTCCACCGCGATGGTCTTGGCGCGGCTTTCGATGGCGGCGGCGTCGCTGCGGACGCGGTAGACGGCCGTGATTCTCGGCATGGACGATATCGTTTCTTGTGGCCCCGATGGCGCCAGCCTCTCTGGGGCCGGTCGCGCTAGGTTGTATCTGGCCTGCCCGACCCCATGCCGTAAAGGGGCTGAATCGAAACGCCGCCGGCCTTGGAAGCCGGCGGCGTCCGGATTTTGCGGTTTTAGCCGCTTGCTACATCACGAGCGGGCCGCACTTGCGGTAGGAAATCCATTTCTTGGCGTACATGCATTTCTCGAACTCTTCGGCCTGGCTGGGGGGCGGGCAGGACTTCGCCGACTCATCGAACTCCGCCTGGCCGCGGTTACCGGAGAATTGCTCCAATTTACCGTCGTCAGTGACCTTGGTGGTCACGCAGTTGCCCGAATTGTCCATCGGCACAAAGTAATTGCCCTTCACCGGGCCGCCGCACGACGCCAGCAGGGTCATGCCCCCCAGAATCAGGGCGGCGCATGCGGTCTTGGCCGAGGTTTTGCCCAAAAACACCATGTTTCTTCTCCGGAATGGCGAGGAACTTGGCCGACGATCACCGGTAATCCCCCCGGGTCGGCCGTTTGATCGGGGCGCAATGTCACCTGCGCGCCTTCCCCGCGCAAGAGGCCAGCCGAGGCTGCCCGGCGGCCAAGTTTCCTATCCCTTTGTATAGGGTGGATTATGCTTTTATCCGGGGGCTTTGACGGCCAGTGGGCCCGCAGATTGCTGGAGAGGGAATATACGGATCATCTGCCGGCGAGGGGTGGTTCGTGATTGCAGGCCGCGAACGCGGCGTTGACGGAAGCTTCGTATGACTCGGCCGCGCGTTCTGTTCGTAGCGGATGAGGAGGCTGGATCGTCGCTCCAGCATCTTCTCGATGCGTGCGACCGGGCCACCCGCCGATGCGTGTCCGACGACGAGACGCTGGGACGCGCGTTGGCGGAGGCGGAGTGGGACGCGGTTGTCACGGTCCAACCTTTTGCGCGGCTTTCCATCGACGCGATCCTGAGTGCTCTTCGCGACCGTCACCTGCAGACGCCCGTGATCGCTGTCGTCGGTGACATCGACGCGGAAGCCGCGGCCGATCTCATACATGCCGGTGCACGCGACGTCGTCGCGATGAACAATGTCGCGCGTCTGCGCGTGGCTCTTGAGCGCGAGGCAGGTGGCGCGGCGCCTCGGCGGGATTTCGCGGACGCGAAGCAGCTCTTGGAGAATATCGCGCTGCACGTCCCCGGTGACATCTATCGCCGGGTTCTGCACGCGGACGGGCGCGTCACGTATCCCTTCACGAGTGAGGGTTTCATCCGGCGCCTAGGCTATGGCGCGGCCGATATCGAAGCGGACGCGGGCTTGTTCGCCGAAATGGTCTACAAGGAAGACCGCGAGGCGTACCGGAGCGCTTACGCCAACTCCGCCCAATCACTCACCCCGTTTGACCACCGTTGGCGCGTTCGCGCGAAGTCCGCCGGCCATCGCTGGGTGCACGGCATTGCCGGTGTCCGGCGCTTGGACAACGGGGACGTCGTTTGGGACGGCATCACCATCGACGTCACGCGCGAAATGGAAAGTGAAAGCCGCCTCCACAATCTCGCGGCCAGCGTTCCTGGCGTGATCTATCAACGGATCGATCACGTCGATGGACAGGTCAGCTATCCCTTCGTCAGTTCCGGAGTCGCCGGTCTGTTCGGCTACGAGCCGCGTGAGATCATGAGCAACCCCGAGATTTTCTCCAGCGCGGTGCTGGGCGAGAGCGCCGCGGAATACAAACGCGTCATGACGGAAGCGGCGCGCACGCTGACCCCATACCGATGGTTCGGCAAGGAACTTGCGCGCGATGGGCGCGAGATCTGGACCCAGGTCATCGCGCGCCCGACGCGGTTGGAGAACGGCGATGTACGCTGGGACAGCGTTCTTCTCGACATGTCGGAGCAAAGGAGAATGGAAAGCGCGCTGCGCGAATCCGAGACGCGCCTCGCCAATATCGCCGACAATCTTCCCGGCAGCGTGTTCAGCCGCGTCCTGCACGCCGACGGAACGATGACCTATCCCTATGCCAGCGGTTACATGGAACGGGAGTTCGGCATCGGGCGAACCGATAAGGGCGGCTTCGTCAACGCCATCCATCCCGACGATCGTGCAACATGGGAAAAGGCCGTGGTCGATTCAGTGGCGCGGTGTGCACCGTTCGACCTGACCTACCGCTTGCGCACCGCGGCCGGCGATGTTCGCTGGGTCCAAACGCGCGCCAGTGTTCGCATCCTGCCGAGCGGCGAAGCGGCTTGGGACGGCATCACGCTGGATGTGACCGACTACCAAAAGTCCGAGCAAGCTTTGCGGGAGCGAACCGCGCAATTGGAAAGCCTGGCTTCCAATATTCCCGGCGTCGTCTATCGGAGAGTCCAGTATTCCGACGGGCGCGTGGTGTTTCCGTATATCAGCAAGGGGGCAAAGGACATTTACGGCTATTCGGCCGAAGAGTTGATGGCCGACCCCACGCCCTTTCGTAACGCGGCGTTGCAGGAAGATCAGGAATGGCACGACAAGGGGGCCGAGCTTTCCGCCGAAGCCATGCAGCCATGGGTCTGGGAAGGCCGTATCCGCCGCAAGGACGGACGGTTGCGGTGGGTCCATGTCCATGCCCGCCCACACCCGTTGCCCGACGGCGCCGTTGCTTGGGATGGATTCGTGCTCGACATCACCAGCCGCACGCTGGCCGAGCAGGCCGCGCGCGAAACAGCCAGTCAGATCGAAAGTCTCGCGGCCAATCTGCCTGGCGTCGTCTTCCGGCGTGTTCAATATCCTGACGGGCGATACGAATACCCCTTTATCAGCCCTCGGGTGCGCGACCTGTGCGGCTATTCCGCGCAGGAGCTGATGGCCGATCCGTCGCCGTTCCAGGCGGTGGCCACGGAGGCCGAGCAGCGCGAGCACGATGCTTTGGCCGCGCATTCGGCGCGCACCATGCAGCCGTGGCAGATGGAATGCCGCATCCGCCATCGCGACGGAAGCCTCAAATGGATTCACTTCTGGACCCAGCCGCACAAGCGCGAGGATGGCGCCGTGGTGTGGGACGGCGTGACGATGGACGTCACGGACCGGAAGCTCTCGGAGGTCGAGTTGGACGCGCTGGCGCGTCAACAATCCGCTGTCGTGGCCTTGGGGCAGCATGCGCTGGGCGGAACATTGCCCACCTTGTTCGAGGCCGCCGTCGAGGCTATCGCCATCACCCTTTCGGCCGATCTGGCCAGCGTGCTCGAACTTGACACACGCCATGAAGCCTTGCGCTTGATCGCGGCGCGCGGCTGGCCGGAAGGGTCGGTCGGGAAGAGCGCGTTTCCCAACGACGAGAGTGTTCCCGCCGGCCATGCTCTCAAAACACGGCGGCCGGTTATGATCTCGAACGCCGCGGAGGATACGCGCTTCAAACTTCCGCCAGCTCTAAAGGCACAGGGCGTGGTCAGTGGGTTGAGCATCGCCATCGGCCCTCCCGAACGTCCCTTCGGCGCCCTGTCCGCGTATACACGGCAACAACGCGACTTCTCCATGCAGGATGCGGATTTCCTGCGTGCGGTGGCCAACGTGCTGGCCGCCGCCGTCGAACGCGCGCGAACCGAGCAGGACAGGCGCAGGCTTTCCGGCGTCGTCGAGCAAAGTCCGAACGCCATTGTTATCGCCGACGCGAACGGCCTGGTTGAGTATGTCAATCAAGCGCACGAAACGATGACCGGGTTTCGCCGGGATGAATTCGTGGGCGCCCATATCCTGCCTTGGGCGAACCGCAAGGCGCGGGACGGACAGAGCCGGGCCATCCGGGAGGCCGTTCTCTCGGGCGAGACATGGAGTGGCGAACGCCTAGAACGGCGCAAAACCGGAGAGGCGTTCTGGTGCCGGGAAATGATCATGGGCGTTCGTGACAACGCGGGGCAGGTCACCAGCGTGGCGTCGATTCTCGAAGATGTCAGCGAGCGCAAACAGGCCGAAGCCCAACTCGCACAAGTGTCTAAGCTTAGCACGCTGGGCGAAATGGCGTCCGGTCTGACTCATGAGCTCAATCAGCCGCTCAACATCATCCGCATGGCCGCGGACAGTTGCCTGATTCTCATGGAGGAAAACGGCGCCGACCCTGAGCACCAGGCGCAGCAGCTCGAGATCATCAGCGGCCAAACCGAGCGCATGGCCGAGATCATCAACCACATGCGCATTTTCAGCCGGAGGGACCGGATCGAGGTCGAGCCGTTCGATCCCTCGAACAGCGCGCGCGCGGCCATTCGCCTCGTATCGGAGCAATTGCGATTGTCGGAGATTGAACTCGTAACCAACGTTCCGGACACGTGCCGGCCTGTCTTGGGGCATCCGTTGCGGCTTGAGCAGGTGGTGATCAACCTACTGAACAACGCCAAGGATGCCGCGCAAGAGCAGCGTGGACGAAGCGTGGACCAGGGCAAGATCGAGCTCGAACTGGTCGACGACCGGAAGACGAGCACCATCGGTATCCGGGTGACTGACGACGGAGGCGGCATCGCGCCCGACGTGCTCGAGCATATCTTCGAACCGTTTTACACGACCAAGGATCCTGGCAAAGGGACGGGGCTTGGGCTTTCGATCGTCTATGCGATCGTCACATCCATGGGCGGAGCGATCTCGGCGGAAAATACGGGTAACGGCGCACGTTTTACCATCTCGTTGCCGGTCGATCCGGGTTTCGGAGCCAAGCGTCAGCGCCGCGCGGTCAAGCGGGATGGCAAGGCGTGAGCGCTCCGCTCCATATCCTGATCGTCGATGACGAACCGCTGGCCGTTGCCGTGATCGGCGATTTCCTAGCGAGGAAGGGTCACCGGATCACTGTCGCTCACAGCGGTCAGGAGGCACTCGAATCTCACGCGCACGATCCCGCCGATCTGGTGATTACGGATATCCGGATGCCGGGGGGCGACGGGCACATGCTGATCGCGAAACTTCGCGAAGCTGATGCGAAATTACCGATCATCGTGGTGACGGGGCAGATCGAGCTGGGCGTGGCCGGTTTCGGTCAGGACCCGCCCGTCCTTAAGAAGCCCGTCGATCTCAGAAAGCTCGTGGCAATGATCGACCGCCTGCCACCTGCCGCGACCAAGGCCGCTTACGAGCGATAGATCCATGCCTTGTAAAAGCCGGCCGCGTAAAGCGGTTTGAAATGCAACTCGGCGCTGCCCCACGTCGCGATTTCATCCGTCCGGCCGTCGAGCACGTAGGCGATCCCGTCCAATTCGACAACGGCCATCGCATGGGCCTTGCCGGTGATGGTGTCGGTGCCGACCACCAGACGAAGCTTGTCCGCGGAAACGCCGGCTTGCTTCAGCACCGCCAGTTTGGCGATCGCATGGTCTTCGCAATCGCCGCCGCCCGCGGCCAGCATCTCGACCGGAGTGGCCCAGTAATCCGATACGCCGTAAACCTCTTGATCGCTGCGGTACGGTACTGCGTTGATCAACTTATTCGTCGCCACGAACATGTCGAATCCGGATTGCGCCGCCACGTGTTCGACGATGCGGCTGAAGGCGTCACGCACCTTCGCGGCCTGGTCGGCGGACATCGATGCAGGCGAGGTGCCGTTCAACTGAAGATCCATGCGCGTGATGGCGGCGTGCCATTTCGGAAACAGCGCGGCGTCCACGGTGCGGAAGGCGGTTCGTGCGAACGGTGTGGGATAGACGAGAGTCTCCGTGGCGCTGACCGGCCTCGGTACGGCGTAGGCCAATTGAACCAACGGCTGCGATCCGCGGCGGTGGCCGCGCGGGGTATGGCGCCAAGCGTCGCGGCGGCCAGCAACATGCAGGCGGCCGTCGCGCGAAGCGCATTTGAAGTTCCGCAGGCGGGTTCGAGGCGTCCCATGACCGTCCGTTGGAATGAAGCCTACGGGTGTGACAATTATCCGTGGCGCCGGACGGCGAAATTCCCGTGAGGCATGGTCGTAAAGGGCGGGTGTACCTTGGTACGGGATCGACCTATACTTTTGCCTGAGATCGGAAAAGGGGCTGGCTGTCAGGTCGATGCGCGTTGTTCTTGCCGACGACCATGAATTGGTGCGAAGCGGTCTTCGTTTCCATCTGGAGCGCCTTGCGACCGACGTCGCGATCGTGGAAGCCGCCACATTGGACGAGGCTTTGATCGCGGCCAAGACGGCGGCCACCGATCTGATCATCCTCGACCTGGCCATGCCTGGCATGAACGGGACCGCTGGGCTCGAGCAGATGCGTGCGCGCCATCCGAATGTTCCCGTGGTCGTCCTGTCCGGCCGGACCGGCCGTGAAGACATCATGGGAGCCCTCAACCGCGGCGCGAACGGCTATCTTCCAAAGACGCTGAGCGGCAAGGCGATGCTGGCCGCCTTGCGATTGGTGCTTTCCGGCGAGACATTCGTGCCGTCCATTTTCATGGAAGAGCGCTCCCGTTCTGGCAGTCGCGCCGAACCCGGTGCGGCGCCGGGCATGGATGCCTTGACCGAGCGCGAACGCGATGTTCTGGACTTCCTGTGCCAGGGCAAGGCGAACAAGGAGATCGCGCGTGACCTTGCGATCCGCGAGGTGACCGTCAAGGTCCATGTCGGCAACATCATGCGCAAATTAGGAGCTTCGAACCGCACCCAGGCCGTCCGGTTGGCGCTCGATTCGAAGGCCAGGACTTAAGATCGCCCCAATTCTGGCTCCCGTATATCCCCGGCCTTTCTGGCCCTAGAATGGGGACGATAGCCCGGCGGAAGCCCGGCGCAAGCGTGGATCGCGGCAATCGGTCTGCATGAGCCATGGAATCGCCCTGCGCGGGGCCAAACGGCGCGCCCCCGATGATGATCTGGCCGATCGGCTGAAAAGCCTGGGCGAGATCGCAAGCGATGTCAGCTCGGAAGGCGATCTCGTGACCGTGCTGGGCCGCATCGCGATGGCGGTCTGCCGTCATTCGTCGTGGACGTCCAGCGGCATCATGGCGATCGACCGGGATGAGGGTTACTCGGTCCTGATCGCCAACTACGATCCCTATGCCAAGCCCAAGGTGGACTACGCGCGCCGCTGGCAACTCGACACCAGCCCGACGCTCGCGGTGATCGCCAAGAACCGTCCACTGGTGATCGATGACGCGCCCAACGATGAGCGTTATCCGGGCTATCGCGAGGATGCGCGCAGCCGAGGCTATGTCACGGCGGCCCTGTTCCCCTTGAACGTCGAGGACGGAAACGGCCGTCCCATGGTGCTGTCGGTCCAGTCGCGCCGTCGGGTCCAGGTGGGCGACGACGATTTGGCCTTCCTCGAAGCCGTCACCAGCCTGGCGCGCCTCGCGGTCGAGAAAGGAAGCCGGCTGCGCGCCGAGCAGGCCCAGGCGGACAAGCTCCGAAAGGCGCTCGGCGCACATGCCCGCCTGATGGACGTGGTGCTGCATGACAGCACGCTGCGCGGCGTGTCGGCCACGATCGAAACCCTGCTGTCCCATCCTTTCATCGTCGTCGACGCGACCGCGGGGCTGGTCGTATGTGGACGTTCGCCGGCGCCGGATCGTTTCCCCGAAGCCGTGTGGCGCGATCTTCTGACGTCCAAGGCGGCGCGCCATCTCACCACCTTTGCCCGCACGTTCGAACCGTCGGATGCCGAGCGCGCGATCGATCTGCGCGCCTGCGGCATCGACTTCGCGGCGGCCGCGAATGTCGCGCCGTTGACCGTGGATGGCGAACGAGTGGGCGCCTTCATCGTCTTTCCCGGCGCCGAACCGCTCGACGATCTGGAATTGCTGATCGCCAACGCGGTCAAGTTCGCCCTGGCCGTGCAGATGATGCGCGGCCTGATCAGCTTCCGCGTCGAGACCCGGTCTTTGTCCGATCTGCTGGGGCAGCTGTTCCGGGGCGAATGGAGCAACCGCGAGGATATGGTCGCCCGCGCCGGACAGTTCGACCTTCCGCTCGATCGTCCCACGCGCCTCTTGGTCGTCGCGGCGTCCGCGCCGGGCGCCGCCGCGGATGATTCTCATTTCCTGCGTACCTTGACCCGGACGGCGCGGATCGTTCGCCCCGATGCGCGCGCCGCCGCCGATGGCGGCGACACCGTCGTCGTCGTGCCGGGTTCGGACGCCGAGAACGACCGGGCATGGTCACGCTTGGCCAACCGGGTGGCCGATGAGGCTCAGGCGTTCTTTGACGGCGCCATCGTGGCCGCGAGCGGCGTTTGCTATCGCCTGGAGGATTTCGGTGCCGCGCGCGAGGCGTGCCGCCGCGCGATCAACCTGGCGCGGATGTTCGGCAAGCGCGGATTGATCGCGGAATCCGAATTTGGTCCCTATGCGCTTCTACTATCCGCCATGGACCGCGAGGCCATGCGGCGTTTCGTGCAGGACAGGCTGGGGCCGGTCCTGGCCTATGACAGTCGCCACGGCGGGGACCTGGTGCCCACCTTGGAGGCGTTCCTGGCTAGCGGCTGCCGCTACCAGGCTTGCGCCGACGCCATGGCCATCCACGTCACGACCCTGCGCTATCGTCTGTCGCGGGTGTCCGAGCTGTTTAACATCAGCCTCGAAGACCCGGATTCTCGCTTCGGTCTCGATTTGGCGCTGCGCCTGCGGCGCATGATGGAGCAGCCCGTCCCGGGCATCCCTAGCCGTTCCTAAGGTTCCTACGAATCATAGGAACCAGACCCCCGGGTTTCCCAGGTTCGCCTCATAGGTCTTGTCCACCCTCCTTGCTACAGAAAACGCCGCAGGGCGTGCTTTCGCACGTCCGCGAGGACCCCCAGGACGCATTTTCAATGCGCGAGGGGCAGGGAGGCGAAGCGATGCAGTTCGGATTGGTGATCGACCTGACCCGGCAGACCCCTGATCAGCGGATGGAGCAGGTCAACGAGGAGGTTCTCGAGTTGGTGCAGATGGCCGAGGCCGGCGGTTTCCATTCCGCCTACGCGGCCGAGCACCACACGATCGAGTTCATCGTCGGGCCGAATCCGTTCCAGGTCCTCGTCTATTGGGGCTCGCATACGAAGACCATCCGGCTGGGAACGGCCGTGGCCGTGGCGCCCTATTGGCATCCGATTCGCTTGGCGGGCGAGGCCGCGCTGGCTGACGTCCTGACGGGCGGCCGCATCGAACTCGGCATCGGACGCGGCGCCTATCAGCACGAGTTCGACCGCATGACCGGCGGCATGATCCAGCAGAAGGGCGGCGCCTATATGCGCGAGATGTTGCCCGCGATCTTCAAGCTCTGGCAGGGCGACTACGCCCACGATGGCGATTTGTGGAAGTGGCCGAAGGCCACCTCAGTCCCCAAGCCTTTGCAGAATCCCTTGCCGACCTGGGTGGCGGCGCGCGATCCGGACACCTTCGATTTCGCGATCAAGAACGGCTGCGACATCATGTCGACGCCCTTGTCCAAGCCTTTCGCCGAATGCGAAGTGCTGGCCACCAAGCTGCAGAAATCGATCGCGGACAATCCGGGCTATCGCCGGCCCCGCTGGTCCATCCTGCGCCGCGCTTGCGTTTATGACGCGCCGGATGGCTGGAAGGTGCCTGTCGAGTGCTCGATCCGCTACGGCCGCGGGTTCGAAAACCTCTTCCGCCAGTTGGGCGACGTGCACAACGGCTTCCCCGAGCTCATCAGCTTCGAGGACGCGCAGGACAAGGCGGTCTATCACCCCGACGCAGTGCGGACCAGCATGGTCTTCGGCACGCCGCCAGAGGTCGTTTCGCATTTACGGAAATACGAAGCCATTGGCTGCGACATTTTCCTTTTCGGCATGAGCTACGGTCTGCCCCACGACGTGGCCAAGCGCTCGCTGCGCCTGTTCATCGACGAGGTCATGCCGCACTTTGCCGAAAAAGGCGCAAAAGGCGTCGCGGCCCAATAATATCTCGCCCCCGGAGACCTAGAGCCTCCGGGGGTGGCCCATTCATTTTGGTTGCCGGACCTATGCTTCGATCATAGCATCGGAGCCGTTAGCCATTTGCCGCGGGCCGTTCGAGGCTCGACGAAGATGGCTGGCGCAATAACTGCGTCCAGACGTCTCGAAAATTCCATGACATTCGATTTATCGCATCTTGGATTGCGCCTAAGCGGCACTTCGGCGCGGTGGCGACGCATGGTTGCTGTGGCGCGCGTGGGTGCGCTGGCGCTGCTTCTGTCCCTGTCGCTGTTCATGCCGGCCGAGGTGCGAGCGCAGGAGACCCCCAAGGCCACCATCGATAACTTCTATGCCACGCTTCTCGGCGTGATGAAGCAGGCCAAGACGCTCGGTTACCAGGGGCGCTATGCCAAGCTTGAGCCGGTGGTCGACAAGACGTTCAACCTGAACGACATGGGCCGTCTGGCCATCGGTCCCCAATGGGCCAAGCTTTCGCCTGACGAGCAGGCGCGTGTTCTCGACGTCTTTCGACGCTTTACGGTCGCCAGCTATGCGGCGCAGTTCAACGGCTATGGTGGTGAACGGTTCGAGGTCGGCAACGAGATGCCGATGCAGCAGGGCAATCTGATTGTCGACAGCAAGCTGATCCAGGGCAACGGCTCTCCGGTCAGCATGAATTATTTGATGCGGAAATACGGCGACCGCTGGCAAATTATCGATGTCTTCATCGACGGAACGCTAAGCGAGGTGTCCCGCCGGCGTTCCGAGTTCACCTCGGTCATCGCCCGCGGCGGTATCGAAAGCCTGATCAAGCTTCTCGAACAGAAGATCCAAGTTCTGCAGAAATCCGCTTAGTCCAAAGCGGATTTTCGCGGCGCCGGCCCGTCTTTCGGCGGCGGTCCCAGCAGGGCCGGCAGCACGAACAGCGTGCAGAACAGCGCATAAGCCAGCATCAAGGCCAAAAGCACGCCCATGCCGGACGTCCCGGGATGGGCCGACAGCGCCAGGCTGCCGAACGCAACGCCCGTCGTCAGGCCGCTATACAGGATGGCGCGGGCCAGGCTCGATTGCAGCGGGTTCCCACGGCCCGCGCGCCAGTTGGTCACGAAATAGATGTCGAACGCGACGCCGATGCCTAGCAGGAGAGGCAAAGCGATGATGTTCGCGAAATTAAGCGGCATGCGGAAAATAACCATCGTGCCCGCGGTGAGGAGTCCGGCGAGGGCCAGTGGCGCCAACACGAGAAGGATGTCGCGGACGCGGCGCAGGACGATGGCCAACAGCAGCGTGATGGTGACCAGCGCAGCTAGGCCCGCGATCTTGAACGCTTGCACCACCGTGTTGCCTGATTCGAGGATGGTGATCGGGCTCCCGGTCACGTCCGGGGAGACGGCCAGCGTGGCCTTGGCGAAGCGACGGATCACGTCGTTGTCCCGGACGTCGCCCTTGGGAGAGATTTCGAGGCGCGCGTGGCCGCCCTTGTCGATCCAATTGCGCCGCAGGTCGTCCGGTATGGTTTCGAGGGTCACAGGTCCGGCCTGAAGCGCCTCGCGCAGCATACCGACGCGCCGGTCGAGTCCGGACAGAAGCGCCTTGTTCAAGGTATCGACCGGCAGAGGAATTTGCGCCAGCAGCGCGCGAAGCCCAGCCGCCAAGCGGCGCGTGGCATCCGTGCCGCCGCCGGCCAGCCGTTCCAGCCGCCCCGCGCAATCCGTCATCGTGGCGCGAATCTCTTCCTCGGTGGGCGGCGCCCCGGCTGGAGGCAATGAAAGCGTCGGGCCCAACAGCATGTTCAGGTCTTCGATGATGGGCAGCTTCTTGTCCTGATCCTGCGGTACGAAGCTGGCCAGCGTCAGGGTACGCTCGACCTCCGGCAGGGCCTTCATCCGTGCGCCCAAAGCTTGCGCGTCGATCAGCGACGGAGCCAGCACATCGGCCGTGAAGGGCGAGGTGTCCGGGTCCGCGATCAGCTCGAACATCGTCGCGGCCGATTCGGTGTGCGGATCTTTCAGGTTGAGCGGATTGAAATCGAAACGCAGGAACGGCAACAAGGCGGCGCAAGCCAACGCGGCCACAACAGCGCCGGCGATTACGGTCTTCCGGCGGTGCAATAGGAAGGCGTCCACCGCGCCGGCGCGCGCGAAGCCGATGGGTTCCGGCTCTCCGGGTGGGCGCAGCACCGCGATCAGCGCGGGCAGCAGGGTCAGGGTGATGATCAAGGCGATCACCATGCCGCCGCCGGCGATGATGCCCAGTTCCGAGATCCCGGCGTATTCCGTTGGCAGGAAAGACAGGAAACCCAGCAAGGTGGACAGGGCGGCCAGCGCCAGCGACGCGCCGATCATGGAGGCCGTGCGGCGCAAGGCGCCCGGCAACGCATCGTGGCGGTGCCGCTCGTCGCGGTAGCGCATGCAAAACTGGATGCCGAAATCGACCGCGATGCCGACGAACAACACCGCGAACGCGACCGAGATCATGTTGAGCGCGCCGACGGTGGCCGCTGCGAAGGCCGCGGTCGCGATCAAGCCGGACACCAGCGTGACAAGCACCGCGAAGATCAGCCGGCCGGATCGCAAGGCAAGAAAGAGGATCACCGAAACCAGCACGATCGAAGCCACGGTCGCGAGCCCGGTTCCCTCGGCGACGGTCGCGAACTCGTCGTCGGACAAAGGGACGCTGCCGGTCAGGCGCACGCGCACGCCGTTCTCTGGCGTCAGATTCAGTTCGCGCGCAGCGGCGCGGATGGCGTCGCTGGATTTCGCGCCGGGTTGGAGCGCGTTGTAGTCCAAGACTGCTTGGACGAGGACGAAGCGGCGCAGTTCCAGTGGGCCAGGCGTCCGTCCCGTCAGCATGGTCTGCCACGAAACGGGCTTGGGCTGCCCCTTCACGACCGATTCGACTGAATCGGCAAAGGCCGCGATGGGACGCTCGAAGCCGGATAACGGGATGATGCCCCGCTCGACGCCTTCAAGCGCCAGATTGAGCGTGCCGAACACCCCGCGCAGGCTGGGATCGGCGTTCAGCGTGCCCAAAAGCGGCTGAGCCTCGATCAGCTGGTCCGCGACCTTCTGAAGCTCTTCGGTTGAAAGAAACAGAAGGCCGTACCGGCGGAAGAAGGGAATGCCGTCGGGCCGATAGATGGTTCTGAACAGCGACGTGTCGGCGGACAGCTTGTCGGCCAGGGCTTGGGCCGCGTCGTCGGCCAAATCGGCGGTGACGCCGTCAATGACGATGACCGTACGGTCGGTCATTTGCGGGAATGCCGCATCGAACGCGCGTTCGCGCGCGCGCCACGGGGTATCCGATGCGATGAGATCGTCGGTGTTGGTGTTCATCACTAGGTGGGTGGCGGCGTACCAACCCAAACTCACGGTCACCAGAAGCGCGATCGCGAGGACGGCCGGCGCCTTTGCCCGACAGGTTTCGACGATGCGGACGATCAGGTCGCTGATCACAGGGCGGCCGTATCTCGGTAAAAGATCAAGATCAGTCCGATCACGACGAAGCAAATTCGCCAAATCCAGGACGGAATGGTGGCGTTTTCAGGTGGCAGACGCAGTTCGAGCCAGCGCGACCAGCCCGCGACCACGCCGAAGAAACCGATCATCAGGTGGGAGTATTCGACCAGAAGGGCGTCCTTGAAGTTGCTGAGCGCATGGCTGTGGGTCAGTAGGAACGCGGCGCCGATGCCGGTCAGGACGGGGAACACCAGTGCTGCCCGCGGCGATTTCACATAGCCGGTTCGCACCCCCCACTCGAAGAATGAGAATGCGACCACCAGAAGGACGATCAGTCGGTGTTGCAGCGATTCCGTGTCGGCGAAGCTCTCGAAAAAGCCATTGTCGCCCATCGGCCAGTTCGACGGGTCCGACCGGATGAACAGGAAAGCGGCGAGGCCCAGGAAGACGAGCGGCCAATGGCGCGCCCATCGTGCGCGGCCGGTTCGCTCGGCCAGCGCCAAAAGACCGATCGCCAGCATGAAAATACCGGCCCAGTTGTGGTTGAACTCGGACCAGGCGCGGTCGCCATCCGTCCGCGCCAGGTTGGGGTCGGTGTCGGCTAGATTGAAGGATTGCACGGAGCGCTGCGCCAGGGCCGCGCGCTCGGCATGCTGCTCCATGGTCAAGTTGCTCAGTTCGGCGCGGGATGGACTGACCAGACGCGGCGGACCGCCCGGCAACAGGCGCTCGATCAGTTCGCTCGCCGTCAGCCGGTCGGAAGGCAGGTCCACCGCGGGTGGCATGGATGTCAGCGACGCGGCCATCAACAGCACGGTCACGCCGATGGCCACCTCCGCCTCGGCGAAGCGGCGCAGCCGCGTGATCGACGTCATCGGATTGCGCCGCACGCGCTCGACGACGCCGTAGTTCAGGGCGCCTAGCAGAAGAACGCAGCCGAACAACGCGGTCTTGGTCATCAGCATGGCGCCATAGGCCGTGCCGTACAGGGCCTGGAGGCTGTCGATATAGGACAGCGACATCAGAACGCCGGCCGCGACGATGGTGGCCACGCTGACCATGCTCATGACCGAGAAACGCCGCCCCACGGTGCGGATGGCCTCGCCCGTCCGGCAGCGCCGCAGCGTCATGAGGAAATAGGGAATGCCGCCGATCCAGGCGGCCGCGCCCAACTGGTGCAACGCATCGGCGACCAACAGGATATCGCGCTGGCCCATGCGGGCGGCGGCGTGGCTGGTGGCGGTCGAGCCGGCGATGATCGCCGCGGCCAGAAGCCCAATCCATGGCAGCATCCGGCGCAGCCCCACGCGCGCCAACAACGCGATCCCCAGCGCGGTGGCGGAGCCCGTGGCCCGGCTGATGGCATAGCTGGCGCCCAACGCGTCGGCGGCGGGCATTTCGGTCGATTGCACCAGCACGAACACCATCTGGGCCAGCGACAGGGCCTCGATGAAGGCCAACGCCAAGGCCGAGAATGTGACGAGGCGCCGGGTCGCGCGCCAGGCGCTTTCCTCGTCGGCATCCAGGCGTCCACCGACCGGGATCAGCAGGAATGCGGCAAAGACGATGCCGCCGACGGTCAGCGATTGCGCGGCCAGGATGAAGCCGCGCAGCAGGACCGAAAAGTAGGCGAAGGTGTCGAGAACGAGGGCTGTCATCGAGGTCTGGATTGGGACTTCGGGGTCATGGGCGGCTCGCAGCGCGCGTGGAAAGGGGGCTCGAAACCGCCGGAAGTGTCGTTATTGCGGTTTTTACGTGATCCAACGGTTTCGATCATTGCTGGAGGTAAGCCGATATGCCGGGATTTCAGGGGGCATGGTCTTCAGGCTGCCGCCGGTTCTTAACAAAGGTTACCGGCCCCGACAATCTAAGAAGAGGCCTGGACAGGCCCCAAGGGGCGATGCGTTGAAGTCCCGCAACCCGGCGGGCAAGATGCGCCCCCCGATCGCCGATCAAGGTGCGCCATGACCAACAAGGAAGACGTCCTTCAAAACTGCCACCCGGCCCCCGAACAGCCCTTTCCGCCGGAAGAGTATAAGGCGCGTCTGAAGCGTATCCGCGAGCGGATGGCCAAGGAAAAGATCGACCTTCTGTGGGTCGGCGATCCGGCCAGCATGAACTATATCAGCGGCTATCAGTGCGAATGGTACCAGGCCCAGAGCCCCAAGCAGTGGCCGGGCACCAGCGGCATCGCGATCCACGTGGACCACGACCATTACATCCTCTTCGACACCATTCGCGAGATCCTCATCACGCGCTACTGCACCCATTCCACCGACACGCGCATTTTCCCCTCCTCGGGCCCCAAGGTGACGCGTGACGGCACCGAGTTCATCGCCAACGAGCTGAAGGAATCCGGCTGGTTGAAAGACCGCGTTCGCGTGGGTCTCGAACTGTTCAGCTATCGCCCGACCCGCGTGATCAGCGAGCGCTTCGAGGGTCGCTTCAAGGCCGCCGGCGCCATGATCGTCGATGGCAGTGATGTGATGCGCGAGGTGCGCTGGGTGAAATCGCCGTTGGAGGTGAAGTGCCTGGAGGAAGCCGGGCGCATCGCCGACAAGGGCATGGAGGCGGCCCGCGACGCCCTGCGCGTCGGCGCGACGGAACTGGAGGTCTACGGCGAGATGGTGCGCGGCCTGGCGGCAGCGGGCGGCGAGAACACGGGCCTGACCATGCCCGTCCTGTCCGGCAAGAAGTCGAACAGCCCGCACGCCGTGTCGTCGCGCAAGAAGATCGAGAAGGGCGACATCGTCATCGTCGACCTATGCGGCGTCTACAACCGCTACCACCTCAACCTGGCGCGCACCTTCTCCATGGGCGAACCGGCCAAGGATGTGCGCGAGATGACCAAGACCTCGCTGGCTTCGATCGACATCATCCGCCAGATGATCAAGCCGAATTTGCGCGTGGGCGATTTGGCCAAGGCGCTGCTCGACTACTATAAAAAGGTCGGCATCTGGGAGGAGCGCGGTTGGATCGGCGGCTACGAAATGGGCGTCGCCATGCCGCCGGACTGGGTCGGCAATTTCGTCTTCGACCTTTTGGACGAGGGCAATCACGACCAAAAATTCGTACCCGGCACCTGCATCAACTACGAGAACCAGTTCTTCTATCCGCGCCAGACGGGCATGTACTTCATGATCGAAAGCCTCCTGTTCAAAGAGAATGGCGCCTCGATCCTGTCGAAGTTTCCGAACGATCTGAACGTGATCGACTGAACCGGCGCGCGGGTGGCTGGTTGACCCAGCCACCCGTCTTGTCGTCCACTTGCCAACCGCCGCAAGCGCGAAAGGGAAGACCATGGGGCCGAAATTCGCCGCGTTTCCCGAGGCCGACTACCGCGAGCGCATGGCACGCGCGCGGGCCGCATTGAAGAAGGCGGGCATCGACGCCTGCATCTCCGTTGGGCCGGAGCATCTTTATTATCTCGGCGGTTACGATTCCTGGGTTGCCGCCAATAGCCCGCAGGCCATGGTCTTCATGACCGAGGGGGGCGAGCCCGGCCTGATCGTGCGCGACGTGGACGAACTTTTGGCCACGGAATCCACCTGGATCAAGGACGTCCGCACCTACCGGCTGCATGCCGAAAACGCGGCCGAGCGCATTGCCGCGCTGGCGCGCGAGAAAGGTTTGAAGGGCGGCAAGGTCGCCATCGAGACCCAATCCTTTGCCCTGCCGTTCGCGCTCGGCGATGCGCTGCGCAAGGCGCTGGCGCCGGCCGAGATCGTCGATGCGACCGAGCTTCTGGGTGACATCCGCCATATCAAGTCGGCGCGCGAGATGGTGTATGTCGAGGAGGCTGCGCGCTTCACCAATATCGGCCTCGAGGCTGCCCGCAAAGCGCTCAAGCCCGGCATCACCGAGATCCAATTGGCCGCGGCGCTGGAAGGCGCCATGCGCGGCGCGGGTTCGGATTACTGGTCGATTCCGACGGAGTTGACCGGCGGGCCACGCAGTGCGGGCGGTCATGGCACGCCGCGTGACCGGGTGATCGAGGCGGGCGAACTCGTGCATGTGGAGTTCGCCGGCGTTTCGAACCGCTATCACACCGTGTGCTGTCATACGATGTCCGCGGGCGAGCCCAGCAAGCGGGCCCGCGATGTCTACCGGATCACGCGCGAATCGCTTCAGGCCGCGCTCAAGGTGATCCGCCCCGGCGTGCCGGTCGGGGACGTGGAGGAGGCGTCCTATGTCCCCCTCCGCCGCGAAGGGCTGGAGCATGCGGCCATGATGCGCTTCGGCTACGGCATCGGTGCGGCGTTCCCGCCGGTCTGGCTGGAATCGCTCCAGATCAGCCGCGGCTTCGACCGCACGCTCGAGCCCGGCATGGTTTTCGTTCTCCACGCTTCCCTGGCATTGATCGACGAGGGGATCGGCACGATGCAGGGCGGCACCTACACGATGACCCCGTCTGGCCTCAAGATGCTGGTGGGCGGCGGCGACCGGGACCTGGACGTCCGTTGATGTCCAAAAACAGTTACGAGAGCGGCCGTCTTAACCTGCCTTTCGTCGGGCATTGCACCTTTGGCAAACAGCCGGTCTGTTTGGATTGGGACGAGATCGACGCCGACGTGGCCGTGATGGGTGCGCCCTTCGACATGGGCACGCAGTACCGCGCCGGCGCGCGCTTCGGTCCACGCGCGATCCGCGAGGCGTCCACGCTGTTCTCGTTCGGTCATGGCGGCGCCTACGACTTCGAGGATGACGTGGTCTACTTGCCCGTCGATGAAGTTCGTATCGTCGACATGGGTGACGCCGACATCATCCATACGGATACGCTCAAGAGCCACGCGAACATCGAGTTCGGCGTGCGCAAGATCCTCCAGGCCGGCGCGATGCCGGTGGTGCTGGGCGGCGATCATTCCGTTCATATCCCCTGCATCCGTGCCTTCGACGACCAGGCGCCGGTCCATATCATTCATATCGACGCACACTTGGATTTCGTCGACGAGCGGCACGGCGTCCGCTACGGCCATGGCAACCCGTTGCGCCGCGCGTCGGAGATGAAGCACGTCACTGGCATGACCCAGATGGGCATCCGCAACGTCTCGTCGTCCAACAAGTCGGACTACGACGCGGCGCGCAAGGCGGGCTCGGATATCCTGTCGGTGCGCGACGTACGGCGGCTCGGTACCGCGGGCGTCTTGAAGCGCATCCCCAAGGGCGTGCGCTATTACTGCACGATCGATATCGACGGTTTCGATCCGTCGATCGCGCCGGGCACGGGCACGCCCAGCCACGGCGGATTCCTCTATTACGAGGTCCTGGAGATTCTGCAGGGCCTGGTCCAACAGGGCGATGTCGTCGGTCTCGACCTGGTCGAGGTGGCGCCGGACTACGATCCTGGCGGCGTCACGGGTTTCCTGGCGGCGCAGCTTTTGATGAACCTGCTGGGCTTCGTCTTCCACGCCCGCGGCCGGCGCAACTCTCCCTAACCCAAAACGAAACGGGGCGCCCTCGCGGGCGCCCCGTCGCATTCCGGTCGGCCGGGGCGCGTTAGTCGCCGGCGGCGCGGCGCGCGGCGTTGGCCGGGGTCAGGAAGCCGGTTTCCTCGTAGATCGCGCGCAGCTTGGCTTTCTGCTCGTCGGTGAACATCAGCATCGGCGGGCGCGAATGGCCACCCGGCAGGCCGAGTAGGTTCATCGATTCCTTGATGGCGATGTAGCCGCTGCCGACGCCGAACAGGTCGTAGACGCGGCAGACGGTCTCGTGCGCCTTGCGCGCGCCCTTGATGTCGCCCTTCTGCCAGCAATTGTAGATGTCGACGGCCGTCTTGCCGATCACCTGCGGCACCATGGCGACGCAGCCAACCGCGCCGACCGCGAGGGCGGGCAGGTAGAGATTCTCCAGGCCCACGAAGATGCGAATCTTGTCGCCGACCAGGCGCACCAGATTGTTCATCTGGAACATGTCGAAAGAGGTGTCCTTGATCGCGACCACGCCGTCGATATCGGCCAGGCGATCGACCAGCTCCGGCGTCAGCACGGCGCGCACGTAGCGCGGGCTGTTGTAGAGCATGATCGGCAGGCCGCTTTCGCCCGCGACCCGCTTGTAGAACTCGACCACCTCGCGCTCGTCGAGGCCGACATAGAGCGGGGTCAAGGTCATGCCGCCGGCGCAGCCGATCTTCTTGGCATGCTTGGCGATGTCGATGACGTCCTCGGTGCGGATGCCGGCTGGACCGCACAGGACGGGCACGCGGCCTTTGGCCTGTTCGACCGCGATCTCCTGCACGCGCTTGCGCTCGTCGGCGGACATCAGGAAGAACTCGCCCGTGCTGCCGCCGGCGATCACGCCATGGCAGCCCGCCGCGATGACGTTATCCACGACTTGGCGGAAGGCTTTCTCGTCGAGAGCGCCGTCCTTCTTGAACGGCGTCACGATCACGGCGAACGAACCGTGCCAATCGACGCGCTGCTTGGCCATTTCTCTCTCCCGTCTTCGCGCTGGCTAGGAAGTCATGATTTTGCGCCGGTTGGGGCCCGAGGGCAACTCAGGCGCCCGGGCGGCGGTGGTTGCGCTCCAGATAGGCCAGATACCCGTCGGCTTCCTTCTGAATCCGCGCCTCGTCCCAGCCCATGATGTCGGCCACGGTTTCCGCCGCCTTGTGCGCGCCCTCGCGTCCCTGGGTTTCGGTCCAGCCGGCGCCCACGCGGCGGCACAGGATATCCACCAGGTTCTGGGGCTGCTCGTGTTCGGCCGCATGGCGCAGGTCGCTCAGCTTGATCTCCGGATAGTGGTTGAGAAGGGCGGGCGAGGACGGGTTGTCCGGGAACTTGCGCGGCCGGTAGTCCAATTCCTTGGGTGCGCCGGATGGCTTGACCACGGCCTGGATTCGGCCGGCCAGTTCGATGCCCGCCGAGCGATGGGTGGTCAGTGGTCCTGCCGTCATGGCGAAGACGTTAGGCATACCCTCGCCTGAGAAGTCGTGGACCTCGCGCGAACGCGCGCCCTTGGGCAGGTCGGGGTCGTAGGTGAGGGGGCGCACGCCGGCCCAGGAGTAAAGGACGTCGGAGCGCTTCAGCCCGATGCTGGGCAGCAGATGGTTGGCTTCTTCGAGGAGCCAGTCCATGTCCTCGTCGTTCGGGCGGATGTCGTCGACATCCCCGTCATAGACCGTTTCGGTCACACCCATGTAGTGGAGCCCTTGCCGCCACGGCACGAGATAGACCGGCTCCACGCCCTTGCGGTTCAGCGTGATGATGCCGTAGCCCGCGCATTCCTCGGGCAGGCGGATCACCACATGGACGCCCTTGGTGCCCAGGATGCGCCGTTTGGCTGCGCCGCCGGCCAGCTTGTTCACCTTGTCGATCCAGATGCCGGCCGTGTTCAGCACCGACTTGGCGGTCACGGTGACGGGCTTCTCGCCGCCGTTCGCGTCGGCCAGCGTCAGCGTCCAGCTTCCGCCTTTGCCTTGCGCCATGCCGGTCACGGGCGTGTAGGTGCGCACCACGGCGCCCATGCGTTCGGCGTCCAGCGCCATGTCGACGCCCACGCGCTCGGCCCAGTCGAACTGGTATTCGCGGAACATGGCCACGCCCTCGAGCTTGTCGAGATCACGCAACCGGCCGAACAGCGGCGAGGCCTTGGCTTCGCTCGCGTTCAGGCGTTTGTAGTCCAACGGCGGATCGGTCGGACCCAGCGCCTTCAGGACCTTGAAGGCCAGATCGAGCTGCCAGGGCCTGTAGGCGCCGCCCTTGTAGATCGGGAACCCGAACTTCACCAGGCGCGTGCGCGCCTCCGAGGTCTTCACGAACTCGCTGCGCGCGATCATGGACTGGCGCGTCATGCGCAAGGCGGTCGAGAGCTTTTTCGGACTTGAGATCAGGTCCCACATGGTTCCGCCGGGCGCGAGATAACGCAGGCCGCAATGGATCAGGCGGGTGGAGCGGCTCGACGAAGCCGCGGCGATGTCGCCCTTGTCGACCAGCAAGACGGAATAGCCGAGGGCGGCCAGTTGCTGGGCGGCGCTGCAGCCGTTGA
Organism: Alphaproteobacteria bacterium; assembly: GCA_026400755.1. GTDB lineage: Bacteria > Pseudomonadota > Alphaproteobacteria > CADEGL01 > CADEGL01 > CADEGL01. The sequence goes on from JAPLOM010000030.1 coordinate 50,307, forward strand.
TGCCGGCGCCGGCGATGGCGACGTCGAACTCGCGGCCTGCGAGGCTGGCCAAGGTCACGCGCATTGGGTGCTCTCCCGAGGAGGTGTGATCATCTGTGGGAACGGGCGGATGCTAGCCGACCTGAATCGCCCGCGAAACGCCGTCGCTGGTTAATTACATGGCGATGAAGGTCTCGTTTGCTTGACGGGTTTTAGGCCACCTGTCTAGTATTTGGGCTGGTGTCCGAGGGGCAGGATTGGCTTAGCTTCGGCCGCGCTGGTCCGCCCCACCTAAGGGCTTCGGAGACGCAAAAAGGGCAAAGACCCTTTGGGTCCGAAGTCGTGGATGGATGCGGCCGTGTCGGCTGTGGAGGCGGTCGGGACGGCAACTGGGATGTCTGGGAGCGCGCCGGGCGGCATGCAACGCCTCCGGCTTAACGGGGAGAATCCGTATGACTATCCATGATTCTAACGGCGTTGGCCGTCGTTCATTCTTGAAGGGTGCGGCCGCCGCCGGCGGTATGGCCGTTGTGACCGGACCGATGTTGTCCCGCGTGGCACTTGGTCAGACGCGCGGCGGCACGCTGCGCGCGGCGCTTCTCGGCTTCGGCGTGGTCAACACGCTCGACCCGCAGAAGGCCGGTTTGAATTCGGACTTCTTCGTCTTGAACACGATGTTCAACTCGTTGGTGAAGTTCGACGGCAACATGAAGATCGTGCCTGATCTGGCCGAGTCTTGGACCAATCCCAACCCGACCACTTACGAATTCAAGCTGCGCAAGGGCGTGAAGTTCCACGACGGCAACGAGATGACCTCGGACGACGTGAAGTTCACGATCGAGCGCGTCGCCGCCGAGGCCACCAAATCGCCCAACCGCGCCAAGTTCACAGTGATCGACAAGATCGAGACGCCGGACAAGTACGCCATCCGCTTCGTCACCAAGACGCCTTTCGTCCCGCTTCTGTCGTTCTTCACGAACACCACTACGGGTTCGCAGATCATCTCGCGCAAGGCGCTCGAGAAGATGGGCGACGAAGCGTTCGGCAAGGCGCCGGTCGGCACGGGCGCGTTCAAGTTCAAGGAGTGGAAGCCGGGCGAGAAGGTATCCTTTGTCGCGCATAAGGAATATTTCGAGCAGGGCTTGCCCTATTTGGACGCAGTCGACATCCCGCTGATCCCCGAGGAGTCGTCGGGCATCACGGCCATTCTGGGCGGCCAGATCGACATCGCGAGCACCGCGCCGTTCGCCGACGTGCCGAAGCTGCAGCAGGACCCGAACATCACCGTCTCCAAGATGCCGGGCCTGAACTTCCGCTTCATCCAGCTCAACATCCAGAAGCCGCCTTTCGACGACGTGCATTTCCGCCGCGCGCTCTCGCTCGCGACCAACCGCGAGGCCATCGTCGCGGCCGCTTTGTTCGGCGAGGGCAGCCCGATGTGGGGTGCCACGCCCCCGGCTATCGCCTGGGCCTATGAGAAGAAGCCGCGCGAGCTGTGCGTCTTCAACCCTGAACGCGCCAAGGCCGAGCTTGCCAAGTCCAAGTACAAGGCCGGCACCGAGGCGCAGGTCATCACGTGGGGCTCGAGCTGGTGGAAGCGCTGGACCGAGATTTTCGTCGCCCAGGTGAACCAGGTTCTCGGCGTGAAGTTCACTCTCGACGTGATGGAGCCGAACGCGGCGTTTTCGCGGTTCCGCGCGAACGACATGCAGGCTCAGGCGACCGGTTGGATCGCGCGCGTGGAAGCCGATGAGTACGTGCCCGAGATTTTCCGCACCGATGGTTCGCGCAATTTCAACAAGTACTCGAACCCCGAGGTCGACAAGCTGGTGGACGCCAGCCGTCAGGAGTTCGATCAGGCCAAGCGCGGCGAGCTTTTGAAAAAGGCGGAGGATCTCGTCGTCGAAGACATGCCGATGATCTTCACGATGAACAACAACGCCCACAATATGTGGAACAAGAAGGTGAAGGGCTTCGTGCCGCTGCCTTCGCAGAGCTTTGGTAATCAGTTCCCGCCGGTCAACCTCGGCTAACGGCGGTTCTTTCTTCGGGATATGCCCCGGCGCCGTCAGGCGCCGGGGCAAGCTTTAGAGTAACAAGCCGCGATGGGCTTTCTTTGGTATCTGACGATCCGCATTGGTGGCGCGCTCGCGACCATCGCCGCAGGGTCGTTCCTCATCTTCCTGATCATGCATCTGGCGCCCGGCGACCCGGCGCTGGCGGTGCTTGGAGAATCCGCGACCACGGAAACGATCGCCGCTTATCGCGCCGAGCACGGGCTGGACGAGCCGGTGCTGGTTCAGTTTGTGATCTGGGCCAAGATGGTCCTGCAAGGCGATCTGGGTAAGTCGATCGCCTTAGCTGGCAAGTTCCCGATCTCGGACCTTCTGGTCACGCGCCTGCCCAATACGATCTTCATCGGCCTCTATGGCCTGGTCATCGCGCTGGTCATCTCGCTGATCGCGGGAACGGCGGCGGCGTTGCGCCAAGGCAAGCTCGTCGACACCGTGGCCACGGGCGTCGCGGTCCTCGGTATCTCGATGCCGGACTTCTGGTTCAGCTATGTGCTGATCCTCTTCTTCGCGTTGTCGCTCGACTGGTTCCCGTCCTACGGCTTCACCCCGCCCGGCGAATCGCTGATCGGTGCTTTCCACAGCGGCTTTCTTCCGGCCTTGGCCATCGCCGCGCCTATGGCGGGTGTTTTCGCGCGTATCCTGCGCGCCTCGCTGGTTGAGACCGCACGGCGCGAATACGTCACGGCTGCGCGTTCCTACGGGTTCGCCGCGCCGTTCGTGTTCATCCACTATGTCTTCCGGAACGCGATCATCCCGTTCGTGACGGTCTTGGGCCTGCAGGTCCGCTACCTTCTAGGCGGCGTGGTTATCATCGAGCGCGTTTTCGGCATTGCCGGCATGGGTTCCCTAATCGTGGATGGGGCTTTCGCGCGCGATTATCCGGTCGTTCAGGCCTGCGCGCTCACGTTCCTGGCCATCGTTCTGTCGGTCAATCTCATAGTCGACATCGTGTGCGCGCTGCTCGACCCGAGAAGGACCCGCTGATATGGCTACTCTCGCGACGCTGAAAGGCTTGGGACGCGAATTGCGCCACAACCGCGTGGCGTTGGGCGGCTTTGCCATCACTTCGTTCGTCCTGGTGGCCATCGTCATTGGGCCTTCGTTTTCGCCCTACGATCCGACATTGATGGACTTTACTGCGATCCTGCAGCCGCCTTCGTGGGCGCACCCGTTCGGGACCAATTCCTTCGGCATCGACGTGTTGACCCGCGTTCTCTATGGCGCGCGGAACTCCTTCATGATCAGTTTTGCCGGGGTGTCGTTGGGCGCAATCGTCGGCACCCTGATCGGCATGACCTCGGCTTATATGGGCAAGCTGTTCGACGCCGTCGCGATGCGCCTGGTCGATCTTCTGTTCGCGTTCCCGATCTTCGTTCTGGCACTGATGTTGATGCTTATCCTGGGCTTCGGCGTGCAGAATGTGATTGTCGCGATCGCGCTGGTCTACATTCCGAACTTCGCGCGCATGGCGCGCAACACGACCATGGTGGTGAAGTCCGAACCTTATGTGCAGGCCGCCCAGGTCATGGGGCAGCCGCGCCTCCGCATCATGGTGCGCGAGATCCTGCCCAACATCGCCGCGCCCTTGTTCGTGCAATTCACGGTCGGCCTGGCGTTCGCCATTATTATCGAGGCGGGCCTGAGCTTCATCGGCCTGGGCGTGCAGCCGCCGACGCCATCCCTCGGCGTCATGATGGCCGACGGCAAGGATTACTTCCATCGCGGGCCTTGGGTGCTGACGCTCACCGGCTTGGCGCTCATGTTCGCGATCCTCGGCCTCAACCTTCTGGGCGACGGTTTGCGCGACCTGCTCGATCCGCGTCTGCGCCGGAGGTCAGCGGCATGAGCGACGTCACTCTCACCCTCAGGAACCTTTCCACGGGGTTCAAGATGGGCGGCCGCGTGATGAACGTGGTGCGCGAAGTCGATCTTGAGGTGCGCAAGGGCGAGATGCTTGGGCTGATCGGCGAATCGGGCTCTGGCAAGACCGTGACAGGCATGTCGATCCTGCGCCTGTTGCCCGAGAATGCCGTGACCGAGGCCGACACGCTCGACTTCCTGGGCATCGACCTGCTCAAGCTTTCGACGGAACAGTTCCGCGAGATGCGCGGCACGCGCCTGGCCATGGTCTTCCAGGACCCCGTCGGCGCGTTCAATCCGGCCAAGAAGATCAGTTGGCATCTGAAGCAGGTGTTCGAACGGGCAGGTACGAAATCGCCCGCCCATGCTGAACGTGCCAAGAACTGGCGCGCCTCGGCCATCAAGCTCCTGGCTGACGTGGGGATTCCCCACGGCGCCAACGTGATGCGCCAGTACCCGCACCAGCTTTCCGGCGGCATGCTCCAACGCACCCTGATCGCCTTGGTGCTGGTATTCGAGCCCGAACTGATCGTGGCCGACGAGCCCACGACGAATCTGGATAACATCGTCGAGCGGCAGATCCTGCGCTTGTTCCGCGATCTGCAGAAGCGGCTCGACTGCGCCTTCCTCTATGTGACCCACGATATGACGATCGCGGCCGTGTTGTGCGACCGCATCGCCGTGATGTATGCGGGCAGCATCGTCGAGATCGGCCCGACCAAGCAGATCTTCGCCGATCCCAAGCACCCCTATACGCAGGGCCTTCTGGCCTCGGCGCTCGCTCTCGACACCAAGACCGAGCGATTGCAGGAGATTCCGGGCGAACTCCCCAGCCCGGGCAAACTGCCGCCCGGATGCCTGTTCGAGCCGCGCTGCAAGTTCGCCAAGCCCGAATGCCGGGCCAAGGAACCGGCCATGGTCGATGTGGGAGGAGAGCGCCACGTCCGCTGCGTTCTGTATGGCCATGGTTGAGAAGGCGGCGCAGGTGGACAAAAATACGCCGCTCCTGTCGGTGCGTGAGCTGCTGGTGCGGTTCAAGCTGGGTGATGGTCTCGCCGCCGCGCTGTCCAGGGGGCCTTCCTATCTCAAGGCTGTCGATGAGGTCAGCTTCGACGTTGGCCGCGGCGAGGTGCTGGGGCTGGTCGGCGAGTCCGGCAGCGGCAAGACCACGATTGGCAAGGCGATCCTGCGGCTTTACGAGCCGCAGAGCGGATCCATCGTCGTCAACGGCGTCGACATCACGCGCATGGGCGACCGGGCGCTGAAGCATTACCGGCGCGATCTGCAGATGGTGTTCCAGGACCCGCTGTCCTCGCTCAATCCGCGTCACACCGTGCGGACCTCGCTGCGCACGCCGCTGTTGCTCCATAAGATTTGTCCGTCGTCCGAGGTCGAGCAGCGGATCGACGAGGCGCTGACCCGCGCTGGCCTGTCGCCGGTCTTCAAGCCGCGCTATCCGCATGAGTTATCGGGCGGCCAGTTGCAACGCGTGGCCATCGCGCGCGCGTTGACCATGTCGCCCGGTTTGGTGGTGGCGGATGAGCCCGTCTCCAAGCTCGATGTCTCCGTCCGCGCGCAGATCCTGAACCTGTTCAAGGACCTGCAGGCGAAATTCGGCATCTCCATCATCTTCATCACCCATGATCTGCGCGTGGCGCGCTATCTGTGCCACCGGATCGGCGTGATGTATTTCGGCAAGCTGGTCGAGATCGCGTCGGTTGAGGAATTGTTCACCGCGCCCAAGCATCCCTACACCAAGGCACTTCTCGGCACTCTGGGCGCGGAGGGCGAAAACCTCGATGGCGCGCAGGTGGCGGGCGAAGCCTTCAATCCGGCGGCCGACACCACCGGCTGCCGCTACTACGCGCGCTGTCCCATGCGCGTCGATCATTGCAAGACGGCGCATCCGCCGACGGAAACGATCAAGCCCGGCCACGACATCGCCTGCTACGAGTGGCGCCGGAGCTGACGCAAACACCGGCGGCGCGCGATGCCGCGCTCGCCGGTCAACGTATCGTCCTCATCGGCGCATCCACCGGAATCGGCTTTGCCACGGCCAAGGCGGCCCTCGCGGCCCGTGCCCGCGTCGTCATCGCCGGACGGTCCGTTGAACGGCTGGACAGGGCCTGGAACGCGCTGGAGCGTAAGGTCGAGGCCTTCCGCCTCGATGCGACCGAAGAGCACTCCATGGCGGCCTTCTTCGCGCGCATGGAATCGTTCGACCATCTGGGCGTTTTCGTGCCGACGGCGCCCTCGGCCGCGGTGCGGGCCCAACTCGGCGCCTTCTTGGAAACGCCGCCTGAGGCCTTCGAAGCCGTCATCCGCAACAAATTCTGGCCCCAGCTTTATGCCGCGCGCCACGGCGCGCGGCGCATCGCGCCGGGCGGCTCGCTCCTGTTCGTGACCGGCCAGGCACACCGGAAATCCCTACCCGGCTATGCGGCCAGCGCGACGGCCAACGGCGCGACGGAAGCGCTCGTGCGCACGTTGGCGGTCGAATTGGCGCCGGTGCGGGTCAACGCGATCGCGCCGGGCCTGGTCGAGAGCAATATCCTGCGAACGGCACCCGAAGCCTTCCGCCGCGCCGCGTCGGAGAAGGTCGCCCGCCATCCCGTGCCGCGCATGGGCACGACCGAGGAGACGGCGGCGGGAATCCTGATGCTGATGGTCAATCGCTTCGCGACCGGCACCGTGCTTGAATTGGACGGCGGAATGAAGCTCACTTGAGCCGTCCGTGAAACGGGGAGGGTGGTTCATGCGCCGTTCATTGCCGTCATTCGCGCGGCTCGCGCTTCTTGCGCTGGTTTTAGCGGCAGCGCCCGCAACCGCCCAGACGCCGCCCGTCGTCGTTTCGTTCAATGACATGACGGTTGGCCAAGCCCCGCTGGGTTTCACGACGGGCCTGGGCGGAACGGGGGCTTCGTCCGTCTGGCGTATCGAGGACGATCCGCGCGCGCCGCGGGGCAAGGTGCTGATGCAGAAAAGCACCGACAGCAGCAGCATGCGCTATCCGATCTGCATCTATGACGGCATTCGCACGTTCAACGCGGACGTGACCGTCTCCTTCAACATCGTCTCGGGCAAGATTGCCCAGGTTGCCGGGATCGCGCTGCGCGCCACCGACGAAGGAAACTATTACCTCGCGCGCGCCAGCGCGAAGGACAATGCCGTCACCTTGTCCCGCTTCGTCGGCGGCAGCGGCTCGGATCTGACCTCGGCCTCGGTCAAGGTGCCGCCGGGAACATGGCAAACGCTGCGTTTCAAGATCGACCGCGACCGGCTGACGGTCTATCTCAACGGCCAACAGGTCATCGATTGGTCGGACAGCCGTCACACGCGCGAAGGCCGTGTCGGTCTGTGGACGCGTGTGGACAGCGTCACCATGTTTGACGACCTATCGATCATTGTCGGACGCGACTAGCGGGTTCCGCGATGTCTCTGGCCGGGCATCGCATCGTTTTGATCGGCGGATCGTCGGGGATCGGTCTGGCGACCGCCAAGGCCGCGGTCGCGCGCGGCGCGTCGGTCGTCGTCGCGGGCCGGTCGGCCGAACGGCTGGAAAGCGCCTGTCATGAAATCGGCGCACGGGTCGAAATCCATTCTCTCGACGCAACGCAGGAAGCATCCGTCGAAGCGTTCTTCACGTCGGTGGGCGCCCACGACCATGTCGCCGTCCTGGTTCCGACCGTGCCCGACGCGGAAGCGCGCAAAAGCGTGCGCGGCTTCGCCGATACGCCGCAGCAGACGATGGAAATCGTCATACGCCATAAGTTCTGGCGCCCGGTCTATTGCGCGCGCCATGCGCGGCGTCATCTGCGCCCCGGCGGCTCCATCGTTTTCATCACCGGCCAGGCGCATCGCAAAAGTCTGCCCAATTACCCTCTGGTGGCCGCCGCCGACGCGGCGGTCGAAGCCTTGGCGCGCGAGTTGGCGCGGGAGTTCGCGCCGCTGCGGGTCAACGTGGTGGCGCCTGGCCTGATCGAGACCCCCTTGATCCGCGCCCTGCCCACCGGCCATCGCGACGCATTGGAAGCGCTGGTCGGCCCCCCAGCCAGTGCCGCGCATGGGTACGGTCGAGGAGATCGCGGACGCGATCCTGTGGATCATGGGCAACGGCTTCGCGACGGGAACCGTGCTCGAAGTGGATGGCGGGTATAAGCTGACCTAGACGGCGGGAGGGGTGCATGACCTATCTTGGACAATCCATTCGGCGGCGCGAAGACCCCCGTTTCCTGACCGGGCGCGGGCGCTATGTCGACGACGTCCCGGCGGTGCACGCCGCCCATGCGGCCTTTGTGCGCAGCCCCCACGCCCACGCGCGGATCCGCGGCATCCAAACCGCCAAGGCGCGCAAACTTCCGGGCGCCCTCGCCATCGTGACCGCAGCGGATTGGTACGACGCGGGCCGGGGCGATTTTCCCCTGTGGGCGCGCATTCCCTCCATCGACCAGGTGGAACGCAGCCAGTTCGCGCGGCCTGTCCTCTGCAAGGACGAGGTTTGCTTCGTGGGCGACCCCGTCGCCATGGTGGTCGCGGAAACACTCGCCCAGGCGTTGGACGCAGCGGAGGCGGTCACGGTTGACTACGACCCACTGCCGTCCATCACGGAAACGGCGCGCTCGCTCGACCGCGATGCGGTCATCGCGCATGCCACGCTGGACACGAATCTCTGTTTCATCTCGGAGGTGGGCAAGCGCGCCGAGACGGAGGTGGCCTTTGCTCGCGCCGCGCACGTCACCGAACTGGCTTTGGTGAACACCCGCATCACCGCGAATTCGCTCGAGCCCCGTACCCTGTTGGGGCTCTACGACGACACGGAGGACCGCTACACGCTGTGGGCCTCGCACCAGGCGCCGCATCTGCTGCGCCTGTCGCTGGCCGAGAACTCGTTGCGTCATCCGGAGCACAAGATCCGCGTCGTGGCGCCCGATGTCGGCGGTGGCTTCGGCATGAAGCTGCCGGATTATTCCGAGGAACCGCTGGTTCTATGGGGCTCCAAGCTGACAGGTCGGCCCGTGCGCTGGACCGCGACGCGTTCGGAGGGAATCCTGACCGACGCGGGCGCGCGGGACCATTTCACCCGCGCCAAGCTGGCGCTCGACCGCGACGGTCGTTTCCTGGGGCTGGACGTCGACACGATTGCCTGCCTCGGCGCCTATCTGACCCATCGCGGCGCCAGCATCCCGGCATTCTTCTATGGCGGCGTCTTTGGCGGTCTCTACACGACACCGGCGATCGTCTGCCGCGTGCGCGGCGTCTATACCAACTCGCCGCCCGTCCACGCCTATCGCGGCGCGGGGCGGCCGGAGGCGGCCTATGTGCTGGAGCGGCTGATCGACAACGCCGCGCACGAGATGGGATTGGAGGCGGCGGAGATTCGCGCTCGAAACCTGATCCCGCGCGAACGCTTCCCGTACCTTAGTCCCACCGGCCTGAACTACGATTCGGGCGATCCGCCGGCACTCCTCGCGACCCTTCGCGCGCTCGTGGGCTACGATGCGCTGCGGGCGGAGCAGCGCGAACTGCGCGCGCGTGGCATTCTGATGGGCATGGGCTTTTGCGGCGTGGCGGACGCCATCGGCGCGCCCAGCAAGACGACCGCCGCGATCTACGAGCGGTGCAGCGGCCACGATTCGGCCACCGTGCGCATCCACCCGACCGGCAAGGCCACGGTGTTTTCCGGTGCCCATTCGCACGGCCAAGCCCATGCCACCACCTTCGCCCAGATCGCGGCCTCGCGCCTGGGCGTACCGTTCGAGGATGTCGAGATCGTCGAGGGCGATACGGATCGGGTGGCATTTGGGCACGGCACCTACGCCTCGCGCTCCACGGTCACGACCGGCATGGCCGTGGTGAAGGGAGCCGACCGCATCGTCGAGAAGTGCAAGAAGATCGCGGCCTTTCGCCTGGAATGCGCGGAAGAGGATATCGCGCGCGACGGGTCCGACTTCGTCATCCCGGGCACCGACCGTCGCATCACCTTCCGCGAGGTGGTGCGCGAAGCCTATCAGGGTGATCGCTCGCCGCCCGGCCTCGATCCGGGGCTTGAGGAGGTCGTCTATTTCGATCCCACGGCCACCACCTGCGCCACGGGTCTGCATTTGGCGGTCGTGCTGGTGGACGCGGAAACCGGGCGCGTGACCTTGCGCGATTACGCTGTTGTCGACGATTGCGGCTCGATCATCAATCCGATGGTCGTCGAGGGCCAGATCCATGGCGGGCTGGTTCAGGGGATCGGCCAAGCGCTGATGGAACACCTGGCCTTCGATCATGAGACAGGGCAGGTGCTGGCGGGCAGCTTCATGGACTACGCCATGCCGCGTGCGGACGACGTGCCGTCGTTCCGCTTGGACCGCATCGAGAATCCGAGTCCCACGAACGCGTTGGGGGTGAAGGGCGCGGGCGAATCGGGCACCATCGGTGCGCTCGGCGCGGTCGGCAACGCGGTGGTCGACGCCCTGTGGCACCTGGGCGTGCGGCATGTCGAATTGCCTTTTGCCCCGCAGCAGATCTGGCGCGCCATCCAACGGGCAAAAGACGGATCGACAGGAGGATGAGATGAGGATGGTTCGTTCGCGCGGCGGCTGTGCGATGCCGGCGCTCGGTCTCGGCACCTGGAAGATGGGCGAGGATCGCAACCATCGGAAGGCCGAGGTCGAGGCGCTCCAGTTGGGCGTCGATCTGGGCATGACGCTGATCGACACGGCCGAGCTCTACGCCTCTGGCGGTGCCGAGGAGGTGGTGGGCGAAGCGATCCGTGGACGCCGGGACGGCCTCTTCATCGTCAGCAAGGTGCATCCGACCAACGCGACCTTCGATGGAACGATCCGCGCGGCGGAAGCCAGCCTGCGCCGGTTGGGCACCGACCGCATGGACCTTTATCTGCTGCACAACAAGAACGGTCCCTATCCGCTCGAGGGTACCCTCGAGGCCCTCGACCGGCTGAAGCGGGACGGCAAGATCCTCCATTACGGGCTTAGCAACTTCGACGAGCCGGCGATGGAGAAGGTGGAAGCGATGACTCACGGTGCGGATATCGCGGCCAACCAGCTTCGCTACAGCCTGGCGCGGCGGGCGCTCGACAACGGGCTGCTCGATTGGCACGCCAAGCGCGATATCGCGGTCATGGGCTACACCCCGCTGGAGGAAGGCTTCCTGCGGCCCAAGCCCGGCCTGGCCCAGGTGGCGGCGCGCCACAACGTCTCGCCCATGTGCATCGCGCTGGCCTGGACCTTGCGCCATCCTTCCGTCGTCTCGATCCCAAAGGCCACGAATCCCGGCCATGTGCGCGACAATGCGCGCGCCATCGACATCAAGCTGACCGGCGAGGATCTGGCCGCGCTCGACAGCGACTATCCCAAACCGCCGGCGGGTACCTTCGACGTCTGGGGAACCTGAGCGCCGAAAAAGAAAGGGCCGGCCCATGTGGCCGGCCCTTCCATTCAGAGATGCGTTGTCTTTACTGAACGATCAGCACCATCCGCGAATCGCCGCGGATGAGGTTGAGCGCGATGGGGCCTTGGGCGGTCGCGCGAACCGAGCGGGTGAACCCGTCGATCGTCGTGACCGGCTCCCGGTTCACCGCGGTCACGATGTCGCCCGGGCGCAGGCCCGCCTGCCAGGCCGCGCTGTCGCGGTCCACGGTCGCGACCTCGATGCCGCGCAGACGCTGCGGTTGCGTGCTGCTGGGCTGCACGGCGTTGAAGGTGGCGCCGGCCAAGCGGGGCGTGATCTCGCTCGCCCGCGCCGCGGTCTGCGGTTCCTTCTTGGCCACTTGGACGGTCAGATTTTTGAGCGACTTGTCGCGCGAGACGGCCAGTTCGACTTTGTCGCCCACGCGCAGAAGTCCGATCCGGTTGCGCAGATCGGCGCCGCTCTTGACCGTGCGGCCGGCGATGCTGGTCACCACGTCGCCTTCCTTCAGGCCGGCCTTATCGGCGGGCGAGCCGGGTTCGACGCGGGTCACGAGCGCGCCCTGGGTTTTATCCAACTTGAGAGCGAGCGCGATGTCGGGCGTCAAATCCTGGACCGATACGCCGATGCGGCCGCGGCGAACCTCGCCGTACTGCACGATGTGATCGGTCACCGCCCGCGCCATGTCGATCGGCACCGCGAAGCCGATGCCGATGTTGCCGCCGGCCGGCCCTAGGATCGCCGTGTTGATGCCGATCAACTCGCCTTTCATGTTGACGAGCGCGCCGCCTGAGTTGCCGGGATTGATCGACGCGTCGGTCTGGATGAAGTCTTCGTAGCCTTCGATGCCGAGGCCGCTGCGGCCCAGGGCGCTGACGATGCCCATGGTGACCGTCTGGCCTAGGCCGAAGGGATTGCCGACCGCGACGACGAAGTCGCCGACCTCCAGCTTTTCCGAATCGCCGAGCGGGATCTGGGTCAGGCTCTCGGCCGGCACCTGCAGCAGGGCGATATCCGTCTCGGGATCGCCGCCGACCAGCTTGGCCTTGAGGACGCGCTGGTCCTTGAGGGTAACGTTAATCTCCACCGCGTTGTTGATGACGTGGTGGTTGGTCAGGATGTAGCCCTTCTTGGCGTCGATGATGACGCCTGAGCCCACGGACTGGGTCTGCTGCTCGCGCTGGGGCTGGCCGGGCAGGTTGAAGAAGCGGCGTAGGAACGGATCCTGGAACAGCGGATTTTCTTCGACTGGCGCCTTGGTCTTGACGGTGATGTTCACGACCGCCGGTGTCACTTCCTTGATCAGGGGGGCGATGGTGGTCATCTGCTGCCCGCCCATGGGGGCCTGGGGCAGGGACGGCGCCGCAACGGCGGGGGCCGCGAACGCGATCAACGCTACCGTGGCGATGGCGAGGCGTTTGATCCTCAATGTCTGTCTCCCGGTAGGGGGTGGGCGCCGGGAAGGCGCGCCGAACCTCCGATTGGCTCCATTTTCACACAACGCTCGGGCCGCCCGAAGCAATAGGCGGGTCCGCTGTCGGGAGAAATATGGATTCGATTGTGACTTGGCCGTGGCCCGTTCGGGGAGTTCGTGCCGCAATTGGCCGAAACCCATCTAACTCATTGAAGTAGATATAAAAGAAAACTCGGAACTTCTTTGCCGTTGCCTTGACTCATCACAGGCCCACCCGTACATAGCACTCTCATCAGGCGAGTGCTAACAGGCGGCAGGGGCCGCCCTCGCTTCGAGTTCTTGGGAAAAATCAAAGAGGTAGGGACATGAAGTTCCGTCCATTGCATGACCGCGTCGTCGTTCGCCGCATCGAGCAGGATGACCGTACGAAGGGTGGCATCATCATTCCAGACACCGCGAAGGAAAAGCCGATGGAAGGCGAGATCATCGCCGTCGGTCCCGGTGGCCGTGACGAGAAGGGCAATCTGGTTCCGCCCGACGTGAAGAAGGGCGAGCGGATCCTGTTCGGCAAATGGTCCGGCAGCGAGGTCAAGATCGACGGCGAAGAGCTGTTGATCATGAAGGAGTCGGACATCATGGGCGTCATCGAAGGCGCTGCGAAGGCCAAGAAGGCGGCCTAAGGAAAAGACGGAGGAGACAGAATCATGGCAGCGAAAGAAGTACGGTTCGGCGGCGAAGCGCGCGAGCGCATGCTGCGCGGCGTCGACATCCTGGCCGATGCGGTCAAGGTCACGCTGGGCCCCAAGGGGCGCAACGTCGTGCTCGACAAGTCCTATGGCGCGCCGCGCGTGACCAAGGACGGCGTCACGGTGGCCAAGGAAATCGAGCTTAAGGACAAGTTCGAGAACATGGGCGCGCAGATGTTGCGCGAGGTCGCGTCGAAGACCAGCGACCGGGCTGGCGACGGCACCACGACGGCGACCGTTCTGGCCCAGGCGATCGTGCGCGAGGGTTCCAAGGCGGTGGCCGCGGGCCTCAACCCGATGGACCTGCGTCGTGGCATCGACCTGGCGGTGGCCGTGGTGATCGAGGACCTCAAGTCCCGCGCGAAGAAGGTTTCGTCGAACGAGGAAGTGGCCCAGGTGGGTACCATCTCGGCCAACGGCGACCGCGAAGTCGGCGACTTCCTGGCCAAGGCTATGCAGAAAGTCGGCAAGGAAGGCGTCATCACGGTCGAGGAGGCCAAGAGCCTCGAGACCGAACTGGACGTGGTCGAGGGCATGCAGTTCGACCGCGGCTACCTCTCGCCGTATTTCATCACCAACGCCGAGAAGATGCAGGTCGAGTTGGAAGACCCCTACATCCTCATCCACGAGAAGAAGCTGTCCAGCCTGCAGCCGCTGCTCCCCCTCCTCGAGGCGGTCGTGCAGTCGGGCAAGCCGCTGCTGATCATCGCGGAAGAGGTTGAGGGCGAGGCTTTGGCGACCCTCGTGGTCAACAAGCTGCGCGGCGGCTTGAAGATCGCGGCGGTTAAGGCGCCGGGCTTCGGCGATCGCCGCAAGGCCATGCTGGAGGACATCGCGACGCTTACTGCCGGCCAGACGATCAGCGAAGAGCTGGGCATCAAGCTGGAGAGCGTCACGCTCGACATGATGGGCCGCGCGAAGAAGGTGGTGATCGACAAGGAAAACTCCACCATCGTCAGCGGCGCCGGCAAGAAGAAGGACATCGAGGCGCGCTGCACACAGCTCAGGGCGCAGGTCGAGGACACCACCTCGGACTACGACCGTGAGAAGCTGCAGGAGCGGCTGGCGAAGCTGGCTGGCGGCGTGGCCGTCATCCGCGTCGGTGGCGCCACCGAGACCGAGGTGAGGGAGCGCAAGGACCGCGTCGAAGACGCGATGCATGCGACCCGCGCGGCGGTCGAGGAGGGCATCCTCCCAGGCGGCGGCGTGGCCCTCCTCTATGCGACCCGCGCGCTCGACAAGGTGAAGACGGCGAACGACGACCAGCGCATGGGCGTCGACATCATCCGTCGCGCTCTTCAGGCCCCAATCCGGCAGATCGCCGAGAACGCCGGTGTGGACGGCGCAGTGGTTGCGGGCAAGTTGCTCGAACAGAAGAGCCAGACCTTCGGCTTCGACGCCCAGAAGGAGGAGTATGTGGACCTGGTGAAGGCCGGCATCGTCGACCCGGTCAAGGTGGTCCGCACGGCGCTTCAGGATGCGGCGTCCGTGGCCGGTCTTTTGATCACGACCGAGGCCATGATCGCCGAGAAGCCTGAGAAGAAGGCTGCGGCGGGCGGCGGTCACGGTCACGACCACAGCCACGACTTCTAAGCCGAAATCAAAACGGGTTGCTCCGCCCTTCGTGCGCGGGGCGGACAAGAGGAAGGGGCCGCGGGAAACCGCGGCCCTTTTCGTTTAGTGCCTAAAAGATCTCCTTCGGCGCTTGCCTCGGGCTCGGTCCTCCCGGCATCATGACGGCTCGATCCGGGATGGAGAGACCGATGCGCGTGATTCCCGAGGACGTCTACAATCCGAAATCCTACGAGAAGGTCCGGCTGCCGCTCGACGACGCTGAGACGCTGCCCGCCTGGTGCTATACCTCCGAGGCGTTCTGGCGCGCCGAGGTCGACCGTATCTTCATGAAGGTCTGGAACTTCATGGGGCGCGTCGACCTGATCCCCAAGTCCGGTGACTATTACGCGGTCAACTTCGCGGGCGTGCCCGTGGTGATCCTGCGCGACGAGAAGGACGTGGTGCGCGCCTTCGCCAATACCTGCCGCCATCGCGGCGCGCGCATTGCCGACGGCAAGGGCAATACGCGTGCGTTCAAGTGCCCGTACCATGCGTGGGTTTACGGTCTCGACGGCCGCCTCAAGGGCGCGGCCGGCATGGAGAGCACCAAGGGCTTCGACCGCGCGAATTACGGCCTGGTGCCGATCCGCCTGGAAACCTGGGGCGGCTACATCTTCATCAACTTCGACGAGAAGGCGGAAAGCCTAGCCAGCTATCTGGGCGATCTGCCCGAGCAGTTGGCCAGCTATAACTGCGAGGATCTGGTCACCACCCGGGTCACGGAATACGACCTTAAGTGCAACTGGAAGCTCTTCATCGAGAATGCGATGGAGGAGTACCACTTGCCCACCGTGCACAAGGCCTCGCTCCAGCTTCTGGAAATGAAGCACGGCATTGTTCCCGTTCAGGGCAATTGGGACGTGATTCGCGAAAAGCACGACGGCACGCGCGCGCTGCTCGATGAAGACTGCGAACACGGATTCGCGCGCATCAAGTCGCTGACGGGCCACCCCGCCGAGGGTACGCATTATGTCGTGCTGTATCCGTCCACCATGCTGGGCATGACGACGGATTGCGTGTGGTGGCTCGAGCTGCGGCCCGATGGTCCGCACAAGACCAAGCTGATCGTCGGCACCTCCTTCCCAAAAGAGACGGTGGCGCGCAACGATTTCGAGGAAAAGGTGCACTACTACTACAAGCGCTGGGACCGTTCGGTCGGCGAGGACAATGAGATTTCCGAAGTCCAGCACGAGGGCGTGAGCTCGCCCTTCGCGGTCTCGGGCCGCCTGTCGCACCTGGAGCCGCTAGTGCACCATATCGCCAATTGGGTCGCGGACCGGATCGTCGGCGGCGACACCTTCGAACGCCGCCACGATGCCGACAAGACCAGCGCCATCGCCCTCAGCCTGACCAAGTCGGGCGGGGGTGGACGCCGATCGGCCGCGGCGGAGTAATATCGTCCGCCGTCACACGCTCAGGGGGAGACACCGATGAAGAAGAAGACCGCGACCGGCCGTGCTGCCGGCAAGACGTGGCATCTGCACTGCGAGAACTCCAAAAAGCTGGGCGAGGTGTTCGCGATCACCGGTGAGCGCGTGCGGGACGCGCTCAAGCGCCATCCCAAGCTCAAGGGCAAGCTGAAGGTGACCCTGGGTCAGGACAACGACATCTACGACAAGGCGATCCGCACGGCGGATTTCATGTTCGGTTGGCATTTCGACCGCAAGGACCTGAAGCGCCGGGCGCCGAACCTGAAGATGATCCATGTGCATGGCGCGGGCGTGAACCATGTCATGCCGCTCGATTGGATGCCCAAGGGCTGCACGCTCACCAACAGCCGCGGCGTCCATGGGCCGCGCGCGGCCGAATACCTGATCATGGCGCTGTTGATGCTCAACAACCGCCTGCCCGAGATGGTGACGCACCAGCGCGCCTCGCGCTGGAAGCAGTGCTATGCCAGCGTCATCACCGGCAAGACGCTGTTGGTCATCGGCGTCGGCCAGATCGGCGGTTCGGCGGCCGACTGGGCGAAGAAATTCGGCCTCACCGTCCTGGGCACGCGGCGCACGGGTGAGCCGCATCCTTCGGTCGACAAGATGTACAAGCCGAAGGACTTGCCGAAGCTGTTGCCGAAGGCCGACTTCGTCATGATGTGCGTGCCCGCGACCGACCACACCAAGCACCTTCTGGGCAAGAAGGAGATCGGCCTGATGCGGCCCGGTACGGGTTTCATCAACTACAGCCGTGCCGACCTGGTCGATTACGAGGCGCTGCGCAAGCGGCTGGTGAAGGGCGAACTGACCGCGGTCTTGGACGTCTTCAACCCGGAGCCGTTGCCGCCGTCGTCTCCCTTGTGGAAGACGCCCAACCTGATCATGACGCCCCACTGCTCGTCGGACGACAGCATCCACTACACCCCGCGCACGCTGGATGTCGTGCTGTCGAACATCGAGCGGATTCTGGCCGGCAAGAAGCCCACCAACGCGGTCGATCCGAACTGGCAGTACTGACCGCGTCCGGCGCGCCGCATCGCTAGGGTGGGGCGGTGACGCCGCTGGTTGTCGGCCTGGTCCTCCTGGCCGCGTTGATGCACGCGGTCTGGAACGCCCTGGTGAAGGTCTCAGGCGACCGGCTGGCGGTCATGGTCGGAATGAGCGCTGTGGGCGGCGTCGCTGGCTTGGCCGTGCTGCCCTTCGTGGTATCGCCGGCCGTGGCAAGCTGGCCGTTCCTGGCGCTGACCACGGCCATCCATGTCGGCTACTACCTGTTTCTCCTGCGCGCCTATGCGGCGGGAGATCTGAGCCAGGTCTATCCGGTCGCTCGCGGCGGCTCGCCGCTGATCCTGGCGCTGATTTCCGGTCCCGTGGTGGGCGAGGCGCTGTCGGTCACCCAGGCCATGGGCGTCGGCCTCATCTCGCTCGGCATCATCAGCTTGTCGCTCGGCCGTGGCAGCCGCCTGGCGCTTCTCTACGCGCTTTGCACGGCTTGTTTCATCGCCGCTTATTCGGCGACCGATGCCTTGGGCGTGCGGCGATCGGGCAGCCCGCTCGGCTACATCGGTTGGCTGTTCTTCCTCGACGGCGCGATGATGCTGGCCTTCGGCTTCTGGCGCCGTGGCCGCACGCTTTTTTCACCATCTCGGATCGACTGGCGGCAATGGATCGGCGCCGGCGTGCTGGCGCTGTGCGCCTAGGGCATCGTCGTCTGGTGCTACAATTTGGGCACGGTCGCGCCCGTCTCCGCCCTGCGCGAGACCAGCGTGGTTTTCGCGGCTCTCATCGGCTCGCTGTTCCTGGGCGAGCAGTTCGGCGCGCGCCGTGTCATCGCGGCGTTCGTCGTGGCATCGGGGGTCGTGGTGATGAACCTGTAGCGGTTCAGTTGCGGATCTGCAGGCCCGTGTCGGTGAAGCGGGCGAAGCGCTCCGCATTCAGCCGTTCGGGCCGCGGCCACACACGTGGGAAATAACCGCAGTCGACGCTCTCGCCCGGCTTCAGCCCGTGGCCTTCGAAATGCGGACGGCCCGACGAGGGGCGTTCGGCATAGCGCGCATCCTCGCCCATCCAAATGGACGACAAGGCGCGCCGACGGCGGGCGGAGCCCTGGTTGCCCGGTGCGCCGTGGACGGTTAGGCCGTTGAAGACGATGCAGTCGCCCGGCTCCACTTCCCAGGACAGGATCTCGTATTCGTCCCGGCTGCCCTCGATGTCCGGCATGCGCTCGAATGTGGCGCCGCTGGCGGTGCGGTAAAGATCGCGCCCGTCCTTGCTCAGCTCGGGCGCGAACCAGCGGTTCCATTTGTGCGAACCGCGCACCAACTCCAGCGAGTTCTCCTTGGCCACGGGATCGAGCGGAAACCAGATCACCGTCATCTGTCCGTCGACCCAGAAGAAAGGCTGGTCCTGATGCCAGCGCGTGCGTTTGGATGTGCCGACGTCCTTCACCCACAGCGTGTCGGCGAAAAAATTGATCTTTTCGGATTTCATCAACTGCGCGGCGATGGCGGGCGCCGGGCCGTTCAGCATGAAGTCGCGGAATTCGGGGATCTGCTGGGACATGCAGATGTCCGACAGGAAAAAGCCGCCTTCGCCCTGGGCGGTCTGCACCGTATGCAACGGCCCCGGCTGGGCAATGTTGCGCTCGACGCCCTTTTCCAGCTTGGCCAGCCAGTCGTGGCCGACGACGCCCTTCAGGTGCATCACGCCGTCGCGTTGGAAAGTCTCGACTTGCGTGTCCAAAATCGTGGCGCTCATCGCTGGCTCCTAGATGCTGACCTTGAACGTCGAGTTGTCGGCAAAGCGCGGGCCCTTCGCCAGACCGGCGCCCGAGGAACCTGGCCAAACGCGCGGGAAATAGTCGAAGTCCATGGCGTCGCCGGGCTTCAGCCCGTGGCCCTGGAACAGCGGCCGCACGGGCCCCGGCCGCTCGGCATAAACGGCGTCGTCGCCCAGCCAAATGGTCGACAGCGCGCGGCGGCAGCTCTGTTGGTTCGGGTTGCCTGGCGCGCCATGCACGACCATGCCGTGGAAGGCGATGATGTCGCCCGGCTGCATGTCGAACGAGACGATGTCGTACTTCGCGCGCTCCGCTTGGATGTCGGGCATGCGCTCAAAAGCGTCGGTATCGGGATAGAGGTCGTTGCCGCTGCGCGTCAGCTCCGGCTGGAACCAGCGGCCCCATTTGTGCGAGCCGCGGATCAGCTCCAGCGAGACGTCCTTGGAGACGGGGTCGAGCGGCAGCCAGAAGATGCACATATGCTGGCCATCGACGGAGTAATAGGGCTGGTCCTGGTGCCAGCGGGTTCGCTTGGGCGTGCCCGCGCCCTTCACCCAGATCGCATCGTAGAAAAAGTTCGTGCGCTTGGAGCGCATCAGCGCGGCCGCGATGCCGCCGGCCGGAGATTCGCAAATGAACCTGCGGAACTCGGGCAGGCGCTGTGACATGCAGAAATCGGTCAGGAAGAAACCAGAATCGCCTTCGGTCTGTTGGATGGTGTGAAGGGGGCCGGGCGTGGCGATGTCCTTCTCCACCCCTTGGGCCAGAAGGTCGAACCATTCCTTCGAGAAGGCGCCGCGGATGCAGGCGACGCCATCGCGCTCGTAGGTCTCGATATCGCGTTCGGTAACGGCGGGGTGGCTCATCGCGATCCTCCCTTGCGGTTGCTAAGAATAGGCCGTTTGGCGCTTTTCCGGCAATCGGCGCTGATTACGTTGCGGGCTCGCGCGCATGGTCGCGCAACTCCACCAGGCCCGCGGAGATAATGAGGGCGGCGCCCACGGCCTCGCCCCAGCCGAAGCCTTCTCCGGCCAGAAGCGTCGCCGTGATGCCGGCGACTGCTACCTCCAGCATCAGGAGGACCGCCGACCGCCCGGGATCGAGGCGGCTCGCGCCCCATAGCTCGACCACCACCATGGGCGACAGCCACACGGCGGAGATCACCAGCAGGACGGCCAAGGCGGGCAGATCGAATCCGGCGGCCGGCGTCGCGGTCTTGGAAAGGACCAGCGCGAACACGAGTCCCATGAAGGCCGAGCCCGCGAAGTTGGCGATGCTTTTGTCCACGGCCGGAATCTCCGCCGCACGGCGGAACAGGGTGAGCGAGACGGCCCACAGGAAGCCCGAAACCAGGCCCAGCCATTCGGGAAAGGTGCGCGGCATGGGAAAGCCCTGGCCGTAACCCAAGACGGTCGCGGCGCCCGCGATGCCCAACAAGATCGACAGCACGCGGAAGAGCCCCAGCCGTTCGCCGAGGAAAATCGTGCCCAGGACGCTGGCCCACACCGGCACCAGATAGAACAGAAGAATGACGCGCACGATCTCGCCGTACACCACGGCATGGTTGAAGCTGACGAACGACGAGCCGGCGGCCAGCGCCATCCACAACAGGGCGGGTGCGTTCTGGCGCAGCCGGTGGCGCTTCGCCAGCGCGAAGGGCAGAAGCAGCGCAAGCGCGCACAGGCTGGTCGCGAAGGTGGCCCAGTCGGCGGATAGGCCGCGCGCCTCGAGCGCGCGCAAGGGAATCCACCAGGCGCCCCACAGCAAGGCGCCACCGCCGACCGCGATGAAGGGCAGGAACCGGTTGTTGATCACGCGTCGCCGTACTTCTTTTTATAGGCGTTGAGCGCGCGCACGAAGCAGGCCGCATGGGCGCGCACGATGCCCGCGCCGATCTGGCCGCCGTCGCGGCCCGCGATGCCGATATTCATGGCCGGTGTGATGCCGGCCTCCTGCACCTTGCAGATATCGATGCCGGTTGGCGTGCCGCGGTACTTCAGGAACGGAATGTGGAAGTCGGCGTTCTCGCCCACGGTGATCTTGTAGAGAGCCAGGTTGCGCTCGACCATAGCCTGGGGCTCGCCGCCTTGATAGGCCTGCAACGGGAAGGCGGCAGCCTGTGCGAAGCCGCCCAGGCCGATGGTTTCGGCGATGATGCTTTCCCCACCCATCCAGCTGATCTCGTCTTCCGTGTGGCCGTCGAACAGCTTGGCCTGCACGGTCGGATGAGGCCCGGTGAACCATTCGTCGCCCAGGCCGCTGACCCGGATGCCGAATTCCTTGCAACTGAAACCCATGGCGGACACGACGCTCGATCCCTCGATGCCATGGCCGGCATCCGCCGTGGCCTTGGCCGCCGCCATGGAAAGCCGCAGGAAGAAATAGTGATCCTCGGTCAGCGCGGCCACGGTCTTCTCGACCGCCTCACGCTTGGAGCCCGCGAGCGCAAGGAAAGAAGGAAACAGCTCGCGCAAAAACAGGAGCGAAGCCGCGGTATTGCGGCTGTGCAGCTCGTCGCTCATGTGCAGCGCGCGCTTCATGATGGGCTTCAACGGGATACCGCCCGCCGCGCGCACGGCCTTGGACAGAACTGGCGCCACCGTCTCCTGGACGTACAGCAGGCGGTCGCGCACGCCGTCGTCATAGACGCCGTAGTTGAGGCGGCGCGGATTGGTGCCCTCGTAAAAATTGCAGAAGCCCACATTGCCGAATGCTTTATTGCGCACGACAAAAACCGGCATGGACGCCGTGTAGATGCCCGCCAGGGAGCCGACCGCGCCCAAATCGTGGCAACCGCGCACGCGGATTTCGGCGGCATCGAGCTTGGCTTCGGCTTCGGCGACCGTCTTGGCCAAGCCTTCGAACAGTGCGCCACCGATGATGGCCGCGCGTTGACCGCCCGTGTACTCGCGCCACGCCAAAGGCGGGCCCGAGGTCAGGATCGTCTCGCGCGTCATGCCTGGCATGGCTTCGAGCGCGGGCCTGACGTCCTCGAGCACGGGCTCCGAAGCGCAAAAGCGGCGGAAGGTCTCGGCGTTCGCGGTCATACGGCGGGTTTCGGACATACTTAAGCACCTAAACTATCTCGCACAGGCGAATTGACCCGCATTAAACCCTTCGGCATGATTTCGGCCGCGTCGAGAGTGCGTGGATTTCCGCGGAGACGCAAGATTTCCGCGGGTGAGGAACGGGATCAATCGGGCGGGATCACCGCCGTCTGGGGAGAGTGCGATGGCCAAGCAGTCGGGCAATACACGCGGCGGCGACGCCGATCTGGCGAAGATCAAGCGCGAGCTGATCGAGAAGGGCGTTCGTTATTGCCTCGCGTCCTATGTGGACGTGCACGGCATCGCCAAGGCCAAGGCCGTGCCGGTCGACCATTTCGAACGCATGATGCGCGGCTCGGAGCTGTTCACCGGCGCCGCGGTGGATGGACTCGGTCAAGGCCCGAACGACGACGAGTTGGCGGTGTTTCCCGATCCCAGCGCCGTGGTCCAGCTTCCCTGGCGGCCCGAGATCGCGTGGTGTCCGGGCAACCTGAAGTTCCACAAGGACCCGTGGCCCATGTGCTCGCGCACCATCCTGGCGGCGCAGGTCGAGCGCGCGCGCAAGATGGGCTACCGCTTCAACCTCGGCATCGAATGCGAGATCTACATCGTCCGCCGCGAGGGCGACCGGTTGGAGCCGGCGAACCCGAAGGATGTCATTCCGCGCGCGGCCTACGATGTGATCAATTTGTTGGAGGAGTTCGACTGGTGCGACGAGATGATCCGCTACATGAACGAGATGGGCTGGAACGTCCACTCGCTGGATCATGAGGACGCCAACAGTCAGTTCGAGTTCGACTTCGCCTATGCCGACGTGATGACGATGGCCGATCGCTACGTGCTGTTCCGCATGATGGCCAAGGAGATCGCGCGCCGGTACGGCTATGAGGCCACCTTCATGCCCAAGCCCTGGGCCGAGAAGACGGGCAGCGGCGCGCATTTCAACATGTCGCTGGACGACTTGAAGACCGGCAAGAACGTGATGGGCGATGCCAGCGACAAGCGCGGCTGCGGCCTGTCCAAGGTGGCCTACCAGTTCGTCGCGGGCGTCCTGGCCCATGGCCCCGCCATCGCGGCGGTGAGCTGCCCGACGGTCAATTCTTACAAACGGCTGGTCAAGACCGGCTCCATGACGGGCTTCACCTGGGCGCCGATCTACGTCACCTATGGCTACAACAACCGCACCAATATGATGCGCGTGCCCTGGGTCCGGCCCGAGATCGAGGGCGATGCGAAATCCCACAAAGGCGTCTACCTGTCGAGCGCGCGCCTGGAATGCCGCGCCGTGGACACGGCCTGCAATCCATATCTGGCCGCCGCCATGATGCTGGCCGCGGGCCTGGACGGCATCGAGGGGAAGGCGGACCCCGGCGATCCCAACCAGGACAATTTGTACTTGGCGTCCGAGAGCGATCTGAAGAAGCGCAAGATCGAGACGTTGCCGCGCACGCTGCTTGAGGCCGTCGATGCGTTCCGGCGCGATTCCTTCGGCAAGAAGGTCTTCGGCGAAGGTCTTTACAATTCCTTCATCGAGCTAAAGGAGCGGGAGTGGTGGAACTACCACAACACGATTTCGACGTGGGAGTTGGATAACTACCTGTCGAAGTTCTAGGCATCCGCGCGTTTGGATTGGGCCTGGGTGGGAAGGGCTTTTTCGACGGTCTGATGCCCGCTCAACTCCGCTCCGGCCGTGGGCGGCAGACGCCAGAAGGCAAAGGTCGACAGCGCCGCCAGCCCGCCCACGACCAGGAACGCCGGTAGGAAGTCGTCCGCGTTCGGCAAAGCCGCGCCGCCGATGGCGATGTGAAGGATCAGGGCGGCCACACCGACGCCGACGCTGAGCGATAGCTGCTGGGCCATGGCTGAGAAGCTGGTGGCCTGGCTCATCTCCTCGCGCGGGATGTCGGCGAAGGCCAGGATGTTCATGCTGGTGAATTGCAGCGAGCGGAAGAAGCCACCCAGCAGCAGGAAGCCCAGCATCAGGAACGCGGGCGTGTCGGGCTGGAAGAAGCCGTAGACGGCGATGAACGCGCTGCTCAGCACCGCGTTGCCGATCAAAACGCGGTGGAAGCCGAAGCGCTTCAAGATCGGCGCGGCCGTCATCTTCATGGTCATGGCGCCGACCGCGGCAGAGAAGGTCAGCAGGCCCGAATGGAACGGGTTCATGCCGAACCCGACCTGCAGCATGAGCGGAAGCAGGAACGGGATCGCGCCGACGCCGATATGGAAGAAGAAGCCGCCGGTCACGCTGGCGCGGAAGGTCGGATAGCGAAGCAGCGCTAGCTTGATGACCGGATGTCTGCTCAGCCGCGCGTGCAGAACGTAGAGGACGGTGCACACCGCGCCGATGCCAAAGGCGGAATAGGCCACGGCGGGTGGAACGAGGCCGCGTCCCACCGTCTCGAAGCCGAAGATGAGGCCGACCAGGGCCAGTGCAAGCACCACGAAGCCGCGCACGTCGAGCGGCGGCACACTCTCTTCCCGCACGTCGTCGATGAAGATGGTCACCAGGATGAAGCCCAGGATGCCGATGGGCACGTTGATCCAGAAGATCCAGTGCCAGGAGAAATAGGTGGTGATGAAGCCGCCGAGCGGCGGCCCGATGATCGGGCCGATCAAGGCTGGCACGGTCAGGTAGGCCATCGCTTGGATCAGCTGGGCCTTGGGGATGGAGCGCAGCAGGACTAGGCGGCCCACCGGCACCATCATGGCGCCGCCCATGCCTTGGAGGATGCGCGCGCCGACAAAGCCCGCGAGGGACGAACTGAAGGCGCACAGGACGGAGCCAACGGTGAAGACCACGATCGCGGCGCGGAACACCGTGCGCGTGCCGAACTTGTCGGCGACCCAGCCGCTGACCGGGATGAAGACGGCCAGGCTCAGAAGATAGGACGTGATCGCCAGATTGAGGCGGAGCGGGCTGACGTCGAGCGACACCGCGATGGCCGGCAGGGCGGTCGCCAGCACCGTCGAGTCCATGTTCTCCATGAACAGGGCGCAGGCCACCACGAGGGGGACGATGACGTGCCGTGGCGGCGCCGAGGGCATCAGATCGATGTAGGCGGCCGCGCGCCTCGCATCAAGCGCGGCGGGGCGATGTGGTTTCCTCGATATGCTCCGGCAGCTTGGCGTGGATGTCGTACCACGCGGTCATCGACTCGACGTAGATGTGGGATTCTCGGTCCTTCGCGTGGCCGGGATGCCCATCGGCCGTGCCGGGCGTGTACCAGATCAGGTCCGGCTTGGTGTCCACGTCGATGCAGACCTGGCAGCCGCAGGTCTTGCAGAACTTCCGGTGTGTCGTCACCGAGCTTGAGAACGTCGACAAATTGTCCGCGCCGGATAGGATCGTGAAGCCCTTGCGCGGCATCACCGCATAGGTCGCGAACATGGTGCCGTGGCAACGCCGGCACATCGAGCAATGGCAGTGATAGACCTTGTCCGCCGGCTCGCTGACGCGATAGCGCACGGCGCCGCATTGGCAGTGTCCCTCGATCGGCTTGAATGCCCCCATCGTTCTCTCCCCTAGAGCCCCGTTCCGCTTAGCGCGGCGACGCCGCCCGTGACCATCGCCACGCCCAGCCATTGTACCCAACCCATGGACTCCTTGAGCACCAGCCGCGCCAGGATGACGGTGACGGCGCCGAAGCCCGAGGCCGCCACGGCCGCGATCTCGCTGCCCGGCCCCGTGCTGCCCGCGAAAAGCGCCAGGTAGCCGCCGGCATCCAGCAGGCCTTGTCCCATCAAGAACGGCCACCAACGCCATTGACCCAGGCCTTTGCCGCGCACGGCCAAAAGGACCAGAAGGGCGGGCGCCAGGCTGAACAGCCGGCCGAGCCACAGCGTCTGCAGCGGGCCGTAATAAGGCGCCGCCGCCTGTCCGCCGATGACCAAGCCCGCATAGGCCAGGGCCGCGGCGCACGAGAGGCCGATGGTGCCGTTGAGGGCCTTGCGATCGGCCGGCGTGACGCTCTTCTCGGCCGTCGCCGCGACGGTGACGGCGCCCAGGATCGTCACCGCCATGGCCGCCCATTGCAGCGCGCCGGGTCGCGCGCCCACCGCGACCCAGAAGATCACGACCAGAACCGGATGGCTGGCCACGATGGGTGCGGCGACCGAAATCGGCCCGCGCGCCAACGCCTTATAAAGAAGGAGTGTCATCACCGTGGTGGAGACGCCGTTCAGTGCGACGAAGGGAAGCCCTTCCGCGGGCCAGACCAGAGGCGCGCCCGTCACGGCGATCCAGAGGCTGAGCAGGACGGCGCCGGTGGTCAGCACCACGACCAGCGCGGCCGGCGCGCCCACGGCCCGCGTCGAGAAGCGGCAGGCGAAATCGGCGGTGCCGAGGGAAAGCGCGGAGAGTGCGCCTGCGAAGGCCGGGTTCATGCGGCAAACATTCTTATCTGAAATGCCGGTTGGCGCACGGGCAATCGGCGTGGAACGATAGAAGCGGTTGGAGGCAACACTGACAAAGGGTAATGTCATGACGATCAATGCGTCTCGGCGTCCGTTCAGTCGCCGCAACCTTCTCAAGGGGGCCGGCATCGGCGCTGCCGCGCTCGCGTTTCCGGCGGTGCTCACGCCGCGCAAGACCCGCGCCGCCACGCGCATCGTCGCGCGCGATCCGGGCGGCCCGTGGGAAAAAGGCGATGGCCGAGGCCATCTACAAACCGTTCCGCGAAGCGACCGGAATCGAAGTGGTGGGTGTCGCCGGCCAGCATGATCCGACCGCCATCGTGAAGGCCATGTTCGAGACCAAGGTCTATCAGTGGGACGTCTTCATCCTGGGCAACATGACCAACGAGGTCCTGATGAGCCAGGGCCTGCTGGAGAACTTGAACATCAACGACGATCCGGCCGTGCAGGAAATCCCGGCCCAGTACAAAACGCCGACCATGATCGGCAGCTACAACTACGCCACCGTGCTGGCCTATCGCACCGATGTCTATCCGGCCAAGGCCAAGGCGCCCATCGGCGGCTGGAAGGATTTGTGGGACGTGAAGGGCATTCCAGGCTGGCGTGGCATGCGCAAGTTCCCGCAAGAGGTTCTGGAGGAAGCGCTCCTGGCCGACGGGGTCACGCCCGACAAGCTTTATCCGCTCGACGTCGATCGTGCCTTCAAGAGCTTGGACAAGATCAAGAAGGACGTGGCCATCTGGTGGAGCGGCGGCGCGCAGACGTCACAGATGCTGAAGACCGCCGAGTTGGATATGTGCACGTGCTGGAACGGTCGTGCGCAGGCCGCCATCGACGATGGCGCGCCGGTGGCGGTTTCGTGGAATCAGGGGTTGATGAGCTACGACGGCTGGTGCATTGCGAAGGGCTCGCCGACAGCCGACATCGCCCGGCAGTTCATCAAATTCGCCTCGATCGCTCAGCGCCAGGCCGCTTTCACGCCCTATGCCGCCTACGGCCCGACGAATCCTAACTCGATGAAGTTCGTCGATCCGGCCCGCGCCAAGATGCTGCCGTCCTTCCCAGAAAACGCCAAGCTCACCGTGCCCACGAGCCCGTCCTATTGGGGGCCGATGCAGACCAATCTGCTCGAACGCTTCAACCAGTGGATGTTGACGTAACGTAGGCCAACGAACCCGAGCG
>JAPLOM010000030.1:78278-118602 GCA_026400755.1 Alphaproteobacteria bacterium
GCCCCGCATCGCCTCGATCTGGCGGGGATAGGCGCTCGGGTCGACTTGGACGTCGATGAGGGCCGGGCCTTCGCCCGCGAATGCCTCGTCCAGCGCGCGGTCCAGTTCGGCTGCGTCCGCCCCGCGAAAAGCCCGACAGCCGAAGCCGCGCGCGATGGTGACGAAATCGATCGCGCCATAGCGCACGCCACGCGTCGGCATCTGCCGCTTCTGCTGCTTGATGTCGATGAGCGAAAGGGCGCCGTCGTTGAAGACGACGACCACGATCTTGCTGCGCTGCTCCACGGCGGTGACCAATTCCGAGATGCACATCAGCAGCCCGCCGTCGCCGGTGAAGCAGACCACCGGCCGGTGCGGCTCTGCCAGCGACGAGCCGACGGCCGAGGGCAGGGCATAGGCCATGGTCGAAAGGCCGTTGGAGATCAGGACGCCCGATGGCTCGTCGGCCTGCCAGAAGCCCATGGCCGAGAACATATGCGCGCCCGCGTCGACCGTGGCGCGCGCGCCACGCGGTGCCTTGCGGGCGACCGCCTCGACCAGCGCGGAGGGCGACAGGCCGTTCGTGCTTTCCACCCGCAAGGCGTCACGCATGGTGGTCTTCAGCGCCTTGATCTCGTCCGGCTTCCATTGCGAATCGCAAGCTTGCGCGCGCAGCGCGTCGAGCGCGGGCGCCAGCGGACCGATCAGGGAGACATCGGGTGTTTTGTAGTGCGGCAGGCCGGCCACGCGGCCGATCTCGATGATCGGCGCTTTGTAGCGCCAGGGCTGTGGGATCAACTCGATGGGATCGAAACCGATCAGGATGATCAGGTCGGCCTGCGACAGGGTCGGCGCCTCGAGCGCGCCGCCCGTGGTCAGGCCCACCGCGTGCGGGCCGCCCTCCGGCACGATGCCCTTGGCCTTGTAGGTCGCCAGTACGGCGCCGTTCACCGTGTTCACGAATCGGCGCACGGCGTCGCTTTCTTCGCGCGCCTGTACGCCCACGATCACGGCCGGACGCTTCGCGCCCGCCAGCAACCGCTTCGCCGCCGCCAAGGCATCGGCATCGACCGGCGCCGTGCTCCGCGCCTGGCGTGCAACC
Organism: Alphaproteobacteria bacterium; assembly: GCA_026400755.1. Taxonomy (GTDB): domain Bacteria; phylum Pseudomonadota; class Alphaproteobacteria; order CADEGL01; family CADEGL01; genus CADEGL01. The sequence goes on from JAPLOM010000030.1 coordinate 79,360, forward strand.
ACGCCCTTGACCGGAGCCGCCGCCTGCCGGCTCGACAGATCGAAATGGACGGGGCCTTGCGGATGTGCGACCGCGTGCTCCAGAAGCGCCACGATATCGGCCGCGCCGTCGCCGGCCTTGAGCCGCATCGAACCCTTCGCGATCGGGCCGAATAGGGCCACGTGATCAACGGCCTGGTGGCTGACATAGGCGTCGCGCTCGGCGTCGAAACAATCGGTCAGGATCACGACCGGCGCACGGTCGAGATGGGCGTAAGCCACGCCGTTCGCGGCCGCGGCCGCGCCAGGCCCGAGGCCGGTCAGGACGACACCGGGCACGCCCGTGATCTCGGCGGACGCGGCCGCCATGAAGGTGGCCGACGTTTCGGTTCGCGCCAGCACGAAGTCGAGGCCGCGTTGCGCGCCCGCTTCGATGATGTCGAGGCTCGAGCCGCCGCCCGGAATGCCGAACATGCGCTTCACGCCGAAGGCGGCCAGCGCCTCGACGATGGCGCCCGCGATGGTCGATGTGGTCATGACGTTATCCCGGTGATTGATCGTCAGTAGCCGAGGGCGCAGCCGTCCTTGCGCGGGTCGGAGCCGCCGACGAGCACGCCGTCGTCCTCCATCCAAACCGCCTGTCCGCCGCCATAGGGCTTGTCGACGCGCGCGACCTTGTGGCCGAGCTTGGCCAACCCCTGCGCCGTCGCTTCGGGCACGCCGTGCTCCAGGTTGGCCTGGCCGTCCCAATAGAAGGCGCGGGGCAGATCCAGCGCCTGCTGCACGTTCATGCCGTGGTCGACCATGTTGGTCAGGAAATGGGCCTGGCCCACGGGCTGGTACTGGCCGCCCATGACGCCGAACGGCATGACCGTGTTTCCGTCCTTCTGCACCATCCCGGGGATGATCGTGTGCAGCGGACGCTTGCGCGGACCGATGCAGTTGCGGTGCTTCGGATCGACGACGAAGCCCGAGCCCCGGCTTTGCAGCAGGACGCCGCTTTCGGGCGCGGTCAGGCCGCAGCCGAAGCCGTCGAAGATCGAGTTGATGAAACTGATCGCGTTGCCCTCACCATCGACGACCGACAGATAGACCGTGTCGTTGTGGGTGGGGAAGGGCGAGCGCGGCAGCTCGGTCATCGCGCGGTCGCGCTTGATGTGCGCGCGCATTTCGTCGGCATATGCCTTGGAGAGCATCTGCTCGACCGGCACGTTGGCCTTGCGCTGGTCGGCGACCAGATCGTTGCGGTCGCGATAGGCGATGCGGCCGGCCTCCATCTGCAGATGGAAGCGCTCGGTGCTCAGCGGATCGAGCGATTTCAGGTCGAAGCCCGACAGGATGTTCAGGATCATCAGCACGATGATGCCCTGGCCGTTGGGCGGGCACTCGAACACCTCGTAGCCGCGATAGGCGGTCTTGATCGGTTCGACGTATTCCGGCTCGTAAGCCTCGAAATCCTCGACCGTGTGAAGCCCGCCGAACTGGTTCAGATGCTTCACCATGTCTTCCGCGATCTTGCCTGTGTAGAAGGCGTCGCGTCCGTGCGCGGCGATCGCGCGCAAGGTTGCGGCCAGCGCCGGCTGCCGGTGCGTGGCACCCGCGCGCGGCGACTGCCCGTTCGGCAGAAAGGTGCGCACGGAACTGTCGTCGTGGCGCAACCGCTCGCCATCGGCCTTCCAGTCCGCGGCCACGCGCGGCTGAACGGTATAGCCGTCCGACGCCGCGCGGATGGCGGGCGCCAGGATCTCGGCCAGGCTTTTCTTGCCGTGGTCGGCGGCCAGGCGCGCCCAGGCGCCGACGCAGCCCGGCACGGTCGCGGCATGGGCGCTGCGGCTGTCGATCGCGGTGATGCCCTGCTTCTGGAACCACTCGACCGTGGCCTTGGCGGGCGCATGGCCTGAGCCGTTGAGGGCGACGATCTTGCCGCCCTTGGGCGCATAGAGGACGAAGCAATCACCGCCGATGGCCGTCATGTGCGGTTCGACCACGCACTGCACCGCGCAGGCCGCGATGGCGGCATCTACTGCGTTGCCGCCCGAGCGCAGCATGTCGACCGCCGTCAGCGTCGCCAGCGGATGGGAGGTGGCGGCCATGCCGCGCGATCCGAGCGAGGGAACGCGGCCGGAGCCTTGGAAGTCTTTTTGCGTGAAATCCAGCATGTCATTTGATCTCAAAATCTGACCAGGTTTCGAAGCAATTGTTGCGCGCCAGCGTCATGACGCCGATCGTCGCCCGGCAGCCGATGCCGGCTTTCTCTCCGTATACCTCATAGAAAAGGTCGGAGACGCCGCTCGACACCTTATGCACGTCGTAGAAGGTCGGTGCGCTGACCACGAAGTGAAGCATGCGGATCACGCCCTTCACCCGGTCCAGGCTGCCCAGCGCCTGCTTGATGCCGGCCAGGCAATTGATGCCGGTGATACGCGCTGCCTGATAACCCTGTTCCGGGGTGACGGTGTCGCCCAGGCGGCCGGGATAGATGACTTCGCCGTTAATCTGCGGGATCTGGCCGGAAAGGGTCAGAACCTTGCCGACGATGTGATACGGCTTCATGCGGCCGTAGCTCTGCCCGTCATATTTATTTTCCCGGCCGAAGTCCGGCAGTTGGATGCCGAGCTGCTCCAGCCGCTTTTCCGCCGACATGGCGCCCTCCCGATCAAGCCTTCCCGCGTCGCGGGGCGGAGTTTGCCGAGCGCGCCTGCCCCTGTCCAGGCAAGCGGGCAATCCGGCCGACAAATGCTTAGGCTTTGATCATTCCCAATCACACAACCTGAGATCGTTTTGACGAACACGGCCTCGCGCCGGCGTCAATGACGCTTGCGCGCGGCTGGCGCCGCCGGTTCATCCGGCCTCGCCCGGGTCATGCGCCCCCGGTGATATAGCGCTCAATGCTGTGGAGGAGGCGCGGCTTTTCAGCTGTGCCGCCAAATGAGGAGTAGTGAATGCAACGAGTAAAATTCGCCAATTGGCTGGCGGCCGCGTCCATCCTAGGCGCCGGCGCGTTGGCCGCGACACCCGCGCTCGCCGTCAAGGTTGGTCCGGTCTACGACCCGATCGGTGTCGTCAAGGTCAACAAAGGCCAGCCCATCACCATCGGCGGCTACTGGGTCCTGTCCGGTGCGGACACCGCGCTGGGTCTCGATTCGAAGCGCGCGGCCGAGGTCTATTTCAATCAAATCGGCAACAAGATCGCCGGCCACCCGATCCGCTTCGTCGTTGAAGACGACGGCTGCAACGCGGAAGGCGGCCAGACGGCCTGCACCAAGCTGGCGGCCAACCAGAGCATCGTCGGCGTGCTCGGCCCGGCCTGCTCCAGCGCGGCGACGGCGGCCGCACCGATCCTGTGGAAGCAGGGCATGGTCAACATCGGCACGGCGTCTTCCGCGCCGCGTCTGACGGCAGCCGACCGCGGCCCGAACTTCGACGGCTTCGCACGCACGATCTTCAGCGACGCCGAGCAGGCCAAGGGCGACACCAACTGGATGTACAACGTCAACAAGTGGAAGACGGCGGCGACCATCCATGACGGCAGCCCCTACGCCCAACAGCTGGTGGCCGAGTTCAAGATGAACTTCGAGAAGGCCGGCGGTAAAGTCGTCGCGGCGGAAGCCATCTCGCCGACCGACGTCGACATGCGCCCAGTGCTGACGCGCATCGCGACGTCCAAGCCGGAAGTTGTTTATTACCCGGTGTTCGTCGCGGCGGGTGGCCAGATCACTCGTCAGGCCAAGGAGACGGTGGGCCTGACCAAGAACCTGATCGGCGGCGGCTCGATGATGACCAAGGACATCATCACGGCCTCTGGCGACGCGGCGAAGGGCTTCCGCATCACCTTCCCGGACGTTTCCAAGGAAGCCATGGGCAAGGATTATCCGAAGCTGGTGGCCGAATATAAAAAGCTGTTCGGTGAAGAGCCGATCCAGGGCTTCCACGCCCAGGCTTACGACGCGGCTCGTTTGCTCGTCACGGCGATCGATAAGGTCGCGGTCACGGACAAGGACGGCAACACCTATATCGGCCGTAAGGCGCTGCGCGATGCGGTGTTCAATGCACCCGAGTTCGATGGCATGAGCGGTCCGATCAAGTGCGATGCGAACGGCCAGTGCGGCAAGTTCAAGTTCGCCGTCTACGAGTTCGTAAACGCCGACGCCTCGACGTTCGAGATCGGTAAGAATTCTAAGAAGATTTTCCTAATCCAGTAACATGGGCTTGGATTGTTGCACTGCGAAGGGGGGCGCCGCGAGGCGCCCCCTTTTTCTCTAGGATTCAGGAATTTAGCTTTGCTTGCTGCAACGCAGCGCGCGGTCGTCGATGCTGATTTCATGGCGCAGGCCGTCCCGGGCGAACACGAATCCCCGGCGTTTTTGTATGCCGCTACTCTCGCCACGGCTGGCGAACTCATGGCATGTTTTTGTCGTGCATGGCCGCTGAACAATCCTTTGAAAAAGGATCGGGCTTGAGAAGCACAGGCGCCGGCCATGTGGTCGGTGTTACCGGGAGCGCGTGGCCCCTTAGCTGCGCAAATGAGTGAAGGAGTGGTTAAATGCAGAGAACCAAGCTCGTGAACTGGCTAGCGGCTGCGTCCATTCTTGGCGCAGGAGCCCTAGCTTCAGCACCCGCATGGGCGGTCAAGGTCGGGCCGGTCGATGACCCGCTGGGCGTCGTCAAGATCAGCAAGGGCCAGCCGATTACGATCGGCGCGTATTGGGTCATTTCGGGCGCCGACACGGCCCTGGGTATCGATTCCAAGCGCGCGGCCGAGGTCTACTTCAAGCAGATCAACAACCAGATTGTCGGTCACCCGATCCGCTTCATCGTCGAAGACGACGGCTGCAACGCGGAAGGCGGCCAGACGGCCGGCACCAAGCTGGCGGCCAACCAGAACATCGTCGGTGTGCTCGGGCCCGCGTGCTCAAGCGCCGCGACGGCAGCCGCGCCGATCCTGTGGAAGCAGGGCATGGTCAACATCTGTACAGCCTGCACCGCGCCGCGTCTGACGGCGGCCGACCGCAGCGCCGAGTTCGCCGGCTTCGCACGAACGATCTACAGCGATGCCGAACAAGCCAAGGGCGATGCTAACTGGATGTTCAACGTCATGAAGTGGAAGACGGCGGCGACCATCCATGACGGCAGCCCCTATGCCCAGCAGCTCGTGGCGGAGTTCAAGATGAACTTCGAAAAAGTCGGCGGCAAGGTCGTCGCGGGGGAAGCCGTCTCTCCCACCGACGTCGACATGCGTCCGGTGCTGACGCGCGTCGCGGCGTCCAAGCCGGACGTCGTCTACTACCCCGTGTTCGTGGCGGCGGGCGGCCATATCACCCGCCAGGCTGGTGAAACCGCGGGTCTGACCAAGAACCTGATCGGCGGCGGTTCGATGATGACGAAAGACATCATCACGGCGTCCGGTGCGGCGGCCAAGGGCTTCCGCATCACCTTCCCGGACGTTTCGAAGGAAGCCATGGGTAAAGACTATCCGAAGCTGATCGCCGAATATAAGTCGATGTTCGGCGAGGCGCCGATCCAGGGTTTCCACGCCCAGGCCTACGACGCGGCCAAGCTCCTGACCATGGCCATCGAAAAGGTCGCGGTGAAGGACAAGGACGGCAACACCTACATCGGCCGCAAGGCTCTTCGCGACGCGGTGTTCAATGCGCCCGAGTTCGAAGGCATGAGCGGTCCGATCAAGTGCGACGCGAACGGCCAGTGCGGCAAGTTCAAGTTCGCGGCCTACGAGTTCACCAATGCGGACGCTGCCACGTTCGACATCGGCGTGAACCCGAAGAAAATCTATCCGACGAACTAACCAACACGTAAAATTCGTTACGAAAGGGGCGCCGAAAGGCGCCCCTTTGGATATCGGCAAGAATCCGAAAAAGGTCTATCCGGGGAACTAGCCTCGGGGAGGGTTCGAAATACTGGGAGGGGCGCCCATTGGGCGCCCCTCTTTTTTTGCTCGCGCGATCATTGCGACCAGTGGCGGAAGCGGGTCGTTGCGTGCAGTGCCGAACATTTATATTGCATCTGCGGCATAACTCTTTCGCTTATACGAACAACAAGATTCGAAAGGACTTTCTGGATCGGCCCGTTGACAACCAAACCACCAAATGATTAGCCTTGCTGTAACAAAATGCTGGGACGGAATTCCGATCACCAGAGCGGGGTACAGGGGCGGTAGTACGACGTTGCGTTTAAGGAGGCAGCCACCTCAGGGGGGAACGTCCGGATTAGGTTCTGGTCCGGTTTTCGGCGCCGTTTTGTCGGCGCTCTTTTTGCCATCGAAGATGAAGAGGCGGTTCCAGTGTCCGCTCGTGAGCGGTTTCGGAACGGCTTAACGCTTAGATAGCAATTCGCCCGACGGGTGGACAAAGCCTCCAGCGCGTATCTCGCAGCAGGTTAGGTATGTAACCGACATGCCCGTCCGGGCATGCCGGGTCGTCTAGTTCTAGATGGAGGCTCGCAAATAATGAAACCGTCATTCTTTTTGAAGTCGCTCGCCGCGGTGTCGATCGTCGCGGTCGGCGCGCTGGCTTCGTCGGCCGCTTGGGCCGTCAAGGTCGGTCCGGTTGAGGATCCGATTCGCGTCGTGAAGATTGCGAAGGGTGCGCCAATCGTCATCGCCACCTATCACGTGATTTCCGGCGCCGACACGGCCCTGGGCCTCGACGCCCAGCGCGGTGCGGTCGTGGCGGCCGATGACCTCGGCAACAAGTTGGTCGGCCACCCGATCAAGTTCATGCACGAAGATGACGGCTGCAACGCCGAAGGCGGGCAGACGGCAGCGACCAAGATCGCGGCGAACCAGCAGGTCGTCGTGGCCATCGGCGGTGCGTGTTCCAGCGCGACCCGTCCGGCGGCGCCGATCCTGTGGAAGGCCGGTATTCCGGACGTCGCCACGGCGGCCAGTTCGCCCGTGCTGACGGCTCCGGATCGCGGTCCGTCCTATGACGGCCTCCTCCGCATCGTCTACAACGACCTTTGGGCCGGCCGCGAAGTGGCCAACTGGGCCTATAAGGTTCGCGGTTACAAGAGGGCCGCCACGATCCACGACGGCAGCCCGTACGCCGAGAAGCTCGTCCGCGTCTTCCAGGAGAACTTCAAGAAGCTGGGCGGCGAGATCGTCTCCGACGAAGCCATCGCTCCGAACGATACTGACATGCGTCCGGTGCTCACAAAGATCGCGACGTCCAAGCCGGACTTCATCTACGCACCGACGTTCGTCGGCGCGACGTCCTACCTGATCCGCCAGAAGAAAGAGATTCCTGGTCTGGAGAAGGTCGCTCTGATCGGTTCCGATGCTTCGATGGGCGCGCAGCTCATGGAAGCGGCGGGCAAGGACCTTCTTGGCTTCGAGATCTCGACCACGGCGATGGAGCCCGAGGCCCAAGGCCCCGGCTACACGGCCATGCGCGAGAAGTACAAGAAGATGTTCGGCGAGTACCCGATCCAGGGTTTCCATGGCAACGGTTACGACGCCATGATGCTGGCCGCGAACGCCATCAAGAAAGTGGCGATCACGGAAAAGGACGGGACCACCTACATCCCGATCAAGGCGCTGCGTGATGCCATGTTCGCGACCAAGAACATGCAGGGCGTGACCGGCAAGATAACGTGCGACCAGTACGGCGACTGCGGCGTGTACAACTTCGCCATCTACCAGTACACGAACCCGGATCCGAAGACCTTGGAGCCCGGCAAGAATCCGAAGCGCATCTATCCTGACAAGTTCTAAGCCTGAAATGAGGAACGGGAGATGGATTGAAACCCATCTCCCGGTTCTTTTTATTACTTAGTCCGACCTAAGACACCCTTTCGTAAGACTTCCCCGCGGGGCGCAGGACATGAATCTCGAGAGACTGAAGCAAGTCACCTACGTCGACGTCACCCTGTGGCTCATGCGGGCCGCCGTTATCCTCCTGGTCATCGCTGGCACCATCGGCTCGGTCATCAAGGACCGTTACACCACAGAGCAGTGGGTCAGCATGGTGATGTTCGGCCTGACGATCGGCGGCATCTATGCCCTGATCGCGCTGGGCTACACGATGGTCTACGGCATCTTGCGCCTGATCAACTTCGCCCACGGCGACATCTTCATGACTGGCGCCTTCACGGCGTACTTCGTGGCCGCGCCCCTGGCGAAGTCCGGTTTCCTCGACGAATACCTGATCGTCGGCATGGTCCTCATCTCGCTGGTCGCGATGACGGTCTGTTCGTGTATAGCGCTGATCGTCGAACGAATATGTTACCGGCCGTTCCGCTCCGTGCGCTCGCTCGCCCCGCTCATCTGCGCCATTGGCGCCTCGTTCTTCCTGCAGCATGCCTTCCGCGGCATGTACGGCTCGTCGGTGCGCGCCTATCCGGACGTGAGGTGGTTCGACGTCGTCGTGACGATCCTGGGCTTCAACTTCCCGCGCATCCAGTTTGTGGTCGTGATCGCGGCGCTGGCATCGATGTACGCGCTCTACCTCATCGTCCACAAGACGAAGATGGGCACCGCGATGCGCGCCGTGTCCGAAGATCGCGACGCCGCGGCTCTCATGGGCATCGACGTGAACAAGGTGATCATCTTCACCTTTGTTCTCGGCGGCAGCACGGCCGGCATCGGCGGCGTGCTCTATGCCTTCGTCTTCAAGCAGGTTTATTTCTTCATGGGCTTCTTCCCGGGCATCAAGGCGTTCAGCGCCGCGGTGCTGGGCGGCATCGGCAACGTGCCGGGCGCCATGCTCGGCGGCTTCTTCCTCGGTGTGGTCGAGTCGTTGGGACCGGCCCTGTTCCTGGATGGTCTGGGCATTGTCGCGCCGTATCAGCTTCGCGACCTGATCGCCTTCACCATGCTGGTCATGGTGCTGATCTTCCGGCCGCAAGGCATCCTGGGCGAGCGTCTGGCGCGCCAGCGAGCCTAAGGGAAAGCAGTTCCGATCGTCACGGCGAGTTCGGCCGAACGGGAGTTGAAAGATGTCGTTTGAAATTGTTGCCTCGTCCTTCCAGCACAAGGACATCGAGCAGGAACAGTTCCGCCGCACCCTGAAGTGCGGCGCCATCGGCGGCGGAACCGTCGTGGCGCTTTGCGTGTTCGGGTTGATCAACCAGTTCATGGAACGCTGGATCATCGAGAACACGCTGTCGCTGGCGCATGCGACCTTCATTGGCATAACCCTCACCGTCGGCGCTCTCATCTGCATCCGTTCGCCGAAGCTGAGCTCGGCCGCGCGTATCTTTCAGGGTTTTCTCGTCGGCGTGGTTTCGGGCGCGTTCCTGAGCATCCTTATCTTGATCATGGCGACATTCGACGTCCGGCACATGTTCGTTTCGTTGTCGCCGAAGCTGCTCGCGTTCCTTTCTTACGGCTTCGATCCCTATACGGCCTGTCTCGTCACGATCTTGGCGGGTGGTGTGCTGGCGATGGCCGGCGCGCTGATCCGCGAGAGCCCGACATGGCTGCGCAAGCCGTTGATCGTCGGCTTGGCCACCGCGTTCTTTATTGGCCTGTTTGCCGAGCTCCTCCAGCTCGCGATGCAGTACGAGAGCGTCGAGCCGATCCGCGACTATATGTTCACGTGGGAAGGCCAGACGCTCACGGGCTTCATCACCATGTTCGTGCTGGGCTTCGCGATCTCCCTCTTTTGGGTGACGCGCGGCAAGGCCGTGATGATGAACCATCGCGCGAAGTCGAGCGGAAGCCAGCGCTCGATCCGGTACTTCCTCTATGCCATTGCGGTCGTCCTGCTCCTCCTGTTTCCGATGGCCGCGGGTTCGTTCTTCGGCCAGGTCCTCATGCTGGTCGGCCTCTACGTGCTGATGGGCATGGGCCTCAACCTCGAGGTCGGTTTGGCCGGCCTTTTGGATTTGGGCTTCGTGGCCTTCTTCGCAACCGGCGCCTACGCCATCGCGCTATTAACGGCCGACAACGAGCATCTCATCCTGTTGCTCGACCGGCCGCTGACCTGGTGGGAGGCATTGCCGCTGGCCATGTTCGCCTCTCTCCTCATGGGCTTGGCGTTCGGGATCCCGGTGCTCAAGGTGCGCGGCGACTATCTGGCCGTGGCGACCATGGGCTTGGGCGAGATCATCCGCGTCGTCGTTCTTTCGGACATGGCGTCGCCGTTGCTCGGCGGCTCCCAGGGTCTTCTGCACATTCCGCGGCCTTGGATCGGGAACTTCGAACTCAGCGATCCGATCCACCTGTTCTACCTGACGCTGATCTCCTCGATGATCGCGGCCTATTTCGCATGGGCGCTGGAGAATTCGCGGCTGGGCCGGGCGTGGATGGCGATCCGCGAGGACGAGGACGTGGGGCAGGCGTTGGGCATCAATTTGGTCAATGTGAAGCTTCTGGCCTATGCCTTGGGCGCATGGTTCGCGGGCCTGGCCGGCGCCATTTTCGCCGCCATGCTGGGATCGATCTTCCCGCACAGCTTCCAGCTCCTCATCTCGATCAACATCCTGGCCCTCATCATCGTCGGCGGCATCGGTAGCTTGCCGGGCGTCGTCGTCGGCGCGCTGATGCTGATCGGCACGCCGGAACTCCTGCGCGAGTTCGGCGAGTACCGCTTCTTGGCTTACGGCTTCGTTCTGATCGTCATGATGCGCGTGAGGCCCCTGGGCCTCTGGCCGTCGGCGGTGCGTAAACGCGAGATGCAGTCGGCGGAAGAAGCCGAGGCCTTGCTCCGCGCGCAATCGGGGCAGAAGGCATGATGGTCGGGTCAAGACGCAAGCGATCGAGAGACATGCGATGACGATAGGACAGACACTCCTCAAGACCAACGCGCTGACCAAGCGCTTTGGCGGCCTCGTGGCCATCGACGCCCTCGACCTCGACGTCAAGGAGCGTTCGATCCACAGCATCATCGGTCCCAACGGCGCGGGGAAAACGACGGTCTTCAACTGCATCATGAATTTCTTCCCCATCGAGGGCGGCGAGATCCGCCTCTCGGAGGAGAGGATCGACAACATGACGCCGGACCGCGTGGCCTATCGGGGCGTGGGGCGCACGTATCAGAACATCCGCCTGTTCAAGAACATGTCGTCGATCGAGAACATCTTGGTTGGCATGCACATGCACTTGAAGTCGCGCTGGTGGGGGGCGGTTTTGCGCTCCCGCCATTCCCGCGCCGACGAGAAGAAGGCTTCGGAAGAGGCCAGCCGTCTGCTCCAATATGTCGGTTTGCGCGGCAAGGGCGACGTCCTGGCCCGTAACCTGCCTTACGGCGACCAGCGCAAGCTAGAGATTGCCCGCGCGCTTGCCATGAAGCCCAAGCTTCTGATGCTGGACGAGCCGACGGCCGGTATGAACCCGTCGGAAAGCCTCGAGATGGTCGGTTTCATCCGCGGTCTGCGCGACGATCTCGGCATCACGATCCTTTTGATCGAGCATCACATGCCCGTGGTCATGGGCATGTCGGACATCGTCACCGTTCTCGACCATGGCACCAAGATCTCCGAAGGCCCGCCCGACCACGTGAAGCGGGACAAGAAGGTGATCGAGGCCTATCTCGGCCAGAGCGGAGTGGGCCACATGACCTGAGCCGCAGTTTGGCTTTGGGCATGGGGCATTAGGAGATCGAGATGGCGATCCTGGAAGTCGACAATATCAACGTCTACTACGGCAACATCCGCGCGTTGCACGGCATTACGTTCAATGTCGAGGAAGGCAAGATCATCACGCTGATCGGTGCCAACGGCGCGGGCAAGACCACCACGCTGAATTCGATCAGCGGCATCCTGGCGCCGCGCCAGGGCACGGTGAAGGTCTTCGGTCAGGACGTGCGGCAGATCATGCCGCATCTTCTGGTGCCCAAGGGCGTCATCCAGGTGCCCGAAGGCCGCCGCATCTTTTCGCGCCTGACGGTCGACGAGAACATGGCGATGGGCGCCTTCACCCAGCTCGACAAGGCCACGAACGCCAAGAACCGCGACCGGGTGCTGCAGATGTTCCCGCGTCTGCGCGAACGCCTGAACCAGATCGCCGGCACGCTGTCGGGCGGCGAGCAGCAGATGCTGGCCATCGGCCGCGCGCTGATGTCCAACCCCAAGATCCTGCTTCTGGACGAGCCCAGCATGGGCTTGGCGCCCATCTTGGTCGATCAGGTGTTCGAATCGATCCAGGACATCAACAAGGCCGGCGTCACCATCCTTCTGGTCGAGCAGAACGCCTATGTGGCGCTGCAGATCGCGCACTATGGCTATGTGCTGGAAAGCGGCCAGATCGTGCTGGAAGGCGACGCCAAGACCCTTATCACCAACGAGGATATCCGCAAGGCCTACCTGGGCTAAGCGGCCTTTCCAGGCACGTGTTTCCGGCGGCCGGCCCCCAAGGGGCCGGCCGTTCGCTTTTGGGGACTGGCCGTTGTCGGCGGCCGTTGGTTGGGGTTACGATCCAGACCCTATTCGCCGCCTGCCGGCGGCCGACTTTCACGCCCGGAACAGGGAGTCCGTCATGCGCTTCGATGGCGTCTATTCACCGGTGATCACGCCGTTCAACGACGATGAGACGATCGACGAAGCGGCCTGGTACGAGATGATCGATTGGCAGATCGCCAACGGCGTCCACGGCCTGGTGATCGGCGGCTCGACCGGCGAGGTCTACGCCCTCTCGAAGGAAGAGCGTCTCGACCAGTTCCGCAAGGCCAAGGCCTTCATCAAGGGTCGCGTGCCCTGGTTGGCCGGCGTCAACGCCATGACGACCAAGGAATGCTGCGGCTTCGCCGAGGCCGCGCGCGAGATCGGCGCGGACGGCCTCCTGATTGCCGCGCCGCCGTATTCGCTGCCGACCGAGAAAGAGCTGGCGCTCCATGTGCTGCGCATCGAGCGCGCCGCGGGCCTGCCCATCATGCTTTACAACTATCCGGGCCGGACGGGCGTCGAGATGGGCGAGGAGTTTCTCGCGCGCGTGGCGCAGAACGCCAACATCCGCGCCCTCAAGGAAACCAGCGGCGACATCAACCGCGTGCACCTGATCGCGCGCGAATTCCCGCAGTTGGAGCTGATCTGTGGCGCCGACGACCAGGTTCTGGAGTTCTTCGTCTGGGGCTCGCGCGGCTGGGTCTGCGGCGCGGCCAACTGCGTCTTGAAGGAAGCCCTCGCCATCTGGGAGGCCTGCGTCGTCGAGAAGAACTTCGAGAAGGGCCGCCGCATGACCATGGCCATGATGCCGCTGTTCAGCGTGCTAGAGCGCGGTGGCAAGTTCCTGCAGTGCGTGAAGTACGCCTGCGACATCCAGGGCCTGCCGTCCGGCGCCGTCCGCCGTCCGCTGCTGCCGCTGAAGAAGGAGTTCGCGCGCGAGCTGCGCGACGCGCTTCTGACCGGCCAGGCTGCGGTGCGCGCCATCCAGGAAGAAAGCAAGCACCCCGCCGCCAAGGTGCATCAACTCCGCGCGTAAGGAACGCCAGTCATGTCCGATCTTCTGACCCGCGAGGAATTCCAGTCCATCGCGGACCGCATGGACTTGCCCAACAACGCCTTTATCAACGGCCGCTTCACGGCCGCGCAGGCGGGCAAGCGTTTCGACACGCATAACCCCGCCACGGGCAAGAAGATCACCGAGATCGCGCTGTGCGACGCGGCCGACGTGGACACGGCGGTGACTAAGGCGCGCGAGGCGTTCCAGCGCGGCGTGTGGTCGAAGATGCATCCGACGGAGCGCAAGAAGCGCCTGATCCAGGTGGCCAAGCTGATCCGCCGCGACCGCTTCCAGTTGGCGGTGATGGAGAGCGTGGAAAGCGGCAAGCCGATCCGCGACATCATGACCGTGGACCTGCCGGAGACGCTGCAGTGCCTGGAATGGCATGCGGAAGTGACCGACAAGCTCTACGACCAGGTCTCGCCCTCGGGCGACGATGCGCTCGGCCTCGTGGTGCGCGAGCCGCTGGGCGTCGTGGCCTGCGTGCTGCCTTGGAACTTCCCGCTGATGATGGTGGCGTGGAAGATCGGCCCCGCGCTTTCGGCCGGCAACAGCGTGATCGTGAAGCCCGCCGAGCAGACCAACATGACCACCCTGCGCCTGGCCGAGTTGGCGCTCGAAGCCGGCATTCCGCCGGGGGTCTTCTCGGTCGTCACCGGCCCCGGCGAGGTCACCGGCCGCGCCCTTGGCCTGCATCCCGACATCAACGGCATCTCGTTCACGGGCTCGACCGAGATCGGCCGTAAGTTCCTGGAGTACTCGGCGCAGAGCAACCTGAAGCGCACGGTTCTGGAATGCGGTGGCAAGAACCCGTCGGTCGTCCTGGCCGACGCCGAGAATCTCGACGAGGTGGCGCGCCACGTCGTCTATTCCGTGCTGTGGAACATGGGCCAGAACTGCTCGTCCAACTCGCGCCTGATCGTCGACCGCAAGATCAAGGACAAGCTGATGGAGCGGGTCGTGGCGCGCGTGCGCGACTGGCGCACGGGCTATCCGCTCGATCCCGCCAACGCGCTCGGCGCCATCATCTCGAAAGAGCAGTACGACAAGATCCTGCGCTATATCGAGATCGGCAAGAAGGAAGGCGCCTCGGTCGCGGCCGGCGGCGACGCCATCAAGGACGGCGAGGGGCTTTACATCGCGCCGACGATCTTCGATGGCGTAAAGCCGAACATGACCATCGCTAAGGAAGAGATCTTCGGCCCCGTTCTGTCGGTCATCACGGTCAATAGCACCGAGGAGGCCGTCCAGGTCGCCAACGACACCAGCTATGGGCTGCAGGCCTCGCTGTTCACCGCCAACGTGCGTTCGGCCCACCGGGTTTCCCGCGCGCTGCAGGCCGGCACGGTCACGGTCAATTGCTATGGCGAGGGCGACATCACGACGCCCTTCGGCGGCTACAAGCTGTCCGGCTTCGGCGGCCGCGACAACTCGCTCAAGGCCCACGACCAGTACACTGAAACCAAGACCATCTGGATCGACCTGAGCGATCGCCACATGGACGAGACGGTGGCCTAAGGGCGCGTCTTTCGCGCCCGCCCTTTCCATGAACGCGTCTGCGTCCGGCGGCGGCCTCAGACTCGCGGCCAACGCGAGCTTGGCCGGCGCCGTTCTGCTCTGGAGCTCCTTCTATGGCGTGATGGAGGAGCTGGTCCGCGGCTGGGACGTCTTCTCCCTCACCACCTTCCGCCTCACCCTCGGTAGCGCGATCCTCTGTCTCATGCTCCTGATCCGTGAGGGAAAGGACGTTTTCCTGCGCCCGCTGCCTTGGGCCCGCATCGCGCTTCTGGGCGGTGTGGGTTTCGGCCTGTTCTGCGTCTTCATCACCTTCGGCATCCTCTACGCCGGCGCTATCGCGGCGGCCTTCGTGTTCACGACGACGCCCATCGTGACGGCCTTCGTCGCGCGCGTGGCGGTGGGGCAGAAGCTCGGGCCCGGAACGCTCGTGGGCGCTGTGCTGGCGCTCGTCGGCGGCACGCTGGTCGCCATGAAGGACGGCGCTGTGGAGTTCCGCGGCGGCGAGATCTTCATCCTGGGCTGCGTCACCTGCTTCGCCTGGTACTCCATCATGCTGCCGCGCTGGCTGCCCGGCCTGTCCACTCTGGCGGCGGCGACCTTCACGGTTGGCGCGGGCACGCTGGTGACGGTGCCGGTCGGCGCCGTGGCGCTCCTGGCCGGCCTCGCCGATTTCCACGTCGACCTGTCCGCGCGCTCGCTTTCGCTGATGGTCTATCTGGCCGTCACTTCGATCTGCTTCGCGGTCATGCTGTGGAACTTCGGCGTCCGGCACGTGGGCGCCACCGTGGCCGCCATGTACTCCAACCTGAGCCCTGTCTTCGCGGCCTGCATCGCCATGGCGCTGGGCATCTATCCCACCCTGATCCAGGTCCTGGGCGGGCTCGTGATCCTGACCGGCGTCATCATCGCCCAGCGCTGGCGCGCATCGTAATACCGCTCCGGAGCGCCGCTTGCGCGCGTTTGGACGCTGGGATAAGCCCTAAGGCGAAGGCGTCGTCCGGCGCCATGGACATCCCCGAACACGGAGGCGTGCAGTGAAAGGCAAAGCGGTGGTCATTACCGGCGGCGCTCAGGGCATCGGCTACGCGATCGCGGAGCTTCTCGTCGAGCGCGGCGCCAAGGTCGCGATCATGGACGTGGCGCAAGGCCCGATCGACAAGGCCGTCGCGGGTCTGAAGGCCAAGGGCGGCGAGGCCGTCGGCATTCCCGTCGACCTGCGCGTCGGCGCCAACTGCTACAAGGCGTTCGACCAGGCCGTGAAGGCCTTTGGCCGCATCGACGCGCTGGGCAACGTGGCCGGCGTCTATGTGCGCAAGCCGATCCTCGAGATCACCGACGACGAATGGAACGAGATGCTGGGCGTCAATGTGCGCGGCCTCTACCACATGACCGTCGCGGCCTTCAAACACATGAAGGAAAAGGGCGGCGGCAAGATCGTCAACATCGCCTCGATCGACGCCTGGAAGGCGCATCCGAAGAATTCGCACTACGCGGCGTCGAAGGCCGCGGTGGTCAGCCTGTCGCGCAGCTTCGCCCTCGAAGGCGCGCCCCACAAAATTTACGTCAACACCATCTCACCCGGCCCCGTGGCCACCGAGAAGGCCAAGAACGCGGGCTGGCTGCCCGAGGAAGCGGCCAAGGTTCCGCTCGGCCGCGCGGCGGAGCCCAAGGACATCGCCCAGGCCTTCTGCTACCTGGCCAGCGACGAAAGCAACTACGTCGTCGGCGTGAACCTGTTCGTGAACGGCGGCTACATCATTCTTTGAGCTGGGAGCGAAACATGGCGGGGACCCGGCCTGAAGCCAGTTTGGACGGCAAGATCATCATCGTGACGGGCGCGGCCATGGGCATGGGCCGTACCCATGCCCAGCTTCTGGCCGGACGTGGGGCTCACGTCGTGGTGCAGGACATCGACAAGGCCAAGGCCGAGGAAACCGCGCAGCTGGTGACCAAGGCCGGCGGCAAGGCGCGTGTCATGGCCTGCGACATCTCGGACACGGACGCTGTGGCGCGCGCGTTCGCCTCGGTCGAAAAGGCACTGGGCCGCGTCGACGTGCTGGTCAACAACGCCGGTATCCACAATCGCCGCGCGATCGAAGAAGTCACGCCCCAGGACTTCGATGCCACGTTCGGCGTCCACGTGAAGGGCACCTTCTTCGCGACCAAGGCCGTGATCCCGGGCATGAAGGCGCGCAAGTCCGGCAAGATCATCAACATCTCGTCGGCCTGGGGCATGGTGGGCAATCCCACCGACAGTCACTATTGCGGCGCCAAGGCGGCGCTTCTGGGCGTGACCAGGTCGTGGGCTAAGGAATTCGCGCCCTGGAACATCAACGTCAACGCCATCGCTCCCGGCATGGTATTGACCGAGATGACAAAGCAGAACCGTTCGGCCGCTGAGATCAAGGAATTCTGCGACAAGCTGATCCCGCTCGGCCGCATGGGCGAGCCCATGGAGTTCAGCTACGCGGTCGCTTTCCTGGCGTCGGCGGAATCGGACTTCATCACCGGCCAAGTCCTGTCGCCCAACGGCGGCGAATTCATCGTCGGATTCTAAGAGGCAGTGAAGATGACAACCGATCAACGCAAGAGCGCGCGGCTCGACGGCAAGGTCGCGATCGTCACCGTAGCCGGCGCCGGTATGGGCAAGGCCGAAGCCATCTTCCTGGCCGAGCGCGGCGCGCGCGTGGGCGTCCAGGATATCGACGCCAAGGTGGCCGAGGCCACGGTGGCCGAGATCCGCAAGGCGGGCGGCGAGGCCCTGGTGCTGGTTGGCGATCTGTCCAAGCCCGCCGATTCGGCGCGCAACGTGGCGGAGATTGCGGCCAAGTGGGGCACGGTCGACGTCCTGGTGAACAACGCCGGCATCCACGAATTCAAGGATTCCGAGCAAATGGACGAAGCCAGCTTCGACCGGATGTTCGGCGTCAACGTGAAGGGCCTGTTCTTCGCGACCCAGGCCGTGATCAAAGGCATGAAGGCCAAGGGCAGCGGCAAGATCATCAACATCGCCTCCACCGCCGCCATGGTGGGGCAGGCAGGCAGCCCGCACTACTCGGGCTCCAAAGGGGCCGTGCTGGCGATGACCAAGTCGTGGGCCAAGGAGTTGGCGCCCTGGAAGATCACCGTGAACGCAATCTGCCCGGGTCCGATCATGACCGACATGGTGATCCGCGCTCGCGGCATCGAAGGCGCAAAGAAGCGCGCGGAGACGGAAATCCCCCTGCGCCGCTATGGCGAGGCCAATCCATGGCCATCAACGGCGGCACCACCATCGTCGGCATCTGAGGGTTCCATGGGCGCAGCGATCGACAACCGCACTTCCGCCAGCCTCGACGGCAAGGTCGTCTACATCACGGGCGCAGGCGCCGGCATGGGGCGCGAGGACGCGCTTCTGGTGGCCACGCGCGGCGCGCTTGTGGCCGTGCAGGATATCGACGGCAAAGCCGCGCAAGAAACCGTGGCCAAGATTTCGGCCGCCGGCGGCCAAGCCTTCGCCATCGTGGGCGATGTGGCCAAGCCCGAGGACTGCAAGCGCATGGCGCAGGAGGCCGAGGCCAAGCGGGGCCGCGTGGACGTGCTGGTCAACAACGCCGGCATCCATGAGCGGCGCGACTTGGAGGCTATGGAGGAAGTCCACTTCAACCGCATGTTCGACGTGCATGTGAAGGGCAGCTTCTTCACGACCCAGGCGCTGGTGCCCGGCATGAAAGCGCGCGAGTCCGGCAAGATCATCAACATCGCCTCGACCGCGGGCATGGTCGCGACCGTGGGCGATGCCCATTACTGCGCGGCCAAGGCGGCCTTGCTGGGCTTCACCAAGGCCTGGGCCAAGGAACTCGCGCCCTGGAACATCAACGTGAATGCCATCTGTCCGGGGCCGATTGCGACAGAGCTGGCCGTGCGCAACCGCGGCTGGGACGGCATCCGCGAGCGGGCGGAGAAGGAGATTCCGCTGCGCCGCTACGGCAACCCCATCGACGTGGCGTATGCGGTGGCCTTCCTGGCCTCGGCCGAATCCGATTTCATCACCGGCCAGTCCATGCCCATCGCGGGCGGCCTGGCCATCGTCGGAATCTGAAATCTATATTCCGAATATCTCTTTCTTTTTTGTGTACGGCATTTGTTTGCTTATGAGTTTCGCCGCGTCGATCTTGCTCTGTATCAATTGCATATCGCTCTGAGACAATGCTGAAAATTTTTCAAACGCTTCCCGATCTGGGTTGTTCGCTATCTTCTTCGCGAGGCTAACAGTATCGACCTTGCTGAGATCGACGTCAGTTAGATCGAATCCTAGGTCAAATAGCGGCCGAGGTCCTACACCCTCTTGATATTCTGATAGGAAGATCGCAGCGGCAGCCATAACTTCAATTTTTGTTTCATCAGTCTCTCGGACGATCTCGCTGCCTATTGCATCAAGAATTTGTTCTTTCGAGTAAGGAAGTAAATTAACGTCTTTGATCGCGTTAGCGCCGCGTTTTTCACGTTCCAAAAATGCGCCATATTCCGCGACGATTTTTATATTCTCTAGGGTGAGGTTTTTCTTTTCAGTCGGCGGTGCAACTATCTGACCAGATATCGTCGTGCCGGGTTTTTTCTGAGTCACAGGTTTTCTTCGTCGCCATATAAAGAAAGCGACCAAGAGAATAAGTACGACAATCCACGTCCATTCGGTCATTAGGCCGTGTCAACCTTCCAGCTTTAAAACCGCTCGATCCGATACGGCTTCAGGTCGATCACGGACGGCCGGTCGGCCATCATGTCGGACACCAGGCGGCCGCACACGGCGGCTTGGGTCAGGCCGTAATGGCCGCTGCCGAAGGCGTAGAAGACGTTGCGGAAGCGCGGCGCGCGCGAGATCACGGGCACCGAATCCGGCATCATCGGCCGGTCGCCGCTCCACTGGGTGTAACCTTCGGTCTGGATGCCCGGGAAGACGCGCTGCGCCACCTTCAGCACCGCGTCCGCGCGGCGCCAGTCTGGTGGAGAATCCACGCCCGAAAATTCCAGCGTGCCGGCGAAGCGTAAGCCCATCGACATGGGCGTGATGGCCACCTGATGCTCCGCCGCTACGACGACGTGGCGAAGTTGAATGCCGGAGTTGGGCAGGGTGACGTGATAGCCCTTGCCGGATTCGAGCGGCACCTTGCTGCCCATCAGCGCGGCCAGACGATGCGAGTATGCGCCCGCCGCGACCACCAGATTCTGGACCGGGCGCACGGCTTGATTGGTGCGCAGGGCGCGCGGCCCTTCCGGTCCCATCTCGATGGCGCTGACGGTCTCGCGCAGGATCGTGCCGCCGTTGCGCTGGAACGTCTCGGCCAGGCCGGTGACGATGCGGAACGGATCGGCCACGTGCCGGAACTCGGGCTCGAAGATAGCGCAGGTGTATTTGGACGGCAGGCCTGGTTCGAGTTGGCGCAGTTCGGCGGCGTTCAGGCGCTGGCTCTTATAGCCGCGCTCCCACAGCATCTGCCAGATCGGCAGGTCGGCCTCGAGGTTCGCTTCGCGTTCGTAGGGGTTGATGCAACCGCCGTGGCTGACTTGGTCCTCCAGCCGCGCATCCTTCAGGAGCGGCAGCCAGTGGTCGTAGGCGATGTGCTGGATCGCGCCCAGCGACTCGATGGTGCTGCCGATGCGCGCATTGCTGCCCGTGGGCAGAAAGCGCAGCAGCCACGGAATGAGGCGCGGGAAATAGGTCGGCTTGAGCGCCAGCGGGCCAAGCGGGTCCAGCAGGTAGCGCGGGATTTTCTTGAGCATGCCGGGTGTGGCCACGGGGAAGGCATGGTCGACGCCGATGCCGCCCGCGTTGCCGAAGGAACAGCCCTCGCCCGGCGGCAGCCGGTCGATGACCGTAACTTGGCGTCCCTCGCGCTGAAGGGTGAGCGCGGTGGCCATACCGACCACGCCTGCGCCGATGATGGTGACGGGAGACGTGGCATTCATGGCGGACCTTCAGGGGTTCGAGGCGGCGGAGGGCGATCTATTGCAATAGATAAGCCCTTGTGCAACAAGCTTTTTATCCGGCCCGACCGGGCCGTGCAGGGGTTCGCGCCATGGCCAGCCATACCTTCTTCTGCATCGATTCGCACACCTGCGGCTGCCCCGTGCGGGTGGTGGCGGGTGGCGCGCCGCCGCTGAAGGGTGCTTCGGCCAGCGAACGCCGCCAGAATCTCCTGGCTGAATACGATTGGGTCCGCACCGGCCTGATGTTCGAGCCGCGCGGCCACGACATGATGTCGGGCAGCATCCTCTATCCGCCCACGCGCCCCGATTGCGACCTGGGCATCATCTTCATCGAGACCAGCGGTTCGCTGCCCATGTGCGGCCACGGCACCATCGGCACGGTGACGGTGGCGCTGGAGCGCGGCCTGGTCCATCCCATGACGCCCGGCAAGCTGCGGCTCGACACGCCGGCCGGCGTGGTCGAGGCCACCTACGTCCAGAACGGCGAGCATGTGGACACGGTTCGCATCGTCAACGTGCCGTCCTATGTTCACGCCACGGGCATCGAGGTCGATTGCCCGGAATACGGCGCGCTGACCATCAACATCGCCTATGGCGGAAACTTCTACGCCATCGTCGAGCCGCAGAAGAACTATCGCGGGCTCGAGCACATGACGGCCAACGATATCATCCGTCTGTCGCCGAAATTCCGAGAGCGCGTGAACGCCGCCCTCCTATGCGTGCATCCCGAGGATGAAACAATCCGCGGCGTCGAGCACATCATGTGGACAGGCAAGCCGTCCAAGGGCGCCGACGGCAAGAGCGCGGTGTTCACCGCCGAACGCGCCATCGACCGCAGCCCGTGCGGCACCGGCACCTCGGCGCGCATGGCGCTGTTGCATTCGCGCGGCGAATTGAAGCAGGGACAGGATTACGTCCACGAGAGCCTCATCGGCAGCCTCTTCCACGGCCGTGTCGAAGGCCTGGCCAAGGTTGGCAACCATCCGGCCGTGATCCCCAGCATCGAAGGCTGGGCGCGCATCACCGGCTACAACACGATCTTCATCGACGACCGCGACCCCTACGCCCACGGCTTCACGCTGCCGTAGGTTCACGCGGCGTATTTTTCATTCGTCATGCCGGCCTTTGAGCCGGCATCCAGTCTCGGAGCGCGCTTAGGACTCTTCTTATCGGCCTCACGGCCTCCACTGGACCCCGGATCAAGTCCGGGGTGACGGCCCTTTTACCCTGCCGTCGCGCCGCCGATCAGGTTCACGCTCAACAGGAACTCGGAGGGGAACTCGCGCCGGATCACGGGCTCGGTTTCCATCGGCGCGGCCAGCGCCTCGGCATCGGCGCGGCGCGCGGCAACGGCGTCGTCCACCGAGACGGTCTTGAAGCGGAACGCCTGGTTGGGGCGCAACTGCGCGAGACGTCCCACGTCGGGTGCGATGATGGTCGCGATCTTGGGATAGCCGCCGGTCGATTGCCGGTCGGCCATCAACGCCAAAGGCTGGCCGTCGCCGGGCACCTGGATCGAGCCCATGGCGATGCCGTCCGAGATGATGTGGAAGCCGCGCGCATGGGTCAGGCGCGGCCCGTCCAGCCGGAAGGCCATGCGGTCGCTGCGCGGTGAGACCGTCCAAGGTCCTTGGCGGAACACTTCGATCTGGTCTTCGGAGAAATAGTCGTCCTGCGGCCCCAGCACGGCGCGGATCACGTCCGTCGGGCGTTGCAGCCACGGCGTCAGCAGACGCTCCGGCGCGCCCGCCTGGGCCTTCGCGCCGGCGATGGGCAGGATGTCGCCCGCCGCGAGCCCGCGCCCCTCTAAGCCCCCCAGGGCCGAGCGGGTGTGGGTCGAGAGCGAGTTGAGGAACGGCGGCAGGTCGATCTGCCCGGCCACGGCCAGGTAGGTCCAGGCGCCGCCAACTCCGGCGCGTATGGTCAGCTTGGAGCCCGGCGCCAGTTCCAGCCGCACCCAGCCCGGCAGTTTCACGCCGTCCAGCAGCACCTCGAAGCCGCCGCCCGCGACGGCCAGGGAGAGGGCGCCGCCTTCGGCCGCGACCTCGATGCCACCCAGCGAAATCTCGATGGCGACCGCGCCCGCTTCGTTGTCCAGCGCCAGGTTGGCGGCCGCGTGGGCCAGACGGTCCATGGCGCCCGCGGCGGTCACGCCATAGCGCAGATATCCGTCGCGCCCATGGTCCTGCAGCGTGACGCCCGGCCCGGCGGTGAGGATTTTGAGGCTGGTCACGACAGGCTCTCCGAGCGCGCCACGACCTCACCCTTCTCGGCGCGCGCGTCCAGCGCATCATAGGTCGCGCGGTCGATGGGCTCGAACGTGATTTGGTCGCCGGCCTCGGCCAGGAAGGCCGGGTTGCGGTTGCGCGAAAAGAAACGCTCCGGCGTGCGCCCCACCAGCCACCAGCCGGTCGGCATGGAGATGGTGGTGATGATGCTCATGCCGTCGGCGATCATGATGACCTGCGATAGGGTCGGCGGGCGCGGCGTCGTCCGGCGCGAAAGCGTGAGTTCCTTCGGTGCGCCGCCCAGATAACAGAAGCCGGGCGCGAAGCCGTACATATAGGCGCGATAGGTTGCGCCCGCGTGAAGCTGCACGACCTTTTCGACCGTCAGTCCCTTTTCCTTGGCGATGTGGCCCAGATCCTCGCCGAACGCGGGGTCATAGCAGCAGGGAACGATCCAGCGCTTGCGCGCGGCAGGCGCGGGCGTGGCGTCGAGCGATTCGACGATCTTCACCAGCGACGCGCGGTCGAGCGTCAACGGATCGTAATGGATCATCAAGGAACGGAAGGTCGGTACCGTCTCGCGGATGCCGCGCACCGACTTCGCCGCCAGGCTGGCGTCGAGCGCCATCACCCGGTCATGGATGGCCGGATCGATGTGCAAACCGTATTCGACGACGAGGGCCGCTTCGCCCGCATCGAGGAAGCGTGGCGCGATACTCATGGTGCGAACGTCAGGCGGGCGCGAAGGCCGCGATGGCGATGCCGGCCTGCTCGAGGCGCTGGCGCACGAGGCGCGCGATGCCCAGCGCATGCGGGCTATCGCCGTGGACGCAGATCGAATGAATCGGCGTCTTCAGCCGCGCGCCCGAGACGGTGATGATGGCACCTTCCTCGACCATGGAGACGACGCGGCTGGCCGCCGTTTCGGCGTCCTTGATGATCGCGCCCGGCTCCTTGCGGGAGACCAGGTGGCCGTCCTCGGTATAGCCGCGGTCGGCGAAGACCTCGGCGAAATGCTTCATGCCGTGCTTTTCGGCCGCCTTCACCTGTGCGCTGCGCGCGATCGCGAGGCACGCCAGGTTCGGATCAACGGCCTTCACGGCGCGCACCACGGCGTCGGCCACGTCTTGGTCCGTCTCGGAAATATTACCGAGGGCGCCATGGGCTTTCACATAGGTGAGCTTATGGCCGGTATAGGCGGCCATGCCCTGCGCCGCGCCAACCTGATAAGCGATCATGTGCTCGATCTCGGCCGGGGTGAACGGAATACGGCGGCGGCCGAAGCCCCACAGGTCGGGAAAGCCGGGATGCGCGCCGATGGCGACGCCGCGCTGCTTCGCGGTCTTGAAGGTCTCGGCCATGATCTCGGGATCGCCCGCATGGAAGCCGCAGGCCACGTTGGCGGAGGAGACGATCTCCAACAGCGCCGCGTCATCGCCGCAGGTATAGCGGCCATAGCCTTCGCCCATGTCCGAGTTCAAATCCACCCGGCGCTGGTTGGGCTCATGGCCCTTCGCGGTGCTTGCCATCTCGAATGCCTCCCTTTGCGTGGCCGCATCATAGCGGCATTCCGCGGTTTTCGGACCCCCGGGCCGGCCATCCCCTGCTATGCGGATTCGGTATAGTCTGGGTGCCTGATTTGCAAAGCGGGAATGTCCGTCCATGGAGCTTCGCCAGCTTCGCACCTTCCGGTCGGTGGCCGAACTGGGCAGCCTGAGTAAGGCCGCCGACAGCCTGCGCATCGCCCAGCCCGCGCTCAGCCGCCAGATCAAGCTTCTGGAACACGAGCTGCGCACGCCCTTGTTCGTGCGCAACGGCCGCGGCATGGCCCTGACCGACGCGGGCCGGCTGCTGCTGGCGCGCATCGGCGGGCTGGTGCGGCAGTTGGAGCAAGTGCGCGACGATGTGGCCTCGCTCTCCGGCGCGCCCTCCGGCCAAGTGGTTCTGGGCGTGGTGCCCACGGTCAGCACGGTGCTGGCCAGCCGCTTGGCCCAGGCCGTGCTGCGCGACCGGCCCGGAATCAGCTTGCGCATTGTCGAGAGCTTTGGCGGGCATCTGTTGGATTGGCTCCATCGGGGCGAACTGGACCTGGCCGTGATCTATGGCCGCGGGCCCGACCTGCATCTGCGCACCGAGACCTTGGCGCGGGACGAATTGATGGTCGTGGGCGCGCGCGGCTCGGGCCTGGCCAAGCGCAAGGGCGTGTCGATCGAATGGTTGGCGCGCCAGCCCCTGATCCTGCCCAGCCCGCCTCATGGCTTGCGCACGCTGATCGACACCGCGGCGGCCAAGCGAAAGCTTTCGCTCAACGTCCTTTTGGAAACCGATTCCTTTCGCGTTCAGATCGACGTGGTGGAAAGCGGGCACGGCTATACCGTGCTGCCGCCCTCGGCCATCTTCCGCGAGTTGCGCCAGGGCCGGCTGGAGGCCGCGCCGATCACGGCGCCCCGCCTGCCCTGCGAGCTGGTTCTGGCGTTTCCCACCGGCCGGGCGCCGTCCTTGGCGACCGAGTCTATCGCCGGCCTGATCCGCGCCGAGGTTGCGGCGGTGGGCAAGGACGGTCATTGGACCGCGATCGCGAAAGCGCCCTCGCGCCGGAAGGCTTGACGCCTCACGTCACCGGCAAACCGAGATGCCCGCGGACGCGGTTCTTCAGGAACACGCCATCGCGGTTGGGCAGGGCGCGGGCGGGATTGCCCGGTGCGATGCGGATAGTGGCATAGCGCGGCCCGCCGCTGATGGCACGGATGTCCGCCCGGTAGGTATCGATCTCATCCAGTCTGGCAATCTCGCGCACGGCGGGGAAGCCCGCGGCCTCGGCCATGCGGTGCAGATCGACGCCGAGGCCGCTGTGGCTCAACTGCATGCCCGTCTCGCCGTAATGGCCGTTGTCGAGCACGACGACGCTCAGGTTCTTGGGCTGCTTGATGGCGATGGTGGCCAGCCCGCCGAGCCCCATGAGCTGTTCGCCGTCACCTGTCAGCACCAGCACGGGCTGCTTGGGCTGCGCCAAGGCCAGGCCCAAACCCATCATGGCCGCGCCGCCCATGGCGCCCCACAGATAGAAGCTGCCGTCATGGTCGCCCGCCGCGAAGGCGTCATAGCCGGGCGAGCCCAGGCCCGTGACGATCAGAAGCTCGCCGGGCTTATCGAGCAGGCGCTTCACGGCCTCGCGGCGTTCCAGGGTTCCGAACTTGGCCATGGTCACTTCTCCACCCACTTTTTACGGCCCAGCATGCGCTGGGACAGGATCACCGCGATCTGCTGGTCGGCTTCGTAGGCTAGCGCGGCGGCGGCGGACACCGTCTCCTCCACATCGGCCGGGTTCTCGACCCGCATGCAGCGCACGCCCATCATCTCCAGCGAACGCTCGGTGGCCGCGCCCATGGGCACCTGCCACGGATTGAACTCGGCCCACTCGCCGCGCATCGTGACGATGGTCAGGAACGGGAAGCGGCAGGTCGCCATCAGCGACAGCATGTTGATCGTGTTGCCGACGCCGCTCGACTGCATCAGCAGCACTGTGCGCTGGCCGCCCAGCCACGCGCCGGCCGCGATGGGGATGCCTTCCTCCTCGGTCGTCAGCACGTTGGTCTCGACGTCCGGGTCGGCGATCAGCCGGTTGATCAGGCGGGTGTGGCCCGCGTCGGGCACATAGCAGGCCTGGCGCACATCCGCGTCCTTCAGAACGCGGTAGATGGCGTCGGGCCAGTTCTCCGTCGGGGTGTCGACCGTTGCGTCCATGGTGCCTCCTGCCAGCGTAGATCGCCGTGTGAGGTTTCTAGCGCGGCGGAGGCCATCGCAACCTTGCCGAGTTGCGCGACCAGCCATAGCGATTTGCTATAGGCAGCGCCGGGCCCGCCGGGGTATCGAAGGCGCAATCGTCCCCGTGCCGGGAGTCCGCCCGTGTCCGCCACCGCCTCGTCCGACCATCAGGAAATCCGCGAATCGGTTCGCCGCCTGTGCGAGCAGTTTCCGGGCGAGTATTGGCGCAAGCTGGACCGCGAGAGCGCCTATCCGGCCGAGTTCGTCGCGGCTTTGACCGAGGCCGGTTTCCTCTCGGCCCTGATCCCCGAAGAATATGGCGGCTCGGGCCTATCGCTCTCGGCCGCGGCGGCCATACTGGAAGAGGTCCAGCACGCGGGCTGCAACGGCGGCGCCTGCCACGCGCAGATGTACATCATGGGCGCCTTGCTGCGGCACGGCAGCGAGGAGCAGAAGCGGCGCTATCTGCCCGAGATCGCCTCGGGCAAGCTGCGGCTTCAGGCCTTCGGCGTCACCGAACCCGGCAGCGGCACGGACACCACCTCGCTCAAGACCTTCGCGCGGCGCGAGGGTGACCGCTATATCGTGCGCGGGCAGAAGATCTGGACTTCGCGCGCGGAATATTCGGACTTGATGCTGCTGCTCGCGCGCACCACGCCCAAGGAACAGGTCGCTAAGCGCACCGACGGGCTGTCGATCTTCCTCATCGACATGCGTTTGGCGCTCAAGGCGGGCCTGACCATCCGTCCGATTCGCACCATGATGAACCACTCCACGACCGAGGTGTTCTTCGACGACGTGCCGATCCCCGCCGACAGCTTGGTGGGCGAGGAGGGCAAGGGCTTCCGCTACATCCTTTCGGGCATGAACGCCGAGCGCATCCTGATCGCGGCGGAATGCGTGGGCGACGCGAAATGGTTCATCGACAAGGCCACGGCTTACGCCAAGGAGCGCGTCGTCTTCGGTCGCCCGATCGGGCAGAACCAGGGCGTGCAGTTCCCGATCGCCCGCGCCTATGCCCAGACGCGTGCGGCGGAGCTGATGGTGCGCGAGGCCGCGCGCCTGTTCGAAGCCGGCGGGAACTGCGGCGCCGAGGCCAACATGGCCAAGATGCTGGCGGCCGAGGCCAGCTGGGCCGCGGCGGAAGCCTGCGTACAGACCCATGGCGGCTTCGGCTTTGCCGAGGAATACGACGTGGAGCGCAAGTTCCGCGAGACGCGGCTCTATCAGGTGGCGCCCATCTCGACCAACCTGATCCTCTCGTTCCTGGCCGAGCACGTGCTCGGCATGCCGCGCTCCTACTGAGGGGCGGTCAGCGCGGCTCTTTTTGATTTCTGCGCGTCAACGCGCAACGGCGTAGGCGTGGCCGGTGCGCGGGTTGGCGGCGGCGCGGATGAGACCGCCCTCCTGCGAACAAGCCTGCAGCCTTCCGATGGCCCAGCCATCCTGCACCTCCACCTTGTGGCCGCGCTTGCGCAGCTCCGCGATGGTGGCCTCGCCGAAGCGGTCCTCCACGGCCAGGTGGCCGGGCTTGGCTTCGCGCGGGTGGAACGAGCTCGGCGGATGGTCGGTCACGAAGGCCGGGGCCTCGATGGCCTGCTGCAAATTCATGCCGTGATGGACATGGTGCAGGAAGAACTGCAGCGCCCACTGGTCCTGTCCGTCGCCGCCGGGCGAGCCGAAGGCTAGGAACGGCTTATCGTCGCGAAAGGCCAAGCCGGGGGTCAGGGTCGTGCGCGGCCGTTTTCCCGGCGCCAGGCTCGAGGGCAGGCCTTCCTCCAGCCAGAACATCTGGGCGCGGGTGCCGAGGCAAAGGCCCAGCTCCGGGATGACTGGCGAGCTTTGCAGCCAGCCGCCGCTCGGCATGGCGGACACGAAGTTCCCGAATCGGTCGATGACGTTGACATTGACCGTGTCGCCGCTCTCCGCACCCATGTGGACACGATTAGGCTCGCCCTCGGCTGCCGCTCGAATCCGCGTTGGATCCGGCGTTCGAAACAGCGCCTCGGGCAAGCGCCCCGGCTTGCCGCCGACGGCGCCCGGCCGCAGCTCCAAGGACGCCGTCTTGCCGATGAGCTTCCGGCGGGCGTCGTTGTAGTCGTTGCTCAACAAAGCCGCGAGCGGCACGTCCGTGAAATTCGGATCGCCGTAATAGGCGTCGCGGTCCACCATCGTCAGCTTCAGGCATTCGGCCAGGAGATGGACGAACTCGGCGCCATTGGGCTCGAGCGAGCCGATGTCGAACCCTTTCAGCAGCGCGAGCGTCTGAAGGAACGCCA
Source organism: Alphaproteobacteria bacterium (assembly GCA_026400755.1). GTDB lineage: Bacteria > Pseudomonadota > Alphaproteobacteria > CADEGL01 > CADEGL01 > CADEGL01. The sequence continues at coordinate 108,491 of JAPLOM010000030.1, forward strand.
GACCCTGACCCCACGGGCCGGTTTTGGCCACAGTGATGCCGTGATACTCGTACTCAACGGCGGCTTCATAGTTGGCTTCGTATGTGGCGAGATCGCTTGCGGCGAGAAGGCCGCGCTGCCGTCCGCCCGTGCCGTCCGGCCGCTCGCTCTCGCAGAATTTCCCGATCGCCTCGGCGACGAAGCCGCGATAGTAGGCGTCGCGCGCGGCCTCGATCTCCGCCTCGCGCCCGCCCTTGGCGGACTCAGCCTCTTTTAAAATTCGCTCGTAGGTATCGGCCAGCTTGACGTTGCGCTGGATCGAGCCCGCCGTGGGCGCCGCGCGGCCGACCAGATAGACGGCCGCCGAATCGGGCCAGTACGTGGCCAGCGTCTCGGCTACGCCACCGATGTATTTCGAAAGCTGCTTGGTGACCGGATAGCCGTTGCGCGCGTAACCGATGGCCGGCTCCAGCACATCGCGCACGCGCATCGTGCCGTGGTCGCGCAGAAGCTGCATCCACGCATCGAACGCGCCCGGCACGACCGCGGCCATGAGGCCCGTGCCGGGTACCGCGTCGAGCCCGGCGGCATGATAGGTCGCGATGGTTGCGCGTGTGGGTGAGGGGCCTTGCCCGCATAAAACGAAGCGGCGTTTCTGGCGCGCGTCGTAGCCCACCAAGGGCACATCGCCGCCTAAGCCGTTCTGATGGGGTTCCACCACCTGCAGGGTGAAACCGGCCGCGATCACGGCGTCGAAGGCGTTGCCTCCGCGCTCCAACATTCCCATGCCGACGGTGGAAGGCAGCCAATGGCTCGATGAGACCGCGCCGAAGCTGCCTTGAAGTTCCGGACGCGTGGTCTGCATAGAGCCCGCCAGGACTAGGTTAAGAGGTTTTGGCCTTGCCTTCGCGTAGCGTCCACTCGACCAGGCGCTTCAACACCTTGCCCATGGCTTCGTTGTAAGCCGCCACGACCGCATCGATATCGGTTCCCGATGCGGTCTCGCGATACTCGAAGGTGTCGTCCGCGACGATCATGCGCTCCGGCATCTTCACCAGCTTGGCGTTCATGCGGATGAGGATTTGCGGCGTTGGCCCTTCGCCGTAAATGGCGATGAACTCACGCAACTCCGTCTTAAGCGCATAGTCGGCACGCAGGCCCTCGCCATCGCGTCCGACCGCCTGGATTTTGTTGGTCCGCTCGAAGGACTCGATGATGCGGGTTTGGATCATGCGGGGCGCTCGATCCGCCCACGCCACGCCCTTGTAGTATTCCACGGCCAGCGGCGCGGGCCGCAGTGCGATGCGGTTGGTGTTAACGTGGCTGGCCGAGACGGGCTCGGACACCACGAGTTGCCACTTCACATTGGGCAGGTTCTGATCGTAGGTGCTTTTGGCAGACAGCTCGTAAAGCTTCGGGCCTGGTCCGCTACCGGGCAGTTCTGCATTGATGCATCCCGCGAGGCTCAGGGACGCAAGCAGGGTTAACAGCGCGAACGGTCGGTTCAGGTGCCGGATCATTTCGCTTGATACCCCGATTCGTTGGGATCGCCGAACAGGAAACGCGAGGGATTGGCTTCCATCCGCTCGGATACGCGGTTCAGGGTCGATACCAGCGTGCGCATGTCCTGCGCTAACTGGGTCAGGTCGTAGAGGCCCACCGCGGCGAAGTCGCGGAGGGGAGCGCGATTTTCTGCAATCATGTCGTTGAACTGGGTGGCCATGGCCTTGCCGGCGGCGGCGGCGGCGCGCACTTCCTCGATCGTGGGCGGGATCTCTTTCGCGGTCTTGCGGATATCCGGGCTGATCTCGGCCAGCTCCTTACGAAGGTCTTCCGTCAGGCCCTTGGCCGAGCGGGCCGCATCGCTGAGCTCCTTCATGGTCTTCGAGCCGTCGGTGGCTAGCCGCGTGAAATCGTCCGTGTGGTCGGCCAGGGCGCCCGTCAGCTTGGACACGTTCTGCAGCGTCTCGGTCACGGCCTTCTGGTTGTCGTCGCTCAGAAACTTTTCGATGCGCGCCATCACAGCGGGAATGCTGTCCAAGATCTGTTCGATCCTGGAGGCCCGCGCGGGAATTTCCGCCATGTCCTGGCCAGCCTGCGCGACCAAAAGCGGCGATTCCTGCTTACCCGGATGGATCTGGATGTAAGCGATGCCCGTGATGCCCTGCATGCCGAGCGATGCCTCGGCGTCCTGCCTGATCGGCGTGTCCTTGGCCACCTGGACGACGACCTCGATACGCTGGACGTTCTGCGGATCGATCCGGATGGTCTTGACGGTGCCTACGGGCACGCCCTGCAGGCGGACGTTGCTGCCTTCATTCAAGCCGGTCACGGAGCCGGTAAAATAAAGCCGGTAGAAGGTGTACTGCTGTTCGAGCTGGAACTTGCCTAGCCAGATGACAAAGCCAATCAGCCCAGCCACCAGGACCAGGACAAAACCGCCGACTAACATGTTCCGGGCATGGGGTTCCATGGAGCGCGTTCAGGCCTTCTTCTTTTCTTTCTTTTCCGCCGACTGTTGCGCCGCCCGGCCGCGCGGCCCGTGGAAATAGGCTTTGATCCACGGGTGTTCGTTGGCCATGTGTTCCTCGAGCGTGCCGACGACGACCTTTTTATCCACCAGAACCGCGATACGGTCGCAGACGGACACAAGGCTGTCCAGATCGTGCGTGACCAGAAACACGGAAAGTCCCAATGCCTGCTGAAGGTTCCGCATCAAGGAGTCGAATTCGGCGGCGCTGATCGGGTCCAACCCGGCGGTCGGCTCGTCCAGGAACAAAAGCTCAGGCTCCAGCGCCAACGCGCGGGCCAGGGCCGCGCGCTTGCGCATGCCGCCAGACAGTTCCGAGGGGAATTTGTCGATCGTGTCCGGCGACAGGCCGACCAGACCGTTCTTCACCACGGTGATCTCGTCCCGAAGCTTGGGGTCGAGGGTCATGAACTCGTTCATCGCGACCTGGATGTTCTGGCCGACCGTAAGGGAGCTGAACAAAGCGCCGTCCTGGAACAGGACGCCGAAATGCATCCGCAGATCGCGCCAGCCGTCCTCGTCCAGCTTGTCGACATCGCGGCCCAAAATCTCGATGGTGCCGGCGGCATGCGAATTCAGGCCGATGATCGTGCGCAGCAGAACCGATTTGCCCGCACCGGACGCGCCAACGACGCCCAGAACCTCGCCCCGCTTCATTTCCAGGTCCAACCCCTCGTGGAGGACCTTGCCGCCGATCTCGGTCTTCAGGCCCGATACGCGGATCGCGGGTTCGGATTCGTCGGCCATCAGATCCCCAGACGCGAATAGACGATCGAGAAGATGGCGTCGAACACGATCACCAGGAAGATCGATTCGACCACGGACTGGGTCGTGCGCCGGCCGACGGCGTCGGCGCTTCCCTTGACCTTGAGCCCATAGCGGCAACCGACCATCGCGATCAGAAAACCGAAGACGGGCGCCTTTCCCAGCCCAACCCAGAAATGCCGGATCGGCACGTTTTCCTGGAGCTGCTGCAGAAACTGCTGTGGCGGCATGTCGAGAATGGTCATGGTCGCGACCGCCGCGCCGAACAACCCGACGATATCGGCGTAAAAGCCCAACAGCGGCATCGTGATTGTCAGCGCGAAGATGCGCGGCAGCACCAAAATATCCAGCGGGTCGAGGCCCAACGTACGGATGGCATCGACCTCCTCGCGGATTCGCATGGTGCCGATCTGGGCCGTGAAGGCGCTGCCCGAACGTCCCGCGACCAGGATGGCCGTGATGAGGATGCCAATCTCGCGCAGGATCGACAGGCCGGCCAGGTTGACCGTGAAGACCTCCGCGCCGAAAGCGCGAAGCTGGTCGATACCCTGATAGGCCAGCACCACGCCGATCAAGAACGACAACAGCCCGACAATGGGCAATGCGTTGAGTCCGACGCGTTCGATCTGATTGACCGTCGCGGTCCAGCGGATGCGCTGGGGCTGGACGATGGAGCGGCCGATGCCGACGACGATCATGCCGAAGAAACTGAGGAGGTCTTTCGCCTCCGACCAGGCGCGCAGCGTGTTCGCGCCTAATCCGTCCAGCAGATGAAGCACCGGGTTTTGCGGCCGTGGCCTTGCGTCCTTGCTGGGCTCCTTCTCGAGCTCTTTCTCCAGCCGGTCGATCAGGGCTCTATGGGCATCCTTGCCGCCCGTGATCTCCACGGACCGGCCGTCGTCGCGTAGCTTCTTCCACAGCCGATAGACGGCCCAGGCACCCGAGGAATCGAGCGCCGTGACCGCGCTGAGGTCCAGTTTGACATCGCCCTCGGAGGGGATCGCATAGTCGCGCAGCGACTGGTCCAGCTTGGAGACCGTGGCGATGTCCCAACGGCCCGCGAATTTCAGGACGACGCCGCCATCCGCCCGCTCGGCTTTAAGCGAGCCGGCCGATTCCGGCTCGTCCTTGCCGTGCCCGTGCTTTTTGGGGGCTGTCTCAGCCACGGCCTTTGCGCCTCGCGACGGCTTCGGCCATCGGACAAAGAATCTCGAACATCAGGGTCGCGCCGACCAGCGCGGTGTTGCCCGACATGTCGAAAGGCGGCGATACCTCGACCACGTCGGCGCCCACGATATCGAGGCCGCGTAAGCCCCGAAGCATGTGCTGGGCCTCGAAGGTGGTGAAGCCGCCGATCTCCGGCGTGCCCGTGCCGGGCGCATAAACCGGGTCCAACCCGTCGACGTCGAAGCTGACATAGACCGGGCCGTCGCCGACCACGCGTCGCGCCTCGGCGATCACCGCGTCGACACCAATCTTGTAGAACTCCTCGATGTAGATGACGCGCATGCCATTCTGCTCGGCGAATTCCATGTCGCGTTCGCCGTACAGCGAGCCGCGAATGCCGATCTGGACCGTGCGCTTGGGGTCCAGAAGCCCTTCCTCGACCGCGCGGCGGAACGGCGTGCCATGGGTGTACTTATGGCCGCCGAAATAGCGGTCCCACGTATCGGAGTGGGCGTCGAAATGCACCATGCCCACCGGCTGGTCGCGGCAGATCGCGCGCATGATGGGAAGGGTGATCAGGTGGTCGCCGCCGGCGGAAAGGGGTGTCGCCCCGGCCGCGTGGATGCGCTTGTAGAAGGTCTCGACCCGCTCCAGCGTGTCGACCAGATCGATCGGATTGACCCCGACATCGCCGAGGTCGGCCACCTTGCACAGGTCGTAGGGTTTCGTGCGCGTGACATGGTGGACCAATCGCATCAACGTCGATTGGTTCCTGATCTCGCGCGGGCCGTGCCGCGCGCCGGGCCGATTCGTGGTGCCGCCGTCCCAGGGCACGCCGATGATCGCGATGTCGACCAGGGACGGATCGTCGATCAGCGGCAACCGCATGAAGGTCGCGGGCCCGGCAAAGCGCGGCAGGACGTCGCCTCGGATCGGGCGGAAACGGTGCTGGTCGTCAGCCATCGGCAAAAATCCCCGGGCGGTGGGCGGCGCCAGCGATTATAGGTGATCCCGGCTCCGCGCGCGCCTTCCCTCGGCGGCTAGCGGCGCGGCTTCCGGCCGCTGCCGGGGCCCAGCGGACGCTGCATCAGGACGCTGTCGACCCAACGCCCCAGCTTGAAGCCGATGCCCCGCATGACCGCGGCGTTGCGGAACCCCTGCGAGGCATGGACGTGGATCGACCCGCGATTGCCCGAATCGCCGATGACCGCGATCATTTGGCGATAGCCGAGCTTCGTTGTGCGCGTGATCAGGACCTTGAGGAGCCGCGCGCCGATGCCGCGCCCGATGGCCTCGGGCGCGACATAGATCGAATCCTCGACCGTGTAGCGATAGGCCGTGCGCAGGCGGTAGGGCGAGGCATAGCTGAAGCCCAGCACGCGCGCCTCACGGTCGGTGGCGACCAAATAGGGCAGGCCGCGCACCAGCACGTCCTGGCGCCGCCGGACCATTTCGGCCAGGTCGGGCGGAATTTCTTCGAACGAGCCAAATCCATGCGTCACGTGATGCGCATAGATGGCGTGGATCGCGGGCATGTCGGCGTCGGTCGCGTCGCGAATGCGCAACGGACCGCGCGCCGCAGCGCGCTTCACGAGCGGCGCTTGGGAAGCGCCGCGTGGCGTCTTGCGGTTCACCGGGAGGCCTCTTGTTAGGAGCGGATGAGCGAGGTCGCCTCGATGATGGCCGCGGTCAGCTTGCCCATATGGCGGGCCAGCTGACGGAAATACGGTCGTCGCTCGAGGCTGTCTTCGTCGAGATAGAGGGTGCGATTGATCTCGATCTGAAGGGCATGGACGCCTTCGGTGGGGCGTCCGTAATGGCGGGTCGTATAGCCGCCCGCGTAAGGGATGTTGCGCGTGACATTATAACCCAGGTCCGTGAGGGCCGCCTCGGCGGCGTCCACCAGCCCAGGGGCGCAGCTCGTGCCGTGGCAATCGCCCAGCACGAAATCGACGCGTTGCCGTCCGGCATCCCGGTCCATCGGACCGCCGATGGATGGCATGGAATGGCAGTCGATCAGAAGACAGGTGCCGAAGCGCGCCCGCGTCCGCATGATCAACCCCGCCAAGGCGGCGTGATAGGGACGGTGGTTGCGCTCGATCCAGGCCGAGGCCTGGGCGAAGTTCAGCTTCTCGCCGTATATCTCCTCGCCGTTGGTCACCAGGCGCGCGATCGTGCCAAGGCCGGCGCCGACCCGCGGCGAGGTCGTGTTCACGTAGTCTGGCAGCGCGTCCGCGAACATCGCAGGGTCCAGCTCGAACGGCTCGCGGTTGGGATCGACGAAGGCGCGTGGAAAATGAGCCCGCAGCAAGGGCACGCCCAACTGCGGCGCGGCGCCGAACAGCTCGTCGATATAGCAATCCTCGGATTTGCGCAGAATTTGGAGCGGAAGCCGCGAGGCCTTGAGGAACTCCGGACGATAGTCGCGCCCGCTGTGCGGCGAGGCCAGCACGACGGGCGCCGTCTGAGCGGCGGGCGGGAGAATGTCGTAAGCCGGACACTCCTCGGCGACGATTTCGACAGCCGCATCCATGGGTTTTTCGTTTAAAGGATTCCGCCCCCCCTGTCATCCGCGCCGAGCCTGGCGGCGGCGAAGCCCGTAGTTTTTCTCCGTGTTTCGAGCCTCGGCTGATAGTTTGATGAAACTAGAACTAATAATTTAAAAGGATAAAATTTATCGTCGTGACAACGTGGCTCAAGCTGGCCTTCATCGCGCCTGTGAGGGGACCATGGACAACTGGATGTTTCGGCGGGATTTGATCGACTCGCGTACGCTGCGCGCCCTATCGCGCCGGTCGGACGCGAAGGGCGCCATCCGTTTGTTCAGCCAATTCGCGGCCATGGGTGTTACGGGCTGGGGCATTTTCATGCTCTGGGGCACATGGTGGTGCGTGCCGGTGTTCTTGGCGCACGGCGTGCTTCTGTTCGCCTATGGCTATGCGGGCCAGCACGAGTTGATCCACCGCACCGCCTTCCAGACGCGCCAGTTCAACGATTGGGCCGCGCACCTGGCCAGCTTCATCCGAATCTTCCCCGCGGGCTATCAACGAAGCTGGCACTTTTCCCACCACCGCAACACCAAGGACCCGGACAAGGATTCCGAAATCATCGGAACCACCCCGCTGACGCTCGGAAGCTATCTCTGGTTCCTGACCGGTCTCGATTATTGGACGTACCGCATTGGCGTCCTGTTGCGCGTCGCGCGCGGCCGGAAGATCGAGCCGTTCCTCACGGACGAGGAGTGGCCTGGGCTCGTGCGGGAAGCGCGGATCTATCTGGCGGGCTACGTGCTGATCGCGGCGGTGTCGGTGGCCTTTCAAAGCTGGGCCGCGATCATCTATTGGCTGGGGCCGCTCGCCGCGGCCACGCCGTTCTACCGCTTCTATATCGCCACCGAGCATTACGCGCGCCCGCAGGTGGGCGACATCATCGTCAACACCCGCACGACCCGCGCCGGGCCGGTCATGCAGTGGCTGATGTGGAACATGCCCTATCATACCGAGCACCATCTGTTTCCCGGCGTGCCGTTCCACAAGCTGGCGGAGCTGTCGAGGACCCTCAGGTCCGGCAATCATCCGGCGATGGCGGCCAACCAGATCGCGCGCAGCCACTTGGCCGTGAACTGGGAAATCTTCCGCGGTCTGCTGCGCCGAGACCCCGCCTACAGCCTGCGTTGAACCGGGCTGCCGGGGTTGAAGGGCCGGGCCGCGGATGCTACACCCCCGCCGCGCCACCCGACGGCATGGGCCGGTAGCTCAGTGGGAGAGCACCTGTTTGACGTACAGGGGGTCGCAAGTTCAATCCTTGCCCGGCCCACCATCCATTTCCCCCAATTCTCGTGCTTTGCGACCGATTGGCGCGCCCCTGGCGGGGGCGTTATAGTCCAACGGCCAATCGGCCCTGGATACGCGGGAATGCCCGCGCTCCAAAACAAAAGAACATAAGGGCTGCTTACGGTTTCGGGAGGTACACGCCGGAAGGGCGGGTGCGGTTGCTCCGGAAGGAGCGAAACCGGCCCGCCCTTTTCGTTGAGCGGGAAGCCTCCTGGCAATCTGGCCGCGCTCGTCTAAGCTTGCGTCTGCCGGCGTCGGCCGCCATTCAGGCGGGCGGTTTCCGGAGGGGGCGGGAATGAAGCGCGGCATCCTGCGGCTATCGATCGGCGCTTACCTCATCGCGTTCAATTCGGTGCTGGCCGGCCTGGTGCTCGCGATTCTGGTCGTCGAGATCGGGTACGACCGCGCGCGGACGATCAACGAATTCGTGCGCGAGATCGACAACGTCTCCGACGTCTTGTCCGGTCATATGCGAGAGTCTTTCGGCGTGATCGACCAGGCCCTTTTGGGGATGGCCGAAATCCTGGCCACCGAGAGGATGGAACGCCCGCTTCCTCTACGAGCGCCTGGTCGAACGCCAACGTCTGACCTTCGGCACCTACGCCTATTACCTGTTGGGCCCCGACGGGACGCTGCGTTATGTCTCCAGCGCGCCGAAAGCGGAGCCTGCGGATTTTTCGTCGCTGCCGTCCTTCCAGGTCCATCGCGAGAATTCGCCCGGCCTCTATATCGGGGCACCTTCGCGCGGGACATATGGCGACACCGCGGGCAAGTGGGTGGTTCACGTCACCCGGCGAATTTCGCGCGCGGACGGCAGCTTCGCGGGGGTGGTCGGCGCGATCCTATCGCTCGACGACCTGCGACAGGCGCTGAGCCAGCTCAATGTCGGACCGGACGGCGCGATCGGCGTGTTTCGCGCCGACGGCATCCTGCTGACCCGGCATCCGGCGCGGGAAGAAATCATAGGACGCTCTTACCAATCCTCGCCCCTGTTCTCGGAGCACGTGGCGCAGCGTCCGAACGGCATGGCGCCGATGCGCTATTACAGCGACGGCGTGATGCGCTACACCTCTTATCGCACCGTCGAGGCGCGGCCCCTGGTCGTCTCGGTCGCGGCATCCGAACAAGATATGCTGAGCGCATGGAGCGAGCGCACGGTGGTCGCGGTGGCCACGGCTCTGTTCTTGATCGCGCTTCTGGGCGCGGCGACGGTGGTCGCGCACCGCGTGCTTCGCCGGCGCGAGAGCGAACAGCGCGCCAACTCCGCGCGCTTGTCGAAGCTGGCGGCGGCCGCCGCCGAACTGGCCTCGGTCGGCGACCTGGATGCTTTGTTACGGCGGACGACCGAGACCGCGCGGGCGTTGATCGGCTGTCATCAAGCCATGACGACCGTGGATGAAGGCGATGAGGCCCGGCACACCCTTTCCATCTCGGAAAAGTATACGGCATGGCACCGTTCCGACGGCGACGCCGCGGACGTCTATGGCTTTGTGTTCGAGCGCAATCGGCCGGCGCGGCTGACGCAGGCTGAACTGGAGAGTCATCCGATCTGGCGCGAGCTGCGCGATGGGAGCCCGCCTCTGCGGGGTTGGCTGTCTGTCCCCCTGATCGGCCAGGACGGCTTAATCCTGGGAAGGATCCGTCTGTCCGATCGCGAGGCCGGAGAATTCACGGAGGATGACGAGGCCATCCTCGTCCAGATCGCCAACGTGGCCTCGGCCGCGATCGAGAATATCCGCATGGCCGCGCGCGAGCGCGAATCCGCGGTACAACTCCGCCAGGCTCAGAAGATGGAATCCCTCGGCCAGTTGACCGGCTGCGTCGCCCATGACTTCAAC
>JAPLOM010000047.1:0-10190 GCA_026400755.1 Alphaproteobacteria bacterium
CGTCATAGGCGGCCCAGAACGGCCCCCAGAATTTGCTGTCGAAGGATTCGTAAGACTCCTTCTCCGGCAGCGAATCGAACACGAGGCGGTGCACGGTCGAGCCGCTGAGGACCAGATGATCGAACTTGCCGTGGCTCTTGAGGAACGCGGCTGTGGCCGCGCGGTCGCCAATCTCCACCGCGCCCGGCGTGATGCGGCCCGACTTGGCCGCAATCTTCGCGGCGGCCGCTTCGGCCCGCTTTTGGTCGCGCGAAGTCAATACGACATGGGCGCCTTCCTTGTACGCCATTTCGGCGGTGGCATAGCCGATGCCGCCCGAGCCGCCGATCACGACGACCTTCTTTCCATCCAGCGCGCCCATGCCGTCACCCGCATTGTGATTACCCGTCAATCGGGATAGCGGTTCCACGCAGGCTTCGCCATCGGAAAGTGATGCTGTCAATTGGTATCCAAAATGTGGTGCTTGGGGTGCGCTGCCGCGGTCGCTAGGTTGGGATGAGGACAACGGAGGACGCGATGCCCAAGGCATTGACCCAGAAGCAGGTCGATTCATTCAAACGAGACGGGTTCGTCTTTCCCGTGCGCGGCATTTCCGAGACCGAGGCGGCCGAATGCATGCGCAAGATCGATGCGTTCGAGAAGACCACGGGCGAAAAGGCCAGCGTTCGTCTGCGGACCAAGGCGCATCTCTTGATGCCGTGGCTCGCGGAAATGGTGCGCCGGAAGGAAATTGTCGACGCGGTCGAGGATATCCTGGGACCCGATATCATGTGCTGGGGCGGCGGCCTGTTCGTGAAGCGCGCCGAGGACCCGGCCTTTGTCTCCTGGCACCAGGACACATGGTATTGGAGCTGGCAGCCCAAGGACGCGGTGACCGTGTGGCTGGCGTTCACCGACGCCGCGACGGACAACGGCAGCGTCCGCTACATCCCCGGCTCGCATAACGAGAACATTACGTCGCACGAGTGGACGAACAAGGCCAACAACCTGTTGACCACGAGCCTGGAGGTGCAGGGCGGCGTGGATGAAAAGCGCGCGGTGGATACNNNACGAAACTCAAGCCCGGCGAGATGATCCTGCACCATGAGCGCGTGGTGCACGGCTCCAGCCCCAACACCTCGGGCCGCCCGCGCATCGGCTTCTCCATTCAGTATGTCGGCGCGAACTTCAAGGAGACGGCCATTCCGCGCACCAGCGCGACGCTGGTTCGGGGCAGGGACCACGGCAATTTCGAGTCCGAGCCCGTGCCGACGAAGGAGTTCGACCCAGAGGGTCTAGCGGCCTTCGACCACGCCCTTGCGCTCTATCGGGAAGCCGCCAAAAGCCTGCGGCGGGACGCCTGATGGGCGCGCTGTCCGGCAAGAAGGTCATCGTCATCGGCGCTTCGGCCGGCATCGGCATGGCGACCGCGGCCCACGCCTTGCGCGCCGGCGCCGAGGTGGCGATCTCCGCGCGCGGGATCGAGCGGCTGGAACAAGCGGCGGCGACGATTGCGAAGGAAGGCGGCTCTTTGAGCCACGAGACGCTCGACATGCGCGACCGCGCGGCGGTCGCGGCCTATCTGAAACGGCAGGCGCCGTTCGACCACCTGGTCCTTCCGGGCGCGACCGTCTACCGGACACCTTTCGCCGATATGGAAGAGGACAAGGCCAAGGGCTCGGTCCACGCCAAGTTCTGGGGGCCGTTCTGGGCCGCCTATGACGCGCTTGACCATATCCGCCGGGACGGCAGCATCGTGCTGTATTCCGGTCTGGCGAACCGCCGTCCGGTACCGGGCTATGTGATCGGCGCGGTGATCGACGGGGCGATCGACGCGGCTACGCGCTCGCTCGCCAACGAACTGGCGCCGCGCGGCATCCGGGTGAACTGCGTCTCGCCCGGTATTATCGAGACGGCTTATGTGGAGCGCATCCCGCCCGAGGTGAAGGAGCAACTCTTCACCTCCTATGCCAACAAGGTGCCCGTGAAACGGGTAGGGCAAGCTGATGATTGCGCTCTGGCAGGCATGTACCTTATGACCAATGGATACGTGACCGGCGAAGTCATCGCGGTGGATGGCGGCTCCGAGTCGGCACCCTAGGGGACTGGGAATGGATACGTTGCAGACGGACATCTTCCAGAACGTGCGCAAGCCCGCGCTCGAGGCGGAGAACTTGCCGCCGGAATGCTACACCAGCCGCGAATTCTTCGACCGCGAGGTGAAGCACATCTTCATGAAGCGCTGGAACTTCATCGGTCATGACGGCCAGGTGGCGAAGCCCGGCGACTATATGGCGTTCGACCTGGTGGGCGTGCCGGTTATCGTGGCGCGCGACCGAGCGGGTGCCATTCACGCCTTCGCCAACACTTGCCGCCATCGCGGCTGCCGCGTGATCAGCGGCTCGGGCAACGTGCGCGCCTTCAAATGCGGCTATCACGGTTGGGTCTACAATCTGGACGGCCGCCTGACCGGCGCGCCGCAGATGGAGCACTCCAAGGGCTTCGACAAGGCGGATTACGGCCTGTTCCCCATTCGCCTGGAGAGGTGGGGCCGCTTCATGTTCATCAACTTCGATAAAAACGCCGCGCCACTGAAGGCGCAGTTGGGCGATCTCGTCGACAAGGTGGCGTCCTACAATTTCGATGACATGGAATTGGTGCGCCGCCGCGAGGTGGAGGTCGGCTGCAACTGGAAAATCTACTACGAGAACGTCCAGGAGCCCTATCACACGCCGCACGTCCACACGACGACGCTGGCGACCAAGAACGAGGACGAGGGTGCGACAGTGATGTCGGGCAACTCCGGTCTTCTGTTCGGCGAAGGCGACGACAACGCGCCGGTGAAGCTGGAATTCGGCAAGAATTATTCGAGCTTGATCGGCCGTCATGTGGGCAGCCGGGGCCTTCTGCCGGGGCGTGAGCCGTTTCCGCCGATCAAGACGCTGGAAGGCCGCACCCGCGACGGCTCGATCTGGTCCTATCCGTTCCCGGCCACCACGATATCCTGCCAGCGCGAGGGCATGTGGTACGTCGAAATCCAACCGTTGGGTCCGGACCGCAGCAAACTGGTGCTGGGCACCTGCTTCCCCAAGGAGACGGTCGCGCGGCCTGACTTCGAGGAGAAGGTCCAGGGTTATTACGAGCGGCTGGATGTGACGACGGCCGAGGACGTGGTTATCACCGAGCAGCTGCAGGCCGGCGTGAGCTCACCCTTCGCCAAGGCGGGGCGGGTCTGCCACCTGGAGGCCGTGGCCCACAGTTTCCGGCGCTGGGTCGTGGATCAGGTTTCGCAGGCTGCGTAAGCGACTTTCGCGGCGCAGCAGAAAACTGATATAACAGCTGGGATTTCAGGAAACGGGCGGACGGGACGCCGCCCAAGGGCAGGAGAGTTTCCAATGAATATCATGACGCCTGGTAAGAACACGCGGGCGGAAAGCTACCGCCGCATGGAAGACGGCACGCAGGAGGAATACCTCCTTCTGAAAGAGCTGGCGAAGCCCTTCAAGGCCCAGACCGCGGATCGCATCCTGGCGTATCTGCCGAACTTGGCGGAAAGCTTCCCCGGCATGGCCGTCGACCGCTATGTCCACTCGCTCCAGACCGCGACCCAGGCGCATCGCGCCGGCGAGAGCGAGGAGTTCGTGGTCGCGGCGCTGATGCACGACATCGGCGACCTGCTTTGCCCCGACAACCACGCCCTTATGGCGGCCGAGATGCTGAAGCCGTACGTCTCACCCGAGGTGTATTGGATGATCGTCCATCACAACCTGTTCCAGGGCTATTACTTCTTCCATCACTACGGCAAGGACCGGAACATGCGCGACCGGTTCCGCGGCCATCCCTGCTATCAGATGACGGCCGATTTCTGCGGTAAGTACGACCAGACCGCGTTCGACCCAAAGATGGACACCATGCCGCTGGAAGCGTTCGCGCCGATGGTGCGCCGGGTGTTCGCCCGCGAGCCTTGGGGGCCGCAGACCAAGACCGAACAGTTCCCCTCGGGGTACTGAGTTATCGACCGGCCGCCCCGCAAGGGCGGCCGGTTTCGCTTTCGGGGTTCGGGTATCCGCATGGGCGGCCCGTGCCTCGCGTCCGACGGGCGTTCGGGCGTATCATTCCAGGCGATGACGACGGACGAGGGAGAACATCATGATCATCAAGAACGACCCCAGCCACGTGGTGATCGCCAAGTACAACACCATGGACGAGGGGACTCGCGAGGAGTACCAGGCCTGTGTCGAGCTCTCGAAGCCGTTCAAGTCCAAGCTGGCTGACCGGCTTCTGGACGCCGTCACCGCGCTGAAGAAGAGTTATCCGGGCGAGCAGGTCGACCGCTATGTCCATTCCCTGCAGAGCGCCACACGGGCGCATCGAGATGGGCAAGACGAGGAAATGGTGGTCGGCGCGCTACTGCATGACATTGGTGACATGCATTGCCCCGAGAACCATGCCGAATACTCGGCGTCGGTGATCCGGCCCTATGTCTCGCCTTCGACTCACTGGGTCATCCTGCGGCACGGGCTGTTCCAGGGGTATTACTACTTCCATCATTTCGATCTGGATCGGAATGCGCGCGATAAGTTCCGCGGCCACCCGGACTATGAGCGGTGCGCCGACTTCTGCGGCAAGTACGACCAGATGGCGTTCGATCCAAACTTCGACACGATGCCGCTCGAGGCGTTCGAGCCCATGGTCCGCCGAATCTTCGCGCGCGAGCCGTGGGGCGGGCAGACCAAGCTGGACGTGGCGCTGGCCCGCGCTTACGCCTGAACCGTCGTGCCTTATGCCGTGACGGAATGCCCAGCGTCCTGACCGAGCCGCAAGTCATCTGATTCCGCGTTCGATTTTGACCCCGTCGCCATGGCCGCGTATGAACGCTCCATGTCTGGTCCTCTAGCGATTTACAGGCCCAAGTGATGAAGACTTTCGCCCTGCGTGCGCTTCTTTCGGCCGGTCTCATGGCAGGCTGTTTTTCTCTACCTGCCCACGCCAATTACGAATCCGGTATGGCTGCACTCAACGCCGGCGATTACGGCGTCGCCATGACCGAGTTCCGGCGCTCCGCCGCCCAGGGCGATCCGCTGTCGCAGCGAGCGCTCGGCATTATGTATTTCAAGGGACAGGGCGTTAACGTCGACCCAGTGGAGGCGGCGCAGTGGTTTTCGGTCGCGGCGGGACAAGGTGATGCCCCGGCGCAGGCCTATCTCGGCGCGTTGTATGCCACCGGCACGGGCGTCCAGAAGGACCAAGCCAAAGCCGCCGAATGGTTCCGGAAATCGGCCGAACAGGGCTACGCCGAAGGTGAGGTCCGCCTCGGCGTCATGTATTTCCAAGGCTGGGGCGTCGCCAAGGATCCTCAAAAGGCCGTCGAATGGTTCAAGCGGGCGGCCGAGAGGGGCAACGCCCATGCCCAATATCGCCTAGGCTTCGCCTACAAGCACGGACAGGGCATCGCCAAGGACAAGGTCGAGGCGCTCAAGTGGTACACGATCGCGGCGTCGGAGGGCTATCCACGCGCCGACGACCGGGCACAGGCCCTGACAAAGGAAATGACCAAGGCCGAGGTCGCCGAAAGCCAGAAGCGCGCGGCCGACTGGCAGGCCGCGACGATCAAGCGCCTGGAAGGCAAAAGCTGACGATTATTCGTAAGGCTTGAACGTATCACGCAGGTGCGTGAGGGCGGCGTTGAGACCCTCCGTGGTGCGGAGCTTGTTGAATGCCTTGTATTCGGGCGTATCGGTCGCATCCATGATGACGCAGGCCTCGAACCCGTATTGAAGGGCCGAGCGGAAGCCCATCGTCTCGAACGTGTTGTTGATGGCGCGCTTGTTCCAGCGCAGGCAGGCCTCGGCCACGCGCGACATGCGCTTGGCGATCTTCATCGTCTCCTGTTCTAGATCGGCCTTGGGGAACACGCGATTCACGAGGCCCAGGCGCATGGCTTCGGCCGCGCCGAACGTGTCGCCCGTAAAGATCAATTCGCGGGATAGCTGGCCGATCACCCACGGCATGGCCAGCATCAGGATGCCGTTCGAGAAGCGGGTCTCGACCACGCCAAATTTCGAGTCTTCCGAGGCATAGCGGATGTCGCACATCTGGGCGAACTCCAGTCCGCCGGCCAGACAATGCCCTTCGATCTGGGCGATCACCGGTTTGGAGCATTCCCAGGGCGACAGGCAGAACTGGTACTCTTCGCCCAGAAGCGCGCGCCACTCGTCCATGCTGCGCTGCTTGCCGTCGGCGGTTTCCTTGATGTCGTATCCTGCGGAAAATGCCTTACCGCCCGTGCCTTTGATGACCACGACGCGCACTTCGGGGTCGGCGTCCGCGGCCTTCAACGCCGCCACCAATTCTTGCCGCAGCTTCAAGCTAAAGGAGTTCATCCGGTCGGGGCGGTTAAAGGCCACCACGGCGACGCGGTCGTCCACGCTGTAGAGAAGGGTCTCGTAGGTCACGGCGGCCTCCTGCGCTGTCGTCAGGTCGTAATTATGTCGGTGGGAACCGTCGCGCGCCATGCCGCGCTGTGGTACCAAAATGGCGGGATAGAGGACTGGCTTATCGCATTCCAATGAAGCATGCCGTCGAAGGCGCTTTGATCGAGCGTATCCTGGGAAACCTCGCGGCCGGCCGCCGCGAGATGGCGAACGGCGAGCGCCAGAGCCCGGTCGATGCCTATACCTCGCCGCAGCGTCACGCGGCGGAGTTGTCCCATTTGTTCCGCCGTCATCCGGTGATCGTCGGCCCGTCGTCGGCTTTGCCGGAACCGGGTACGTTCCTGACCCACGATTTCACGGGCATGCCGATCCTTGCCGTGCGGGGCGCGGACGGGCAGGTGCGGGCGTTCCTGAATGTGTGCCGGCATCGTGGCAGCCGGATCGTGACCGAATCGTCCGGCAAGGCGGCGCGCGCCTTCGTTTGCCCGTACCACGCCTGGAGCTACGATTTGACCGGCGCACTGACCGGAGTCAGCGACGCCACGGCGTTCGCCGGCCTGGATCGCGCGGCGCATGGGTTGGTTCCGCTGCCGGCTGCCGAGCGGCATGGCTTGATTTGGGTTAGGCCCAGCAAAGTCGAACCGGGGGAAGCGCCCCTGGATATCGACGCCTTTCTGGGGCCATTGGCGTCAGACTTCGCCGATTTCGGCTTGGAGGGCGCCGCTCTTTACGCGCCGGTCGAACTGCCGCGTGCCATGAACTGGAAGGTGATGGTCGACACGTTTCTCGAGGACTATCACTTCCGCTGGGTGCACGGGCAGAGCGTGCATAAATATTATTTGGACAATGCGTCGGTGTATGACCGCATCGGGCGGCATATCCGCTATGTGATCCCCAAGCGCACGCTGAAGGATCTGGCGGGCAGCGATCCGGCCACCTGGCGCCTGCGCGATCACTCCAACATCCTTTATTACATCTTCCCCAATACGGTGATGGTGTTCGTGGCCGATCATGCGGCCATCTTCGCCATGTTTCCGAGCG
This sequence comes from Alphaproteobacteria bacterium, assembly GCA_026400755.1. Classification (GTDB taxonomy): domain Bacteria; phylum Pseudomonadota; class Alphaproteobacteria; order CADEGL01; family CADEGL01; genus CADEGL01. The sequence continues at coordinate 7,455 of JAPLOM010000047.1, forward strand.
GCGACGCCAACCATTCGGTCATGCACCTGTCCTTCTGCCTGCCGGAGAAACCCGAGACGGAGAAGGCAAAGGCGTATTGGGACAAGAACGCCAGCCTGATCCGAATCGCCCTGAACGAGGATTTCGTGGTGGGCGAGGGCATCCAGGCGGGCTTCGCTTCCGGCGCCAACCAGCACCTGACGTTTGGCCGTTATGAGAAGGGGTTGGCGTTCTTCCACGACATCGTGGAAGAGGCGATCTCAGGCGCCTAGCGCGCGGGACGTCCCGGACGCAGCTTGCGCCAGGTTTCGCTAAGCCCTTCGCGCGCGAAGGGGGCCGCGATGGCGATCAAGGCCTCGGCCCGTTCGTCCACCGATCTGTCCCGCAATTCCGCCACGCCGTGTTCGGTGACGACATAGTCGGCTTCGGCGCGCGGCACCGTGACGACGGTGCCGGATGCCAGGGCCGGTACGATGCGCGAGGTCTTGCCGTCGGAGGTTGCGGCCTGCAGGGCCAAGATAGAGCGCCCGTGCGCCGTGCGCCGCGCGGCCTCGACGAAATCCAACAGACCTCCGGTGCCGCTGACCTGCCGCCCGCCGATCATCTCGGCATTGGCTTGGCCGAACAGATCCACTTCGATGACGGAATTGATCGCGACGAAATGGTCCAGCCGGGCGATCGTGGCGCGGTCGTGAGTATAGGACACGGGCCGGAAATCGACCGGCGCGCCCGCGGCCAGCGCGTCGTAGAGGCGGCGCGTGCCGATGGCCAGGCCGGTCACGGATTTTCCCGCGTCGATGGGCTTGCGGGCGTTGGTCACCACGCCGGCCTCGATCAAGTCGATCAGGCTGTCGGTCGCCAGGCCCGTGTGCACGCCGATGTCGCGCTTCCCGCGTAGGGCCGCCAGGACGGCGTTAGGCGTCCCGCCCAGGCCGAACTCGATCGTGTCGCCGTCAGAAACCAGCGCGGCTACGTTCCGGCCCAGCGCGGCCAGGGTGTCGTCCAGAGGCGGGTTGCTTAATTCCAGCAACGGATGGGCGGCCTCGACCGCGTGGCCGATCCGGTCGTAGGCAAGCCACGGTGCGCCGGGCGAGAAGGGCACAAGCGGGTTGATCTCGGCCACCACGACGGAGGACCGTCCCAGCACGTCCGGCACCATGTCGCCTGCCACGCCGAAGCTGCAGCGCCCGCGCGCATCGGGCGGGGAAACCTGAACGACGGCGAGGTCGAACTTGGCCCGGCGCGACAGATAGCCGTGCAGATCGGAATAGTGGAACGGCAGGAGACGCACCTTGCCCGCGTGCAAGGACGTCTCGTTTTCGCGCGTGGCGAACATGGCCACAACGCGCGTGTCGGGGTGCAACGAAGCCAGATCGCGCCGGTTCACGCCGGGCACGTTGGGCTGGGTGAAAGTGACTCCTGCCGCCGAGCCAGGCGCGACGGCGATGGCATCGAGGATGGAAGAGGGTTCGGTCGCGCCGCCCTGCACGAAGACGGACATGCCGGGCTTCAGCAGGGCAGGGATGGCCTCGGCGCGGACGGTCATGCGCGGATGGTCAGCGCGGCCGGCCGCCTTCGAGCGTCACGCGGGCCGTGATAATCGTTGACTGGATTGTGCTGGGCGCAGCGGTTATCCCAGAAGGCGATGGAACCGGGCCGCCATGAGAAGCGGCAGGTGAACTCGGGCCTTACCTGGTGCTGGTGCAGATAGTCGAGCAGCGGCTTGCTCTCTTCCTCGGTCATGTCCTTGAAGCGGAGCGTATGCGCCGTGTTGACATACAGGCCCTTGCGGCCCGTTTCGGGGTGGGTGCGCACGACCGGGTGCTCGACCGCATATTCTTTGCGCGAATGCTCGGTGGGGCTCGACTTGATGCGATCCTCGCGGGTGCGCGAGACTTCGGCCTTGGACGAACTGCTGATGGCATAAAGACCGTCCAGCATCTTCTTCATGCCATCCGACAGCATCTCGTAGGCCAGATACTGGTTGGCGAACAGCGTGTCGCCGCCATAGGGCGGCACCTCGCGCGCGACCAGCATCGTGCCCATGGGCGGCGTTTCCAGATAGGTCGTATCGGAATGCCAGATGCCGCCGAAATTGACCTTCTCGTGCTCCAGCTTCACGACCGGCACGATCAGAGGCTCCTCGTCCAGACCTTTGACGAAGGGATATTCGATCACCGTGCCGAAGCGCCGGGCGAAGGCCAGGAACTGCTTGGAGTTGATGTCCTGGTCGTGGAAAAAGACCACCAGGTGATCGAGGAAGGCGCGGCGGATGTCCGCGATCGTGTGATCGGGCAGATCCTGGGAGACGTCCACGCCGTGGATTTCGGCGCCGAGCGCCCCGGAGATCGGCCGGATTTCTATGGAATTGCTGGCCATTTCACCGCGGACCATAGCCAGCGTCCGCCGGCCGATCAACATGGCCGGGGTTGGCTAAGACTGGCCTGTTTGGCTAGTGTCGCCGGTCGCGGCGATCGGCTGCGTCAGGGGGAGAAGCCATGAAAACCATTGTCATGGGCGGCGGTATCATCGGGGTCACCACGGCCTGGTATCTGGCGCAGGAAGGCCATCAGGTCACCGTCCTCGAACGCCGCGAGGAGACAGGCCTCGAAACCAGTTTCCAGAACGGCGCGCTTCTGGCGCCCGGCCATTCCCAGGCCTGGGCCTCGCCGGCAGCGCCCAAGACGCTGATCAAATCCCTGTTCCAGGACGATCCGGTCCTGCGCTTCCGCATCCGGACGGAACCAGAGTTCTGGC
>JAPLOM010000047.1:10264-26518 GCA_026400755.1 Alphaproteobacteria bacterium
CGCTGGGGTGTCGAGTTTCTGCGCAACTGCACGGCCGAGAAATACCGCGAGAACACGCTGCGTATCATGCGCGTGATGAAGTACGGCGTGGAACAGCTGCGCGTGCTGCGCGACAAGACCGGAATCGAATACGACGGCAACGACAAAGGCATCCTTTACCTGTTCCGCACCCAAAAGACGCTGGAGCATGGCGTGGCGGCGTGGAACCTGCTGAAGGAGCACGGGTTGCCGCTCGAAGAGGTGACCAGGGATCAGTGCGTGGAGATCGAGCCCGCGCTGGGTGTGTCCAAGGACAAGATCGCGGGCGGAATGTTTGCGCCGATCGACGGCGCGGGCGACGCGCTGATCTTCACCCGCAACCTGGCCAAGCTGTGCCGCGACAAGGGCGTCGACATCCGCTTGAACACCGCGGTCACCGGGCTGAAGCGGGAAGGGGATCGCATCACGGGTGTCCGGACCGATAAGGGTGACCTGGATGCCGATTGCGTCGTGCTGGCGCTTGGTTTGGAGAGCACCGAACTGGCCCGTTCCGTGGGCATCCGTCTGCCCATCTATCCGATCAAGGGCTATACGATGAATGTCTCGACCCGGGGCTATAACGGCGCGCCCACGGTGGGCATCATCGAAGAGGATAATCTGGTCGCCTTCGCGCGTTTGGGCGACAAGCTGCGTGTGGGCGGCAAGGCCGAGTTCGCGGGCCGCGACAAAAGCTATTCGCCCGAGCAGTACAAAGGCGTCTTCAAGGTTGCGCGCGACCTGTTCCCGCAGGGTGCCGATTATGCCAACCCGACCTATTACGCCTGCTTGCGCCCCGTGACGCCGGGTGGCCCGCCGATCCTGGGGCCGACGCGCTACCGCAATCTTCACGTCAACGTGGGCCACGGCGCAGCGGGCTGGACCATGGCCTGCGGCGCGGCGCGCGCCGTGGTCGATGTGATCGCCGGGCGCAAGCCGGAGATCGACATGGAAGGCCTCACGTTGGCGCGCGGCTAGGACGGCGGCGGATGGCCGAGAAGCGCGAGAACCTGCAACCCGGCGGCGTTCCCAAGATCTATGGTGACGTACCGCCGTTCATGGCGGTGCCTTATGTGCCGTCGCTCACCGGCCTCAAGGCCGATGCGGTGGTCATTGGCATGCCCTATGACGGCATCGCCACCTATCGCGGCGGCGCCACCCGCCGAGCGCCTCAGGAAATCCGCAAATTCTCGCTTTTGTTCGGCGGCTATAATTACGATTGGGACATGAACGCCTTCGACCATGTCCGCATGGTCGATTGCGGCGACGTGGACGTGGTGCCCGGCGACACGCCCGAGAGCTATGCGCGGCTGGAGCGCCGTTTCGCGGCCATCCAGGAGGCCGGAGCCGTGCCGTTCATGTTGGGCGGCGATCATGGCGTGACCTATCCCGCGGTCCGGGCGGTGGCGGCGAAGGTGGGCGGTCCGCTGGGCGTCATCGTCTTCGACACGCATCTGGACCTGTCCGAAGCGCTCAATGGCGACCGTTTGACTCGCGCGTCACCGGTCAAACGTATTTGCGAGATTCCGGAAGTCGATTCGCGCCGCGTCGTCATCATCGGCGCGAAAGGTCCCCGCAACCTGCCCGAGTGGACGCCGCTTTCGCGCGAGCTTGGCATCCGGGTGTTTCCGATTGCCGAGGTCGAGGCGCGCGGCATGGATGCCGTCGCGGCCGAGGCATTGAAAATCGCCGCGCCGGATGGCCGTCCTCCGTATATCAGCGTCGATATCGATTCCGTCGACCCGGCTTATGCGCCGGGCACCAACAGTCCCGAGCCCGGCGGCCTGACCAGCCGGGAGATCATCACGGGCGTCCGCACGGTCGCCCGCGACGGGTTTTGTGGCTTCGACGTGGTCGAAGTCTCGCCCGATTTTGACACCAGGAGCGGCACGACCAGCCTTCTGGCTGCCCGCTTGGTCGAGGAGGCGCTTTGTTGCCTTGCCGCGACGCGCGCGGGTAAACAGGATGCATGGCGGTTCGTGGGCGCCGGCCGGCGCTGAGCGATCCATGATCGATAAACGGGGGCTCTGAATGCGGACAATCGTGATGGGTGGCGGTGTGGTGGGCACGACAACGGCCTATTACCTGGCCAAGGACGGGCACGACGTGACCGTCATCGAACGCCAGCCTGAACTGGCCATGGAGACCAGTTTCCAGAACGCGGGCCTCCTGGCCGTGGCCCATGCCTTCGCTTGGGCATCGCCGCGCGCGCCCAAGATCCTGCTGCGTTCCTTGTGGGACAAGGATGCGGCGCTGATTTTCCGCCTGGGCCTCGATCCGCGCCTCTATCTGTGGAGTCTGAAGTTCCTCAAGAACTGCACGGCCGAACGCTACCGCGTGAACACGATGCGGAAGCTGCGCATCTGCAAGTACAGCGAACAGCTCATGGCCCAGCTCAAGAGCGAGCTGAAGCTGGAGTTCGACGATCTGCAGAAAGGCTTGCTCTACATGTTCCGCGACCAGGCCCATATGGACCAGGCTGCGGCGGCGTCCAAGTTCCTGACCGACAACGGCATCAAGCTGGAGCTGAAGAATCGCGACGAGGCCGCGCGCATCGAGCCGGCTTTCGACCCCGTGAAGCAGCTTTATGTTGGCGCGCTCTATTGCCCGACCGACGCCAGCGGCGACGCGCGCGTCTTCACGCGCAAACTCGGCGCCGAGGCCGCCAAGCTGGGCGTCAAGTTCCAGTACAACACGAACGTGAAGGGCATGAAGGCCGGCAACGGCAAGGTCGAGGCCGTGATCACGGACAAGGGCGAGTTCACCGCCGACAACTATGTCCTGTCGCTCGGCAGTTTTAGCCCGAAGATCTCACGCTCGGTCGGCGTCGACCTGCCGATTTACCCGATCAAGGGCTACACCGTGTCGTTCCCCTGCAACGGCAGCAACCTGACGCCCTCGGTCGGCGGCATCGACGAGGATCTCCTGGTCGCTTGGGGCAAGTACGGCGACACATTCCGCTGCGGCGGCAAGGCCGAGTTCGCCGGTTACAAGACCGATTTTAAGCCCTCGGACTTCTCGGCGATTCTCAAGACCGCGCGCGAGATGTTCCCGAACGCTTGCGACTGGTCCAAGCCCAATTACTGGGCGTGTCTGCGGCCGATGACGCCGGATGGGCCGCCGCTGTTAGGAACGGCCAAGTACGCGAACCTGCACCTCAACACCGGCCACGGCCATATCGGCTGGACGATGGCTTGTGGTTCCGCGCGCATGACGGCGGACCTGATCCAGGGCAAGAAGCCCCAGATCGACATGGAAGGGTTGACGTTGGATTCCGGCCGCTTCTAGCGGAACGCCGGCCTCAGGCGCTCAAGCGGGACTTCCGCAGGGCCTCATCGGCGCGCGTGGCTGCGGCTCGCAGCGGCGAGACCAGATTGGCCGCCTCGCCAAGGCTTTCCGAACGCGCCAGATCCTCGATGGCCTGGGCCAGGCGCTCGACCGCGCGCGCGCCGAAGGTCGCGGCCATGCTTTTTAGGCTATGGGCGCCATGGGCGACGGCTGCGACGTCGCGGTTGGCGCAGCCGGCCTCGATCGCGTCCAAGCGCATGTTCATCTCGGGCAGCATGGTTTCCACCAGGCCACGCAACGTGTCTGGGTTGGTGTCCGCCGTTAAGGCTTCTAGGGTCCGCTCGTCGATGACACGGTCGGCCTCCGGGCCGCCAGCCACCGATTCGGGGTTTCGTCCGTTGGAAACGAAATGCTCGACCTTGGCCAAGAGGTCGGCGCGGGAGACAGGCTTCGGCAGATAGTCGTCCATTCCGGACGCCAGGCAGCGTTCGCGATCGCCGACCATGGCGTGTGCCGTCATGGCCACGATCGGAACCCGGCTCATCGGCCCGTCCATGGCGCGGATCGCGCGCGTGGCTTCGAAGCCATCCATGTTCGGCATGGAGACGTCCATCAAGACCAGGTCGTAATGAACGTCCTTGAGGGCATCGAGCGCTTCGAGGCCGCTGGCGGCGGAATCGACCGTATAGTTGCCCGTTCCGAGCATGGCCAGGGTGACCAAGCGGTTTAGCTCGGTGTCCTCGACCAGAAGGATGCGCCGCTTGCGGCTGGCAGTGGCGGCCTGGGCGGCGGGAGATGGTGCCTGCATCTCCGGTAGGGTTGTGGCCACCACGCGCGAATCACGGAAGGGAAGGGCGGTCGGTTCCTCGAACGACGCCGCGCGGCGCCCCAAAGGATTGTTTTGGATGCTGGTGTCGGAATCCAAAAGATTCCCCATCAGGGAAATGAGCCGCGCCGCTGTGCGATTCAGCTCGGGGTCCGCTTCGCGCGTGACCATGGAGGCATCGCGGCCGGAAGGCGCCGGCCGATAGCCGTCGCGAAAGCCACCCGCTGCGGCGGGGCCTGCCGGGACCATGCTCGTCCGGTCGACATCCGCCTGTTGTACGAGCAGCTCACGCGCTTTCACGCGCGCCGCCTCAAGCGACAGTTGGGGGTAGGTGCCGAGGGTGACGCGGACCTTGCGCTTTTCCCGGCGCAGCATCACGACCCACGATTTCGTGCCGCCCTGGGAGAGACGAATCCCGAAACCGGGAAGTGCGCCATCCCAATAATCGATCTGCCCCTTAGCAGGGGAGGACAGGGTCTCAACGATCGCGGGCGAGAGCGGGATATGCGACATTTAGGATCCAACCCGAAAGTTTGCCCTATACCTAAGAGGCACCTAAGAAGGAGGCTTGTCAATTGATTTATTTGGGGAATTTCGAGCGCTTAGGTGTATTTTACAAGGTACTATATTTAGGTTTTTCGGTTAGGTAACACACAATTGATGCCTCCCGATGAGGCGCGATTTCGATTTTCCGCTATGTTTGTTATTCCTTTCCTGAAGAACACGCCCGAGGAGAACGACCATGCGTCTCGCCATCGTTCGTATCGCCGCCATCGCGTTGCTGGCCGGCTGGGGCACCGTCGCTCTGGCGATGGGCAGCAGCACCACCACGGACACGCCCAAAGCCGATTCGGACTACACGAAGGCTGAAAAGGCCATCAAGGCGCAGGACTACAAAGGCGCGATACCGCTGCTGGAGCAGGTTGTCGCGAAGCAGCCCAAGAACGCCGATGCGTTCAACTATTTGGGCTATGCGCACCGGAAGCTGGGCGAGAAGGAGAAGGCGCAGACCTATTACGAGACGGCGCTCGATATCGACCCCAACCATCTGGGCGCGAATGAGTACATGGGTGAACTCTATCTTGAGATGGACAATCTACCGGGCGCCGAGACGCGCATGGCCGTGCTCGACAAGGCTTGCCGCAACTGCGTGGAGAAGCGCGAGCTGCGCGACGCCATCGATAAGTTTAAAAGCAAGGGCAAGGCGTCGTAATCGGGCTCAACGGCCGGGTAAGTCGGCTGCCCGTACGATGACGCGAATCTCCAGCGGTTCGCGCCGCCCTCTGATGTCGACATGGTGTTTGTCGAACTGATCGAGGGAAATGCCCGATCGGCGCGCGATTTCCTCCGACACCACGAGCTGGGCGCCGTATTCCTTCGTAAGGGCTTCCAATCGGCTTGCCGTGTTCACGGCGTCGCCGATGGCCGTGACCGAGGTCGCGCGGGCATAACCCATCTCGCCCACGATGGCCGGTCCCACATGAATGCCGATGCCGATTCGCAATGGCTCCTCTAGCTCGTGGGCGAGGCTCTCGTTCAGTCCGGTCAGGCGCTGGGCCATGGCTTGCGCCGCCGCTAATGCGTTGCGGCAGGCCGTTTCAGGATCCTGATCGACGCCGAACAATGCCATGACGCCGTCGCCGATGAACTTGTCGACCAAGCCGCCCGAGTGCTCGACGGCCTGGCCCATTGCCTCGAAGTAGCGGTTCAGGACGAAGACCAAATCATAGGGCAGGCGTCCTTCGGACAGGCGCGTGAAGCCGCGTAGGTCGGCGAACAGGATGGCCACCTCGCGTTCCTCGCCACGCAGGTGTTTCTGGCGCGTGACGGTATCCGCAGTTGTGGCCGAGGGCGGCAGAAGCGGCACCACAGCCAGGTCGGCCGTGGGCCGGAGCTGGCAGGCAAGGCGCACGTTGGGCGCGGCGCCAACGCGCGTCAGGACGCGCTTCTCCTCGTCGCTCGCGGCGGGAAGGGCGTCGACGCCGACGCTGATTCGCACGCGGCAGGTCGAGCACCGGCCGCGTCCGCCGCACACCGAGGCATGGGGAATCCGTGCGTTGCGGCTGGCCTCCAGCACGCTGGTGCCGGGATGGATCGTGACCACCTGGTTCGCGGGATAGGTGATGCGCACAAGCCCGTGCCGGCGAGCCCACCAGGCGCGCAGCCAGCGCGCCAGAAGCGTGAAGAGCAGCAGCCCGACGAAGATGCCGAGCGCCATATTGCTGGCGTCTCCCGCCTGCTGAAGCAGTGCTTGATCGTCCAGCCGGTAATCGGCGACTGCTTGTTTGCGCCATGAAGAGCTTTGCGCCAGGTCCGCGACCTCCCGGCCCATGGCGATGAAGCCGGCCACGCCGAGGGTCGGCAGCAGGAGGGCCGTGGCGTACGCGAGCGGCACGGCGTGGCGGTACCACGGCTTGAGCCGTAGCCAGAAATGGAGACCGATGCAGCCGTGCAGCCAGGCGACCGTGATGACGGCCATCTGCTCGATGCCTTTCCACGGCGCCAGCGTCCACAGCACGTAGGTGACGTATGTGTAAGTGTCGTCGAGGCCGCTTTCCTGGTGCAGTCCCCGAGTCCCGATGATGTGATCGATCAGGAGGGGCGGGATGGACAGGCCGAGCAGAAGCTGCGCGGCCTCCCAGGGCGGCATGCGCAGGCTGCGCCGGCGGTAGACGGCCCATAAAGCGAGGCACAAATGGGTCAGAAGCGAACCGTAGAGCAGAGTGGTGCCCACGGCGTTGCGCCATAGCCAAAGGAACCAGACGCGCGTGGCTTCCGCCGCATCGAGCGAGACGATGCCGGCGGCATGGTTCAGCAAATGTGTGGCGATATAGGTGAACAGCACGAGACTCGTGAAAAGTCTCGCCTGTCGCACAACGACCCAGCCCTCGCGCGCGTCCATGGCAGGGACGATAAACGAACCGCCGTGGCTCGTCTGCCGCGGTTATTCGGCGGCGACCAAGGCTTTGGTCAGAGCCTCGAACGGCAGAAGGACGCAGCTGTGACGGCTGCGATGGGCGCGCACCGGGGCGAAGGCGCCTAGCTCCGGCCACTGCGGCGGGGCAGCGTCGGCGCCCGTCAGCATCGCCTTGGCGGTATCGGACGCAGCGGTCAACTCGGCGCGCGTCGCACCGGCAGCGTGCGCGCCGATCACGGATGCGGCCGCTTCGCACAAGAGGCAGCCACGGACTTGGTGGCCGACCGCCGCCACGCGCTCACCGTCCATTCGTACGTCGATCGTGATGCGGTCGCCGCACAGGGGGTTGTCGACCGTTGCGCTGCCGTCGGGCGCTTCGAGGCGGCCCTTGCCGTGAGCCGCGCGGGCGAGGCCAACAATGGCGGCCTGGTAGAGCTGATCGTCCATCGGGCTAGGCTGTCTTGACCGCGGTCAATGCCGCCAGGGCCTCGGGCGAATCGACATCCAGCAGGACGCCGGAATCGCCCATCTCGATTTCGGCCACTTGGTCACCGTGCTCGCCGATCAGGTGGCGCGCGCCGACATCGCCTGCGACCGACGCCATCTCGGCGAAGAACCGCCGGGCGAACAGGACGGGGTTGCCGCGCTTACCCTGATAAGTCGGCACACAAATGGAACGGCCTTCCAGCGGATTGAACGCGTCGATCAGCCGGTCGAGATGGGTGGCGCGGACGCGCGGCATATCGCCGAGGCAAATCAAGACGCCGTTGCATTCGGCCGGCACGGCGGCCAGACCCCGCGCCAGGCTGGCGCTGAGGCCCTGCGCATAGTCCAGGTTGTGGACGATGGTGACCTTCCGCTTGCGGCCCAGCGTTTCCTTCACGCGCTCGGCCTCGTGCCCGGTCACCACGATGACCGGTCCTGCTTTCGACGACAGAGAGGCGTCGACTGCGCGGATCACCATGGGCACGCCTTCGACTGCGGTCAGAAGTTTGTTCGTCGGTCCCATGCGCCGGGACATGCCGGCGGCTAGCACCAGTGCCGCGATGCGCGGCGCACGCTGGATATCGTTGTTCTCGGCCTCGATGTTCTCGCGTGGCATGGGGCGGGAGGGAATTTCGTTCAACAGGCCGCCGGCGCCCATCAGCATGACGTCGCGGCCGGTCACCGAAATGTCGGCCAGCAAGCGCTGCAGAACCCAATCGAAGCCGTTGAACTTGGGCGATCGTACGCAGCCGGGCAGGCCGAGCACCGGCGTCTCGCCGCGATGGGCCAGCAGCAGAAGATTTCCCGGGTCCACCGGCATACCGAAATGATCGATGCTGCCGCCCGATGCCTCGATGGCGGTGGGCACCACGTCGCGCCGGTCGGTGATGGCTGATGCGCCCGCGATCAGGATCAGGGCGGCGCCCTTTTGGGCGGCTTTGTCGATCGCTTGGCGTAGTTCCGTCACATCGTGGCGGCAACGCGTTTCGTCGATGAGGCGGCTGCCGAGCGCTTCCAAGCGGCCGCGCACGATCGCGACCGTCTTGTCCAACACCGAGGCCTTGAGGCCGGGCAGGCGGGTCTGGATCAGCGCCACGTCGCGGCCGCGGAACGGCGCGATGCGGATCAACGGGCCGCCCTCGCGGGCGATCGCGGTCGCGCGTTCGACCGTGGCGCGGGGTGCGGCGAAGGGGATGATCTTGACCGTGGCGACCATCTGCTTGGCGTCCACGACCGCATAGGGCGGCAGGGTGGCGACTGTGATGGCCTCGTCGAGTAGGTTGACCTGATCCAGGCGCGCGCGGTCCATGACCGCGATGCCGCGCGCCGCAGCGAACAGGTTCGCGCGGCCGGTGAAAGCCTTGCCTTGATCGAGATGCGCCCCGGCAACGGCGGCGGCCAGGATGGCGGCGGCTTCGTCTTCATGAATGTCGTCCGGTCCCAGCCGGGCCGCCGTGACGGAGGCGTAGCCGGCAGTGGCGAGCGCCCGTACATCCTCGGCGGACAGACGGCGGCCTTTCTTGAATACGGGGCCGCGCGTTTCGCCGTTGGCGCCGGGTAGCGCCAAGCTATGGGCCAGGATCGCGCCTTCGGCCTCGGCCAGCGGAAGATCGCCGAATTTCATCCGGCGTCCCGGCCGTGCAGAATCTGAGTCGCCTGACCCATGATCGACAGGGCGATCTCGGCGGGCGATTTGGCCCCGATGGATAGGCCCGCGGGCCCATGGATGCGACCTATGGCGGCCTCGTCGAAACCGGCCTCTTTCAGGCGCGACAGGCGCGCGGCATGGGTCTTCTTGCTGCCCAAGGCCGCGACGTAAAAGGCATCGGACTTGAGGGCGGCCTGCAGGGCCGGATCGTCGATCTTGGGATCGTGGGTCAGGGTGACGATGGCCGTGCGCCGGTTGGGCTTTAGGCGCGCGAGCGCGTCATCCGGCCACTCCGTCGTAACTTCGGTGTTGGGAAACCGCGCATCGGTCGCGAAGGCACGGCGTGGATCGACGATCACGACCTCATAGCCCGTGAGGGCCGCCATGGGCGCTAGCGCCTGGGCGATATGGACCGCGCCAACGACCACCATGCGCAACGGCGGGTTGAAGACCTGGACGAACAAAGCGCCGGCCTCGGTTTCGGCCATGCCGCTCTTGTCGTCGGTCAATGCCTTCTTCACCGCCGCGAGCGCCCCGGATGAAAGAGATAGGTCGCCCGAAACATCTTTGTCGTCGAGAAGGGCCTGAGCGCCTGTCTTCACGTCGGTGGCCAGCGCCACCGGGCGCTTGGCCGCACGCGCGGCTTGAAGCCGATCGAGAACGGCGCGTTTCATCCGACGCGCTCCACATAGACCTGCACCTTGCCGCCGCAGGCCAAGCCGACTTCCCAGGCCTGTTCGTTGCTGATGCCGAAATCGAGCAGGCGCGGCTTGCCGTCCTTGATGGCGGCAAGGGCCTCCTGCACGACGGCGCCTTCGATACAGCCGCCGGACACCGAGCCGATCATGGCGCCCGTCTGATCCACTGCCAATTGACTGCCCACCGGACGGGGCGACGAGCCCCAGGTGGTGACGACCGTGGCCAGGGCCACGTCCTTGCCGCTCTTCAGCCATGCGTCGACAGCGCCCAGGATGTCCTCGTGGCTCACTGCATCGTTGCTAGCCATCGCGTCACTCCTTGTTGCCGGCGGGGGCCTTCGCGGCTGAGCGCTTCGGCCAGGGCGCCAAGACTCTCCAAATTATGGACCGGGCGGAATTCGTCCACATGGGGCAGGATCGCCCGCATGCCCAGTGATTTGGGTTCGAATCCATCATAACGCAACAGGGGGTTCAGCCAGATCAGGCGGCGGCAGGATTTGTGCAGCCGTTCGATCTCGTGCGCCAGCCCTTCGCCCGCGTCCCGGTCCAGCCCGTCGGTGATGAAGATCACGACCGCGCCCTGGCCCAGGACGCGCCGGGACCAGTAACGGTTGAAGTCGGACAGGCAGACGCCGATGCGCGTGCCGCCGGCCCAGTCGCCCACGGCCTCGCCCACACGCTCCAGCGCCACGTCCACGTCGCGGTGGCGCAGATGGCGGGTGACGTTGGTCAGACGCGTGCCGAACAGGAACGTGTGCACCCGGTCGCGGTCATTGGTCACCGCATGCATGAAATGCAGCAGCATGCGGGAATAGCGGCTCATCGAACCCGAGATGTCGCATAGGATGACCAGAGGTGGGCGGCGCGTACGGTGCTCCCGCCGCTTCAGCTCGATGCCGTGCGGTCCCGAACGCAGCGAAGCGCGCAAGGTGGCGCGCATGTCCAGACGCGCCCCGGAAGCGCGGGGGCGGAAGCGCCGCGTCGGCACGTCCATGACCGGCAACCGCATCTTCTTGATCGCGGCTTTGGCGTCGGAAATCTCGGCCAGCGACATCTTCTCGAAGTCCTGCTTCTGCAGCATCTCGCGGTCGGAATAGGTCATCACCGCGTCGACTTCGATCTCCGGCTCCTTCTCCCGTTCTTCTTCGGTCTTGCCTTCGGCGCCGATGCGCAGCGCGTCAGCAATGCGGCGGCTCAGTTCCTCGCCCCGGACGGTTTCGGGAATGTCCAGATTAGGCAGGATCAGCGACATCATCCGTTCGAGGATCTGGGGATTGCGCCAGAAGACATGGAAGGCCTGATCGAACATCTCGCGCTGGTCGCGCCGATTTACGAAGACGGCGTGAAGTGCCCAATAGAAATCGCTGCGGTTGGAGATGCCCACGGTTTCCACCGCACGCAGGGCCTCGATCACCTTTCCGGGACCGATGGGCAAGCCCGCCGCGCGCAAGGCGCGGGCGAAATGCATGATGTTATCGACCAGCTTGCCGCCGGTCGGAATCTCCGGCAGTTCGGGCCCGGCCATCTCAGGCCGCTCCGGCCGCCGCGATCTCGGCCTTCACCTGTTCCAGAATTTCCGCCGCCTTGCTGCCGCGGATCTTGGCGATGTCGTCCTGGTACTTGAGCAGGGCGCCGACCGTGTCGTTAATCACTTCCGGGTCCAGCGCCAGGACGTCGAGCTGGGTAAGCGCCTGGGTCCAGTCGATGGTCTCGGCAATACCCGGCAGCTTGAATAAATCCATCTTCCGCAAATGCTGGATGAAGTGGACCACCTGCCGCGACAACTCTTCCGCCGCGTGGGGCACTTTGATCCGCAGGATGCGCAACTCTCGCGCGGCGTCCGGGTAGTCGACCCAGTGGTAGAAACAACGGCGCTTAAGCGCGTCGTGGATCTCACGCGTGCGGTTCGAGGTGATGACGACGATGGGCGGCTTCTCGGCCTTGATGGTGCCCAGCTCGGGAATCGTGATCTGATAATCGGACAGAACTTCGAGCAGGTAGGCCTCGAACGGCTCGTCGGCGCGGTCCAACTCGTCGATCAAGAGGACCGGCGCGCCGCCCGCAGTCGGCTCCAGCGCCTGGAGCAACGGGCGCTCGATCAGAAAGCGCTTGTCGAAGATGTCGGTGCCCAACTGTTCACGGTCGACGCCGCCGCCGGCCTCTGCCATGCGGATCTCGATCATCTGGCGCGAGTAGTTCCACTCGTACACGGCCGAGGCCACGTCCAGGCCTTCGTAGCATTGCAGGCGCAGCAATTTGCGCCCCAGCGTCTTGGCCAGCACCTTGGCGATTTCGGTCTTGCCGACGCCGGCTTCGCCCTCAAGGAACAGGGGGCGGTTGAGCTTGAGCGCCAGGAACGCCGCCGTGGCCAGGCTGCGGTCGGCGACATAGTCGGCCTTGGTCAAAAGCGAAAGCGTGTCGTCGACGGACTCGGGAACGCGGACGGCCATGGGCTGGAATTCTCTCGCGAAATAGGGAGGAGGGAAGAATACCCAAAAACGAAGAAGGCAGGGGAATTTCCCCTGCCTTTTCCGCAATTCAAAGTAGTTTTTCCGCCCGCGAGCGGATGTCTTATTTGGCCGCGGCGACCGCCCGCTTGGCCATCACGGTGATCAGGTGCGCGCGGTATTCGGCGCTGCCGTGGATGTCCGAGTTCAGGTCGTCGGCGGGAACCGTGATCCCCTCCAAAGACTCGGGCGCGAACTTGGCGTTGAGAGCCTTCTCCATGGCTGGCACGCGGAAAGCGCAGGCTCCCGCGCCGGTGACGGCCACGCGGACACCGCTCTTGAACTTGGCGACGAAGACGCCGACCAGCGCAAAGCGCGACGCCGGTTGGTCGAAGCGCACATAGCCGGCTTTCTCGGGCACCGGGAAGCTGATCTTGGTCAGGATCTCGCCTTCCTTCAGCGCGGTTTCGAAGACGCCCTTGAAGTACTTGTCGGCTTCAATCTTGCGCGCGTTGGTCTCGATCGTGGCGCCGAGGCCCAGCACGGCGGCGGGATAATCGGCCGCCGGGTCGCTATTGGCGACGGAGCCACCCATCGTGCCGCGATGACGAACCTGAGGGTCGCCAATCTCCTCGGCCAAGGCGGCGAGGGCGGGGATGGCCTTCTTAACGGCGGAGGACGTCGCGACCTCGACGTGCGGGGTCAGCGCGCCGATGGTGACCGCGGTCTTGCTGACCTTGATGCCCTTCAGCGTGGCGATGCCGCTGATGTCGATCAGGTCGGAAGGACGCGCAAGGCGCTGCTTCAGCGTCGGGATCAGCGTGTGACCGCCAGCCAGGAATTTCGGGTCCTCGGCCTTCTTATAAAGCTTGAGCGCGTCGGCGACGGTCTTCGCGCGGTGATAATTGAAAGCGTACATGGTTGTCCCCTTCTGTCTATTCGGCGGCGCGGCGGGCGCCATGGATGGCCCGCCAGACCCGTTCCGACGTCGCCGGCATCTGGATTTCCCGGACGCCCAGCGGCGCCAAGGCATTGTGGACGGCGTTCATGATCGCGGCCGGTGAGCCGATCGCGCCGACTTCGCCGACGCCTTTCACGCCCAACGGATTGTGCGTGCATAGCGTGTTGTGGGTGCTGACCTTGAGCGGCGGCAGGTGGTCGGCGCGCGGCATGGTGTAGTCCATGTACGAGCCGGTGATGAGCTGGCCGTCCGCGTCATAGACGCAGCCTTCCAGCAGTGCCTGGCCCAATCCTTGGGCGACGCCGCCGTGGACCTGGCCTTCGACGATCATCGGGTTGATGACGCGACCGACGTCATCGACCGCGACGAAGTTCACCATTTCGACAATGCCGGTGTCGCGGTCGATCTCGACCTCGGCCACGTGGCATCCGCCTGGGAAGGTGAAGTTCGAGGGGTCGTAGAACGCCTGTTCCTCGAGGCCCGGCTCCAGTTCGTTGATCGGATAGTTGTGGGGCACATAGGCCGCGCCGGCGATCTCGGCCAACGCTTTCTTCTTGTCCGTACCGGCGACGGAGAAGACGCCATCCTTGAACTCGATATCCGCTTCGGCGGCCTCGAGCAGGTGGGCGGCGATCTTCTTGCCCTTGGCGATGATCTTATCCATCGCCTTGACCATGGCGGAGCCGCCGACAGCCAGAGAGCGCGAGCCGTAGGTGCCCATGCCGAACGGGATCTTGTCGGTGTCGCCGTGGACGATCTCGATGTTCTTGAACTCGACGCCCATGCGTTCCGACACAAGTTGGGCGAAGGTCGTTTCGTGACCTTGGCCATGACTGTGCGAGCCGGTCAGGACGGTGACCGAGCCCGTCGGATGGACGCGGATCAGGGCCGATTCGTAAAGACCCGCGCGCGCGCCGACCGAGCCCACCACGGCGCTGGGCGCGATGCCGCAGGCCTCGATGTAGGTCGACAGGCCGATGCCGCGCAGCTTGCCCCGCTTGGCCGAATCCGCCCTGCGTTTCTCGAAGCCGGCGTAGTCGGACTGCTTGAGCGCCATGTCGAGGGTGCTCTGGTAGTCGCCGCTGTCGTATTGGACGACGACTGGCGTCTGGTAGGGGAAGGCGTCGCGCGGAATGAAGTTGCGCCGGCGGATCTCCGCCGGGTCGATGCCGGTGACCTTGGCGGCCTCGTCGACGATGCGCTCAACGACATAGGTGGCCTCGGGCCGGCCCGCGCCGCGATATGCGTCGACCGGCACCGTGTTCGTGAACACGGCCTTCACCTCGCAGAAGATCGTGGGCGTGGTGTATGTGCCCGCGAGCAGCAAGGCATAGAGATAGGTTGGAACGCACGGCGCGAAGGTGGACAGATAGGCGCCCATGTTCGCGATCGTGTAGACCTTCATGGCCAGGAACTTGCCGTTCGCGTCGATGGCGAGTTCCGCATGGGTCACGTGATCGCGGCCGTGCGCGTCCGACATGAAGGATTCGCTTCGTTCCGCGGTCGATCTGGCCGGGCGGCGGACTTTTTTCGCCGCCCAGGTGACGATGGCTTCCTCGGCGTAATGAAAAATTTTGGAGCCGAAGGCGCCGCCCACATCGGGCGCATTCACACGCACCTTGTGTTCGGGCAGCTTGAGCACGTAAGCCGACATCAATAGCCGGATGACGTGGGGGTTCTGGCTGGTGGTGTGAAGCGTGTAGTGATCCTTGGCCGTGTCGTAAATACCGACGGCGGCGCGGGGCTCCATCGCGTTCGGGATCAGGCGGTTATTGACGATATCGACCTTGGCGACGTGTTTGGCCTTAGTGAAGGCTGCGTTGGCGGCCTGCTCGTCGCCCAGCGTCCAGTCGTAGCAAAGGTTGTTGGGCGCTTGGTCCCAGACAAGGGCCGCACCCTTTTTCGCCGCGTTGGCCGTCGAGGTGGCAGAGGGCAGGACCTGATAGTCGACCTCGATCAGTTCAGCCGCGTCCCGCGCCTGCTGGTGGGTTTCCGCGATCACCACGGCAACTTGATCGCCGACATGACGCACCACGTCCGAGACCAGAATGGGGTGGGGAGGTTCCACCATCGGCTTGCCGTGCCGGTCGGTCACCTGCCAGCCGCAAGGAAGGCCGCCGAGATCGTCCTTCACGACGTCCGCGCCGGTCAAAACCGCGATGACACCTTTGGCTTTCGCGGCCTTGGCCGTCTTGATGCCCTTGATCCGCGCGTGCGGGTGGGGCGAGCGCAGGATGTAGGCGTGCGTCTGGTTGGGTTGGTTCAGGTCGTCCGTATAGGTGCCGCGTCCCGTCAGAAATCGAAAATCCTCGACCCGACGGACCGGGGCGCCGATGCCTGTGGCGGACATGACCTCAACTCCGCATCGTCTGAGCCGCCGCCGCGATCGCCTTTACGATGTTGTGGTATCCGGTGCAGCGGCAGAGGTTTCCCGACAGCCACTCGCGAATTTCTTTTTCGCTCGGATTCTTGTTCTGCTTCACCAGGTCGATGGCGCTCATCACCATGCCGGGCGTGCAGAAGCCGCATTGGAGCGCGTGATGCTCGCGGAAGGCTTCCTGCATGGGATGCAGCTTGTCGCCGTCGGCCAAGCCCTCGATCGTCATGACCTTGGCGCCTTCGGCCTGCGCGGCCAGAACCGTGCAGCTTTTCACCGACTCGCCATCGATATGGACGACGCAGGCGCCGCACTGGCTCGTGTCGCAACCGACATGGGTGCCGGTCAGGCCGAGATGTTCGCGCAGGTAATGGACGAGAAGCGTACGCGGCTCGACATCCGCAGACACCTTCTTCCCGTTCACCGTCATGGAAACGGCGGGCATGAAATCCTCCCTGGTTTTTTTCGGCGCGGAGCCCTTGAATTCCGCGCTTTCGAATGATTGCGAGTGACGGCCTTGCGGCCTGCAATCTGTCTTACGCGCAGTCTTATCTCCGGCGCGCGCGCGGTCAAGCCGGACTTGCCTGCAAG
>JAPLOM010000075.1 GCA_026400755.1 Alphaproteobacteria bacterium
CCGCCGTGCACACTTCTTCACGGCCGAGGTGCTGACGCTGCGTGGGCTGGTGACCTACTACGTTCTGTTCTTCATCCATCTCGAGAGCCGCCGGGTGGATATCGCCGGGATCACCGTTCATCCGAATGAGGCGTGGATGAAGCAAATCGCCCGGAACGCGACCATGGACGATTGTGGCGCGCTGCGGGATTGTCGCTATCTCCTGCACGATCGCGACACCAAGTTCACCCGATCATTCCGGGCCATCCTTGTGTCAGGCCGGGTTGAACCGCTCGCGCTGCCGGCGCGCAGTCCGAACCTGAATGCCTACGCGGAACGCTGGGTCAGGTCGGTCAAGGAGGAGTGCCTGTCGAAGGTGATCCTGTTCGGCGAGCGCTCGTTGCGGCGGGCGCTGAGCGAATACGTCGACCATTTCCACACCGAGCGGAACCACCAGGGGAAGGGCAACATCCTGCTGTTTCCTCTGGCGAGAGAGCGTCAGCGCGAGGGGCCTGTGCAGTGCCGCGAGCGATTGGGTGGGCTCCTGCGCTACTATCATCGTGAGGCGGCGTGATGGTGCGTCGGTCGGATCAGTTTTTTGGCCATACGGGGACCGGTGTAGCGACCAAAAACAACCGAATATTGGTCGGCCGTCCCAGGATTCTTAGTGCGAATCATTCCCCGAAGTCGTTCTTCGTGTGAGCCTAACCTAACCGCCCGATAAAACTCTTGTTGAGAAACACCAGCGCGCCAGAGCAATGATAGGCAAAACAATTTTAACTTATCGTAATCTATGTTCTCGAACGACGTGTGCTCTGAAGTATCCTCGGTACAGGTGCCGCGTGATTTTTCAATTAGAAATTTGTACGCGTAGTCGTCCCACTTACTGAAATCATCTTCGCATTCGCGACAAACAATTTCAGGGTCATAGACTCCGTTAGGAGAGCGAATAGGGCGAAAGCCTGGCTTTGTCCCGATAATTGCTGACGCAGTCTCGCCGTCCATCGAAACGCGAAAAAATGAGCGCGGTATTACATGCGCTTGTATTAGTCCGCGGACCTCACCGCAAAGTTTGCAACGACCTATAGTCATGCTGTCGGGCGAGCTCTCACGTCAGAGCGCACCAATATAAGCGCTGCGGCCAGAACAGGAGCGCGCAAGCTTTTAGGTGCTGCGCGGCGCATTCCGTTTGATTCTTGCCACACTGAGCGCGGCGCCGAACACCAGCCCCAACGCAACTCCCACGGCCGGGGTGCCGGTCGCGGCGCCGATGGCGGCGCCCAGCGCGATACCCAGACCGACAAAGCTCGCCGTCTTTTTCATCACGAGTCCTCCGGTGATTGGCGCTCAGCATAAGGCGCGTGAGTATCAAATAGAAACGGCGCCGCGTGTGAACGCGGCGCCGCAGAATGAAAGCCGGTTGCGCGCGTTCAATACTTGCGCATCAGGCCGACCAGGCGGCCTTGGATCTTGACCCGGTCGGGGCCGAAGATGCGCGTCTCGTAGCGGGCGTTGGCGGGCTCGAGCGCGACCGAGTCGCCCTTGCGACGCAGGCGCTTCAAGGTGACCTCGTCCTCGTCCACCACCGCCACCACGACCTGGCCGTTGTCGGCCACGTCGCCGCGCTCGATGATCGCCGTGTCGCCGTCGAAGATGCCGGCTTCCATCATCGAATCGCCGTCCACCTGCAGCGCGTAGTATTCGCCGCGGCCGAGAAGGCTGGCCGGAACGGCGACGGAGGCGTTGCTGTCACGGAGGGCTTCGATCGGATTGCCGGCCGCGATCTTGCCGTAGAGGGGCAAATCGACGGCGCTGACGGCCTCGGCCACGACGGCGCGCGGAGCGGCCTTGAATTGTCCTTTGATGACATTGGGCTTGAAGCCGTGGACGTCGGCGCTTTTGTGGCCGTGATTGCCGTGATGGGCGGCGGTTTCGGGCAGGCGCAGCACCTCCAGCGCCCGGGCACGGTGGGCCAGGCGGCGGATGAAGCCGCGCTCCTCAAGCCCCGTGATGAGCCGGTGGATGCCGGATTTCGATTTCAGACCCAGGGCTTCCTTCATCTCGTCGAAGGAGGGCGAAACGCCGCCGTCCTTGATGCGCTGATTGATGAAGAGCAGCAGCTCGTTTTGCTTCCGTGTCAGCATGTGGATAACTCGCCTCGGCGAGCCCCCTATATCTAGAACAAAACCTAAACAGGCGCCCATGTTCTAGTTTGGTTCTCGATGCCGGTCAAGCCTTTCCTGTGGACAATTTTGCCCGGGTCGGGCGGTCGCTAAATGCCGAGCGCGCCGTTGCCGAGGGGCAGGATCTCGACCAGATCGCCCGCCTTCGCGGCGGGTTCGGACGGTTTGCGGACGATGAGCGCGTCCGCGCGGGCCAGCACCGAGACCATGGAGGAATCCTGGAGCGGAAACGGCGCGACCGTAAGGGCGCCCGTGGCGTCGCGCGACAGGGTGGCGCGGATGTAATCCTGCCGCTGGTCGTTGGCAGTGAGGGGCTGGGCCAGCTTCGCGGTCGGGTTTGCTTCGGCCGCCGGCCGCACGGCGCCGAGAAGGGCGTCGAGCAAGGGGCGCAGGAACAGCGCGGCGCAGACGATGGTCGAGACCGGATTGCCCGGCAGGCCCAGCACCGGCACCGCGCCGAGGCGGCCGAAGATCAGCGGCTTGCCCGGCCGCATGGCGATCTTCCAGAAATCGAGCGTCATGCCTTCCGCGGCCAACGCATCGCGCACCAAATCGTGCTCGCCGACCGAGGCGCCACCCGTGGTGACCAGAAGGTCCACGCCGCGCGCGGCCGCGACCATGGCTTGGAGTGCGTTGGCCTCGTCGGGCGCCACACCCATGAGCAGGGGCTCGCCGCCGCACGCGCGCACAAAGGCGGCCAGGGCCGGGCCGTTCGAGGAGACGATCTGGTTCGGGCCGATGGGATCGCCCGGCATCACCACCTCGTCGCCCGTGGGCAGGATGGCGACGCGTGGACGGCGCGCGACCGAAAGCCACGGCCAGTTGGCGGCGGCGGCCAAGCCGATATCGCGCGGCGTCAGGACGCGGCCTGCGCGCAACACGACGTCGCCCTCGCGGAAGTCGATGCCGGCCTTGCGCACATGCTTGCCTGAAAGCGCGTTCGTCATGGTGATGCGGTCGCCGGAAACCTCGGTGTCTTCCTGGATCACGATCGTGTCGGCGCCCTCGGGCAAGGGCGCGCCGGTGAAGATGCGCACGCATTCGCCGGCTTTCAGCGCATGCGGATAATTCTTGCCCGCCGGCACGCTGCCCACTTGCGTCAAGGTGGCGGGCAGCCGGCCCACGTCCGCGCCGCGCACGGCATAGCCGTCCATGGCCGACATGGCGGCGGGCGGCTGGGTGCGCCGCGCGCGCACGTCTTCGGCCAGCGTGCGGCCGAGCGCCTCGGCCAAGCCGACCTGTTCGGCGCCGAGCGGCTTGGCGCCGGTCAGCACGCGCTGCAGCGCTTCCGCGACCGAGATCATTGGGCCTCGTAGTCGCCGGACTTGCCGCCGGTCTTCTTGACCAGGCTGATGTCGGTGATGCGCATGGCGCGGTCGGCGGCCTTGCACATGTCGTAGACGGTCAGCGCCGCGACCGACACGGCGGTCAGTGCCTCCATCTCCACGCCCGTCGGTCCCACGGTCTTGCAGGTGGCCTCGATCTCGACCGCGTTCTTCTTGCGGTCGAGCGAGAGCGAAAGCTTCACCGACGACAGCGCGATCGGATGGCAGAGGGGGATCAGTGCGGGCGTCTGCTTAGCGCCCATGATGCCGGCCAGCTGCGCGACCGACAGCACATCGCCCTTCTTCGCCGCGCCGCTCGCGATCAAGCGCACGGTCGTGGGCGACATCACCACGCGCCCACGCGCCACGGCCACGCGCTCGGTTGCGCCCTTGGCGGACACGTCCACCATGCGCGCCTTGCCGCGCGCATCGAAATGGGTGAGACGGGGTTTTGCTTTCGGCATTAGTTCGCACCCACCCATACAATCGTCACCCCGGACTTGATCCGGGGTCCAGTCACGCGAACGCGCGCAAGTCCGGGGTGACGGTGGGGTAAATGAGGGTCGCTGGCATCACGTCCTCGCCAACAACGCGCGCGTAGCCGCGGCCACGTCGTCTTGCGCCATCAGCGATTCGCCGACCAGGAAGCAGCGCGCACCGGCCTTGGCCATGCGCGCGAGATCGGCGGGAGTCTTGAGGCCGCTTTCGCACACGATCAGCCGGTCGTCCGGCACGCGCGGCGCGAGGCGCTCGGTTGTGGCCACGTCGACCTTGAGAGTCTTGAGGTTGCGGTTGTTGATGCCGAGCATGCGCGCGCCGACCGTGATGGCGCGGTCCAACTCGGCCTCGTCGTGCACCTCGACCAGCACGTCCATGCCGAGCCCTTCGGCGGCGGAGGCCAGTTCGCGCGCCTGCGTGTCTTCCAGCGCCGCCATGATCAGCAGCACGCAATCGGCGCCGAGCGCGCGCGATTCTACGATCTGGTAGGGATCGAGCATGAAATCCTTGCGCAAGGCGGGCAGAGAGACTGCGTCGCGCGCATCGGTCAGAAACGAATCTTGCCCCTGGAAATACGGCACGTCCGTCAGCACCGACAGGCAGGTGGCACCGCCCGCCGCATAGGCGCGGGCCAGGGAAGGCGGATCGAAGTCGGCGCGGATCAGCCCCTTGGACGGCGAGGCGCGCTTGATCTCGGCGATCAGCCCGTAGCCGTCGGCCAGCGCGCGCGACAAGGCGGCCAGGAATCCGCGCGGCGGCGACGCCGTGCGCGCGGCCTCCTCCAGCTCGGCCAGCGGACGCGCGGCTTTGCGCGCAGCCACATGGGCCAGCTTGTCCTTGCAGATGCGTTGCAGCGTGTCGGACATGGCGATCTTCATAGCGCGCCGCCCCTGGCTGCGTCTAAGGATTAAAGACGCAACCGGGCGCGCCGAAGCGGCAGGGATTTGGGGATTGGGCAGGGGAATAAGAAAAAGCCCCCGTCCGGTTCGGAACGGGGGCTTTTATCGCGTGGTGGCGTCGATCGAAGGAATGTATCGAAGCCGATCAGAGGCCGGCGGGCCGGCCTTCAGTTGTCGCTTTGGCGGGTGAAGCCATCCCGATGGCTGGTGCCGCACGTGCCGCCGGCATTCGCCCGGTCGAGCGATTCATCGCGCAGCTCGTCGGCGAATTCCGGCGTGTCTTCGATATGTCCGCGGACTTTGTCCATCGACGTCTCCTCAGTTTCAAGATCTGAGAAGATTAGCGCCAGCGACAGAGCCGGTAAGTGGGCGGCTATCAGTCGTTGTGGGGATTGCTGCAGGCACCGCGCGATGGCTCCAGCACCATCCGAGGCATGCTCCGCCATCCGCGCGGTCGAGCGCCTCATCGCTCAGCTCTTCGGTGAAACCCGGCTCGTTTTCGGAAGGCTTGCGGACGTTATCCATCAGCGTCTCCTCGGTTTCAGTCCTAGAAAGCTTATCACCGGCGGCGCGGTGGCCAAATGGGTGCTGTCTTATCCCCCCCACGTTTGCCGAGAGACGACACAAGCGCCGCCAGTAGAATCCGCACGACCACTCACGCGGTCGAGCGCTTCATCGCTCAACTCGTCGGTAAACTCCGGTTCGTTTTCGGCAGGCTTGCGGACGTTGTCCATCAGCATCTCCCCGGTTTCCGTCCCAGGAAGCCTATCACGGCGGCGGGAGTGGCGTCCGCTGTCCCAAAACGGGCTATCGAACTTTTGCGTTCGTGGCCAGTTCTTGGAATGATCGGATACGTCGCGCATGTCGGAGACCGCATCGATGTCGTTCCGGATTTTTGTCCACTCGGCCTTGATCCTATCGGCGCTCGCGCTCGCGTCTTGCGAGAGCAAGCGCACCGGTTGGGGCCCGCCGGGCTCGCCTTCGTTCGAGACCGGATACAAAGACGGCTGTTGGACCGGCTGGGGCGTTGCGGGAAAGCCCAGCTTCGAGGCCGCCTATTACAAGGATGACGGCCGCTACCTCTCCGACCCCGACTACAAGAAGGGGTGGGATGAAGGCCAGCAGGACTGCTACCAGCAGCAGATGGGTTCGCCCCAAATGGGGTAGGGCTTAGTAACCCGGCGGGCCGGGCGGCACGGGGCCGCTGGGCGGGTAGGCGCCGTCCTTGTCGTGCTGTTCGTCGCCCACGAGCGGCGGGCAGAACACGCTGATGATGTTCAACTCGGTCGCCGCGCGCACGCGGTGCCGGTCCTTCGGGCCGACGTTGTAGATCGTGTCCGGCGCCAGCTTCCAGCTTTGCCCCGTCGTCAGGTCGGTGACCTCGCCCGTGCCCGAGACGACGTAGTTGGCCTCCCAATGGTTCTTGTACCAAAGGGTGGACTCGGCGCCCGCTTTGACGCGCACGTCGGAGAAGCTGAAGCCTACCTCGTCCGCCTTCGTCACCAGGCGAAGGTAGCGCGAATTGCCGGAGACGGAGATTACCTCCTTGCCGGCCGCGCGCATTTCGGTCGCGTGCCGTACGAACATGCGCTTGTCCGTTTTCGGCCCCGGCCCGCTGGGCTCGTAGGCGCCGTCCTTGTCGTGGCGTTCGTTGCCGACGAGGGGCGGGCAGAAGATGCTGACATGGTGCTCGTCCTCGACCGCGACCAAGCGATGCCGGTCGTTCGGACCCACGACGTAGAGAGAGCCCGCTTCGAGATTCCATTTCTGACCCGTGGTCAGGTCTTCCAGCGTCGAGCGGCCAGAGATAAAGTAGTTGGCTTCCCAATGGTTCTTGTACCAGAGCACGCCGTCCGAGCCCTTGGCCGCGCGCACGTCGCTGTAGGAAAAACCCAGTCCATCGGCAGCGGTCAGAAGCCGCGCCGACTTCGTCGAGCCGCCGACGAGGGTGAGGACTTTGCCCTGGGCCGCCAGTTCATCGACCGTTCGTACGAACATCGCTTGCTCCCTCTGCTACCGTTCGGAGCATGATAGGCGCGGGCTCGCCCGGACGGAACCGCATGGGCGACAAAAAACCCCCGGGCCAGCAAGGCCGAGGGTTTTTTTACGGGAGCTTCAGGCGACGTGCTCTGAGCGTTACCCTTCTATTTCGGGGCGCAGAGGGGTGCAGCAGCCCACACAGCGGGTGGCGCTGGCGGCTGTGTCCCGGTCTAGCGCTTCGTCGCTCAGCGCGTCGTCGAAATCCGCAGCGTCTTGGACGGGCTTTTCATTCCGATCCATCACCACTTCTCCTGGCATGATCCCTAGGGAAACGACATCGTCTAAAGGCAGGCGCGAGATGTTACCCGTCGATTAGGGGAGCGTTAGGACGACAGATACAAAGCGCGGCGTCCGCCCGATCCAATGATTCGTCGCTCAGCGCGCCATCGAACTCTTTGTCCCCGGAAAGGTCATTGTCTCGATGCATGGCAGCCCCCTTGCGTGTTGCTCGAACGGCGAAAAGTCTAATGCAAAAACCCCCACCCGATGAAGGGTGAGGGTTTTCGCATAGGCTTAGGACATTGAACGGTTGGCGATGGCGACCAGCTTGTCCAACGCAGCCCTGGGCCGCAAGTTCATCGGCCGTCCGTGCGAACATTGCGCCGCTCTCTCCACCGCCGCGATGGCCCATGCGCCATTCGCGTTTGCACCATCCAGGATCGTGGCGAAGGCGAGACTAAGTCAATCTTCGGGCTTGCGGGTCGTGCAGAGACATATGCTGGCTACGCTTCTGTCGAGCACTTCATCGCGCAGTTCGTTGTCAAATTTGTCGGTGTCCTGGACAAGATTTTCGTTGGGTTCCACGGCATGATCTCCCTGGCTACCAAGCCTGAGATGTATCACAAGCCATTGCGCGGTTAAAGCGCGCGCCTGATGCGCGGGCTGGGATTACCGGTTGGTGACGGTGACCAGCTTGTCCAGCGCCATGCGCCTTAGCTGCATCGTTCAGCCAGCGGATGGCGGTAACGCGACGCCCAGCTTGCGCCCCATCTTCAATCCGTCTTCCCAGCACAGCTTGTCGAGCTGAACCATGCCCGCCGCGCGCTGCTCGTCGCGGCGCTCGTAGCTGCGTTCGCCGGGCACGCGGATTTCCTTGACCCCTGGCGCCTTCTTCGACCCCTTGATCTCGTCGATGCGCGCGCCGACGGCGGCCTTGAAAGTGCCGGCGTCGCCGAAGATGTTGGGATCGATCGCGATGAACAGGTGGCCCTTCTTCGAACCTTTCTTGTTCACATGCGCCATGCCCATGTCCGCGCCGACCAGGGCGCCGGACAGGAAGTCGATCATGAGCAGCATGCCGTAGCCTTTGTTGCCGGATGGCGCGATGGCGCCGAGCGCGCCCGAATGCCCGGCGCCGTTGGTTACCTTCGCCGGGTCGGTCGTGGGCTTGCCGTCGGCATCCTGGGCGACGCCTTCGGGCAGCTTGCCGCCATAGCGCTGCGTGTAGCGGACGTAGGTCGGCAGCGTGGCGCAAGGCGCGAAATCCAACACGAACGGATTGCCCGGCGTCGGCACCGCCCACGCCATCGGGTTGCTGCCGATATTGGGCTCGACCCCGCCCAAGGGATGCACCACGGGCACGACGTCGTCCGAATAGACCATGCCGATCAGATCGGCTTGCGCGATGCGGTCTGCATACAGCCCGGCTTGGAACAGATCGAAGCTGTTGACGATGCCGACGACGGCGCAGCCCGCACCCTTCGCTTTTTTGATCGCGACGTCGGCCGCGAACCGCGCGGCCAGGGGGCCGATGCCGGCATGGCCGTCGATCAAGGCATAGCAGGGGCCGTCGCGCACGATCTCCGGCTTGCCCTTCGGGTCGCACCGCCCGGCCATGAAATCCTGCAGATGGGAATTGATGAGGTGATTGAAGCCCTGGACGCCCACGCCCCGCAGGTCGGATTCGAGATGGATGTCCGCGACGTCCTTGGCCGACGCGGCGTCGACGCCGACCGCTTCGAGCAGCCGCGCCATGTAGCCGCGCAACTCGTCGATGGGAACGCGCACGGTTTCATGGTTGAACATTCGAAGCCCCCCGCGTGCGGCAAACCGCCGGTGGTTTACCGGTTGGTGACGGCGATTAACTTCTCCAGCGCGGCCAGGGCCTTGCCGCTGTCGATCGCTTCGGCCGCGCGCAAGACGCCTTGCTTCAGCTCGCCCGACTTGCCGGCCACGATCAGCGCGGCGGCAGCGTTCAGCAGCACGAAGTCGCGCAACGGGCCCTGCTTGCCCGCCAACAGATGCCGCATGGTGGCCGCGTTCTCGGCGCCGTCGCCGCCTTTCAGCGCGGCCGCGCTCTGGCGCGGCAGGCCGGCGTCTTCCGGCGTCACCTCGAACTCACGCACCTTGCCGTCTTTCAGCTCGGCCACATGGGTCGGGCCGGTCAGCGTCACCTCGTCCAGCCCGTCGGAGCCGTGCACCACCCAGGCGTGGACGGAGCCCAGCGCCTTCAGCACCTCGGCCACCGGCACGACCCAGCGGCGGTCGAACACGCCGACCAGCTGCCGCGTCACGAGGGCGGGATTCGAGATCGGGCCGAGCAGGTTGAAGATCGTGCGCACGCCCATCTCGACGCGCGCGGGGCCGACGTTGCGCATGGCGCTGTGATAGCGGGGCGCCAGCATGAAGCAGAGCCCGGACTCGGCCAGCGCGGCCTCGACCAGGGGATAGTCGGCGTCCAAGTTGACGCCGAGCGCGGCTAAGGTGTCGGCCGAACCGGCTTTGGACGAGACGGCGCGGTTGCCGTGCTTGGCCACCGCCACGCCGCAGCCGGCCAGCACGATGGCGGTCGCGGTCGAGACGTTGAAGGTGCCGGCCGAATCGCCGCCCGTGCCGACCGTGTCGATGGCGCCATCGGGCGCCTTCACATGCCGCGCCTTCGCGCGCATGACGCGCGCGGCGCCCGCGATCTCGTCCACCGTTTCGCCGCGCACGCGCAGTGCCATCAGGAAAGCGCCGATCTGCGCGGGTGTCGCGTCGCCCGACATGATGATGTCGAAGGCCTTCTCGGCCTCGGCGGCGGACAGCGGCTTGCCCTCTGCCACCGTGGCCAGGAACGGGCGCAATCCCGCGCCACCCGGCGCGGCGGGGGCCGCGGCCCCGGAGGGACTTGGAGATGAAGAGGCGGCAGAGGCAGGCTTGCCCGCGCCGGAGACATTGGCGTTGGCGGCCGAACCGGGGCCGGGAATGACGTTGTCCTTGCTCATGGACAAAGGTTTTAGGCGACGGGAAAGGGGGGCGCCAGTCCCTGGAAAAAGATTCCTCGTCCTGAGCCCGTCGAAGGGTGAGGGCCGTATGGCTCACCCTTCGACAAGCTCAGGGTGAGGCGTCTTTTTTCGGGCGGGGCGGCAAATGCAGCGTGAACCAGAAGGACCCGCCCCACACCACGGCGAAGGCGGCCGCGCCCGCGATCCACGCCGCACGCGACGACACGCCGAGCGTCAGCAAGCCTTCCTCGACGGCATAGTCGGCCAGGATGGCGGCCAGAATGCCCAACAGGAACAGAACGGGTTTGCGGCGCATGGAGTGTGTTTCCGATCTTCAAATACACCGATCGTCACCCCGGACTTTCGATCCGGGGTCCAGTACGAGCGGAGCGAGCGAGAGAAGTCTTAGGCGTCAAACTCTTTGCGCGCTACGCGCGACTGGATGCCGGCTCGTAGGCCGGCATGACAAAGATTGAAAACTCTCAAGCCGCCTTGCGCTTGGGCTTGGTGCCGCCGGCCAGGTCCAGGAAGTTGCGCAAGAGATCGTGGCCGTGTTCGGAGGCGATGCTTTCCGGGTGGAACTGCACGCCGTGAATCGGCTTCGTCTTGTGCGCCAAGCCCATGACCACGCCGTCCTGCGTGCGCGCGGTGACGGCCAGAACGTCCTCCGGAATCGCCTCGACGGTCAGGGAGTGATAGCGCGTGGCCTGGATCGGGTTGGGCAGGCCGCGGAAGACGCTGGCGCCCTCGTGATGGATCGCCGACAGCTTGCCGTGCATGGGCTCGGGCGCGCGTACGACCTTGCCGCTGAAGACCTGGCCGATGGTCTGGTGGCCCAGGCACACGCCGAGCAAGGGGATGTTCTTCTCCGCCGCCAGCGCGGTGAGGGGCAGGCACACGCCCGCCCGGTCGGGGTCGCACGGACCCGGCGACAGGATGATGCCCTGTGGCTTCATAGTGACAGCCTCCTCGGCCGTCACCTTGTCGTTGCGCCGCACCTCGATCTCCGCCCCCAATTCCCCCAGGAAGTGGAAGAGGTTGTAGGTGAAGCTGTCGTAGTTATCGATCAGGAGGAACATGGGCAAAATCTAAGCTCCGGAGGCGTTGGCGTCCAGATGCCGGCAAGCGCCTTTATCCCTAAACCAGCCCCGGCCTGAGCTGTTTCCCGCGTCCGCGGGTCAGCTCCAGCGTGCCCAGCACGACGATGGGCAGGAGGATCAGGAGCGAGGCCACTGCCGCGATGGTGGGGTCGATCTCGTTCCGCATGTTCTCCCACATCTTCATCGGCAGGGTCTGGGTGTGGATGCCGGAGATGAGCATGGTGATCACCAGCTCGTCGAAGGAGTGGATGAAGGCGAAGATCGCGCCGCTGATGATGCCCGGCCGGATGAGCGGGAAGGTCACGCGCCAAAAGGTGCGCAACGGCCCGGCGCCGAGGCTCATGGACGCGCGCTCCATGGCCACGTCGAAGTTGGCCAGGGTCGCGGTCACGATCACCACCACATAGGCCAGCGAGCCGATCGAGTGGCCGACGACGATGCCCGCCCACTGGCCGATCAGCCCGACCTTGGCCAAGGGGCCGTAGAGCGCCACCGCGATCACGATCGAGGGCACGATGATGGGCGAGACGATCAGGCTCATCACCAGCTCGCGCTGGCGGAAGCGGCCGCGCACGAGGCCATAGGCGGCCAGCGTGCCAAGCACTGTGGACAGGATGGCGGTGGCCAGTGCGATCTGGAGGCTGAGGAGCGTGGGGCCGAGCCAGCGCATGTCGCCGAAGAAATTGTCGTACCAGCGCAGCGAGAAGCCCGGCGGCGGAAAGCGCAGGAAGCTGGCCGAGCTGAACGAGATCGGCACCACGATGAAGGTCGGCAGGATCAGATAGAGCAGGACGAGTCCGGCCACGAGCCAGACGGCGACGCGGCTGAAGCCGACGGGTGCTGTGCGGCGGCGGTCGCGCGCGCGCCAGCGAAAATCCTCCGCCCGGCGTACCACGCCGCCCAGCATCGCGCGCAACGCGCGGGCGGGCGGAGACGCGGCAACGGCATCGAATGCGCCGCCGAGCGCGCGGGAGATCGGCCCCGGCGCCGCGGACGCCTTGGCGCTCTGGTCCATCACGACGAGGCTGGCGGCGCCCGTCAGGCGGCCGACGACGAAGAAGCCGACGAGGGTCAGGATCAACAGGATGAAGGCCGCCGCCGCGGCGAAGCCCCATTGCACGAGCTGAGTGACGTGGACCTCGATGAAGGTCGCCAGCATCACGTCGCGCAATCCGCCCAAGAGCGCGGGCGTGATGTAGAAGCCGAGCGAGAGCAGGAAGACCAGAAGGCAGCCGCTGCGCACGCCCGGCAGGCTGAGCGGGAAGAAGACGCGCCAGAAGGCGCGCACAGGCCCGGCGCCTAGGCTCTGCGCCGCGGTCACCAGGCGGAAGTCGATCCCGCGCATGATGCTGAACAGCGGCAGGATCATCAGCGGCAGCATGACGTGGACCATGCCGATATGGACGCCGATCTGGTTGAAGATCAGCTTGACCGGCTGGTCGATGACGCCGGTCGAGAGCAGCACCGAGTTGATGATGCCCTTGCCGTGCAGAAGGATCATCCAGGCATAGGTGCGCACCAGGAAACTGGTGAGATAGGGGATCAGCACCAGGAGCAGAAGGATCGTGCGCAGGCGCGGGTTCGCGCGCGCCAGCACATAGGCCGTGGGATAGCCGAGCAGGAGGCAGAGGAAGGTGACCGAGGCTGCGACGCGGAAGGTCTGCAGCAGAACGCGGACATAGACGCCCTCGGTGAAGAACGTCACGTAGTTCTGGAGCGTGAAATTGGGCGCGTCCACGCTGACCAGCGCCAGGCGGCCCAGCGGATAGACATAGAAGACGGCCAGGAACAGCACCGCGGGCACGACCAGGAAGGCGACGTGCGGGCAGCGCCAGCGTGCGAAGCGGCCGGGGTTTGCGTCGGCGGACATCGTTACTGCGTTTTCCGGAAGAGAGTGCGCCGGCCCCAAGACGTCAGGGGCCGGCGCGGTTTCCTGATTCCTATTCCAGAATCCACTTGTTCCAGCGTTCGATCAGCTTGGCCAGGTTCGTCTTGCCAGACGCATCGGCCTGCACGTACCAGCTTTCGTCACGCACGTACATTTTCTTCAAGTTATCAGGCGAGGTCGGCAGATTCTTGGCCGTCTCGGGCTTGATGAACTTGAAGGCGTTCTTGTTGCTGGGGCCTTACGGGATCAACTCCGAGAACGCGGCCTGGCGGTCGGCGCGGGTGGCGAAGGCGATGTACTTCATCGCGTTCTCCTTGTTCTGCGCCCCCTTCGGCACGACGTAGAAGTCGACTTGCAGCTTGCCCTGGTTCCATTCGATGTCGATGGGCAGGCCCTGCTTCTGCAGGTTGCCCATGCGGCCGTTGAAGGCCTGGCCCATGTCGGCGATGCCGTCGGCGAAGACCTGCTGGCCTTCCGCGCCTTCCTTCCACCACTTGGCGATGTGCGGCTTGATCTTGTCGAGGCTCTTGAAGACGCGGTCGATGTCGAGCGGATAGAGCTTGTCCATCGGCACGCCGTCGGCCAACAGCGCCTCTTCCCATGGGCCGGAGCCATAGACGCCCTGACGCGCGGTGCGCTGGCCCGGGAACTTCTGGGCGTCCCAGAACTCGGCCCAGGTGGTCGGGCGCTTGCCGGCGGGATGCTTCTGCGAGTTATAGGCCTGGATATAGGCCGCGTAGCTGTAGCCCGTGCCGTGCGACGCACGGTCGCGGTCGCTCAAGCCCGCCAGTTCGTCCGCCTTGAACGCCTTATAATCGATCTCTTCCAGCCAGCCGGAATTCTTGGCGGTCAGATAGTCGAGCCAAGGCATGCCGCCGACGTCGATCTCGACGTTCTTGTTCTCGACCATCAGCTTCAGCTTGGCCGCGCTGGTCCAGTCGCGCACGGCGACGACCTTGATGCCGGTCTCTTTCTCGAAAGGCTCGACATAGGCCTTCATGTTGGCGTCGGCCCAGTCGCCGCCGCCGATATGGACGCGCACGGTGCCCTTGTCCTGGGCCATTGCTGTGCCCGCGATCGCCGCGCCAAGCGCGACGCCCGCGAGGATCGTCTTCAGTTGTTTCATGCTCGCTCTCCCCATCCGTTTCGTTGCTTTCGTTACGCCGTCTTGTCCGCATCGCCGCGCGCGGACCGCACACCGCCACGCCGGGCCATGTCGCGCGCAAGGACGTGCCGTTCGAATGTGTCGCGCTGTTGCTCCAGGGCGGCGGCGCGCTGGGCGCTTACCAAGCTGGCGTCTATGAGGCCATGGCCGAGACCGGCCTGTGCCCGGACTGGGTCGCGGGCATCTCCATTGGCGCGATCAACTCGGCCATCATCGCGGGCAATCATCCGGACAAGCGCGTCGAGAAGCTGCGCGAGTTCTGGGAGCTGATCACGAGCCACCCCGTCGCGGGTTGGGGCCTGGGCCATTACACTGCGCCCTTCGTGCGTGGCGACATGATGCGCGAGGTCTATAACCGTGGCGCGGCGGCCTTCGCCCTCACCATGGGCGCCGCCGGTTTCTTCAAGCCGCGTCTGCCGCCGCCGTTCTTCCAGTCCGACGGCACGCTCGAAGCCACCAGCTACTACGACACCAACGAACTGAAATCGACGCTGGAGAAGCTGATCGACTTCGACCGTTTGGGCGAGGAGGTGCGCCTGTCGGTCGGCGCGGTGAATGTGCGGATGGGAAACTTCGTCTATTTCGATTCGGCCGAACAGCGCATCAAGCCCGAGCACATCATGGCCAGCGGCGCCCTGCCGCCCGGCTTCCCCGCGGTCGAGATCGAAGGCGAGTTCTATTGGGACAGCGGCCTGGTTTCCAACACGCCGTTGCAATGGGTCGTGCAGCAGGCCGATCAGCGCATGGATACGCTGGCGTTCCAGGTCGATCTGTGGAACGCGCGCGGCGATATGCCGCGCAACCTGGCCGAGGTCACGACGCGCCAGAAGGAGATTCAGTATTCCAGCCGCACGCGCGCGATGACGGATCTGTTCAAAAAGCAGCAGCGCATCCGCAACGCGCTGGCAGGAGCACTGGCGCGCGGGCTACAACGACACGGTGCGCACCCTGCGCCACGGCGAGATTTTCGAGCGCCCTTCGCTCGCGGATGGCGGCTTCGCCGCCTTCGACCTCGCGCAGGATGGGAAGGAATAGGAGACCCGTCCCACCGTTCCCGCCACGTTCCCGGAATTAATCACAAGACAATATTTGTGCGTTGCGGTATTGTTCCCCCTAGGGAACATGCTCGATTTCAACTCCATCCGCACCTTCGCCAAGGTCGCCGAGCTGCGCTCCATCTCGGGAGCCGCGCGGGCGTTGGGCATGGCCAAGTCCTCTGTCAGCCGCGAGGTCGGTCGGCTGGAGGCGTCGCTCGGCGCCAAGCTGTTGCAGCGTTCGACGCGCCAGGTGGCGCTGACCGATGCGGGCACGGCGTTTCACGGCCACTGCACCACCATCCTTAAGGGCATCGAAGAAGCCGAGATCGCCGTCGTCCATCTGCAGGGCGCGCCGCGCGGCTTGTTGCGCGTGGCCTGTCCGTTCGCCTTCGCGCGCGGTTTTCTGGCCCCGCTGCTGAGCGGTTTCCTCAACGATTATCCCGAGGTGCGCGTCGAGCTGGTGTTGAACGCCATGACGCGCGAATCGCTCGACCCCATCGCGAACGATGTGGACGTTTCGATCCGCTTCGGCCCGGTGCCTGATTCCTCGCTGATCGCCATGGCGCTGCCGACGGTGCCGATCCGCCTGTTCGCCAGCCCCGCCTATCTCGACAAGCGCGGCCGGCCGAGGACGCCGGACGATCTGGACGATCACGACCTGGCCGACTTACTGGCCGCACAGCGCGGCGATTCGTGGGAAATGCACGGGCCCGAAGGTAAGCGGATTCTGCCGATCACGCCGCGCCTGGTGGTTAACGACCCCGCGACAGTTTACGAGGCGGTGCGCGGCGGCGCCGGCATAGGCGCCTTGCCCGACATCATTTGCAGGGCCGATCTCGGCGCGCATGTGCTGGAGCATGTGCTGCCCGAATGGTCGCTGCCGGCCAGCGAGGCGCACGCGCTGTTCGCACCGCACCGCCGCCACTCGCCTAAATTGCGCGCGTTCCTCGACTGGCTGCAGGCCCAGGCGCGCGAGTATCTGCGTGCCAACAGTGGCGGCATATCGTTCCAATAATGGAACAATGTGTTCCGCCAGGCCGGACTACCCCGATGCCATTTTGGTCATATTTTGCGATCCTATAGCCGCGATCCCGCCTACTATCCCTGGTCGCTCAGGGATGCTTGATAACAAGAAGTTGGATTCCTCTGTGTCGCCGAGCGTTGCGCGTTCTATCGGCTTGAAAAGGAAAGCGTCGGCCGGGCGGGTTTTGGCCGCGTGCGCGCTTTCGGTTTTCCTAGCCGCCTGCGCCGTCGGGCCCGATTTCGAAAAGCCCGCCGCGCCGCAAGTCAAAGAACTGACCAAGGAGCCGATGCCGGCGCAGACCGTGTCGGTCGATGCGCCGACTGGCGACGCGCAGCGCTTCCTGGCGGGCGAACCCGTGCAGGAGCGCTGGTGGCTTCTTTATAACAGCGCCGAGTTGAACCGCCGCGTCGATGCGGCGCTGGCCAACAATCCGACCATTACGTCGGCGCAGGCCGCGCTCAAGCAGGCCAAGGAAAATGTGGCCGCGGCGGCAGGCGGCCGCTATCCGTCCATCGGCATCAACAATCTGGGTGCGACGACGCAGAAAAATTCCGCCGCCGAGTTTGGCCCCGGCGAATCCCGTCTCGTGTCGCCAAATTCCTACACGCTGTACAACGCGACGGTCGACGTCTCCTACACTCTGGATCTGTTCGGCGGCATCGAGCGCACGATCGAATCGCAGAAGGCGTTGGAGGATGTGCAGCGCGCGGACCTGGCCGGAACTTATCTGACACTGATCGCCAACGTGGTTACAGCGTCGTTCGAGGAAGCCGCGCTGCGCGACCAGATCGCGATGCTGGAAGAGATCATCGCGGCCTTCGAACGCACCACCGGCCTGATCGAACAGCAGGAGCAGTTCGGCGCCAAGTCGCGCCTAGACACGCTGACCGCGCGCTCGCAGCTGGAAGAGCAGCGCTCCATTTTGCCGCCATTGCGTTTGCGTCTCGAGCAGACCGAGAACCTGTTGGCGTCCTTGCTTGGCCGCTTCCCCGACCAGGCGGGCCTGGAGCCCGTGCGACTCGACCATCTGACTCTGCCGCGCGACATTCCGCTCAGCGTGCCGTCGACGATCGCGGCCCAGCGTCCTGACATTCAGGCGGCCGAGGCTACGCTGCATGCGGCCACGGCGAATGTGGGCGTCGCGGTCGCCAACATGTATCCCAAGATCACGCTGTCGGGCAGCATCGGAAGCCAAGCGCTGCAGATGGGCGAGTTGTTCACGCCCTCTATGGGGCTGTGGAGCATCGGTGCGGGCCTGGCGCAGCCCATTTTCCAGGGCGGCACCCTGCGCGCCCAGCGCCGCGCGGCCGACGCCGCGATGAATCAGGCCGCGGCCGACTATCAGGTCACCGTGCTCAACGCTTTCCGCAACGTGGCCGATTCACTGCGTGCGCTCGTGCTCGACGCGCAATCCTTGCAGGCCCAGGCCACGTTCGAGCGCGCGGCCTCGGGCTATTACGACCTCGTGGACATGCAGTATCGCGCGGGCGCGGTGAACATCTTGAACGTACTGGACGCGGACCGGGCGCGCCGCCGCGCGCGCATCCAGGTGATCATAGCGCGTTCTCAGCGCCTGAAGGACACGGCCGCGCTGTTCCAGGCGCTGGGTGGCGGCTGGCAGGAATTCGTGGCCGAGGCGGACCAGAAGACCAAGACCGACACCGGCCCGTTGACGCCGCCATGATGACGCGCGCCGGGGCCAACAACGAGATGAATTCGGAGTTGACGTCATGAACAGGCGCAAGCTGATCAAGCGCATGATCATCATGCTGATCGTCGTCGCGGTGGTCTTTGGAGCCATCGTCGGCTTCAACATGTTCCGCGCGAAGATGATCCAGCAGTTCCTGACTAGCCAGGGCATGCCGCCGCAGACGGTGACCACGATGGTCGCGGCCTATGAGGATTGGCAGCCCCAGCTTTCCGCCATCGGCACGCTGCGCGCCGTGAAGGGCGTCGACCTGAGCTTCGAGATCTCGGGCCGCGTCACGCAGGTCAACGTGAAATCGGGCCAAGAGGTCAAGGAAGGCGAGGTCCTGATCAGGCTGTACGATGTGGACGAGGTCGCGAAGCTGCGCCAGCTCGAGGCCAATGCCGAACTCGCGCGTATCCAGCTGGCTCGTACCCAGAAACAGCTGCAGGTCGCCGCCGTCGCTCAGTCGCAATACGACACCGACTTCGCCGCCACCAAGAGCCTGGAGGCGCAGGTCGCGCAGCAGAAGGCGTTGATCGTCAAGAAGACCTTAACCGCGCCGTTCTCGGGCCGCGCGGGCATCGTGACCGTGAACCTGGGCCAGTTCGCCAACCCGGGCGACAAGATGGTGTCGCTGCAGCAGCTCGACCCGATTTTCATCGACTTCTTTTTGCCGCAGCAGGAGCTGGGGCGTCTGAAGTCTGGCCAGCCCGTGCTGGCGCGCAGCGATGCCTATCCGGACGTGGGCTTTGTCGGCCGCATCACGGCGGTCGATCCGCGCGTCGACGTGGATTCGCGCAACGTCCATGTCGAGGCGCTGTTCCCCAACGGCGAAAAGCGCCTGGTGCCGGGCATGTACGCGACCGTGGGTGTGCAGACCACCGGACCCGAGCGCCACATCACCCTGCCGCAGACCTCGGTGACCGTGAATCCCTACGGCGACACGGCGTTCATCGTGGAGGAGGGCAAGGACGCGCAAGGGAAGGCGACACTGACGGCCAAGCAGGTCTTCGTGACGCTGGGCCCTAAACGTGGCGACCAGGTGGCCATACTGGAAGGTTTGCAGGAAGGCCAGACGGTGGTGACCTCGGGCCAGCTCAAGCTCAAGAACGGGACGCCCATCACGGTCAATAACAGCGTCCAGCCGACCAACGACCCCAGTCCGAAACCTCAGGAATAGCGGGGCCGCGGCGTCATGCGTTTCACCGACATCTTCATCAAGCGGCCCGTGCTGGCCACGACGGTCAGCCTGCTGATCCTCGTGCTGGGGCTGCGCTCGCTCGACACGCTGACCATTCGCCAGTATCCGCGAACGGAAAACGCCGTCGTCACCATCTCCACGTTCTATTATGGCGCCGACGCCGAAACCGTGGCCGGCTTCATCACCCAGCCGCTGGAATCCGCCGTCGCCCAGGCCCAGGGCATCGACTACCTGACGTCGAGCAGCCTGAATGGCATATCGTCCATCACGGCCAACCTGCGCCTCAACTACGACGCCAATCGTGCGCTGACCGAGATCAACACCCAGGTGCAATCGGTCCTGAACCAGCTGCCGCCAGAAACCCAGCAGCCCACGCTCAAGATCGACATCGGCCAGACCACCGACGCCATGTATCTGGGCTTCTTCAGCACGGTGCTGCCGACCAACAAGATCACCGACTATCTGCTGCGCGTGGTGAAGCCCAAGCTGGACGCGGTGGAGGGCGTGCAGGTCGCCGAAATTCTGGGCGGACGGCAGTTCGCGCTGCGTGCCTGGCTCAACGCGGACAAGATGGCCGCCCACAACATCACCGGCGCCGACGTGTCCAAGGCGCTGGTGGACAACAACTTCATCTCGGCGCTGGGTTCGACCAAGGGCCAGATGGTGGCCGTGGATCTGCGCGCCAGCACGAATGTTCATTCGCTGGACGAATTCAAGAACCTGGTGATCCGCACCTCGAATGGCGCGCTGATCCGCCTTGGCGATATCGCCACGGTCGCGCTGGGCGCCGAGGACTACAACACCAACGTCGCCTTCAGCGGCAAGACCTCGGTGTTCATCGGCATCAAGTCGGCGCCCGATGCCAACGTGCTGGAAGTGATCGAGCGTGTGAAGGCGGTGCTGCCCGAAATCCAGAAGCAGATGCCGGAGGGGCTGCAGAGCACCATCGCCTACGATACGACCAAGTTCATCACCAGTTCGATCAGCGAGGTGATTCACACCTTGGTCGAGACGCTCTTGATCGTCACCGTCGTCATCTTCCTGTTCTTGGGCACCTTCCGGGCGGTGGCGATTCCCGTCATCGCCATGCCGCTGTCCCTGATCGGTACCTTCGCGCTGATGCTGGCGTTTGGCTATTCGATCAACCTTTTGACGCTTTTGGCGTTGGTGCTGGCCATCGGTCTTGTCGTCGACGACGCCATCATCGTGGTCGAGAACGTGGATCGGCATTTGAAGGAAGGGGAAACACCGTTCGCGGCCGCGCTGGCCGCCGCGCGCGAGCTGGCCGGGCCCATCATCGTCATCTCCGTGGTGCTGGTCGCGGTCTATGTGCCCGTCGGCTTCCAGGGGGGCCTGACCGGCGCCTTGTTCTCCGAATTCGCCTTTACGCTGGCTGGAGCCGTGGGCGTCTCCGCCGTCATCGCGCTGACTCTTTCACCCATGATGTGCTCGCGCATGCTGCGTGCGCACACGGGCGACAACCGCCTGCAGAAGATCTCCGACCGCACCTTCGATGCCGTGCGTGGGCGCTACGGCAAGATGCTTCACTACACGCTCGAAACCTGGCCGGTGATAGTGGTGCTGGGCGCGCTGATCCTGGCGGCCAACGCCTATCTGTTCATGAATTCGTCCAAGGAGCTGGCGCCCAACGAGGACCAGGGCATCGTCCTGGCCCAAAGCCTGGCCGCGCCCAATGCGACGATCCAGCAGATGGGCCTGTATTCGAAGCAGGTCTACGACATCTTCAAGTCGATGCCGGAGTTCGACGCCAGCTTCCAGATCGATGGCGTGCCCAGCACCAACCAAGCGTTTGGCGGCATCCTGTTCAAGCCGTGGGACCTGCGCGCGCGTACGGCCGACGTGATGCAGCAGGAGCTGCAGGCCAAGCTGAACACCATCGCCGGCGCGCGGGTGGCCGCGTTCCAGTCCCCGCCGCTGCCGGGCGCGCGCGGCCTGCCGTTCCAGTTCGTCATCAACACGACGGAGTCTTTCCGCAACCTGGACGAAGTGTCCCAGGCCGTGGTGGCCAAGGCCTACCAGAGCGGCATGTTCTTCTATGTCGACACGGACCTGAAGATTGACAAGCC
>JAPLOM010000014.1:0-30057 GCA_026400755.1 Alphaproteobacteria bacterium
CTTTACACGCAGGATGTCGGAGGTTCGAGCCCTTCATCGCCCACCATTCCCGATCTTAGAAGACTCGGTCGACGGGCAATCCCAGCGCCATGCTGCCGGCGTACTCGGCTTGCGGGCCCGCCTGCAGCGGATGGTAGCGGGCAGCCTGAATATCGCGGAACCGCCGCTCCAGCCCGGCGGAACGGTAGAACCCTGCGCCTCCGCCCAGTTCCATCGCGTATTCGACGGCCGCGATGGCATGCCGTGCCACAAGCTGCCGTCCGATCATCACACTGTTGATGGTGTCCGCCGATGGCGCGTTGCGCCGGACGGCCGCCAGCATCGATTCGTGCGCCAATCTGGCGGCAGTCAATTCTGTTTCCATCCGTCCGGCCAAGTCGATGGCGTGGCGGCTAACGGTTTTCCGTTTGGCCAGTTCGATCGCAAGATCGCGCGCGCTTTCGGCCACGCCCAGGTAAACGGCGTAGACAAGGGGAAAGGCAATCGTACCGATCATGTGAAAGGCGGCATGCCACTCGCCGGCCTTGCGCTGCAGCGCCACCGCCGATG
The DNA here is from genome assembly GCA_026400755.1 of Alphaproteobacteria bacterium. Taxonomy (GTDB): domain Bacteria; phylum Pseudomonadota; class Alphaproteobacteria; order CADEGL01; family CADEGL01; genus CADEGL01. The sequence goes on from JAPLOM010000014.1 coordinate 550, forward strand.
TGGGCACGACGTGGCCGTCGATCTGGACGTCGTGCGAGCCGGTTCCGCGCATGCCGAGCGCATGCCAGGTGTCGAGCACCTTCACGTGCGGCGAATTCATCGGGATGCCGAAATGCAGCACCATCGGTGGCTGTCCGGCCTCTTCGAGGACGGCGCCGGTCATCAGAAGGTCGCCGCTGGGCGCCCCCGAGGTGAAAACCTTTCGCGCGGTGATGCGATAGCCGCCCTCGACCTTCTCTGCCTTGCCGGAACCGTCGATCCAATCCGATCCGCCGCTAGACAACAGAAGGATGCGCTCGCTAGCGATCCGCTTCAGAAGGGGTTCGACGGCAGCTGCCTTCTGGTGTTTCCAGCGCCAGGTGGGGATGGCCACCTGATGGGTGTGCATCGAAAAGGCTAGGCCCGTGGAACCGCAGTGATAGCCCAGCGTCCGTAGCATGGCGGCCAACTCGTCCACGTCCGCGCCGCCGCCGCCGAGTTCGACTGGCACGCCGGCTTCAACCAGCCCCGACGCCTTCAGCATGGCGATGTTTTCGGCCACGTAGCGATCTTCGTCGGTGGTCGCATTGGCGCGCTCGGCGAAAACTGGGCCCAGATCGCTCGCGATCTCGGACGCGGTGCGCGCCGTGGTCTTCAACGCGGTGTTGATGGTCATGGCAATCTCCCTTGCTCGCCGGACGTGACGAAACGTCGGCTTCGGGCACATCATCGGTCCGGCGATGGTTTTGCCTCCAGTCTTGGAAATGTACCGCCGGTGGCGGGCGGAGGGCAAAACAGGCCAATTTCGGTCGCGTGGGATGATCTTTGGCCGGGGAGGCACTACATTGCCTGTACTGCCGTTCGATCCGCCTCTGGATGGGCCATTCTTCGCGGGCTTCCTTGACTCCCTCAGGGCCCTAAAGTAGAGGACACTGCCTTCGCGCAACGGGGGTGTAGCTCAGTTGGTTAGAGCGCCGGCCTGTCACGCCGGAGGCCGCGGGTTCGAGTCCCGTCACTCCCGCCATTTCCCCTGCGAGGGACCCTTTGGATCTGACGCCTGACCGGATCAGGCAGCTTCTCGGTCTGGAGCCGCACCCCACTTCCGGCTTCGTCGCGCTGACCTACCGTTCGCGCTTGTCCATCCCGCTTTCTGCGCTGCCGGCGCCCTACGAGGGTCCGCGTCCCCATGCCACGGCGCTCTATTTTCTGGTGACGCCCGAGGCGCCGGTGCGATTCCACCGCATCCGTGCGGAGCAGCTTTACCATCACCATCTCGGCGGAGCGCTGGACGTGCTGATGCTGCATGCCGATGGAACGGGGCAGGTGTCCACCATCGGGGGCGACCTGGAGGCCGGCATGCGGCCGCAATTGCTGATTCCGGGCGGGACGTTTCACGCCGCGCGGCTGAAGGGCGCCGCCCCGTGGGGCCTTCTTGGCAGCACCGAATGGCCGGGTGTTGAACCGGCTGACGTGGAAGCAGGAGATGTCATCGCGCTGACGCGCAGCCATCCCGAATTTGCCGCTCAGATTCGCGCTTTCGCGGCTTAAGCGCCAACCGTTTCATCGCCGTGAACGTGCCGTGAATCGCGGCCCATTTCCCTTGCGGCGATAGGGGCGCTGATGTAAACGAAGGGCGCCTTTGTGCGAGCGCAAAAAAGGCGGGAAATCCGCGCTTTAGCCCCTGTGGACGGCAGGGGACGGGACCCAATGGAAGCGATGTTGACCGAGTACCTGCCGATCTTGATCTTCCTCGGTATCGCCGTGGGCGTGGCTGGGGCTGCGATCGGTGCGTCCTATATCGTGGCCAAGCAGCGGCCCGACTCGGAGAAGGTTTCCGCTTACGAGTGCGGTTTCGAGGCGTTCGGCGACGCACGCGCCCGTTTCGACGTACGGTTTTATCTGGTCGCCATCCTCTTCATCATCTTCGACCTCGAAGTCGCCTTCCTGTTCCCGTGGGCCATCACTCTGGGTGAGATTGGCCTGTTCGGCTTCTGGTCGATGATTGTCTTCCTGGGCGTCCTGACGGTCGGCTTCATCTACGAGTGGAAGAAGGGGGCGCTGGAATGGGAGTGACGGCATCTGGTCTGGCCGTTCCCCCAGGTTCTGCGCAGGACCATATCCTGGCGCGCGCGACCGCCGAGGTCGCCGAGAAGGGCTTCATCGTCGCCAATCTGGATAAGTTGGTGAACTGGGCGCGCACGGGCTCGCTGTGGCCGATGACCTTCGGTCTGGCCTGCTGCGCCGTCGAAATGATGCACACGGCCGCCGCGCGCTATGACCTGGACCGCTTCGGTGTCGTCTTCCGCCCCAGCCCACGCCAGTCCGACGTGATGATCGTGGCCGGCACGCTGTGCAACAAGATGGCCCCGGCTCTGCGCAAGGTTTATGACCAGATGGCCGAGCCGCGCTGGGTCATCTCGATGGGCTCATGCGCCAACGGCGGCGGCTACTATCACTATTCCTATTCCGTGGTCCGCGGTTGCGACCGCATCGTGCCTGTTGACGTCTATGTGCCGGGCTGCCCGCCCACGGCTGAGGCGCTTCTCTACGGCGTCTTGCAGCTGCAGAAGAAGATCCGCCGCACCGGAACCATCGCGCGCTGAACGACGCCGGATATGTCTGAGCCACAGGCAAGCATGAGCGAAGCGCTGCGCGAACTTGGCGAGTTGATTCAAGCCTCGCTGCCGAACGACGCGTCCGGCGCCCGCATTGCCCATGGCGAGTTGATGATCGACGCGCGGCGCGAATCGATCGTGCGCGTGCTGACCTTCCTGCGTGACGACAGCAACTGCCAGTTCAAGCTTTTGGTCGATGTCTGCGGCGTGGACTACCCGTCGCGGCCCGAGCGTTTCGAAGTCGTCTACAACCTGCTGAGCCTGCGCCTTAATCAGCGCGTGCGCGTGAAGGTGGCGACCGGCGAAGAGACGCCAGTGCCCTCGGTTACGGGCGTCTTCAGCTCCGCTGGCTGGTACGAGCGCGAGGCTTGGGACCTTTACGGCATCTTCTTCTCCGACCATCCCGATCTGCGCCGTCTTCTGACCGACTACGGGTTCGAGGGGCATCCGCTGCGCAAAGATTTTCCGCTCACGGGCTATGTCGAGGTGCGTTACGACGACGAGCAGAAGCGTGTCGTGTACGAGCCGGTGAAGCTGGTGCAGGAATTCCGTTCGTTCGACTTCCTTTCGCCCTGGGAAGGCATGACCTTGCCCGGCGACGAAAAGGCGAAGGGCTAGCCATGGCGGAAGTCCAGATTCAGAACTTCACCATGAATTTCGGGCCGCAGCATCCCGCGGCCCATGGTGTGCTGCGCCTGGTCGTCGAGATGGACGGCGAGGTGATCGAGCGCGTCGATCCGCATATCGGTCTGCTCCATCGCGGCACCGAGAAGCTGATCGAGTACAAGACCTACCTGCAGGCCGTGCCGTATTTCGACCGGCTCGACTATGTCGCGCCGATGAATCAGGAGCACGCCTACGCGCTGGCCGTCGAGAAGCTGTTGGGCCTCGAAGCGCCGCGCCGCGCCCAGTTCATCCGCGTTCTCTATGCCGAGATTTCACGCATCCTGAACCATCTGTTGAACGTGCCCGCCTTCGCCATGGACGTGGGCGCGATGACACCGTTCCTGTGGGCGTTCGAGCAGCGCGAATTTTTGATGGAATTCTACGAGCGCGTTTCGGGTGCACGGCTCCATGCGGCCTATTTTCGTCCGGGCGGCGTCGCCTTCGACATGCCGGCGGGCCTGGCCGACGACATCTATAAATGGGCCGATCAATTCCCGAAAATGATCGACGATATGGAGGCGCTTCTCAACGACAACCGCATCTTCAAGCAGCGCTCGGTCGACATCGGTGTGATCACGGCGGAACAGGCCATGGACTGGGGCCTGTCGGGCCCGATGCTCCGCGGCTCGGGCGTGCCGTGGGATTTGCGCAAGGCGCAACCTTACGACGTCTATGACGAAATGGATTTCGACATTCCCATCGGCAAGAACGGTGACTGTTACGACCGCTATCTGCTGCGCATCCTGGAGATGCGCGAGAGTCTGAAGATCATTCGTCAGGCTCTGGACAAGATGCCGTCCGGCCCCGTGAAGGTGGACGACCGTAAGATCGCGCCGCCGCCGCGCGCGGAGATGAAGCGTTCGATGGAAGCGCTGATCCATCACTTCAAGCTTTATACCGAGGGCTATCACGTGCCCGCGGGCGAGACCTATACGGCTGTCGAGGCGCCCAAAGGCGAATTCGGCGTCTATCTGGTTTCCGACGGCACGAACAAACCGTACCGCTGCAAGATTCGCGCGCCGGGGTTCGCCTTCCTGCAGGCTACGGATTTCATGTGCAAGGGGCATATGCTGGCCGACCTGGTCGCCATCGTCGGTTCCATGGACGTCGTTTTCGGCGAGATCGACCGATGAGCGCCCAGGCCGAACCCGTGACCTTTGCTTTCACGCCCGAGTATCGTGCGCGCGCCGACAAGATCATCGCGCGCTATCCGAAGGGGCGTCAGCAGAGCGCGCTTCTGCCGCTGCTCGATCTGGCCCAGCGCCAGGCCGGCTGGATTCCGCGCGCGGCCATCGAGCATATCGCCGAGATCCTCGAAATCGCGCCCATGCGCGTTGAGGAAGTGGTCAGCTTCTACACCATGTTTCACGGCAAGGCGGTCGGCAAACACGTCGTCTGGCTGTGCACGACGACGCCGTGCTGGCTGTGCGGCAGCGACGACATCGTGGCGCGTTGCAAGCAGGTGCTGGGGATCGAGCTCGGCGAGACGACGCCGGACGGTATGTTCACGCTGTTGGAAACCGAATGCCTGGGCGCCTGCGTCAACGCGCCGATGGTCCAGATCGATGACGATTACTTCGAGGATCTGACACCTGATTCCGTCCAGGCGGTGCTCGAAGCCTATAAGCGCGGCGAGACGCCCAAGCCCGGCTCGCAATCGGGCCGCCACACCTCCGAGCCCGCGGGCGGGGCCACGACTCTCAAGTCGCGTTCGGCGACACGGTGACGGTGATGCTCGACGACAAGGACCGCATCTTCACCAATCTCTACGGCTTCGAGGATTGGCGCCTGCCCGGCGCGCGGGCTCGCGGCGATTGGGACGGCACCAAGGAAATCCTGGCCAAGGGGCGCGACGGGATCATCGATCTGATGAAGAAGTCGGGCTTGCGCGGCCGCGGCGGCGCAGGTTTCCCGACCGGCGTGAAGTGGTCCTTCATGCCCAAGCAGTCGGATGGGCGGCCGCATTTCCTTGTCATCAATGCGGATGAGAGCGAACCCGGCACCTGCAAGGACCGGGACATCATGCGCCACGATCCGCACAAGCTGATCGAGGGCGCATTGATCGCCGGTTTCGCGATGGGCGCGAACGCTTGCTATATCTATATCCGCGGCGAATTCTTCCGCGAAGCCGAGCATCTGAATGTCGCCGTGGCCGAAGCTTATGAAGCGGGCCTGATCGGCAAGAACGCGTGTGGTTCGGGCTGGGACTACGACATCACCGTCCACCGCGGCGCGGGCGCCTATATCTGCGGCGAGGAAACCGGGCTGCTGGAAAGCCTGGAGGGCAAGAAGGGCCAGCCGCGCCTGAAGCCGCCGTTCCCGGCCGCCTCGGGCCTCTACGGTTGCCCGACCACGATCAACAATGTCGAGAGCATCGCAGTTGCACCGACCATCCTGCGGCGCGGCCCCGAATGGTTCGCCGGCTTGGGCCGTCCGAACAACGTGGGTACCAAGGTCTTCTGTATCGCCGGCCACGTGAACAAGCCGTGCAATGTGGAAGAGGTGATGGGCATCCCCCTCAAGGAGCTGATCGAGAAGCATGCGGGAGGCGTGCGCGGCGGCTGGGACAACCTGCTGGCCATCATCCCCGGCGGCGCGTCGGTGCCGCTTTTGCCCAAGAGCACCTGCGACACGATCCTGATGGACTTCGACAGTCTGCGCGAAGTGAAGAGCGGCCTGGGCACCGCGGCCGTGATCGTGATGGACAAGTCGACCGACGTGGTCAAGGCGATCGCGCGTCTGTCCAAGTTCTACATGCACGAGAGCTGCGGCCAGTGCACGCCGTGCCGCGAAGGCACCGGCTGGCTGTGGCGCATCATGGAACGCATGGTGAAGGGCGAGGCAGAGCTGGAGGAGATCGATCTTCTCGAGCAGGTCACCTATCAAATCGAAGGCCACACGATCTGCGCGCTGGGCGACGCGGCGGCGTGGCCGGTGCAGGGTCTGATCCGTCATTTCCGGCCGGAGATGGAGCGCCGCATCGTCGCGCGCAAACAGGCCCGCGTGGCGCGCGCGGCATAGGGCGGGAAACATGCCGAAGCTCAAAGTAGACGGCGTCGAGGTCGAGGTTCCGGCTGGCACGACCATCTTGCAGGCGGCCGAGGTCGCGGGCGCCGAGATTCCGCGCTTCTGCTATCACGAGCGTCTATCCATCGCTGGCAACTGCCGCATGTGCCTGGTCGAGGTGGAGAAGTCACCGACCCCCGTGTCGTCCTGCGCCATGCCGGTGGGCGAGGGCATGGTCGTGCACACCCAGTCCGCCAACGCCAAGAAAGCGCGCGCGGGTGTGATGGAGTTCCTGCTGATCCACCATCCGCTTGACTGCCCGATCTGCGACCAGGGCGGCGAGTGCGATTTGCAGGACCAGGCCATGGCCTTCGGTTTCGACCGCGGGCGCTATCGCGAAGCCAAGCGGGCCGTGAGCGAGAAGCACATGGGCCCCCTGGTCAAGACGATCATGACGCGCTGCATTCACTGCACGCGCTGCATCCGTTTTGCGACCGAGGTGGCCGGCGTGCCCGAGTTGGGCGCGGTCAACCGCGGCGAGCATATGGAGATCACCTCCTATCTGGAGCGTGCGATCACCTCGGAATTGTCGGGCAACGTCATCGACTTGTGCCCGGTCGGCGCTCTGACCTCCGGCCCCTATGCCTTCACCGCGCGCCCGTGGGAGCTGCGCAAGACCGAATCCATCGATGTGATGGACGCGGTCGGCAGCAACATCCGTATCGACGCGCGCGGCAACGAGGTCATGCGTGTCCTGCCGCGCCTGAACGAAGACATCAACGAAGAGTGGATCTCCGACAAGACCCGCTTCGCCTGCGACGGATTGCGCCGCCAGCGCCTCGATCGGCCCTATGTCCGGCGTAACGGCAAGCTGGAACCCGCGACGTGGCAGGAGGCCTTTAACGCCATCGCCGCGCGCGTGGAGCGGACGAGCGGCGGTAAGATCGCCGCCATCGCGGGCGACCAGGCCGATGCCGAGGCCATGATCGCGCTCAAGGATCTTCTGGCCGCGCTGGGCTCCAGCCACATCGACTGCCGCCAGGACGGAGCCAAGCTGGATCCGCGCGCGCGAGGTTCTTATCTGTTCAATACGACCATCGCCGGTATCGAGCAGGCCGACGCCTGCCTCATCATCGGCGCGGATGTGCGCCACGAGGCGCCGATCATCAATGCGCGCCTGCGCAAGCGCTGGCTGCGCGGCGGTTTCGCCGTGGGCGTCATCGGCCCGCGTCTCGACCTGACATATAAGTTTGACTGGCTGGGCGAGGGGACGCGCACGCTGGAAGATCTGGCGACCGGCCGTCACCCGTTCGCCGAGACGCTCAAGAACGCCAAGAAGCCCATGCTGATCCTGGGCCAGGGCGCTCTGCGCCGCGCCGATGGCGCGCGCGTGCTGGGTTTGGCGCGCCGCATCGCGGAGAACGGCGGTCTCGTGCGCGAGGACTGGAACGGTTTCAACGTGCTGCACACGGCGGCGGGCCGCGTCGGCGGGCTCGATCTTGGCTTCGTTCCGGGGCCGGGCGGCAAGGACGTGGCTGACATCCTGGACGCGGCGGGCAAGGGCGAGATCGAGATCGTCTACCTGTTGGCCGCTGACGAGATCGACACGAAGAAGCTGGGTAAGGCTTTTGTGATCTATCAGGGCCATCATGGCGACCGTGGCGCACATCGCGCCGACGTGGTCCTGCCAGGTGCCGCCTATACCGAGAAGAGCGCGACCTAGGTGAACACCGAGGGCCGCGTCCAGCGCGGTCAGTTGGCCGTCTTCCCGCCAGGCGAGGCACGCGAGGACTGGAAGATCGTGCGCGCGCTGTCCGGCGTGCTGGGCCGCGCGCTGCCCTACGACACGCTGGATCGGGTGCGCGACCGGCTGGCCGAGGCCAGTCCGGTTTTCGCCGCCGCCGACACGGTAAGCCGCGCGCCCATGGGCACGTTCGGCGAGGACGGCCCGCTCGATCCGGGCACGTTTGCCTATCCGATTGCCAATTTCTATATGACCGACCCCATCAGCCGCTGCTCCGAGACCATGGCCAAGTGCACGGCGGAGATTGGCGTAACACCGAAGACGGGCACCGATGGTTGATTTCTGGCAGGTCTATGCGCTGCCGGCGGCCATTATCGTCGGCAAGATCCTTTTGATCGTTCTGCCGCTGCTGGGCGCTGTGGCATATCTGACCCTGGCCGAGCGCAAGGTCTGCAGCCGCTGGCCGACGGCATCAAGCTGGTCTTCAAAGAGACCATTATTCCCAGCGGCGCCAACCGCGTGGTCTTCATCCTTGCGCCCATGATCACCTTCATTCTGGCGCTGATCGCCTGGGCGGTGATTCCCTTCGGTGAGGGCATCGTGCTGGCCGACATCAACGTCGGCATCCTGTACCTGTTCGCGATCTCGTCGCTGGGCGTCTACGGCATCATCATGTCGGGCTGGGCTAGCAACTCGAAATACGCCTTTCTGGGTGCGCTGCGTTCGGCCGCGCAGATGGTGTCCTACGAGGTCTCGATCGGCTTCGTCATCATCACGGTCCTGCTGTGCGTCGGTTCGCTCAACCTGTCCGCCATCGTTCGCGCGCAGGAAGGGCTGTGGTTCTGCATCCCGTTGTTCCCGATGTTCATCATCTTCTTCATCTCGGCGCTGGCGGAGACGAACCGCTCGCCCTTCGACCTGCCCGAAGCCGAGGCGGAGCTGGTGTCCGGCTACAACGTCGAATATTCGGCCATGACCTTTGGCCTGTTCATGTTGGGCGAGTACGCCAACATGATCCTGATGAGCGGTCTGACCTCGATCCTGTTCCTGGGCGGCTGGCTGCCGCCGCTCAGCATCGCGCCGTTCACCTGGATTCCGGGGCCGATTTGGTTCTTCGCCAAGATCGCGTTGTGCCTGTTCGTGTTCCTATGGGTGCGCGCGACAATGCCGCGCTACCGCTACGACCAGCTCATGCGCTTGGGCTGGAAGGTGTTCTTGCCCGCCTCGTTGTTCTGGCTGGTGCTGACGGCTGGCGTCTTGGTCACGTTCGGCTGGACCCCGGTGGTGGCGCAATGAGCGATTTTCGGAAGGGAAAAGGCTGATGGCCGTTCTGGACCGCGCCGCCCGCGCATTGTTCCTGACTGAGATCGTCCGGGGGCTCGGCATCACGCTCGGCTACGTGCTGAAGCCGTCGGTGACCATCAACTATCCTTACGAGAAGGGGCCGTTGAGCCCGCGCTTCCGTGGCGAGCATGCCTTGCGCCGTTATCCCAACGGCGAGGAGCGCTGCATCGCGTGCAAGCTGTGCGAGGCCATCTGTCCGGCCCAGGCCATCACCATCGAGGCCGAGCCGCGCGGTGACGGTAGCCGCCGCACGACGCGCTACGATATCGACATGACGAAATGCATCTATTGCGGCCTGTGCCAGGAAGCGTGCCCTGTCGATGCCATCGTCGAGGGACCGAACTTCGAGTTCGCCGCCGAGACGCGCGAAGAGCTGATGTACGACAAGGACAAGCTGCTTTCGAACGGTGACCGTTGGGAAGCCGAGATCCAGCTCAACCTCGCGGCCGACGCGCCGTATCGGTGAGCGGGATGGAGAAGCGGGGGTATTGGATGTCTGGACGGCGGGGAGGAGCGGCGTGATCATTTACGCCATCGCGTTCTATCTGTTCGCCGCCGTGGCCGTGGCCTCGGGCACGATGGTCGTGGCCGCGCGCAATCCCGTGCACTCGGTCCTGTTCCTGATTCTGGCGTTCTTCAACGCGGCCGCTCTGTTCGTGCTGATGGGTGCCGAGTTCCTGGCCATGGTTCTGATCATCGTCTACGTCGGCGCGGTCGCCGTGTTGTTCTTGTTTGTCGTCATGATGTTGGACATCAATTTCGCCGAGCTGCGTCAGGGCTTCATGCGTTATCTGCCCGTCGGCGCGCTGATCGGCCTCGTCCTTTTGGCCGAACTGATCCTCATCGGTGGCACCTGGGTTTTCTCGCCCGACGCCGAGATTGCAATTTCGGACAAGTTCTACATGTCGGGCGAGGTCACGAACGCCCATGCGCTCGGTCTCGTGCTCTACACGAAATACGCCTACCTATTTCAAACGGCGGGCCTGGTTCTGCTGGTCGCCATGATCGGCGCGATCGTCTTGACCTTCCGTTCGCGTCCGGGCGTGCGGCGCCAGAAGATCAGCGCGCAGGTGGGGCGCCGCGTCGAGGACTCGGTCGAGTTGCGCAAGGTCAAGAGCAGGGAGGGCGTGTGATGTTGGAGATCGGCCTCTCCCATTATCTGGTCGTGGCGGCGATTCTGTTCGCTCTCGGCTTTTTCGGCATCTTCCTCAACCGTAAGAACGTCATCATCATCCTGATGTCGGTCGAGTTGATGCTTCTGGCCGTTAACATCAACTTCGTGGCCTTTTCGGTCTTCCTGCAGGATTTAGTGGGCCAGATCTTCGCCATGTTCGTGCTGGGCATCGCCGCCGCCGAGGCCGCGATCGGTCTTGCCATCATCGTCGTCTATTTCCGGAACCGCGGGACCATCGCGGTCGAGGACATCAACGTGATGAAGGGCTAGCCCGTGCTCCAGGTCGCCTGCGTATTCCTTCCGCTTCTCGGCGCGATCATCGCGGGCTGCTTTGGCCGCAAGATCGGTGACCGGGCGTCTCAGATCGTCTGCTGCCTGGCTATGGGCACGTCGGCCGTGCTGGCTATCCCGACCTTCATCGACGTGGCCCTGCACGGTAACGCGCGCACGATCCTGCTGTTCGAGTGGTTCGCCTCCGGCGACTTCCATGCGCCCTGGGCGCTGAAGTTCGACACGCTGTCTTCGGTCATGGTCCTGACCGTGACGGTCGTGGCGACGGCAATCCATGTCTATTCGGTCGGCTACATGTCGCACGACAAGTCGATCCCACGCTTCATGGCCTACCTGAACCTGTTCACCTTTTTCATGCTGACGTTGGTGACGGCCGACAACTTCATGCAGCTCTTCTTCGGGTGGGAAGGCGTCGGCCTCGTTTCCTACCTGTTGATCGGCTTCTGGTTCGACCGCCACAGCGCCAGCGCGGCGTCGATGAAAGCGTTCCTGGTCAACCGCGTGGGCGATCTGGGCTTCGCGCTTGGCATCATGGGCGTCTTCATCCTGTTCGGCTCGGTCGAGTTCGACACCGTCTTCCCGCTGGTGCCGGGGAAGGTCGGCGAGTCGATGGAGTTCATGGGCTTCCACGGCGATGCGTTGACTCTCGTCTGCCTGCTGCTGTTCGTCGGCGCCATGGGCAAGTCGGCGCAGATCATCCTGCACACCTGGTTGCCGGACGCGATGGAAGGCCCGACACCGGTTTCGGCCCTGATCCACGCGGCCACCATGGTCACCGCCGGCGTCTACATGGTCTGCCTGCTGTCGCCCATGTTCGAGGTCGCCCCGGTCGCCCGGGACATCGTCACCGTCATCGCGGCCACGATCGGCCTGGTGCAGAACGATATCAAGCGCGTGATCGCCTATTCGACCTGTTCGCAGCTCGGCTACATGTTCTTCGCCGTGGGCGTCTCGGCCTATCCGGCCGCGATCTTTCATCTGATGACCCACGCCTACTTCAAGGCGCTGTTGTTCCTTGGCGCGGGTTCGGTGATCCATGCGATGTCGGACGAGCAGGACATGCGCAAGATGGGCGGCATCTGGCGGAAGATCCCGTTCACCTACGCGATGATGTGGATCGGTTCGCTGGCCTTGGCGGGCATTCCGTTTTTCGCGGGCTTCTACTCCAAGGACATGATCATCGAATCGGCTTGGGGCGCGGGCACCGGTGTCGGACAGTACGCGTTCGTCATGGGCGTCGTGGCGGCTGCGCTGACGGCCTTCTATTCCTGGCGCCTGATCTTCATGACCTTCCACGGCAAGCCGCGCGCGGACCATCACACGATGGAGCATGTGCACGAATCGCCGCCGGTCATGCTAGCGCCGCTGGCGTTCCTCTCGCTCGGCGCGATCTTCGCGGGCTTTATTGCGTATGAAACTTTTGTCGGCCATCACATGGCCGAGTTCTGGCGCGGCTCCATCCTGATCCTGCCGCAGCATCCATCGATGGAGCATGCGCACGAGGCGCCGCTGTGGCTGAAGCTGATGACGATCGTCGTCGCGGCTGGCGGCATCCTGGCCGCGTACTACGCCTACATGGTGAAGACGTCGCTGCCGGCGCGCCTCGCGACCATGTTCCGGCCGGTCTATCTGTTCCTCTACAACAAGTGGTATTTCGACGAGCTGTACAACTTTCTGTTCGTCCGGCCGGCCGTGCGGATCGGCCGCCTGCTCTGGAAGGGCGGCGACGGCGTCATCATCGACGGGCTGGGGCCGAACGGCCTGGCCGCGGTGACGGTGGGCCTGGCCCGTCGCGCGGGGCGCCTGCAGACCGGCTACGTCTATCACTATGCCTTCGCCATGCTGATCGGCCTGGTGGGGCTGGTGACCTGGTATCTCTTCTACGGCCGCCTGTGAGAACGCCATGACAGACTGGCCGATCCTTTCCATCGTCACCTTCCTGCCCCTCGCGGGCGTCGCGATGATTTTGGCTATCCGCGGCGAAGAGGCCGTGGTCGCGCGCAACGCGCGCTGGGTCGCGCTGTGGGCCTCGCTGGTCACCTTCGCGGTGTCGCTGGTGCTGTGGTTCGGCTTCGATCCCGGCAATCCTGGTTTCCAGTTCGAGGAGCGGGCCGAGTGGCTGCCGGAGATCGGCATCTCCTACCACATGGGCGTGGACGGCATTTCCATGCCGTTCGTGCTGCTCTCGACGCTGCTGATCCCGATCTGCGTCCTGGCCAGCTGGGATGCGGTGCAGCACAGGGTGCGCGAGTACATGATCGCGTTCCTGGTCATGGAAACCATGATGATCGGCGCTTTCTCGGCGCTCGATATCGTGCCGTTCTACATGTTCTTCGAATGCACCTTGATCCCGATGTTCCTGATCATCGGCATTTGGGGTGGGCCGCGTCGCGTCTATTCGGCGTTCAAGTTCTTCCTCTACACGCTGACCGGCTCGGTCCTGATGCTGCTGGCCATCCTGTACATGTATTTCGAGGCCGGCACGACGGACATCCCGGCGCTGATGCGGTTCGGCTTCGATCCAAGCCGGCAGATCTGGCTGTGGCTCGCGTTCTTCGCTTCCTTCGCGGTCAAGGTGCCGATGTGGCCGGTTCACACTTGGCTGCCCGATGCGCACGTGGAAGCGCCGACGGCCGGTTCCGTGCTGCTGGCCGGCGTGCTCTTGAAGTTCGGCGGTTACGGCTTCCTGCGCTTTTCCGTACCCATGTTCCCACACGCGACGGAGTTCTTCACGCCGCTGGTCTTCACGCTCAGCGTGATCGCCGTGATCTACACCTCGCTGGTCGCCTTGGCCCAGGAGGACATGAAGAAGCTGATCGCCTATTCCTCCGTCGCGCACATGGCGTTTGTGACCATCGGCATTTTCTCCTTGGATGTCCAAGGCGTGCAGGGCGCGATGTTCCAAATGCTCTCACACGGCGTGGTCTCGGCCGCTTTGTTCCTGATCGTGGGCGTGGTCTACGACCGCATCCACAGCCGCGAGATCGCGCGCTATGGCGGCTTGGTCCACCGCATGCCGCTTTATGCCGCGACCTTCATGCTGTTCATGCTGGCTTCGGTCGGCCTGCCGGGCACCAGCGGCTTTGTCGGTGAGTTCCTGGTCCTGGTGGGAGCGTTCAAGGTGAACACCCTGGTCGCGGCGCTGGCGGCGACCGGCATGGTGTTGGGCGCGGCCTATATGCTGTGGCTTTACCGCCGCGTCGTCTTCGGGCCGCTGGTGCGCGAGGACCTGAAGCACATCATGGATCTTTCCCCCCGCGAGATCGCGATTTTCGCGCCGTTGGCGGCGATCGTCCTGTGGATGGGCATCTATCCCGCGCCGTTCTTCCGGGTGATGGATGGTTCCGTCGCCCAGCTCGTCTCGAACTACCATCAGACCGTGCAAAACGCCGCGCTTGCGGCGTTGTCGCGTTAGGCGGGGACGGTCATGTACGCATTCAACGTCGCTTCGCTGATCCCGGCTCTGCCGGAGATCTTCATGGCCATAAGCGGCATGGTGCTGCTCATGGTGGGGGTCTTCCGCGGCGATCGCTCCACGCGCGCGGTTTCCTGGGCCGTGGTGGCTGTTTTCATCGTCACGGCATTCCTGATTTCACGCGTCAGCGGACCGGGCGTCCTCACGTTCGACGGCATGTTCATCGCCGATGGCTTTGCCGTGTTCATGAAGCAATTGGCCCTGGCCGGCTCGGCGTTGGCCCTCATCATGTCTATCGGCTTCAACGAGCGGGAAGGGATCGCGCGCTTCGAGTTCCCGATCCTCTTCCTCTACGCCACGCTCGGCATGATGTTGATGATCTCGGCGAACGACTTGCTGGCGCTCTATGTCGGCCTGGAGTTGCAGAGTCTGTGCCTCTACGTCGTCGCGGCTTACCGGCGCGACGACCTTCGCTCTTCGGAGGCCGGCCTCAAGTACTTCGTCCTCGGCGCGCTTTCCTCCGGCATGCTTCTGTACGGCATGTCCATGGTCTACGGCTTCGCCGGCACGACACGCTTCGACACGCTGTTCGAGGTTCTGTCCAGCTCGGAGGTCGGAGTGCCGGTGGGCGTCCTGGTGGGGCTGGTCTTCATCGCCGCTGGTTTGGCCTTCAAGGTGTCGGCTGTTCCGTTCCATATGTGGACGCCTGACGTTTATGAGGGTGCGCCTACGCCGGTCACGGCCTTTTTCGCGGCGGCGCCCAAAGTGGCCGCTACGGCGTTGCTCGTGCGTGTCATGATCGGACCCTTCGGCGCCATGTTCGATCAATGGCAGCAGATCATCGTCTTCGTCTCGCTGGCCTCCATGGCGTTGGGCGCCTTCGCCGCCATCAACCAGAGCAACATCAAGCGCCTGATGGCTTATAGCTCTATCGGCCATATCGGCTATGCGCTGGTCGGCCTCGCGGCGGGTGATAAGGCTGGCGTCGGCGGCCTCCTGGTCTACATGACGATCTACGTGGCCATGGGTATCGGCACTTTTGCTTGCATCTTGTGCATGCGGCGGAAGGGACGGATGGTCGAGAACATCTCCGACCTGTCTGGCCTCGCGCGAACCAATCCAGCTCTGGCTTTGGCCTTCGCGATCTTCATGTTCTCGATGGCGGGCATCCCGCCGCTGGCTGGTTTCTTCGGCAAGTTCTTCGTCTTCAAGGCGGCCATCCAGGCCGGGTTGTATACGCTGGCCATCATCGGCGTCCTGACCAGCGTGGTCGCGGCTTTCTATTATCTGCGTATCGTCAAGGTGATGTATTTCGACGAGCCGGCGGAGGCGCTCGAACGTCCGGTCGGCACGACGCTGACGGTCGTGATCGGCGCGACGGCGCTGTTCACCCTGCTGCTGGTCGTCAATCCGGGACCTCTGCTTTCGGGCGCTGCGGTCGCGGCGGTCTCCCTCTTCGGCGGATGAGGCAGGCCCTTCGGGTTCCAAACGGATACCGCGTCACTGAACTCGACGACATCGACAGCACCAATCTAGAAGCAGCGCGGCAGGCCGCCGGTGGCGCGCCAGACGGCACCGTGATTTGGGCCAAGGCTCAGTCGGGCGGTCGAGGACGGCGGGGTCGGGCGTGGACCTCGCCGGCTGGAAATCTCTATTGCAGCATTCTGATGAGACCCGCAGAGCCGGCGCAGACGGCCACGCAGATCGGTTTCATCGTCTCGCTGGCAGGTGCTGAGGCTGCGCGCGGCGCGTTGCCCGAGGACCGGGTGGTCGCGCTTAAATGGCCGAATGACGTTCTGGTTTCCGGCCGCAAGGTTGCTGGCATCCTGCTTGAATCTCAATCCTCCGCGCCGGGGCGGCTCGATTGGTTGGTGGCCGGGTTTGGCCTGAACGTGGCCAGCCACCCAGACACGGTCGAATACCCGGCGTCGGATTTACGAACCGAAGGGGCGTCGACGACGGCACGGAGTATGCTGGAGGCCTATCTCGAGTCGTTCGCGCGTTGGCGCGCGCATTGGCGAAGCGAGGGGTTTGCTCCGGTGCGGGCCGCATGGACCGGGCTTGCCGTGGGTCTGGGGCGGGATATAAAGGTCCGGCTGACGGACGAGACGTTGGAGGGCCGCTTCCGCGCGTTGGACAACAACGGCGGGCTGGTTCTGGAATTGGCCGACGGCAGCCTTCGGGTGATCACGTCGGGCCAGGTTTTCGCGATCGGATAACAGGTCATGCTTCTGGCCATCGATTCGGGCAACACCAACACGCTTTTCGCCGTCTTCGACGGCGATACGCGGCGCGGCGAATGGCGCGCCTCGACCAATCCCAACCGCACGGCGGATGAATACGCCGTTTGGCTGACCCAGCTCATGAGTTTGGTGAAGTTGACGCCCACCGATATCAAGGCGGCCGTCATCGCCAACGTGGTGCCGGCCACGGCGTACACGCTACGTACGCTGTGCCAGCGTTATTTCGATTGCATGCCCATGGTGGTGGGGGACGAGGGTGTCGATCTCGGCATCGCGGTCCAGGTGCCGAACCCGGCCGAGGTGGGCGCCGATCGGTTGGTCAACGCCGTGGCCGCGCACAAACGCTATCCGGGCGTCGATAAGATCGTGGTCGATTTCGGCACCGCCACCACCTTCGACGTGGTTGCGGCCGACGGCAGCTATCGCGGCGGTGTCATCGCGCCGGGCGTCAATCTGTCGCTCGAGGCGCTCTATATGGCCGCGGCCAAGTTGCCGGGCATCGGCATTCGTCGGCCGCCCACCGTGATCGGCACTGGCACGGTGCCGGCCATGCAATCCGGCGTCTATTGGGGTTATGTCGGCCTGGTCGAAGGGCTGGTCAGTCGTATCAAGCAGGAGTTCGGCAAAGACATGACCGTGGTCGGTACTGGGGGCCTGGCAGCCTTGTTCGCCGATGCGACCGATGCCATCGATGGCGTCGATCCCGATCTCACCATTTTCGGTCTTCTGGAAATCCACCGCCGGAACGTCCGCGCATGAACAAACGCGCGGCGCGCCACGACGAGGGGTTGTATTTCCTTCCCCTCGGCGGTTCGGGCGAAATCGGCATGAACCTCAACCTCTACCGCTATGGCGGCAAGTGGTTGATGGTCGACCTGGGCATCACCTTCGGTGACGATTCCACGCCGGGCGTCGATGTGCTGATGCCCGATCCCGCCTATATCGTGGAGCGTCGCGGCGATTTGGCCGGCTTGGTGCTGACCCACGCCCATGAAGATCATTTGGGCGCCGTGCCCTATCTATGGAACCGGCTGAAATGTCCGGTATACGCCACGCCCTTCACGGCTGCGGTTCTGCGTCGCAAGCTGGCCGAGATGGACCGGCCCAATTCCATTCCCATCACCGAAGTGCCGCTGTCCGGCAAGTTCTCGGTCGGACCGTTCGAGATCGAACTGATCACGCTGACCCATTCGATTCCAGAGCCCAACGCGGTCGCGATTCGCACGCCGGCGGGCACGGTCCTGCACACGGGCGACTGGAAGATCGATCCCAAGCCGATGATTGGTGAGGTTACCGACGAAGCCGCCTTGCGCGCGCTGGGCCAGGAAGGCGTCCTGGCCATGGTATGCGATTCGACCAATGCGCTGCAGCCCGGCCATTCGCGCTCGGAAGGCGACTTGCGCGAAAGTTTGGTTGAGGTGGTGGGACGCTTCAACAAACGGGTCGCCATCGGCTGCTTCTCCAGCAACATCGCCCGGCTCGAGACCATCGCGCATGTGGCCAAGAAGACCGGGCGCCATCCGGCCCTGGTCGGCCGGTCGCTCTGGCGCATGTATGAGGCGGCGCAGGAATCGGGTTACCTCAAGGGCATCACTTTCCTTTCGGACGCGGACGGCGCCCATCTGCCCCGCGACAAGTTGCTGATGGCCTGCACCGGCAGCCAGGGCGAGAAGCGCTCGGCGCTGTGGCGCATCGCGGCCGACGACCACCCGAATGTCGTGCTGGAACAGGGCGACGCGGTGGTCTTCTCCTCCCGCGTCATTCCGGGAAATGAAAAATCCATCCAGCGGCTGCAGAACCAGCTTGTCGGCCTGGGCGTCAAGCTGGTCACCGACGACGATGCCTTCGTGCACGTGTCCGGGCATCCCAATCAGGACGAACTGGCTCAGATGTATCAGTGGGTGCGGCCGCGCATCGCGGTTCCGGTCCATGGCGAGATACGTCACATGCGCGCGCACGCCGCGCTGGCCCGAGCCTGCCAGGTGCCGGAAGCGATCGTGCCGCAGAACGGCACGCTGATCCGCTTGGCGCCGGGCCCGGCGGAGATCGTGGAAGAGGTGCCCGTCGGACGCTTGGCCCTTGACGGCGCGTTACTGGTGCCGCTCGACGCGGAAATTTTGCGTAAACGCACCCAGATGATCTGGAACGGCTCGGCCGTAGCCACCGTGGTGCTGGATCGTCACGGGCGGTTGGCGGCGGAGCCGCAGTTGACGCTTCAAGGCCTGTTCGACGGCGCCGGCATCGAAGATGCCATCACGGATGCGACCGACGCTGTGCGCGATGCGATCGAAGCCTTGCCTTCGCGCCAGCGGGCCAATGACGATGCCGTGCGCGAGGCCGCGCGGGTCGCGGTTCGCCGGGCGATCCAGGCCAGCCATGGCAAGCGCCCGCCAACCGAGGTCCACCTGGTCCGCTTGTAAGCCGAGGAAACCGCTGCCATCCTCCGCGCGGTCGGGAGTTAAAATGATCGGTAAGCTCAACCATATCGCCATCGCGGTGCCGGATCTTGCCAAGGCCATCGCGCTTTATCGCGACACTTTGGGCGCCAAGGTGTCGGCGCCCATCGCCATGCCGGAGCATGGCGTGAGTAAGGTGTTCGTGGAGTTGCCAAACACCAAGATCGAACTGTTGCATCCGCTCGGCGAGAATTCGCCCATCGCCAAGTTCCTGGAACGCAATCCGGACGGCGGTATGCACCACATCTGTTACGAGGTGGCCGACATCCTGGCCGCGCGCGATCGGCTGAAGGAGAAAGGCGCTCGTGTCCTGGGCTCCGGCGAGCCTCGCATCGGCGCTCACGGCAAACCGGTCCTGTTTCTTCATCCGAAGGATTTCGCCGGCACGTTGGTCGAGATCGAGCAGGTCTAGAGATGGATCTTTTCGGGGGCATCGTCGTCTATGTCATCGTCTGGTGGCTGGTGTTGTTCACCGTGCTGCCCTGGGGCGTGCGTCCGCCGGCCGAGCCGGGGAAGGGGCATGCCACCAGCGCACCGGCTCGCCCGCGGCTTCTTCTTAAATTCGCGATCACGACGGTCATCGCCACGGGACTTTGGTTCGTCGCGGATTACGTGATCTCGTCCGGCATCTTGCGCTTGAGCGACGGCTGATGGGCGCGGGCATCATCGCAAAGAACTACTGCAATCTGGCGCCGGGCCATCCGGAGCACGGGCCCTACCACGACCGCGAGTATGGGTTTCCGGTCAAGGACGACGCGGCCCTGTTCGAGCGGCTGTCACTTGAGATCAACCAGGCCGGCCTGTCCTGGCTCACGATTCTGAAGAAGCGGCAGGCGTTTCAAAAGGCATTCAAGGGGTTCGAGCCCAAAACCGTGGCGCGCTTCAACGCGCGCGACGTCACGCGGCTGATGGGCGATGCGGGCATCATCCGCAACCGGATGAAGATTGAAGCCGTGATCGAGAACGCCCGCCGCCTTCTCGTGCTTAATAAGGAGCACGGTTCTTTCGCGGGTTGGATCGCGGCCAATCATCCCCTGACCGAAGACGAATGGATCAAGCTGTTCCGTGCCACCTTCAAGTTCATGGGGCGCGAGGTGGTGCGCGAATTTCTTATGAGCATCGGCTATCTGCCGGGCGCCCACGACCCGGCCTGTTCGGTCTATCGCCGCATCCAGAAGCTAAAGCCGGCGTGGAAGAAGAGCTGACGCGGCTCAATCGAGCGCGAACTTCAGCACGAACAGCCCAGCCAGAAACCAAACCGACAGAGATGCGTCCTCGAAGCGGCCTGTGAGGGTCTTCACGAAGGCGTAGGTGATGAAGCCAAGCCCGACGCCCGTGGCGATCGAGAAGGTGAAGGGCATGGCCAGCGCCGTCACGACGGCGGGCGCATATTCCGTCACGTCATCCCAATCGATGTCGGCCATGCCGCGCGCCATGATACAGGCCACGAACAAGATGGCCGGCGCGGTGGCGAAACTGGGGATCGCCGTCGCGATGGGCGAGAAGACGGGGGCCAGGAGGAACAGAACGGCCACGGTCACGGCGGTCAGGCCGCTGCGTCCACCCGCGTTGATGCCGGCCGCGCTCTCGATATAGCTGGTCGTCGAGGAGGTGCCGAGAAGCGCGCCAATGGCGCTGGCCGAACTGTCGGCCGTCAGCGCTTGGCGCAGTCGCGGCATGCGGCCTTTCTCGTCCAGGAATCCCGCGCGCTGGCACAAGCCCACGAACGTGCCCGCCGTGTCGAACAGGTCGACGATCACGAAGGTGAAGATGATCACCACGATGCCGACTTCGATCGCATCGACGATGTCGAGCTTGAGGAAGGTCGGCGCCAGGCTGGGCGGTGTGTCGACGACCGCATGGGGAATGGGTGCCAGTCCCAACAGCATGCCGGCGACCGTGACCGCCAGAATCGCGATCATGATCGAGCCTGGTACGCGCAAATGGTGAATTGCGATCATGAAAAAGAAGCCGCCCGCGGACAAGATGACCTCGGGCTTCAGCAGGTTGCCGACGGTCAACAGCGTGGTTTCGTTGGCGACCACGATCCCCATGCTCTTCAGCGCGATAAGGCCGAGGAAAAAGCCGATCCCGGCCGAGATGGCCATCTTTTGCGAGCGGGGGATGCTGTCCACGATCCAGCGCCGGACGGGCAAGAGCGACAAGATCACGCAGATGACGCCGGAGATGAACACGGCGCCGAGCGCGATTTGCCACGGATAGCCCAGATGCCCGACCACCACGAAGGCAAAATAGGCGTTCAGCCCCATGCCCGGGGCCAAGGCGATGGGGTAATTCGCCCACAGGCCCATGATGGTCGAGGCGATGGCGGCGGCCAGACAGGTCGCGACGAAGACAGCGCCCTTGTCCATGCCGGTCGTCGATAGGATGTCTGGGTTGACGAAGATGATGTAGGCCATGGTGAGGAAGGTGGTCACCCCCGCCATGATCTCGGTTCGAATGTTAGTCTTGAGTTCGTCCAGTTTGAAAAATTCGGTCAGCATGCTTCCCCCTTCATGCGCCGTCTGTGCGCCACTGCGTGAGCCATATTCCCGTGGTCCTGGTCGCTTGCCAAGCGCCGCGGCATTGCCTTGAGGGGGCTAAAACCCTAATCTCACGGCCGTTTTTGGAAAAGTGCCGTTGCGCGCCGCGATTGGCCGCCCGGTGAAACGCAGGTAAGCGCGATGCGCCGTTCCCAATATTTTCTCCCGACTCTCAAGGAAAACCCTGCCGAGGCGCAGATCGTCTCGCATCGTTTGATGCTGCGGGCGGGCATGATCCGCCAGGAGAGCGCGGGCATCTATTCGTGGCTGCCGTTGGGTTTCCGCGTTTTGCAGCGCATCGAGCAGATCGTGCGCGAGGAGCAGGACGCGTCGGGCGCGCTTGAAGTGCTGATGCCGACCATCCAGTCGGCCGATCTGTGGCGCAAGTCGGGTCGTTACGACGATTACGGCGCCGAGATGCTGCGCATCAAGGACCGTCACGAGCGCGAGATGCTCTACGGTCCCACGAACGAAGAAATGATCACGGAAATGTTTCGCGCTGGCGTGAAAAGCTATCGCGACGTTCCACGCATGATGTACCACATCCAGTGGAAGTTCCGGGACGAGGTGCGGCCGCGTTTCGGCGTCATGCGGGGGCGTGAGTTCCTGATGAAGGACAATTATTCCTTCGATATCGACTTCGCAGGCGCCAAGCGCTCTTACAACAAGATGTTCGTGGCCTATCTGCGCACCTTTGCGCGTATGGGGCTGAAGGCGATTCCCATGGAGGCCGAATCCGGCCCGATCGGCGGCGACATGAGCCACGAGTTTCAAATCCTGGCCGAGACGGGAGAGAGCCAGATCTTCTGCGACAAGGAGCTGCTCGACTTTGACGTGCTGTCGTCCGGTGTCGACTACGACAGCGACCTGCAGCCCGTGGTGGATCGCTGGACCAGCCTCTATGCGGCGACCGACGACAAGCATGACGCCGCCAAATGTCCCGTGCCCGCGGAGCAACTCGTCGCGGCCCGCGGCATCGAGGTGGGGCACATCTTCTATTTCGGCACCAAGTATTCGAAGCCGTTGGACTGCGTCGTCTCCGGCGCCAACGGCGAGCAGGTCCCGGTCGAGATGGGCTCCTACGGCATCGGCGTGTCGCGCCTGACCGGCGCGATCATCGAGGCTAGTCACGACGATGCCGGCATCATCTGGCCGGAGTCGGTCGCGCCCTTCAAGGTGGGGTTGATCAATCTGCGCAGCGGTGATGCCAAGTGCGACGCCGCCTGCACGGACATCTACGGCAAACTGCGCAAGGCCGGGGTCGAGGTGCTGTATGACGATCGTGAGGAGAGCGCGGGCGGAAAATTCGCGGACATGGATCTGATCGGCCTGCCGTGGCAACTCATTATCGGCCCTCGCGGTCTTGCGGCCGGAAAGGTCGAGTTGAAGGAACGCCGGACGGGCAAGCGCGATGAATTGTCCGCGGAAGATGCGCTCGCGCGGCTGAGCAAGCGCGCGGCATGATTTTTTCGCGCTTCGAGCGCACGGTCGCTTTCCGTTACCTGCGTCCGCGCGGCCAGGGCTTCGTTTCCGTGATCGCGTGGTTTTCGCTGATGGGCATCGCGCTCGGCGTGGCGACGCTTATCATCGTTATGTCGGTGATGAATGGTTTCCGCGCGGAGCTTTTGGGCCGCGTCCTCGGTGTCAACGGCCACCTGACCGTGATGTCGATGGAGGGCGGGCCGATTCAAGATTATGAGGGCCTGGCCGAGAAGCTGCGCACCATCAAGGGCGTCGTTTCGGCGACCCCGTTGGTCGAAGGGCAGGTGCTGGTAACGGCCAACAACGCCGCCACCGGCGCGCTCGTGCGCGGCATGCGGCCCGACGACTTCCGCAAGCGCTCGGTGATCGCCGAGAATATCACGGCCGGCACCTTGGCAGATTTTGAAGGCGACTCGGTCATCATCGGCGACCGGTTGGCGAAACGCCTGGCCGTGAAGGCGGGCGGGGTGGTCACGTTGGTATCGCCGCAGGGTAACGCGACGGCGTTCGGCACCGCGCCGCGCCTCAAGAGTTACCGGATCGCCGCGATCTTCAATGTCGGCATGTACGAGTACGACAGCGCGTTCGTTTACATGCCGCTCGAGCCCGCTCAACTCTTTTTTAGGGTGCCGGAAGCCGCCACGGCCGTTGAGGTCTTGGTCGAGAACGCCGAGCGGGTGAGCGACGTCCGCCGTCCCATGCTGGCGGTGACGGGCACGACCTACCGTATCTTCGATTGGCGCCAGGCCAATGCCAGCTTCTTCAATGCGCTGCAGGTCGAACGCAACGTCATGTTCTTGATTCTGACGCTCATCATCCTTGTTGCCGCCTTCAACATCATTTCCAGCCTGATCATGCTGGTGAAGGAGAAGGGGCGGGCCATTGCGATCCTGCGCACCATGGGCGCCACGCGCGGCATGATCATGCGTATCTTTTTCCTGACCGGCGCCAGCGTGGGCGTGGCGGGAACGCTCAGCGGGCTCCTGCTCGGACTGCTGTTCTGCAACAACATCGAATCGATTCGCCGCGCGCTCGAGACGCTGACGCAGCGGCAGCTGTTCGCGCCGGAGATCTATTTCCTTTCCCAATTGCCGGCCAAAGTTGATCCGACGGAGGTCATGGTCGTTGTCCTGATGGCTCTCGGCCTGTCTCTTTGCGCGACGATCTATCCGTCCTGGCGCGCCGCGCGTCTCGATCCCGTCGTGGCCTTGCGCAATGAGTGACGTGCTGACCCTGAATGGCATCCGGCGCCGCTTCCGCCAGGGTGAGGCGACCCTTGATGTGCTGCGCGGCGCTTCGTTGAACCTGCAACCGGGTGAGATCGTCGCGTTGGTCGGCCCTTCAGGCGAGGGTAAGTCGACCCTGTTGCACATCGCCGGGCTGTTGGAACGGCCGGACGGTGGTGAAGTCCACATCACGGGAAAGTCGTGCGCCACACTCAGCGAATCAGCTCGCACGGAGCTGCGCCGCGCGACCCTGGGCTTCGTCTACCAATACCACCATCTGCTGCCGGAGTTTTCCGCGCTGGAGAACGTTGTGTTACCGCAATATATAGCGGGGATTTCGCCCTCGGACGCGCGCAGGCGGGCTGAGTCCCTGTTGGGATTCGTGGGGCTGAGTAAGCGCCTCACCCATCGGCCGGCAGAGTTGTCGGGCGGCGAACAACAGCGCGTGGCCATCGCCCGCTCGCTGGCAAACCGGCCCAAGGTTCTGCTGGCCGACGAGCCGACCGGCAACCTGGACCATGCCACGGCCGAGGTCGTGTTCGAGCATCTCTTGAGCCTGGTGCGGGGCGAGTCCCTGGCCGCTCTGGTCGCCACTCACAATATGGAGCTGGCTGCCCGCATGGACCGGATCCTGCGCATTAAGGACGGCGTAATCGTCCCAGGTTAACGATTGTTACTCAATATTCTGTGGATAAGACGTCTAGCTTACGCCAGATGCTGACTCTGGCGGCCGGTTGTGGAATCCTATGGGTTACTCCACATCCGGGTGCCAATGGCGCATAGCAGCTTCGTTCATCTACGTACCCACAGCGCCTATTCGCTGTCCGAGGGCGCGATCAAGATCAAGGACTTGGTCAAGCTGTGCCGAGCCAACGCCATGCCGGCGCTGGCCATTACGGACACGGGCAACCTGTTCGGCGCCCTGGAATTTTCGATGGCCTGCGCCGAGGCCGGCATCCAACCCATCGTTGGTTGCCAATTGCTGGTGCGGCGCGCGTCCGAACGCGGCGGCAACGGCCAGGTTCAGCACGTCCATGACGCGCTGGTCGTGCTGGCGCAGAACGAGACTGGCTACCGGAACCTGCTGTCGATCGTCAGCGACTCCTATCTGGGAGTGGACACGACGGACACGCCGCACACGACCTGGGAGCGGCTGGCGGGACGGACGGACGGATTGCTGTCGCTGACGGGTGGTTCGACCGGAACGATCGGCCGGTTGCTGGCGGACGGGCAGGGGGCGGCCGCGGACGCCGTTCTGGCCGCGCTCAAGGCCATGTTTCCGGGCAGCCTCTACGTCGAGATCGGACGCCACGGCACGAACGAAGAGCGGCGCATCGAGCCGCGTCTGATCGAGCTGGCCTACGAGCATGATCTGCCCCTGGTGGCGACGAACGACGTTTTTTTCGCCGATGCCTCGATGTACGAAGCGCACGACGCGCTCCTCTGCATCGCGGGCAAGACCTATGTGAACGAGCGCAACCGGCGGCGCGAGACGCCCGAACACCGCTTCAAGACGGCAGAGGAAATGCGGGCGCTGTTCGCGGATCTGCCCGAGGCCGTCGACAATACATTGGTCATCGCACAGCGCTGCGCCTACATGCCGGAGAAGCGCAATCCGATCTTGCCGCCGTTCAAAGCCGAGGACGGTTCCAGCGAGCCCGACGAATTGCACCGTCAGGCCAAGGCAGGAGATGGATGAAGCCGCTCGGGCGGATGCGGCGAAACCCTATCGCGATCGGCTCGAGTTCGAGATCGATGTCATCATCAAGATGGGCTTCGCCGGCTACTTCCTGGTCGTCGCGGATTTCATTCAATGGGCATTGCGGAACGGAATTCCGGTCGGCCCGGGCCGCGGTTCGGGCGCGGGCTCGGTCGTTGCATGGTCGCTGACCATCACCGATCTGGACCCGCTGCGGTTCGGCCTCTTGTTCGAGCGCTTCCTCAATCCCGAGCGCGTGTCGATGCCGGACTTCGATATCGACTTCTGTCAGGACCGACGCGACGAGGTAATCCACTACGTCCAGCAGAAATACGGCCACGACAAGGTGGCCCAGATCATTACGTTCGGTAAACTGCAAGCGCGCGCGGCGCTGCGCGACGTGGGGCGCGTGTTGCAGATGCCTTATGGCCAGGTCGACCGCCTGTGCAAGCTCGTGCCCAACAATCCCGCCAACCCGGTCACGCTGGAACAGGCGATCGAGGGTGAGCCGGAGTTGCAACGCCAGCGCGAATCGGACGAGATGGTCGCGCGCTTGATCGATACCGCGATACGCCTTGAAGGCCTCTATCGCCATGCATCGACCCATGCCGCTGGTGTGGTGATCGGCGACCGGCCGCTGGAGGAGCTGATCCCGCTCTATCGTGATCGCGGTTCCGATGCGTCAGTCACTCAGTTCAACATGAAGTATGTCGAACAGGCCGGCCTGGTGAAGTTCGACTTCCTGGGTCTGACCACGCTGACCGTGCTGGCGCGCTGCATCGAGCTTCTGGAAAAGCGCGGGATCACGCTCGATCTCTCCGCGCTCCCGCTCGACGACAAGAAAACTTACGAGATGCTGGCACGCGCCGAGGTAACGGGCGTGTTCCAATTGGAAAGCTCGGGCATGCGCAACGTGCTGCGGCAGCTCAAGCCCGATCAGTTCGAGGACATCATCGCGCTCGTGGCGCTGTATCGCCCAGGTCCGATGGACAACATCCCCCGCTATATCGCCTGCCGGCGTGGACAGGAAGAGCCGGACTATCTGCACCCCACGCTCGAAGGCATCCTCAAGGAAACTGCGGGCGTCATCATCTATCAGGAGCAGGTGATGCAAATCGCCCAGGTCCTGTCGGGTTTCACGCTCGGTAATGCCGACCTGCTGCGCCGTGCCATGGGCAAGAAGATCAAGGAAGAGATGGCGGCTCAACGCCAAGCCTTCGTCCAGGGCGCGGTGGAGCGCGGCGTGAACAAGGCCCAGGCCACGTTGATTTTCGATCTGGTCGACAAGTTCGCGGGCTATGGCTTCAACAAATCGCACGCGGCCGCCTATGCCATGGTCGCGTACCAAACCGGTTATCTGAAGGCCAATTACCCAGTCGAGTTCCTAGCCGCGTCCATGACGCTCAGCATGGGCAACACGGACAAGCTTGGCGTTTTCCGCCAAGAGCTCGACCGTATCCATGTGAAGCTTTTGCCGCCGGATGTGAATCGATCCGAAGTCGTCTTTGCGGTGGAGACTGGATCGGAAGGGGCGCAGGCGGTTCGTTACGCCCTGGCCGCGGTGCGGAATGTCGGCCGCGCCGCAATGGAAGGCCTCGTGCGCGAGCGCGAGGCGCGGGGGCCGTTCAAGTCGCTGTCGGACTTTGCCGAGCGTATGGATTCGCGCAGCATCAATAAGCGCCAGCTCGAAAGCTTGGTCTGCGCCGGGGCGTTCGATTCGATCGAGCCCAACCGCGCCAAGGCCTTCGGCGCCATCGAGGCGATCCTGCGCCGGGCCAGCTCGGCCGCCGTCGACCGCGAAAGCCAGCAGGGAGGGTTGTTCGGCGAGGGAGCCGCGGCGCCCGGCTTGGCCGTTCAGAATGTGGCCGATTGGCCGGACGCCGAGAGGCTGCGGCGTGAGTTCGAAGCAGTGGGTTTCTACCTGTCCGCCCATCCGTTGGATGCCTATGCCACGGTTCTGGCGCGCTTGGGTGTGTTGTCGTCCGCGCGGCTTCATGCCCACCTCGCCGCCGGCGGCCCTTCGCACGTCAAGCTGGTTGGCACCTCGATCGGCCGGCGCGAGCGCACTAGCCAGCGCGGCGCTCGCTATGCCTTCGTGCAATTCTCGGACACCAGCGGCATGTACGAGGCCGTGATGTTCTCCGAGGTCCTGACCGAGGCGCGGGACCTGCTCGATTCCAGCGCTCCCTTGCTCCTGACGGTCGAGGCCCGGCTGGAGGAGGACATGCTGCGGATCGCGGTTCAGGGCGCTCGCAAGCTGGATGACGTCGTGGCCGAGACCCCTAAGGTCCTCCAGATATTTGTGACCGACCCATCCTCGGTGGCGGGCGTCAAGAGCGTCATACAGCGCGACAGCCGCGGAAAGGGCCGGATCACCGTCATTGTGCCCGTGGAGCCCCAGCGGGAGGTGGAAATCGCCTTGCCGGGCCGCTTTGCCCTGGCTCCTCCCACCCGGGCGGCGCTGAAGGCCGTGCCCGGGGTTCTCGACGTGCGGGAGGTCTGACCAAACCCACCGAAGTGCCGGAAATGGATTGCAAAACCGGCCTGAAGTGACTAATTACCCCCTCACTTAAATCCTCACGCGGGACAGCGGTCGTCCAGGCCATTCCGGCCCAGGCGGTCCATCCGGTGTTTTCGGCCATCCGGCCGAGGACCACCCCCGCGGCGGCTCAACCGGAAAAGGAACGACCGATGGCTATGCCCGATTTCTCCATGCGCCAGCTTTTGGAAGCTGGTGTCCACTTCGGCCACGTTACGCGCCGATGGAACCCGAAGATGGAACCGTTCATCTTCGGCATTCGCAACAACGTCCACATCATCGATCTTCAGCAGTCCGTCCCGATGCTGCAGCAGGCCATGCAGGCCGTGCGCGCCGTCGCGGCGAATGGTGGCCGCGTGCTGTTCGTCGGCACCAAGCGCCAGGCATCGGAAATCGTCGCCGACGCGGCCAAGCGCTGCGGCCAGTATTACGTCAACCATCGCTGGCTCGGCGGCATGCTGACCAACTGGCGCACGATCTCGAACTCGATCAAGCGCTTGCGCCAGCTCGAAGAGCGCCTGTCGGGCGAGCAGGAAGGTCTGACGAAGAAGGAATTGCTGGGCCTGACGCGCGAGCAGACCAAGCTCGATCGCGCACTCGGCGGCATCAAGGAGATGGGCGGTCTGCCGGACATCCTCTTCGTCATCGACACGAACAAGGAAGCCATCGCCATCCAGGAGGCCGCCAAGCTGGGCCTGCCGGTCATCGCGGTGGTCGACACCAACTCGAATCCTGATGGCATCAACTATCCGGTGCCGGGGAACGACGACTCGTTGCGCGCGATCACGCTCTATTGCGACATGATTTCCGGGGCCATCCTGGACGGTCTGCAGGAAGAGCAGTTGAAGTCGGGCGCCGATATCGGCGAGCAGGACAAGGCCGTTGCCGAGGTCCTGCCTCCGGCGGAGGCCGTCGTCGAGCCCGCGGCGCAGGAAGCGGTCGCGAGCTAAGTTGCGAAGCGCAGGCGCCCTGGGGGCGCCTGCGTCTTTCTGGTGAATCAATCGACAAAGGTGCGGACATGGCGGAAATCACCGCTTCGGTCGTGAAGGATCTGCGCGAGAAAACCGGCGCAGGCATGATGGATTG
>JAPLOM010000014.1:30096-42193 GCA_026400755.1 Alphaproteobacteria bacterium
GGCGCTCGCCGAGACCAAGGGCGACATGGAAGAAGCCGTGCAGTGGCTGCGCAAGAAAGGCTTGGCCGCCGCGGCCAAGCGCGCAGGCCGCGTGGCCGCCGAAGGCCTGATCGGCTTGACCGCCAAGGGCAAGACGGGTGCGCTGGTCGAGGTCAACTCCGAGACCGACTTCGTCGCGCGCAATGATACGTTCCAGAGCCTGGTCCGCGCCGTGACCGGCGTGGCGCTGGCCGTCGGCGGCGACGTCGAGAAGGTCAAGGCTGCCCCCTATCCAGGTAAGAGCCACAGTGTGCAGGACGAGGTGACCAGCCTGGTTGCTTCGATCGGCGAAAACATGAACCTGCGCCGCAGCGCCGCGCTTAGCGTCTCGTCCGGTGTGGTCGTCGGCTATCTTCACAACCAGATCGGCGACGGGCTGGGCAAGATCGGCGTGCTCGTGGCGCTTGAATCGACCGCGCCCGAGGCCGGTCTGTCGGCGTTCGGACGCCAGGTCGCCATGCATGTCGCGGCGGCGAAGCCCGAGTCCATTTCGGTGGATGAGCTAGACAAGACGCTGGTCGATCGCGAGCGCGCCGTCCTGGCCGATCAGGCCAAGGCCAGCGGCAAGCCCGATGACATCATCGCCAAAATGGTGGAAGGGCGCCTGCGCAAGTTCTACCAGGACGTCGTCCTGATGGAGCAGACCTGGGTCATCGACGGCGAAAGCAGCGTCGGCAAGGTGGTCGAAGATCAGGCCAAGGCGCTGGGCGCGCCGGTCAAGGTCGCGGCCATCGTACGCTTCGCCTTGGGCGAGGGCATCGAGAAGGAGCAGAGCGATTTCGCGGCGGAGGTCGCCGCGCAACTCGCGCGCTGACCTGCGCGATTCCTCGACCGGGTGCGTTCGTGTATGCTCGCATTGTTAAAGGACGCCGAAACGGGGCGGCGTCCGGCCAACCCGACGGATGCCAACATGGCTGACAAACCCAGTTATCGCCGCGTGCTGCTGAAGCTCTCCGGCGAAGCCTTGATGGGCGCCGGCGAATACGGCATCGACCCTGCGGTTCTCGAACGCGTCGCCCACGACGTGAAGGCCGTTCGGGATGCCGGCATCCAGGTCTGCATGGTGGTCGGCGGCGGCAATATCTTCCGCGGCATGACTGGAACCAGCACCGGCATCGACCGCGCCAGCGGCGACTACATGGGTATGCTGGCCACCGTGATCAACGCGCTGGCGATGCAAAGCGCCATGGAGCGGATCGGCCTTCAGACTCGCGTTCAGTCGGCCATCCCGATGAACGCCGTGTGCGAGCCCTATATCCGTCGCCGCGCCGCCCGGCACATGGAAAAGAACCGCGTTGTCATCTTTGCGGCCGGCACCGGCAATCCGTTCTTCACGACCGACACGGCAGCCGCGCTGCGCGCGTCGGAGATGCGTTGCGACGCGCTTCTCAAGGGCACCAAGGTGGATGGCGTCTACAATGCAGACCCAGCCAAGGACAAGAACGCCGTACGCTACGAGACGCTGACTTACATGGACGTTTTGTCCAAAGATCTCAAGGTAATGGACGCTTCGGCCATCTCCCTCGCGCGCGAGAATAAGATACCAATCCTGGTCTTTTCGATACAGAATGCTGGGTCGTTTGCCGAGGTCATTTCCGGCAAGGGGCGGCACACCATCATCACCGAAAAGGGAGCGTCCAATGGCTCACGGTGACAGCGAGGACGTGAAACGGCGCATGCGCAGCGCCGTTGATGTTTTCAAGAAGGAATTGGCCGGTCTTCGCACGGGCCGTGCGAGCGCCGCGCTTCTGGAGCCGATTACGGTCGAGGCTTACGGCACCAGAATGCCGTTGTCCCAGTGCGGCACGGTCAGCGTGCCTGAACCGCGTCTGCTCACCGTGCAGGTTTGGGACAAGGGCGTGGTGTCCGCGGTCGAGAAAGCCATTCGAGAAGGCGGGCTCGGCCTCAATCCTCAGGTCGACGGCCAGCTCGTGCGCGTGCCGGTGCCTCAGTTGAACGAGGAGCGCCGCAAAGAGCTCATCAAGATTGCCCATAAATACGCCGAGCAGGGACGGGTTTCCGTGCGCAACGTCCGTCGCGACGGCATGGACCACCTCAAGGCTTCCGAAAAGAAGGGTGAAATCACGCAAGATGATCACAAGCGTCAGTCGGAGGAATTGCAGAAAGTCACCGACGGCTTCGTCAAGGAAATCGACAAGTTTTTGATGAAGAAGGAGCAGGAAATCGTCCAAGTCTGATCGATGACAGAGATGACAAGCCAGCCCAAGAACGGAGCTCCCCGTCACGTCGCCATCATCATGGACGGGAACGGGCGATGGGCCCGTGCGCGCGGTCTACCGCGCGCGGCCGGCCACAAACGCGGCGCCGATGCCGTAAGGCGGGCGGTCGAAGGTGCTGTCGAACTCGGCATCGATTACCTGACGCTCTACGGATTCTCCTCGGAAAATTGGAAGCGGCCCGTCGATGAGGTCAACGACCTCATGGGGCTCTTGCGCCATTACCTGCGCAGCGAGATCGCGGAGTTGCATGGACGCGGTGTGCGGATCCACTTCATCGGTGAGCGCGCGCAACTGGCGCCGGACATCGTCGCCCTGATCGGCCAGGCCGAGCAGCAGACCTATAACAACACCGCCTTGAACTTGATCGTGGCGTTGAACTATGGCGGCCGTGGCGAGATCACCGCGGCGGCGCGATCCCTGGCGCGGGACGTGGCGAGCGGCCGCCGCCGCCCCGAGGATATCGACGAGGCCGTGTTCCAATCCCACCTCTCGACCACGGGTGTGCCGGATCCGGATGTTGTCATCCGTACCAGCGGCGAGAAGCGGATCAGCAACTTCCTTCTTTGGCAGTCGGCTTATGCCGAACTGGTCTTCATCGACACATTGTGGCCCGACTTCGGTAAACAGGATTTCGAGAATGCCCTCCACGAATTCCATCGCCGTGAGCGCCGTTACGGTGCCGCAGGCGGCTGAGGCTCCCAAAGCGGGGAGCCTGGTGCAACGCGTGGTTTCGGCGCTCGTCCTCGCGGGCGTCGGTGCGTTGTCCATCGAGGCGGGTGGAGTCCTGTTCAATTCCGCCGTCTTGCTCGTGGCGTCTCTTCTGACCTGGGAATGGGCTCGCCTGGCGGATCGTTCCGCCATCCGCGCCGCCGCCGCCGGCGCTTCTCTCTTCGTCGTGCTGGCGATCGGTCTAACGCTGAGTCCGTTTTCGCTGGACTTTGGGCTGGTCGCCGCCGTCGCCGTGGTCTGGCTCGCGATCGGCTTGCTTGCGGCTCCATCCGGACGCTGGATCGCGCTTGGCATCCTTTACGTTGGTGCCTGGGCGGTGGCCGCCTTTTGGCTGCGCGACGATCCCATGGGAGGGCGTGAGGCCATCTTCTGGTTGATCGCGGTTTGCATCGCCACCGATACGGGCGCTTATTTCATCGGGCGCGGGTTGCGTGGACCGAAGCTGGCGCCGCGCTTGAGTCCGAACAAGACTTGGGCCGGTTGTGTCGGCGGTCTTTTGTGTGCGGGCGCCGTGGGCTACGTGCTTGCGCCCTATATGCGTATGTCTGATGCCTTGCTGCTGGCTGCGGCCAGCGTCGGCGTCTCTGTTGCCGCGCAAGCGGGCGACCTACTGGAATCGGCCGCCAAGCGTCGCTACGGCGCCAAGAACAGCGGGTCTTTGATCCCCGGTCATGGCGGCCTGTTCGACCGTTTCGACAGCATCATCGGCGCCACCCTCGCGGTCGCCGTCGCCTGCCTATTCATCGGGCGGAGCGTGATCCTATGGTGAAAGTGAATATGTCAAAGTCTGAGCCGAGGCGGGTTACGGTTCTGGGGTCGACCGGGTCGGTCGGGCGCAACACGGTGGACATTCTGCAGCGAGCGCCGGAACGCTTCCAAGCCGAGGCGCTGGCCGCGAACCGGAATGCGGATCTTCTGGCGCAGCAGGCGCGCCAGCTTGGTTGCCGCATGGCCGTCGTGGCTGACCCCAGCCAGTACAAGGCGTTAAAGGACAATCTGTTCGGCTCGCATATCGACGCGGCTGCCGGAGCGGCGGCCGTGGTGGAGGCGGCGGGTCGGCCGGCGGAAGTTGTCATGGCATCGATCGTCGGTGCGGCAGGACTCGAATCAACGCTGGCCGCGGTGCGGCGCGGCGCGGTGGTCGCCCTTGCTAACAAGGAGACGTTGGTCTGCGCCGGCGATTTCGTGATGGAAGAGGTCAAACGTTACGGCGCGACGCTTCTGCCAGTCGATTCGGAGCACAGTGCGATCTTCCAAGTCTTCGACTTCGAGCAGCATGAGCGAATCAGCCGCATCTTGCTGACCGCCTCGGGCGGCCCGTTCCGCACGCGCGCTCTGGCGGAGATGGCGTCCATGACGCCTGAGCAGGCTGTGGCGCATCCGAATTGGAGCATGGGCGCTAAGATCTCGGTCGATTCGGCGACGATGATGAATAAGGGCCTCGAGGTCATCGAGGCGCACCATCTATTCCCAGTGCCAGAAGGCCGGATCGAAATCGTCGTTCATCCGCAGTCCGTCATCCACAGCATGGTCGAGTATGTGGACGGTTCGGTGCTGGCTCAGCTCGGAACGCCGGATATGCGAACGCCGATCGCTTATGCGCTGGGTTGGCCGGAACGAATCGAGGCGCCCTCCGCGCGCATCGATTTCGCCACGCTGGGAGCGTTGACATTCGAGGCGCCAGATCCGGTTCGCTTTCCAGCGCTGCGGCTGGCGCGTGATGCGCTGCGGGCGGGCGGTTCGGCGCCCACCGTGTTGAACGCGGCCAACGAGATCGCTGTGGGTGGCTTTCTCGAACGCCGCATCGGTTTTCTCGATATCGCACGGGTGGTCGAGGAGACGCTGGCCGCGCTTCCCGTTGTCCCGATCACCGGGATCGCGATGGTGCGCGATATCGACGCGCAGGCGCGCATCCGGGCGACACAGTTCGTCGAAGCAAGCTCTCGCGCGGCCTGAGCCATGGATTTTCTTGCCAGCCTTGGTTCAGGCGTGGGCGGCTATGTCGTCCCGTTCCTTATCCTTCTGACGGTTCTCGTCTTCGTCCATGAGTCCGGTCACTACCTCGTGGCGCGCTGGAACGGCGTGCGGGTCGAGACCTTCTCGATCGGTTTCGGGCCAGAAGTCTTCGGGTTCAACGATCGCCACGGCACGCGCTGGAAGTTCAGCCTGGTTCCACTGGGCGGCTACGTGAAGATGTTCGGCGACCGGAACGCGGCCAGCATGCCTGACGACGAGGCCGTGGCGGCGATGTCGCCGGGGGATCGCAAGGTGGCCTTCGCTGAGAAGTCGGTCGGCCAGCGTGCCGCCATCGTGGCGGCCGGGCCGGCGGCCAACATTTTGTTCGCGATCGTCGTGTTCGCCGGCTTGTTCATGACGGAGGGCGAACCCTACACGCCGCCGGATATTGGTGTGGTCGAGCCTGGAAGTGCGGCCGCGGCGGCCGGGATCAAGCCTGGCGACCGCATCGTCAGCATCAACGGTAGTGATGTCCTGCGTTTCGAGGATATTCGGCAGACCGTCCAGGTCGGGCTCGGCGCCCCGCTCAAGATCGTCGTTCTGCGCGATGGGCAGGAAATCGCACTTGAGGCCCAGCCCGCCGTGGTGACCGAGCGCGACAAGCTCGGCAACGGCTACCAGCTCGGCCGTCTTGGCGTGCAGAGCCGGGGGCTTGCGTATGTTCGCCATGATCCCGCGACGGCGGTATGGCGGGCCATGGTGGCGTCCTGGAACCAGGTGGAAGTGGCCGGAAAGGCCATTGGCCAGATGTTTTCGGGCGTCCGCAGCACCAAGGAGGTCGGCGGCCCGCTTCGGATTGCCTGGATGACAGGCGAGGTCGCCGAGGGTGGCTTCCTGGTCGCGCTGACGTTTGCCGCGATTCTTTCCGTCCATCTCGGGCTGATCAATTTGCTGCCGGTTCCCATGCTGGATGGCGGTCACCTTTTGTTCTATGCTGCGGAGGCGTTGCGGGGGCGGCCGCTCGGGGCCCGGGCTCAGGAATACGGTTTCCGTCTGGGCCTAGCCCTGGTATTGCTTTTGTTCGTATTCGCGACGTGGAACGACCTGGTCCACTTGCGTGTGGTGCAATTCATCCAGGGACTTGTGATCTGACCTGGACAGCCCTCAGGGGGACCGACTTGTCGCGCGCCGTAGGAGTAATTCTCCTCGCCATGACGCTCCTGTGCGCCTGGATGGCGCACGGGCGTCCTGCGCGCGCCCAGGCGCCGCCGAGTGCCGGCGTGGCTATTGCCGAGATTCGGATCGAAGGGAATCAACGTATAGAAAGCGAGAGTATCGCCTCATACTTGGTCTTGAAGCAGGGCGACCCATTCGACCCCGTCCGGATGGACAAATCCTTGAAGGCTTTGTTTGACACCGGTTTGTTCGCCGACGTGACCCTGCGGCGGGAGGGCAACGCCCTTGTCATCCGCGTGGTCGAAAACCCGATCATCAATCGCATCGCCTTCGAGGGTAACGACAGGATCGCGGACGAGACCCTGAACCAGGAAGTCCAGCTTCGTCCGCGCGTCGTCTACACCCGGACAAGGGTTCAGAACGACGTGAAACGTATCCTCGATCTGTACCGCCGAAGCGGCCGTTTCGCGGCGACGGTGGAACCCAAGGTCATCCCGCTGCCGCAGAACCGCGTGGACCTCGTTTTCGAGATCAACGAGGGCAAGGTGACGGCGATCGAACGGATCACCTTCATCGGCAACAAGGTCTTCAACAGCGCGCGCTTGCGTTCGGTCACGCAGACGGCCGAATCGGCCTGGTGGCGGCTTTTGAGTTCGGACGACACCTACGACCCGGACCGCATCAACTACGACAAGGAGCTTCTTCGCCGGTTTTATCTCGCCAACGGCTACGCCGATTTTCGTGTCGTGTCCGCCGTCGCCGAATTGACGCCGGAAAAGGAAGGCTTCTACGTCACCTTCACTGTGGAAGAGGGCGATCGCTATAAATTCG
Source organism: Alphaproteobacteria bacterium (assembly GCA_026400755.1). GTDB lineage: Bacteria > Pseudomonadota > Alphaproteobacteria > CADEGL01 > CADEGL01 > CADEGL01. The sequence continues at coordinate 37,068 of JAPLOM010000014.1, forward strand.
GCAAGGTCGACCTGACGTCGACGCTGCGCAACTTGGAATCCGAGCGCCTCAAGGCGCTGGTCGTGATGCACGACGGCGATTGGTACAACGCCGATCAGGTCGAGGCGACGGTGAACGCCATCACCGATTACGTTGGCACGCTGGGCTATGCCTTCGTCGACGTGCGACCGATGGTCACGCGCGATCGCGAAAAGAAAATAATTTCCGTGACGTTCGATGTGCGCGAAGGCCCGCGCGTGTTCGTCGAGCGTATCAATATTTCCGGCAACACGCGCACGATGGACACGGTCATCCGGCGCGAGTTCCAGATCGTTGAAGGCGATGCTTTCAACACCGCCAAGATGCGGCGCTCGCAACAGCGGCTGCGCAACCTGAACTTCTTCGAGGCGGTCGATGTGACGAACGCGCCGGGATCGGCGCCGGATAAGACCGTCGTCGACGTGCAAGTGAAGGAAAAGTCGACCGGCGAATTGTCGTTGGGCGCCGGCTTCTCGACGACGGAAGGCGCGATCGGTAGCTTGGGCTTGAAGGAGAAGAACTTCCTGGGAAGCGGACAGGAAGTCCGCGCGACGTTCCTCTTGTCCCAGCGGACGAGCGAAATCGACTTGGGCATTTTCGAGCCTTATTTCCTGGGCCGTAATCTATCGGCGGGCTTGGATCTGTTCCGCGTCACGCGTGACCGCGAATCGCAGAGCTCGTTCAACGAAAAGGACACCGGCGGCAAGATCCGCATGGGTTATGAAATCGTGGAACCGTGGAGCCAGCAGCTTCACTTGGCCATTCAAGATCAGGATATCAACAACATTAACTCCAATGCCGCGACCTTCATTCAGGAGCAGGCTGGTAGCGCATTCTTGAGCGAGTTCGGTCAGGATCTTTTATATGATCAGCGTGACAACCGCCTTGATCCAACGGATGGCTATTTTTTCAAGATCGGTGCGGATATCGCGGGGCCGGGGACTCAGGAATTCGTCCGTGGCCGTGTCGAGGCGGGCAATTATTATCCCATCGCAGATGAATGGGTCGCTAGCCTGACCGGCGAGGCGGGAGTCATCGAGACGCTAAATGGCAACACGATCCGCCTCTTGAACCGCTATTTCTTGGGCGGTGACAACTTGCGTGGTTTCGCGGTCGCTGGTGTCGGTCCCCGAGATATCGCGTCTAGCGATTCGCTCGGCGGTACATGGTTCTATGCTGGCACGGCGGAACTCAGCTTCCCGATCGGTTTGCCGAAGGAATTCGGTATTCTCGGTAAGTTGTTCACGGATTTTGGCAGCGTCGGCACCCACGACCTTACTCAATTTAATGCGTATACTTTTAACGATCCGGCCATCCGAGCCTCGATTGGCATTGGTATCGGTTGGCGCTCGCCGTTCGGACCGATTCGTGTTGACTTCGCGAAGGCCATCCTTAAACAGGACTTCGACAAGACGGAAAACATCCGCCTCAGCTTTGGGACAAAGTTTTGATCATGATCACGCGCAAACTCGTTTCTTTCATCGTCTCCGCGTTTCTTTTGGGCGCGTCCGGCGTTGCCTACGCTGCTCCTGCAAAGGTGCCCGCGCCGCAGATCGCGGTGTTGGACGTCGCTCTCATCATGCGCGACTCGACCGCCGCCGCCGGCGTGCGAAGCCAGATGGAGAAATTCCAGCAGCAGTTCCAGACCGAGATCGGTGCCCAGGAAAATGCCCTGCGGCAAGCCGATCAGGACCTGGCCCAGAAAAAGGCGGTCCTCTCCCAGGAAGCCTTCCAGCAGCAGGCCCAGGAGTTTCAGAAGAAGGTCACCGCGCTTGGTGAGTTGGTCCAGAAGCGCAAGAAGCAGCTCGACGATGCTTATGGCGCCTCCATGAAGCAAATTCAGGATGCTTTGATGGACGTCGTGCAGGCGCAGATGCGCGAATCGGGCGTCAACGTCGTGCTTCCGCGTTCGATGGTGGTGGATGTGTCAAAAGACATGGATATCACGCAGGAAACGCTGAAGCGTCTCAATCAGAAATTTCCGTCCGTCAAAGTGGCTGTCGCCAACCAATAGTCTGATTGGCGAACATGGCCGACGCGCGCTTTTTCAGGGTTCAAGGCCCATTCACGGTCGGCCAGATCGCGGCAATCGCCAAAGCCGAACTGGCTGACCCTGGGTTGGCTGAGCGTGCCATCAAGGACGTGGCCCCCTTGGAAGTTGCCGGTGGCGAGCATCTGAGTTTCTTGGACAACAAGCTGTATGTCGATGCGTTCGCGCGCACTCAAGCCGGTGCATGCATCGTTGCCGCCGAACACAAAGATCGTGCGCCAGCCGGCGTCGCGCTGCTTTTCTCTCAATATCCTTATCGCAGCTATGCGCTGGCCGCCCAGGCTTTCTATCCGCCGGTCAAGGCGGTCGCGTTCACGCATCCGTCCGCCATCGTCGACCCCAGTGCTCAGGTGGCAGAGGGCTGTGTGATCGAAGCCGGCGTGGTCATCGCGGCCCGGGTCGTGCTTGGCCGCGGTTGCCATATCGGCCCGAACGCCGTGCTGGGGGAAGCGATTGAGTTGGGCGAGAGTTGCACGGTCGGTGCTTGCGCGTCGTTGAGCCACTGCATTGTGGGCGCGCGCGTTACCATTTTTCCCGGCGCGCGGATCGGACAAGCGGGGTTCGGTTTCGCGGTATCGGCCGAGGGCGTGACCAATGTTCCGCAGCTGGGCCGTGTGGTCATCGAGGACGATGTCGAGATCGGCGCAAATACCACGATCGACCGGGGCGCCGGGCCGGATACGGTCATCGGGCGGGGTACGATGATTGATAATTTGGTCCAGATCGGGCACAACGTGCGCATCGGAAAAGGCTGCATCCTGGCGGGCCAAGTAGGGGTTTCTGGCAGCACGCGGATCGAGGATTACGCGATGTTGGGCGGGCAGGCCGGTTTGGTTGGGCACCTCACGATTGGCAAGGGCGCGCGGATCGGCGCGCAAGCGGGCATCTTCCGCGATATTCCTGCCGGGGAAACCGTCGCGGGTTGTCCGGGTGTTCCTATCCGCCAGCATTTCCGTGAGGTGGTGGTGGTCCAGCGGTTGGCCAAGGGGAAAGGCAAGTGACGTGAACGATGTGAGTCCGCGCGAGGCGGTGACCGGGATCGAGATCGATATCACGCGGATCATGGAAATGATCCCGCATCGTTATCCGTTTCTCATGATCGATCGCGTCGTCGATGCGGTCTCGAACGTCGGCGCCATCGGGGTCAAGCAGGTCTCATACAACGAGCCTTATTTCCAAGGGCACTTCCCACAGCGTCCGGTGATGCCCGGCGTTATGATCGTCGAGGCCATGGCGCAGACGGCAGCCGTCCTGGTTGTTCACACGCTGGGACCCGATGCGGAAGGGAAGCTGGTCTATTTCATGTCGGTGGATAATGCGCGCTTCCGGAAACCCGTGTTTCCTGGCCAGACGCTGATGATCCACGTCAAAAAGGACCGCAACCGCGGCAACGTCTGGCGTTTCATCGCCGAGGTGAAAAGCGATGGCGTGCTTGTGGCTGATGCCACCTATTCAGCGATGATCCTGGATGACTAACGTCCATCCGACCGCCATCGTCGAAAAGGGAGCGCGTCTGGGCCGGGAAGTCACTATCGGCCCCTACTGCGTCGTCGGCCCCAACGTCGAGTTGGGCGATCAGGTTGCCCTCGTGTCTCACGTTGTCGTGGCCGGCCGCACGAAGATCGGCGCGGGAACGCGTATCTATCCGTTCGCGTCCATCGGACATCCCCCGCAGGATTTGAAGTACATGGGCGAGCCGTCCGAGCTTGTCATCGGCGCCAATAACGTGATCCGCGAACACGTGACGATGAATCCGGGCACCGAGGGTGGCGGGATGATCACCCGCGTCGGCGACAATTGCCTGTTCATGGTCGGCGCCCACGTAGCGCATGATTGTATTATTGGCGACAATGTCATCATGGCGAACAACGCCACCTTGGGCGGGCACGTCCAGGTCGGTGACTTCGCTATTCTGGGTGGTCTGTCCGCGGTGCACCAGTTCGTGCGCATCGGCCCGCATGCCATGATCGGCGGCATGTCTGGTGTCGAGAACGACATCATTCCGTACGGGTCCGCCATGGGCGACCGGGCGCATCTTTCGGGCCTCAATATCGTTGGCATGAAGCGGCGGGGTTTTTCGCGCGAGGACATCCACGTCCTGCGCACCGCCTATCGCTTGCTGTTCGCGCAGGAAGGCACGATGTCCGAGCGTGTCGAGGACGTGGAATCCATTTACCGAGATAACGAGGGCGTCATGGACATCGTCCAGTTCGTCCGCGGCTCTTCGCAACGGGCCGTGTGCCAGCCCAAGGTCGGGCAAGCCGACTAGTGCGTACGCTCGGCATCCTCGCCGGCAAGGGCGAGTTGCCGGCCCGATTGATCGCTGCCTGCCGCGCGTCCGGCCGTCCCGTTTTCGTCCTCGCCTTCGAAGGCCAGACCGAGGCCGCACTGGTCGAAGACGTCGCCCATGGCTGGTGCCGTCTGGGCGCGGCGGGTACGGCATTCAAACTTTTGCGCGAGAACGGCGTCCAGGATTTGGTGATGGCGGGTCGAATCACTCGTCCGTCCCTGGCCGAGCTGCGGCCAGACCTTCGCGCGACCCGGTTTTTCGCCAAAGTCGGTATCAAGGCGCTTGGCGACGACGGGTTGCTTTCCTCGGTGGTGCAGGAAATTGAACGTGAGGGATTCAAGGTCGTGGGGCCGGACGAGGTGCTTGGTGATTTGATTGCGCCGCGAGGGCTATACACGATGCGCGCGCCGGACGAACAGGCCCGCGCCGATATCGAGCGCGGAACGCGTGTCGCACGGGAGCTTGGCCGGATCGATGTCGGGCAGGCGGCGGTGGTGCAGCAAGGCCTGGTGCTGGGGGTTGAGGCTATCGAAGGCACTGATGCGCTTCTCGCCCGTTGTGCGGCGCTGCGGCGCGAAGGCCCCGGCGGCGTTCTGGTAAAGGTTTCCAAGCCCGGACAGGAACGGCGCGTCGACCTGCCGACTATTGGCCTGTCGACGGTCTCGGCGGCGGTGGCGGCGGGACTGCGTGGCATCGCGGTCGAAGCCGGCAGTTCCCTGGTGCTCGATCTGGCCGCGGTGACCAAGGCGGCCGATGAAGCTGGGCTTT
>JAPLOM010000014.1:42247-45351 GCA_026400755.1 Alphaproteobacteria bacterium
GTCGGGATCGAAGGTAAGGAATGACGTCGGCGCCCGCCGATCCGCCGCTCATTTTCGTGGTGGCGGGCGAGCCGTCGGGCGATGCCATCGGCGCCCGTCTGATGGCGGCACTGAAGCGCGAGACCGGCGGCGCCGTGCGTTTTGCCGGTATCGGTGGCGCACGGATGGAGGGCGAGGGGCTGACCAGCCTCTTTCCCATGTCCGACCTGACGCTGTTCGGCTTGGCCGAGGTGCTTCCCAAGATCAAGCTGGTGAAGGCCCGCATCGCGGAGACGGTGGCGACCGTAAGCGCGGCGCGACCCGATGCCGTCGTGACCATCGATGCGCCGGGGTTCTCATTTCGCGTGCAGAAGCGGCTGGGCGCGGGATGGACCAAGCGCATTCACTATGTGGCGCCGACCGTGTGGGCGTGGCGGCCGGGTCGGGCACGCAAGATCGCCCGGTTTCTAGATCGGCTATTGGTTCTGCTTCCCTTCGAGCCGCCGTATTTCGATGCGGTTGGCCTACGGTGCGACTTTGTCGGCCATCCGGTGGTGGAGGAGGGGGCGAACCGGGGCGATGGTCCCGGCTTTCGCGCGCGGCATGGCATTCCTGCGGACGCACCGTTACTCGTGGTGTTGCCCGGCAGCCGGCGGTCGGAAGTCCGCACGCTCCTCCCCATCTTTGCCGACGCCTTGGCACGGCTTCGGCCGCGATTTCCCAACCTGCGCGCCGTCGTGCCGACGGTCGAGACGGTCGCGGGCGAGGTGAAGCGCGCGACGGCGTCCTGGCCCGTGCCGGCCGTGGTGGTGGAAGGCACGGCCGAAAAATACGCCGCGTTTGCCGCCGGCACCGCCGCGATGGCGGCGTCCGGCACGGTTTCGCTGGAGCTGGCGATCGCACGTTTGCCCACCGTGATCGCCTACCGGCTTCATCCGGTGTCCGCCGCCATCGCGCGCCATCTGGTAAAGATTCGCCATGTGACGCTGGCGAATATCATCCTGGGTCACGAGGCCGTGCCGGAGTTCATCCAGGGCCGTTGCCGTGCGGACCTGATCGCCGAATCTGTCGGTACTCTGCTGGCCGATCCTGCCGCGCGAGCGAGCCAGGTGGAGGAGGTTTCCTTGGCACTCGACCAGCTAGGCGGCGATGATCCGCCGCCGTCGCGGCGCGCGGCCCAGGCTGTCCTGGCCGCGATCGGACGCACCGTTGAGGGAGGAACGAGATGAGCTCGGCGACCACGCCTTACCGCCTGTTGCATACGATGATTCGTGTGCGCGACCTCGACGCGTCGCTGAATTTCTACGTCAAGCTTCTTGGCATGAAGCTGCTACGAAAGAGCGATTATCCCGGAGGCGAATTCACCTTGGCCTTCGTCGGCTATGGCGACGAGGCCAGCCAGGCGGTCATCGAGTTGACCCACAACTGGGGGCGGAAAGAGCCTTATACGCTGGGCGAGGGGTTCGGGCACATGGCCATCGGCGTGCCCGACGCGTACCGGGCCTGCGAAGAGCTGGGCGCGGCGGGGGTAAAGATCACCCGTCCCGCGGGGCCGATGAAGCACGGTTCGACGGTGATCGCTTTCGTCGAGGATCCCGACGGCTACAAGATCGAACTGATCCAGCGCTGAGCGCGAATCAGGTGAAATAGAGCAATAGAAGCCCACCCAGGCCGGCCAGAGCGGCGACGGCTGCCGTGACGATGCGCACGCGTATTCCGTAAGGAATCGCATTGTCGTTGGCGGGCTTGAGCAGGGCGATCCGCCGGCCCATCAGGCGGACTGGCGCGGCGGGGGCAGCGCTGCCCCCGGGCGCTTTGCTAGGACGACGCGATTCGCCCGCCGCCATCGGAGCCTCAGCCGCGCTGATGAAGTGGGACATACGGCCGCATCTCGTTGCCAACATACAGCTGGCGCGGCCGGCCGATCTTCTGCGACGGGTCGTCGATCATCTCCGTCCACTGGGCGACCCAGCCGACGGTGCGCGCCAGGGCGAAGATCGCCGTGAACATCGAGGTCGGGAAACCGATGGCCTGCAGGATGATGCCCGAATAGAAGTCGACGTTCGGATAGAGTTTCTTCTCGACGAAATATTCGTCGTTGAGCGCGATCTTCTCGAGTTCGAGCGCGAGTTCCAGCAGCGGGTCGTTCTTGTGACCCAGCTCGGACAGGACCTCGTGGCAGGTCTTGCGCATCACTTTCGCGCGCGGGTCGAAGTTCTTGTAGACGCGGTGACCGAAGCCCATCAGGCGGAAGGAATCGTCCTTGTCCTTCGCGCGCTTGATGTATTCGGGGATGTTCTTCTTGTCGCCGATCTGCTTCAGCATGTTCAGCACGGCTTCGTTGGCGCCGCCGTGGGCCGGGCCCCAAAGGCAGGCGATTCCGGCCGCGATACAGGCGAAAGGATTCGCGCCGGACGAGCCAGCCAGGCGGACGGTCGAAGTCGAGGCGTTCTGCTCGTGGTCCGCGTGCAGGATGAAGATGCGGTCCATGGCCTTGGCCAGGACCGGGTTCACCTTGTACTCCTCGCAAGGCACGCCGAAGGTCATGTAGAGGAAGTTCTCGGCGTATTCGAGCGAGTTCTTCGGGTACATGAAGGGCTGGCCGACGGAATATTTATAGGCCATGGCCGCGATAGTCGGCATCTTGGCGATCAGCCGGTGTGAGGCGATCAGCCGTTCCTGCGGATCATGGATGTTTGTCGAGTCGTGGTAGAAGGCCGACAGAGCGCCCACCACGCCCACCATGATCGCCATCGGATGGGCGTCCCTGCGGAAGCCCTGGAAGAAGCGTTGAAGCTGCTCGTGCGTCATCGTGTGACGCGTGATGGTCTGCTCGAATTTCTGCTTCTGCTCGATGGTCGGCAACTCTCCGAAAAGCAGAAGGTGGCAGACCTCCATGAAATCGCTGTGTTCGGCTAGGTCTTCGATCCGATAGCCGCGATGGAGCAGGATGCCGGCGTCGCCGTCGATGTAGGTGATGGCCGACTGGCAGCTCGCGGTGGAGGTGAAGCCGGGGTCGTAGGTGAAATAGTCCGTCTCGCCATAGAGCTTGCGGATGTCGATGACCTGGGGGCCGACGGTGCCTTCCACGAGCGGCATCTCGTACGACTTGCCCGTCCGATTGT
>JAPLOM010000065.1 GCA_026400755.1 Alphaproteobacteria bacterium
CCACGCCGCGCGCGACAGATCGACGCCGCGCTCACGCTTGCGATCGCGCGCGGAAACCGCCGTCACCACCAGCGGACGGCCGCAACGCCGCGTCAGAAGATCGGCATTCTCGGCCAGAAGCTTCACCGTGCCGGCGCCGACATTTCCGAGGCCCGCGATCGCGATTTTCAGAGGGTTCGCCATGATTGCTCCCAACGCTCGCGCAACCGTTTAGCGGCGACCGGCCGCCGCCGCAAGCGCGGCGGCTGTGACAAGGCAAGCGTTCATAGGCGGAATCAGTAGTCGAGATACACGTCGACCCGCCGGTTCGACGAATCGGATTCCGCGCGCGGCTGGCCGAAGGTCGGATCGTTCTGCGGCACCGTGCCGGCATAGACCCGCCCGGGATTGACGCCGCGGTCAATCAGGATCTTCGCGGCCTCCTGCGCGCGCGCCTCGGCGATGGGCGAACGCGCGATGCTGACCACGCGGAACGTGCCGCCGCGCTTGGCCTGCTCCAGCGCAAGCTGGCGCAAGACGGTCACATCCTCCGGCTTGATCTGGGCCGAATTCTCGGGGAAGTAGATCGTCGCGACCAGCGCGGCGATCGCGGATTTGCGGACATATTCCGTGAGCGGACGCGGGCTGCGGCCCGAGATGACGACCGTATCGGGCCCAGGGGCGGCTGCGACCGGCGGAGGCGCCGCGGGCGCGGGCGGTGGAGTTGAAGGAGCCGTTGCGGCGTAAGACGGAGCTTGCGGCGGCGGAGCCGACGCTTGAGCCTCCTGCAAGACGGGCGGCAGCGGCGGCGGTGAAGGCCGCGAACCCGGCATCGGCATGCCTGCCGTTTGCGGCGGCGGCCCACCGGGCGCGGACGGCGGCGGAGTCGGCGACAAGGCACTGGTCGAGGGCGAGCCCGGACTGGATGCGATCAAACCAGGCGCCGAGGCTGCTGTGGTGGTCGCTGGTGCCGCACCTTGCGTCGCGGCCGCACCCATCTGGACCGAGGCCGTGGGCGCGCTGGGCGCGACCGGTGCGGGCGCCGTCGTGCTGACGCCAGGCTCCGGCTTGGAAGGCGCGTCCGATTTCTGGTCCGTCTTGCCCTTGTTCGGAGCATTGGGCTTGCGCGCGGGCGGCGCTACCTCGATTTGCTCGGGCTTGTTGACCTTGTCGGCGTAGGTGGCCTGCCGGTTGTCCGCGATCAACTGGTCGGCGATCTTCTGGCGCTCGGCCGCCGTGGTCTGCGATTTGGGCGCTTGATCGGGCACGACCGCCAGATTCGGCGTCGGCTGGTCTTTGCCCGGCACGCCTTGCGACCCCGGCACGGGAGCGCCGCCGGGCGTAACCGCGTCAGGCTCGGCCGCGAACATGTCGTCCATCGAGGCGCATCCGCCCAGCGACGCGACGCCGACCAGAAGCATCGCAAGCATGCCGCCACGGCGCGCCCGATGTTCCCAACCAGCCTTGAATCTTGTATGTAGGCGCAAGCTTCGACCGTACATTATTTTGTGCAGTTTCGCCTCGTTAGCGGGAAATCCGCGCGGGACGGGCGCGATCCGGACTGGACGCGCCGAATGATAAAGGAAGGCCGCATGAGCGATCAACAAGCCGGGTCCAATCGTACGCCGGATCCGGCCGAGTTGGCGAAGACGATGGCCGATATCGCCGAGCGCAGCCAGCGCCTTCTGGTCGATTTCCTGAACCGCCAGTCCCGCGGCGACGGTGCGGATAACGCCGATCCTCTCAATATCGGCTCGGCTTTTCTTGCGCTGACCGCGCGCATGATGGCCGACCCTACGAAGCTGTTCGAGGCCCAGGTCTCGCTCTGGCAGGACTATTTCAACCTTTGGCAGAGCACGACGCGGCGCATGATGGGCGAGCCGAGCCAGCCCGTGGCCGAGCCGCCCAAGGGCGACCGGCGCTTCAAGGACCCGGAGTGGCAGGAAAACCCGGTCTTCGACTTCATCAAGCAATCCTACCTGCTGACCGCGCACTGGATGCTCGACACCGTCCGCAAGGTCGACGGGTTGGACGACAAGACGACGCAGAAGATCGATTTCTATACCCGGCAATTCGTCGACGCACTGGCGCCCTCGAACTTCGTGATGACGAATCCCGAGGTCCTGCGCGCGACGCTAGAAACAGGCGGCGAGAACCTGGTCAAAGGCCTGGACAATCTTCTGGCCGATCTGGAGCGCGGCAAAGGGCGCCTCAGCATCAAGATGACCGATCTCGATGCGTTCGAGGTCGGCAAGAACGTCGCCGTCACGCCGGGCAAGGTGGTCTTCCGCAACGACCTGATCGAACTGATCCAATACGACCCGACAACGGAAAAAGTGTTCCGCCGGCCGCTCCTGATCATCCCGCCCTGGATCAACAAGTATTACATCCTTGACCTGCGGCCCGAGAACTCGCTGGTCAAGTGGGCCGCGGAGCAAGGCCACACCGTTTTCATCGTTTCGTGGGTCAACCCCGACGAGAAACTCGCGACCAAGGGTTTCGAGGATTACATGGTCGACGGGCCGTTGGCCGCCTTCGATGCGATGGAAAAAGCCACGGGCGAGCGCGAGATCAACGTCATTGGTTACTGCCTGGGCGGTACGCTCTTGAACTGCGCGCTGGCCTATATGACGGCCAAGAAGGACGACCGCGTGAAGAGCGCGACGTTCCTGACCTCCCTCGTCGACTTCAAGAACCCAGGCGACCTCGGCGTCTTCATCGACGAGGAGCAGCTGGCGCATCTCGAAAGCGGCATGGCCGAGAAGGGCTATCTCGAAGGGTCGCATATGGCGACCACCTTCAACATGCTACGCGCCAACGACCTGATCTGGTCGTTCGTCATCAACAACTACCTGTTGGGCAAGGAGCCCTTCCCCTTCGACCTTCTCTATTGGAACTCCGATTCCACGCGCATGCCGGCGGCCATGCACAGCTTCTACCTGCGCAAGATGTATCAGGAGAACAAGCTGTCGCAGCCGGGCGGCATCACGCTGAAGGGCGTGCCCATCGACGTCCGGACGATCAAGCAGCCAGCCTTCATGCTCTCGACGCGCGAGGACCACATCGCGCCGTGGGAAACGACCTATGTCGCGACCCAACTTTATTCCGGCCCCACGCGCTTCACGCTGGCGGCCTCGGGGCACATCGCGGGCGTCGTGAACCCGCCCGCGGGCGCGCGTTACAACCACTGGGTCAACGACAAGAACCCGCCCTCGCCCAAGGAATGGCTGGAGACCGCGACGCAAAAGCCGGGGTCGTGGTGGCCGACCTGGGCCGAATGGGTCAAGCCGTTCGGCGGCGGCCAAGTGCCCGCGCGCAAGCCGGGCGCGGGCAAGCTCAAAGCTCTGTGCGACGCGCCCGGCACCTATGTGAAGGTCACCAGCCGGGGTTGATGCCAGGCCGCTAGAGCACAGCAGCGGGACCCGCCTTGTTTGCTCAAGAGATGTCGGCAAAACTGACGCCGCCCGGGTGAAGGAGGCGTCGTGAATTTCGGCTATATCTTCGACCTGCCGCTGCGCATGTGGCCCGACAAGGAAGCCCTGATCTACGGGCCGCACCGGATCACCTACGCGCAGCTCGAAGAGCGCACGAATCGCGTCACCAACGGTCTGCGCGCGCTCGGCATCGGCGACGGCGATCATGTCGCCGTGCTGGTCAAGAACGATCACCGCTTCGTGGAGACCATGCTGGGCGCCCTGCGCGCCGGCGCCACGGTCACGCCGACCACGACGCGCGCCCATCTCAGCACCCTCGCCCACATCATGCAGGATTCGAAGGCCAAGGTTCTGTTCGCCTCGGCCGACTTCGCCGAAGAGGTCGCCAAACTTCCCGCTCTCGCGCCGATGCTGAAGCACGTCTTCCTGATGGACCAGCCCGCACCGGGCACGCGGCCCTACGATCCTTGGCTCGCCGAACAGAAAACCACGCGCATCGAAACGCCGCGCGACGGCAGGGAAGTCGCCTACATCTCCTATACCTCGGGCTCGACCGGAAAGCCCAAGGGCGTTCTTCTGACCCATTCGGCCGTCGAATGGGCCACGCGCAACCTACGCCTCGCCCTTCTCTACGGGCCGGACGAGCGCTGCCTGCTGGCCGTGCCCATGTTTCACGCCAACGGCATGTTCGCGGGCCTGTTCTCCATGCTGGAGTGCGGCGGCTCGGTCGTCATCCTGCACGACGTCGAACCAGTCGAGATGATCCGCGCGATCGAGCGCGAACGCTGCACCTACACGACGGGCGTGCCCGCCATGTACAAGCTGATGCTGCGCCAGGACGAGTTGCTGGCGAAGTCGGACTGCTCCTCCCTGCGCTTCGTCATCTGCGGCTCATCCGAGGTGCCGGAAGATCTGCTGGACGAGTTCACGCGGCGCCTGGCGCCGATGCTGGAAGCCTACGGCCTGACCGAAAGCGGTTTCGTCTGCAACAACCCGCGCTGGGGCGTCCGCAAGCAAGGCAGCACCGGCCTGCCCTATCCGGATGTCGAGCTTCGCGTCGTCGATCCCGCCGATCCCGGCCGCGACGTGCCGGTGGGCGAGTTGGGCGAGCTTTTGGTGCGTTCGCCCGGCAACCTGATCGGCTACCACAACCTGCCGGAGATTACGGCCTAGCGGCTTTTGCCGGACGGCTGGTTCCGTACGCGCGACATCGTGCGTGCAGACGCCGACGGCTATATCGAGGTCATCGGCCGCGCCGACGACCGCATCAGTTGCGCCGGCGAAAGCATCTATCCGAAGGAGGTCGAGAACATCCTGATGGAGCATCCGCAGGTAGCCGACGTCGCCGTCGTGCCCATGGCGGACGAGGTGAAGGGCGAAGTGCCGGTCGCCTTCGTGGTGGAAAAGAAGGCCGGATCCGTGACCGCCGATGAGCTGAAACAGTTCTTTTTGAAGCACGGCGCGCCCTATATGCATCCGCGGCGCGTGTTCATGGTGCCGGAAATGCCCCTCACGTCCGCCAAGAAGATCGACCGTTCGGCCCTCAAGCAAATCGCCGAGGATGCCCGCGCCTCGGCTTAAACCCTTGGGCCTGATCGTGTATTTTATCCCTATATCAACTTGCCTATCCTATTGATTTTTATAATACTCAGTTTGTGACTGAGCGATCACTCGATAACTCTCCCGATTCCACCGCGACACCCGGCTTGGCCGCGCTGTTCGGCATCGCACTATCCGCGCCGCAACACGATCGGATCGCCGCAACCATGCGGATCGAGCCCTAACACCTAACGCCCGATGGCGCCGTCTATGGCGGCGTGCTGACAGCCCTAGCCGATTGCGCCAGCGCCCACGGCGCGGCGCTGAGCATGCCAAAGGGTCATACAGCCAGCGCCATCGACACCCAGGCCCGCTTCCTGCGCCGCGGCGACGGGGACTCTTTGGATGCCGTATCGACGCCGCTCCATGCCGGCCGCACCACGTCGGTCTGGCGCACGGTGATCCGGCGCGGCAGGGGCCGGCCGATCGCCGAGATCACCCAGACCCACCTGTTGCTGCCCGAGAAGACGGAACGGCGGCGGCCGGTTCTGGTCGCGAGCAACACGGCAGCGGACACACCGCCCGTGGCCGAGGAGCGCAAGCGACAGATCTTCGAAGGCGCCAGCCGCGTGATCGCCGAAAAAGGTTTCGCGGGCGCCAGCATCCGCGATATCGCGGGTGCCGCCGGTATGCCGGTACCGACGATGTACCAGTACATCGAGAAGAAGGAAGACCTCCTCTTCCTGATCTACGAATCGTTCCTGCAGGACTATGCCGAGAGCCTGCGCCGCGCGGTCGACGCCGCGCCCTCGCCCGCCGATAAGCTGCAGGCCGCGGTCGGCGCGACCTTGGACAATTTCGACCGCAACCATGCCTACATCAAACTGATGTTCCAGGAGACGCGCGCGCTCAGCCCGGAAGGGCGTAAGCGCGTCTATGAGCTGGACGCGCGCTATATCCGAGTCTGGACGTCGATCCTGTCGGACATCGCGGGACGGAACGGTGGCGCCCACGCCGATCCCGAGCTTCTGGCGAACCTCGTCTATTTCCTCTGCACCGTCTGGCCGCTGCGCTACTGGACCATCGGCAAGTTCGGGCGGCCCCAGGTTGAAGCCGCGATCGCCTCGCTCCTCAAGGGCGGCCTCGGTCTCGACCCCACGCGATAACCAGGACTTTCAAGGAGAGCGGCCATGCGCTTCATGTTCTTTTCCGAGGGCGAGACCCTTCCCGGTGCGTCGTACCAAACCCGCTATTGGGAACTGATCGAGCAGGTCATTCACGCCGAGAAATGGGGCTTCGATACGTTCGGCGTGTCCGAGCAGCAATACGCCATCGGCGGCATCTCCACCTCGTGTCCCGAGGTGCTCTACGGCTATCTGTTCCCGCTGACGAAGACCATACGCTTCGCCCACGCGATCACGTTGATGCCCAAGAACATCAACCATGCACTGCGCATCGCCTCGCGCACGGCGGTGCAAGACGTTCTGTCCAATGGACGCATCGAACTGGGCGTCGGCCGCGGCAACACCACGCTAGCCCTGCGCGCCTTAGAAGTTGATTTGGAAAAGAACCGCGATGAGGTGAATGAAGGTATCCAAATCCTGAAGAAGGCGTTCACCGAAGACCCGTTCATGTTCTATGGCGAGCATTACAAAATTCCGCCGCGCTCGCTCGTGCCGAAACCGCTGCAAAACCCTCACCCGCCCCTCTACGTCGCCGCGACCAGCGCGGAATCTCACAAGATGGCCGGCGACCTGGGTGTGGGCGTCTACAGCTGGTCCAACTTCATGGGCTGGGAGGCTCTGGCCGAATCGGTCGGCGCCTTCAAGACAGCCGTGGCCGCGACCAAAGCCAAGGGCGAGCACGTCAACGACACCGCGGGTGCGCTGGTCCAATGCTACTGCGCCGAGACCGACGAGATCGCCGAGCAAGAGGCCGGCGCGGGCAACATCAAATGGCTCCGCATCGCCATCGACGGCTATCCGCGCCTGGCCAAGATCGCGCAAAGCTATTCCTACATGCAGAAGATTAGCGAAGTGTCGAAGAAGACCGACGACTTCCGCTACTTCGCCGAGGGTTCCGGCGCGGCCATCTTCGGCTCGCCCGAAAGCTGCATCAAATCCATCGAGAAGGCGCAGCAATGCGGCATCGACCAGGTGGTCATGCGCATCGACAGCATTCCGCACGATAAGATCATGAAGTCGATCGAGATGTTCGGGCGCTACGTCATTCCTCGCTTCAAGAACCCGCGGAACTTCATGCGCCCGCCCGAGGATGTCATGGCCGACATCCGCGTCATGCGCGATAAGGCCAAGGCCATGGGCATCTATGTCGAGGGCAACGACCGCAAGAAGGCGGCGCCCAAGGCGCCCAGCGCGGCGGAGTAAACACCCGATGGCGAAAATCGTCGAGTTCATCACCATCAACGTGGCCGTCAAGGACCTGGACGCGGCCGTTTCTCGGTACAAGGCCATGGGCCTGCCCGCCCATGCGCCCATGCACATGCCCGAGCCACCCGCCTCTATCACGGACGTAACGTTTCCCATGGGCAAGGAGGGATCGGTCTCGGTCATCGCGGCCACCGATCCGAAGTCCCCCGTGGCGCGTTTCATCGAGAAGCGCGGCGAAGGCCCTTATTCCATCTGTCTGCGCACTGACAATCTGCGCGAGCTGATGCAAGAGTGGTCGGCGCTGGGCATGCAATGGGTGCTGCCCGAGCCTTACGCGTTTCCGCCGGGCAACGCGGCCGGCCGTTACGTGCCAGAAAAGCTCCTCGCCAACTGGGTCAAACCAAGTTCGAACTTCGGCGCCATGCTGGAGGTGTTTGAATTCGTCGGCAAAGTCTCGCCGGCCCCGATGTAGTTTTTCCAATCCGAAACCCGCAAAACCGAAACCCGGAGCCGCGTTATGAGCCGTTATGCCTCATATAAGGAATTGAAGATCGAGCATCGCCCCAATGGCGTGCTTCTCGTGACCCTCAACCGTCCCGAGAAGCTCAACGCCATGACCTACAGCATGCATGCCGAACTTGGCCGCATCTGGGATGACATCGATCGGGACGAAGAAACCCGCGTGGCGATCGTGACGGGCGCCGGTCGCGCCTTCTGCTCCGGCAACGACCTTAAGAATCCAGACCCGGATTTCGACGGCGTGCGCGAGATCATGAAGGACGCCGTGCGTATCGTGCGCGGGATGGTGGAATGCGACAAGCCGATCATCTCGGCGATCAACGGCGTAGCCGTGGGCGCGGGTCTCGCCGTTGCACTGATGGCCGACGTCACCATCGCCGCCGAGGACGCCAGGTTGATCGACGGCCACACGGGCGTGGGCGTCGCGGCGGGCGACCATTCCTCCCTCATCTGGCCGCTTCTATGTGGCCTGGGACGGGCCAAGTTCTATCTGTGGAATCTTGCGCCGCTCACCGGCAAGGAAGCCGAGCGTATCGGCCTGGTCACCAAAGCCATGCCGCTGGACCAGATTTTGCCCGAGGCGTTCCGGCTGGCCGACCAACTCGCCCAAGGACCCCAGCATGCCATTCGCGGCACCAAACGCGCGATCAACGGCTGGCTACGCCAGGCCATGCCGATCTTCGAGCATTCGGCAGCACTGGAGATGACCGATTTCTTCGGCGCGGACGTGGACGCGGCACGCAAGGCGTTCCGCGCCAAACAGCCGGTCAAATTTCCATCGGCGAAATAAGCGGATGAGGTCACTCGTCGCCCGCGTCTCGACGGGGCGGAGCGATTTGCGGGCCTAGCCTTCGATGCTTTTCTTGTGCTCTTGCGCGTATTGCATATAGCGCCGGGGCGAATCCGAAAGATTGAACGTCTCCTCGGGCTTCAGTTCGCGCAGGAATTTGGCGGGCAAGCCGCCCCAGACGCCCGGAGTCACGCGCCGGCCGGGTGGCACCAGCGCGCCGGCCGCCACCATGGCGCCGCTCTCGACGACGCAACCGTCCATCACGCAGGCCTTCATGCCGACGAAGCTGCCATCTTCCATGGTGACGCCATGGACGATGGCCAGATGGCCGATCAAGCAATGTTTGCCGATGATGGTCGGATAGATCCGGTCGACATGGATGACCGAACCGTCCTGGATGTTGGAGCCTTCGCCGACGCGGATGTAATTCACGTCGCCGCGCAGGACGCAGTTGTACCAAATGCTGGCGCCCGGCCCGACTTCGACATCGCCAACCAGGATCGCGCCCGGCGCGATGAAGGCATCCGGCGCCACCTTGGGCGTCTTGTCCAGGTAGGGCAGCAACTGCCCCATCACGCCACGCCGTCCGCCTCCGTCCGCACCCATCGTCGTCTCCTCAGTCGGCGGCTTCCGGCAGCGCCAACGCCTTCGCACGGCGCGTCAGATACCAACCATATTGCTCCGGCCATGCCGCGAACTCGGCATCCGTGCCTAGAACTTGAGCGGCATGGAGCGGCCAGAACGGATTGTATAGAAGCTCGCGCGCAAGCGCGATTAAGTCAGCTTGCTTGTGCCGCAGAATTTCCTCGGCTTGAATCGCGTCGACGATCAGTCCGACGGCCATGGTCTTGATACCCGCCTCGCGACGCACCTGCTCCGCATAGGGGACTTGGAACCCGGGCTTGGGCCGCGTGCGGCTCGCCGAAGCCGTGGCCGGCCCGCGCAGCCCGCCCGACGAGCAATCGATCACATCGACGCCACGCGCCTTCAACGCTTTGGCCAACGCGACCGTGTCCTCGATCGTCACCCCGCCATCGATGCCGTCCACGGCCGAGGTCCGGTAGAACAAGGGCCGGTCCTTGGGCCATACCGCCCGCACGGCTTCCGTCACCTCGAGCGCAAAGCGCATGCGGCGGTTGAGATCGCCGCCATAGGCGTCATCGCGCCGATTGGACAGCGGCGAGAGGAACGAATGGATCAGATAGCCGTGGGCGCCGTGGATCTCGACGATATCGAAGTCCGCCGCGAGCGCGCGCCGCGCGGCATCGGCCCACTTGCCCACGAGGTCACGAATCTCGCCGACGCTTAACGGATGAGGCGCGGGCCAGCCAGGCGACACAGCCTCGGGGGATGGCCCCACCACCTCCCATGCCTTGTCGCCTCGCGCTTCGTCCGCCTTCGACAGCGGACCCGAGCCGTGCCAGGGGCGTTGGGCGCTGGCTTTGCGGCCCGCATGAGCCAACTGGATGCCCGAGAGCGCACCGTGGTCCCTGTAAATCTTGGCGATCTCGGCCAAGGCCGGCACCTGAACATCGGTCCAGATACCCGTGCAGCCTGGGGTGATCCGGCCGCGCGCCTCCAGGCCCGTGGCTTCGACAAAACCGATGCCTGCGCCCCCGACCGCGAAACGATGGTGATGGGCGAAGTGCCATTCCGTCGCCACCCCGTCCACCGCCGCGTACTGGCACATGGGCGACACCACGATGCGGTTCTTGGCCGTGACGCCGGGCAGATCCAGCGGCGTGAAAAGAAGCGGTTTTTCCGGCACGGGCATCTCCATTCAATAATCCGCGTGTAACCGAAGCCCAACAGACGGGCAAGCGGCCGCCGTTGTGCCGGATTGGCCGAACGGCCAAGATATGGCGCAGGACGTCACTGTTGCACCAAGGGGGAGATAAGACCGATGGCCGCCAAGACAACGGCGAAGAAGCTCGGGCACCGCGAAGTCCCGAAGTTCAATAAGGCCGAATTCGAACGTCGGATCGAACGTGCGCGCCAGAGTATGACCGAGCACAAGCTCGACGGCGTGATGGTCACTTCGGAGGCCAATCTCGAATACCTTTCCGGCTTTATGACGCAATTCGCGTGGAACACGCCCGCTCGCCCATGGCATTTCATTGTGCCGCGCCAAGGCGACGCGGTCGGCGTGATCCCGGAGACGGGCGACGTCAACTGGCTGACCTCCTCCTGGTGCAAGAACATCCGCACCTGGCCCTCGCCCCGGCCGGAGAATGAGGGGCTCGATCTTCTGGCCGCGGAGATCGGACGCATTCCACGAAAGTTCGGCCGCTTCGGCATCGAGCTGGGCCAAGAAAGCCGCCTGGGAATGCCGGTGGCCGATCTTCTGCGCCTGCGCGAGGCCATCAAACCGCTCGAGATGGCCGACTGCATTCCGCTGATGAAGGATTTGCGTTTCATCAAGTCCAAGGCCGAGATCGCTCATATCCACCACATTTGCCAGATCGGCTCGGATGCCTTCGAGAATCTGCCGAAGCTGGTGAAGGTCGGCGACAGCGAGAAGGAAATCTGCCGCAAGTTCGCAGCCGACATCCTGATGCGCGGCGCCGACAAGGTGCCCTACACCTCGATCGGCACCGGCAAGGGCGGCTACACCAGCATCATCATGGGGCCGACCGACCGCAGGCTGGCCAAAGGCGACATCCTGTTGATCGACACAGGTTCGAAATACGCCGGCTATTTCTGCGACTTCGACCGTAACATCGCGATCGGCAAGCCCGCGTCGGACGCCGAGCGCATCCACGACATCCTGTGGCGCGCGACGGAAGCCGGCATCAAGGCCGCCGTGCCCGGCAAGACGGCCGCCGACGTCTTCCACGCCCAAGCCAAGGTGCTGGAGGCCGCGGGTATCGTCCTGGGTAACGTGGGCCGCTTCGGCCACGGGCTCGGCAAGGTCATGACCGAATGGCCGTCCAACAAACCGGAAGACCACACCGTGCTGAAGGCCGGCATGGTCCTGACCATCGAGCCCAGCGCCATGCACGGCAAAGGCAAGATCCAGGTCCACGAGGAGAACCTGGTCATCACCAACGACGGGCCGAAGCTTTTGACCCGCCGCGCGCCGCGCGAGATGCCGGTGGTGAAGGTCTAGGAACGCCAGGAGGGAGAACCATGCAGATCGACATCCTGACCATTCAGCCTATCGCCGCGCTGATCGCGGGCGTCCTGATCCTGGTGGTCCCGCGTATCCTCAACTACGTGGTGGCCATCTATCTGATCGTCATCGGCATCTTGGGTCTCGTGCACTGACATGACGGGAGAGCGGCGGCCGCGATCCATTCATCGCGCGCCGCCGCCCTTCACCCGCTCCGAGTTCGAGCAACGGATCGAGCGCGCACGGGCGTTGATGACAGCCACGCGGCTCGACGCGCTTCTGATCGCCTCCGAAGCGAACCTTCCCTATTTCTCCGGTCTTGAAAGCCAGATCGCCTGGATCAGCCCGTCCCGGCCTTGGCACATGATCGTGCCACTCGAGGGCGAGCCCGTGGCGGTCATCCCGGCCAGCGGCCTGCGCGAATGGCGCGAAAGTGCGTGGGTCGGCGAGGTTCGAACCTGGCGCTCGCCCAATCCGGAAAACGAGGGGCTCGACCTCCTCGCAGCCGAGATCAAGCGAACGGCGCGGCGCTTCCGGCGGATCGGCGTCGAATTAGGTCAGGAAGCACGACTGGCAATGGCGCCCGGCGACCTGATGCGGCTTCTGGATATGATTCGCCCGGTCCAAGCGGCGGACTGCCAGCCCATCATGCGACAATTGCGTTTCGTGAAGTCGAAGGCCGAGATCGCGCGGTTGCGCCATATCGGCGGTATCGTCTCCGATGCCTTCGCGGACCTGTCTCGCTTGTTCCGCCCCGGGATGCGCGATGCCGATCTGCTCCGCGCGCTACAAGCCGACATCCTGCTTCGCGGCGCGGACAAGACTCCCTACATGGTCATCGGCTCTGGGCGCGGGGGCTACGACTCGACCAGCCTGGGGCCGACGGGGCGCAAGCTCACCAAGGGCGACGTCTTCCAGATCGACACCGGCTCGCGTTACGGCGGCTATTTCTGCGACTTCTGCCGCAACTACGCGGTGGGCAAACCAACGGTCGCCGTCCAACGCGCCTATGACGCGCTTTGGCACGCGACCCAGGCGGGCATCGAAGCCGCGATGCCCGGCCGGACAGCGGCCGACTTGTTCCACGCACAGGCGCGGGTGATCGAGGCCGCGGGCTTCCAGATCCGCGATGCCGGCCGCATGGGCCATGGCCTCGGCCGCAACATCACAGAACCGCCGTCGAACAAACCTGACGACCACACCGTCCTGGTGGCGGGCGCCACGGTGACCATCGAGCCCATGTGCATGTTCGGACGTGGCAAGCTGATGGTTCACGAGGAAAATCTGGTGGTGACCGACAAGGGCCCCCTGCTCCTGAGCAGACGGGCACCGGTCGAGATAACGCTCCTAAGCCCCTAGGTGCCCTGGCCGCGATAGCGCGGGGCGTGATTTTGCGTCATCCTTGACGCCAGTCGCGGGGTCTGTGGAGGACGGCATGGCACCCGAAGGCACGGCGCACGGCGCCACCATCGAAGCGAAGATCGCGGGTTTGGCCGAAGGACGGAAGGCGGGCTTTGCCCTGCCCCAGCCCTTCTATACAGACGCGGACGTGTTCCGGCGGGACATGGACCGCATCGTGATGAAGCATTGGCTGTGCGTCGGCCACGAGAGCCGCGTGCCCAAGCCGGGAGACTTCTTCCTGTACGAAGTGGCCGGCGAGTCGGTCATCATCACCCGTGCCCAGGACGGCAACCTCCACGCCCTTCTCAACGTTTGCCGCCACCGCGGCTCGCGCGTCTGCCGCGAGAAGGAAGGCAGCGCCAAGGTCTTCCTCTGCCCCTATCACGCCTGGGCCTACAATCTGGATGGCTCCCTGCGTGCGGCGCGACACATGCCGTCCGACTTCAACGGCAAGGATTACGGGCTCAAGCAAATACATTTGCGCGCGGTCGAGGGACTCGTCTTCGTCTCCTTCGCCGAGAAACCGCTGGGCCTCGACGAGGTCGAACGCACCCTGAAATCCGGCTATGGACCCTACGGCTGGGCAAACGCCAAGGTCGCCCACCGCGAGATGTACACGATCGACGCCAACTGGAAGCTGGCCGTCGAGAACTATGTCGAGTGCTATCACTGCGCACCCGCCCATCCGGAATATTCGGAGCTGCACGCCAACGAGCAGCCGCGCGCGAAGATCGCGGCGATGAGCGCGCAGATGGACGCGCACGCCGGCAAGCTGGGCATCCGCATCGAGAACCGCGACCGCTGGGCATTGGACGCGGCACCGGGCCAGGAGGCCATCTACTGCGTCCGCTATCCCATGTACGAGGGCAAGGTTTCCGGCACGGCCGACGGCAAGCCCGCCGCGCCGCTGATGGGCGACTTCAAGGATTACGACGGCGGCTCGACCTTCATCCATGTGGGGCCGGCCAGCTATTTCCTGGCCTATCCCGATCACGGGCTGATGTATCTGTTCATTCCAAAGTCGCTGCAACGCTGCGACATGGAAGTGCTCTGGCTGGTGCGCGGCGACGCGGTCGAGGGCAAGGATTACGACAAGGAACGCCTGACCTGGCTGTGGCACATCACCAGTATCGCGGACAAACGCATCATCGAGGACAACCAGAAGGGCGTGAATTCGCGCTTCTACGAGCCCGGCCCCTTCGCGCCGATGGAAATCAATGCGAACCGCCTGGTCGAATGGTACTTGAAGGAACTGGCCTGACGCGGCGTCAGAAATAGGCGATCAGCCGGCCCAAAATCAGCGCGCTCATCCAGAAGAGCAGCGAGGCGGCGCCGGCCGCGCGCGCGAAGACGGGTGGCTTCACGCCCGGCGCACCCCACTCCGCGACGCGGCGCCATGGTCCCGCGTGGAGCGCAAGCGCGTTGGCGCCGGCCAGAGCGATGATCCCGACCTTCCAGCCGAAAACCGGATTGGTCCACATCCCCACCGCTTCGGTGACGAACAGCAGCGCGCCGGTCGGCACGGAGACCGCCAGCCCGACCAAGGCGACGGGCAGCATCACGCGCGCGACCTGATCAAGTGGCAAGCGGCGGCCGAGTCCCACCAGCCGAAGATCGACGGCCAGGATGCCGCCCGCCAGCGCGGTGAAACCCAGGATGTGCAGAACGTTGACCAGCGGATAGAGCAGGAACGATTCGCGCATGGTGCGGCCCACGGCCCCTTCCTGGAGCCAGACCGCCCATTCGGGACCGCCGCCGTGTTCCATCAGCGCAATTCGGTCGTCTTGCCGTCGACGGTGATGCGCTCGGCGCGCATTTCCAAGGGATCGTTGCGGCTGGGATACCCCACCACGGTCGCAACCGTGCCGGGTTTCAGCGCCGCCGCCTCCAGCCCGCGATTCTGCATGCGGGACGGCGGCGCCAGGATCACCAGCCAGGTCTTGCCGTCGGCGTCGAACTGCAACGTGCCGTGCGGATTCTCGTAGGTTGCCGCGCGGATCGTGCCGTTCAAGGTCAGCACGGTGTTGGAATCGTAGGAGCCCCAGCCGTGATGGGCCAGCGCGGCCGGCGCGAGCGCGGCGCCCAACGCCGCGGCGATGAGGGTGCGTCGGGCGATGCGGTTCATGGGGTGCGTCCTCCCGTAACTCCGGCGCCCCCCCGGCCGGCCGAAATCCGCCGTCAGATGGTCATCAACTTGCCGAAGCCCTTCACCGGCTTCATGTAGCCGCCGAGGCGCATACAGTGCCAGGCCAGTGCCTGGTTCGAGGTGACGACCGGCTTGCCGATCTCGTCCTCGATGCGCTGGATCACCGACGAGCAGCGCAGCGCCGTGCAGGACAGGAACAAGGCGTCCACGTCGCCCTTCCCCAGCGCGACGCCTGCGCGATAGATGTCCTCCGGCGGGATGCGGCAAATCTCCGGGTCACCGTGGCGCTTGAAGCTGCCGCGCGCCACGATATCAAAGCCGTTGGAGGCGATGAACTTCTCAACCACCGCGTTGACATGGTCGGGATAGGGCGTGATCAGCGCGATGCGCTTTGCGCCCAGCTTGCGCAGGCCCTCGATGCTGGCCGTCACGGGGTTGGTCACCGGCAGGCCGGGCTTCGCCCTCTGGATATGCTCGCGGACTTTGTCCGGGCCGATCGCCATGCTGCCCGAGGTGCAGCCGAAGGCCATCACGTCGACCTTGTCGTCCGGCAGAATTCCCGCCGCGACCTTGGTCAGGTCTTTTTCCATATCGTTGAGCGCTTGGACGGTCAGGACCGGCGCCATCGGGATGCGGCTGGAATAGACGCCGATGCTGTCGCGCGGCAGGAAGGTGTAAAGCTCGGGCTCGATCACGAGGTCGGTCGCCAGGGCGACCAGGCCGATCGCCACGTTAGCGGCGGGGCCATTGTCGAGCGTGCAGGGCATGAGAGCCCACGGCGCCACGGTCTGGGCAGGAGCGCTTTGGACGGCTGTATCGGGCATCGTCGCCTCCCTGAATGGGGTATCCCTAGACCTTTATCTTGCGCGCAAAGGCCGGGCGGCGTCCACCATGGGCTGAAGGGCCGCGCCGCCGAAGCAACGCGGCTCCTTCGCCGATCACGGAAACAGGGCTTCCTGCTCCAGCCCCATCGTCTCATCCAGGCCGCAGACTAAATTCATGTTCTGGATGGCCTGGCCGGACACGCCCTTCACCAGATTATCGATCACCGACACGATGACGGCCCGGCACGCGGTCGGCGAACACGCCCATGAGACAGTGGTTGGAGCCGCGCACATGCCGCGTCGCGGGCGCGCTGCCGGCGGGCACCACGCGCACGAACGGCTCGCCCGCGTAACGCTTCACCAGCGCATCACGCAGATCGTCGGCCTTGGCGCCACCCTTCAACTTCACATAGATCGACGACAGGATGCCACGGCTCATGGGCATCAGATGCGGCGTGAAATTCACCGTGACCGTGCTCTTGGCCGCTTCCGACAGTCCCTGCTCGATCTCCGGTGCGTGGCGGTGGCTGGCCACGCCATAGGCGTGGATGCCCTCCGTCACCTCGGAATAGAGATTGGCTTCCTTGGCCGCGCGCCCGGCGCCGGAAACGCCGGACTTGGCGTCGATGATGATATCGACGCTCTCGATCAGCCCCGCCTCCAACAGTGGGATGAGCGGCAACTGCGCCGAGGTCGGATAGCAGCCGGGATTGGCGATCAAGCGCCCGGCCTTCACCGCCTCGCGCTTGAGTTCGGTCAGGCCGTACACGGCTTCCTTCTGCAGGTCCGGCGCCTTGTGCTCATGCCCGTACCATTCTGCGTAGGTGCCGACATCGAACAGCCGGAAGTCGGCCGAGAGGTCGACGACCTTGAGCCGCTTCGTCAGGCCTGCGATCACCTCCTGCGTCGTGCCGTGCGGCAAGGCGCAGAAGACCACGTCGGCCTGATCCCAATCGGCATCCTCGATCTTGACCAGGGTTGGCAGCCCCAGATGCGCGAGATGGGGGAACACCGTGCCGAAGGATTTGCCGGCCGAGCGGTCCGCCGTGATGACTGTCATCGCGACGCGCGGATGGCGGGCCAGAAGACGCACCAACTCCGCCCCCGTGTAGCCGCTGGCTCCGAGGATTGCCGCCCTGATCTTGTCCGACCCATCCGTCTTCATGATGCCCTCTCGTCGCGTCGATGGTGATGATGAAAGCCCAAACGAAAAGAGCGCCCCCGCGAGGGGGCGCTCTTAGCATACCGAGCGTAGACCCGTTGCGGTTAACGTTTCGAGAACTGATAGCTACGTCGCGCCTTGGCTTTGCCGTACTTCTTGCGCTCGACCACACGCGAGTCGCGCGTCAGGAAGCCATTGGCCTTCAGCTTGGTGCGCAGCTCCGGCTCGAAAAGCGACAGGGCCTTGGACAGGCCATGGCGGATCGCGCCGGCCTGGCCGGACAAGCCGCCGCCGGTGACCGTGCACCACACGTCATATTGACCGAGCCGGGTCGCGACCACGAGCGGCTGATTCACGATCATGCGCAACACGGGACGGGCGAAATACTTGTCACTGTCCTTCGTGTTGACGACGAACTGGCCGTTGCCGCGCTTGATCCAAACGCGGGCAATGGCGTTCTTGCGTTTGCCGGTGGCGTAGGAACGGCCCTGCGCATCGATCTGGGGCTCCGGGCGCGCGGCCTGATCGGCCAAGGACGCGAACGGGCTGGAGGTCTGCTCAGCCATGTGGATTAGCCCCGCTTGTTCTTCGGATTGAGCTTCGCCACGTCGAGAACCTCGGGGTTCTGCGCCGCGTGCGGGTGGTCGGTGCCGCCATAGACGCGCAGATTGCGCATCAGCTTACGGCCCATCACGTTGGGTGTGATCATGCGCTGCACGGCCTTTTCCAGCACCCGCTCGGGGAACTTGCCCGCGAGGGTCTGCGCCGGAGAGCGCGACTTGATGCCGCCCGGATAGCCGGTGTGCCAATGGAACAGGCTGTCTTTCGCCTTGTTGCCGGTGATCTTCACCTTGGCGGCGTTGATGATGATGACGTTGTCGCCGCAATCCATGTGCGGCGTGAACGTCGTCTTGTGCTTGCCGCGCAGGCGGTTGGCGACGATGGACGCCAAGCGGCCCAGAACGACGCCCTCGGCGTCGATCAGGATCCACTTCTTCACGATATCCGCCGGCTTGGCGGTGTAAGTCCGTGCGGTGTGAGTCCGTATGGCCATAGGCCGTTCCTTGAGCAATTCCGGTGAGCCTGCGCGAAGGCCGCACAAGCGAGGCGCGGAGTATGCCCATCCAAGTTGGCGAGTCAACGCCGGATAGTCCCTCTAAATCAAATAACTAGCCGTGCGGTATCAGAGTAATATTTCAGTAACATATTGATATAAAAATATAATCTGATTTATGACTTAGGCGGCACGGAATACGTGCCGGTGATATGGGCCACCGGATCGGTCTTGGCCTCCTCCTCTGAAAACAAGGTCACTTCGCTGACCACCAACCGTTTGCCGCCTTTGATGACACGGCCTTCGGCGATGACGTCGTGCGGCCCGGGCCGGCGGAGAAAATTGATATTGAGATTGGTGGTGACGGCCAGAGGCACACGACCAACAACGGAGAGGGTCAGGGCGTACATCGCATAATCCGCCAGCGCCACCAGCATGGGTCCCGCGATGGTGCCGCCCGGGCGCAAGAAATTCGATCGATAAGGCAGACGGCCCGTGACCGTGCCCGGCCCTAGACGGTCGAGCGACATGCCCAAATCGCCGGCGAAGGGCAATTCGGCCGCAACCAATGCGTTGAAATCCTCGATGGAAATGCGGGGCACGGCGTCCTCCATTCGCGAAATCGTCGCATGCTCGGCCTTTAATCCTTGAAATCCCGTTCCTTGCGCAAGAGATTCCCTCGCGACTCAGGGAGAACGATGCCGATGGCCACCGCGTCCGCCGCAACACCGAACGAACCCCTGCTCCTCCAAACGAGGCGCGGTCCCGTGGCGACTCTGACGCTCAACCGGCCCGCCCAGTACAACACCCTCTCCGAGGCCCTGCTGGCCGAACTGCAAAGCGCGCTCGACCGTATCGCCGAGGATCGCGACGGTGCGCGGGTGGTGATCCTGACCGGCGCAGGCAAGGCGTTCTGCGCGGGCCACGACCTGAAGGAAATGCGCGGCAAGCCCGCACGCGCCTATTACGCGCAGCTGTTCAAGACCTGCAGCCGAATGATGACGACCATCGCGCGCATGCCCCAACCGGTGATCGCGCGCGTGCACGGCATCGCGACCGCCGCCGGCTGCCAGTTAGTCGCCGCCTGCGATCTGGCCGTCGCCGCCAAGTCGGCGCGCTTCGCGACCTCCGGCATCAACGCGGGGCTTTTCTGCACCACGCCGGGCGTGTCGGTCGGCCGCGCGGTCACGCGCAAGCATGCGATGGAGCTGCTCCTCACCGGCGACTTCATCGACGCCGCCCGCGCGGAGGAGATCGGCCTGGTCAACCGCGTGGTCGAGGACGCGGCACTCGACGCCGAAGTGAACAAGCTGGCCGACACGATCGCGGGCAAGTCCGGCGCCGCCATCGGCCAGGGCAAGCGCGCCTTCTATCGCCAGATGGAGATGGGGCTGGACGCGGCCTACGACTATGCCAGCGAAGTGATGGCCGACGGCATGATGCTGGCCGACGCGGCCGAAGGCATCGACGCCTTCATCGGCAAGCGCCCTCCCAAATGGACACACCGCCCGTGAACCACGACGCCTACGATGACGAATACCTGCGCGGCATCCTCAACGGCGTGAAGACCATCGTCATGGCCGGCGCCAGCGACAACTGGAACCGGCCCAGC
>JAPLOM010000023.1:0-4876 GCA_026400755.1 Alphaproteobacteria bacterium
CCTGGCCGAGATCGACGCCTATGCTCGCGCGGCCGATCCGCGCGTGCGCCAGGTCAGCGTTTCGCTCTCCGGCGAATGGCAGGCCGTCGAGATCATGCGCGCGGGCGGCGCGCGGGCCGGCGACGTGCGCCCGTTGGTGCGCCTCAACGTCTCGATCACGGTCGGCGACGGCGACCGGATGGAATCCGGCTCACACGGCGTGGGCGGCCGCGCGCGCTACGACACGTGGCTAGA
This sequence comes from Alphaproteobacteria bacterium, assembly GCA_026400755.1. Taxonomy (GTDB): domain Bacteria; phylum Pseudomonadota; class Alphaproteobacteria; order CADEGL01; family CADEGL01; genus CADEGL01. The sequence continues at coordinate 235 of JAPLOM010000023.1, forward strand.
ACCCGAGCGCTGGCGCGCCCAAACCGACGAGGCGTTGCGCCAGGCGTTGGTCAATCTACGCGCGGTCCACGCGCCCGCGGGCGAGATGCCGGTCGTGCTGGGGCCCGGCTGGCCCGGCATCCTCCTGCACGAAGCCATCGGCCACGGGCTGGAAGGTGACTTCAACCGCAAGAAGACCTCGGCCTTCGCCGGCCTGATGGGCCAGCGCATCGCATCGCCCGGCGTCACGGTCGTCGACGACGGCACCATTCCCGGCCGGCGCGGCTCGATCACGGTCGACGACGAGGGTACGCCCAGCCAGCGCAACGTGCTGATCGAGGACGGCATCCTGGTCGGCTATTTACAGGACCGCATGAACGCGCGGCTGATGGGTGTCGCGCCGACCGGCAATGGGCGGCGCGAAAGCTACGCCTATCATCCGATGCCGCGCATGACGAACACCTACATGCTGGCCGGTGACAAGAGCCCGGAGGAGTTGATCCGCTCGGTGAAGCGCGGTGTCTACGCGGTCAATTTCGGCGGCGGCCAAGTCGACATCACCTCGGGCAAGTTCGTCTTCTCCAGCGCCGAGGCCTATCTGATCGAGGACGGCAAGATCGGTCCCTCGCTCAAGGGCGCGACCTTGATCGGCAACGGTCCGGACGTACTGACCAAGGTGAAGGCGGTCGCCAACGACATGGCGCTGGATCCCGGCATCGGCACCTGCGGCAAGGACGGCCAGAGCGTGCCGGTCGGCGTCGGTCTGCCCTCGCTTCTAGTCGAAGGGCTGACGGTCGGCGGCACCGCCGCCTGATCGATCCGAAGGGGGCGGCGATGCCGTCGTTCGGTCTGATCCACTGGCTCGACCTGGTGGCCGTCGCGGTGGCGGCGGCCAGCGGTGCATTCGCCGCGGCGCGCAAGGAAATGGACATCGGCGGCTTCTTGTTCGTCGCCACCGTCACCGGCATTGGCGGCGGCACCTTCCGCGACCTGATCCTGGGCCGGCCCGTGTTTTGGATCGCGCGGCCGGATTATGTCGCCGTCTGTCTGTCGGTGGCCGTGATCCTGTTCTTCGTCGCCCACCGCATGGAACAGCGCCGTGCGCTGTTGTGGGCCGACGCCGTGGCGCTTGGCCTGTTCTCCGTCGTGGGCGCCGAGATCGCGCTCGACACCGGCGCGCCGGCCCTGATCGCCATCGTGATGGGCGTGATGACCGCGACCTTCGGCGGCGTCATCCGCGACGTCCTGTGCGCGGAGGTGCCGTTGATCTTCCGCAAGGAGGTCTATGCCACGGCCGCTGCTGCGGGCGCGGCCACTCTGGTTACGCTGGACGCGCTCGACCTCGGCCGGCCAGTCATCTTACTGGCGGGGTTCGCCGTGGCGTTCTGTGTACGCGGCCTGGCGGTGGCGTTCGGCCTGTCCCTACCCGTCTATCGCCGGCCCGGCGAACAGTCCGAAGGCTGAGCGCGCATCACGCCGCCTTGCGGCGCTCGTCCTCGGCGCGCCAGCGGAGCGCGATGGCGTTCAGCTCGTTCAGCACCGGCGTCAACTCCTCTCCACGCGCGGCCAGGCTGTAAGTCACCTGAGGCGGGATGGTGCGCGCATACGCGCGCGTCACGAGATGCGCGCTTTCCAGAAGGCGCAGCCGGTCGGTCAGGAGCTTGGCCGAGATCCCGGGCACCTGGCGCTTCAGCACGCCGAAGCGGCTCGGCCCCTGGGTACGGAGGACCCAAAGAATATACGTCGTCCACGGCCCCATCAGGGTGCGCAGCAGCGATTCCATGGGGCAGCCGGTGGTGGGTCGGGAGGATGACATGGACTTCGCCTGACAATGATTTCGGTCACCAGACGCTAGTCGGTTTCCAAAAGTAAGCAAAGCGGAAAGGCCTGTCAGGCGGTGATCGGCCGCGTGGCTTGGGCGAGCCAGTTGCGCGTCTCCGCGTCGACCAGTTTTTCGAGCGAGGCGCGCACGCGCGCATGGTAAGCGTCGAGCCAGGCGGTTTCTTCCGAAGATAGGAGCGAGGGCTCGACCAGGCGCAGGTCAATAGGCGCCAACGTCAACGTCTCGAACGAAAACGTCTCGCGCTCGGCGCCCTCCTGCTTCTTCGCCACCCCGACCGCGACCAAGTTCTCAATGCGGATGCCGTAGGCGCCCGTCTTGTAGTAGCCGGGTTCGTTGGAAACGATCATACCCGCGCGCAGCGCGACGGTGTTGGGCATCTTCGAGATCCGCTGCGGCCCCTCGTGCACACCGAGATAGCTGCCGACGCCGTGGCCCGTGCCATGATCGTAATCGAGCCCAGCCTGCCAAAGCGGCTGGCGCGCCAGCGCATCAAGCTGGGAACCTGAGGTGCCAGCGGGAAAGCGCGCGAGCGCCAGGGCGATGTGGCCCTTCAGCACGCGGGTGTAGCGGTCCTTCTGCTCCGCCGTCGGCGCCGCCCCGCCCGGCACGAAGACCGTGCGCGTGACGTCCGTGGTGCCATCCAGATACTGCGCGCCCGAATCGACCAGATAGAGCGAGCCCGGTTCGAGCTTTCGGTTCGACGCCTCCGTCGCGCGGTAATGCACGATCGCGCCGTTGGGACCCGCGCCCGAGATAGTGTCGAAGCTGAAGTCGCGAAAATTCTCGCCGCCGCGCCGGAACCGGGCCAAGCAGTCGACGGCTTCCAACTCGCTCACGGCGCCGGACGAGGCTGCGCGGTCGAGCCAGGCCAGGAAGCCCGTCAGCGCCGCGCCGTCGCGCACATGGGCCGCGCGGGCGCCCGCGATCTCCGCCGCGTTCTTGCAGGCCTTGGGCAATTGGCACGGATCGACGTCGCGCACGATCTCGGCCTTAGCCGCGCCCAGCCGTTCGAAGACGAAGGCCGAGGCCGAGGCCGGATCAGCCAGCACGCGCTTGCCTCCCAGCGCGTCCAGCGCCGTGGGAAAATCCGCCGTCTCGGCAACGGCGACCGCGTTGCCCAGATGCGCGCGCGTGGCCACGGTCAGTTTGCGCGTGTCGACGAAGAGCCGCGCGTTGCCCGTGTCGTCGAGAATGGCGAAGGCCAGCGGCGCGGGCGTGCACGGCAGATCGCCGCCGCGAATGTTGAGCAGCCAAGCGATCGAATCGGGCGACGTCAGAACAGCGGCGGCAAGGCCACGTGACTTGAGGTCGGTAGCAATGGCTTTTCGCTTTTCCTCAGACGCGACGCCGGCGAAGCGCAGCTCGTGCGGCACGACGGGTGAGACCGGCTTGGGCGGACGGTTGCGCCAAACAGCGTCCACCGGATTGTCCGTGACGGGCGTCAGCACCGCGCCCGCCTTCTCGCAGGCCGCCTGCAGCCGCGCGACCTCGTTGGGCGAATGGAGCCAGGGGTCGTAGCCGAGCTTGCCACCCTTGGGCAGGTTCGCGGCCAGCCACCCTGCCGGCGGCTCGTCGATGATGTGGCGCGGCACGAACAGCGCCGTATCAACCTGATCGCGCACCTGGAGCGTATAGCGCCCGTCGACGAAGATCGCGGCCTTGTCCTGCAGCACCGCACCCAAGCCGGCCGAGCCGGTGAAGCCTGCGAGCCACGCGAGGCGCTCGGCCGAGGGCGGGATGAATTCGTTCTGATACTCGTCGGTGCGCGGGATCAGGAACCCCGCGAGGCCCCGGCGCGCCAACTCGGCGCGCAGCGCGGCCAGCCGCTCGGGATAGGAGGGTTCGGGCCGCGCGGCGCCCTCGGCCTTCAGCTCCGCCTTGAGCGCTTTGAGCTGGGCGGCCAGGGCCGGGCTGGCGACCGGCGCCACCAGGACGATCCAGGCGTCGGGATCGGCTGCCTCGGGTGCCGCCGCCGCTCCGGCCACCAGGGCCCGGATTTCGGCCATGCCGCGGGCAACCCCGGCCTTTTTGAGCAGTTGGGCCAGGGCGTCGTCACCTTGGTAACGGTCCCGGCAGGCTTTATCGGCGGAAACGGGCTGGGTCATGAGGGAAGCTAAGAGCCGCTTGCGAGCCCTGGCAAGGAAAAGGGTCGAAAAGAAGGCGGAGGCATGCGTTCATCGCAATGCTGCTGTGCGGTCATCATATTGAAAAGATCATATGGAATAAGCACATATATCTGTGTGCAATGCACAATGAGGCCGTCGGGGCTTCAGTGGAAGAAGATGAGATGAAAGGTAGACGTATCATGACGAATAACAGCACGCGCGGCGGCGACAGCCGTTCGACCCTGCCCGAGATCCTCGGGGCATCGGCCCTCATCCAGGCGGGCCCGAGCGGCGAAGTTGTCGCCCGTACGGTCGAAGCGGTTCGCCAGGGCCTGCGCTCGGTGCTGACCGGGATCGAGCATTTGCGCCGCCGCCGGGTCACCAGCGAAGCGCTCTCCGATCTCGACGACGCAACATTGAAGGATATCGGCGTCCAGCGCAGCGATATCCCGTTCATCGCGGGCCGGGTGTCCGATGCGCAAAACGACAACCGTCCGACGATCGCCGCATAAGGCTGATTGTCGTTCGGTCATAGCCCGACCACGGATGTAATGGCGGGCTAAGGCGGGGTGCGCTTCATGGCGCGCCCCGTCAACGTTTTTGGGCTGCGCCTTTCGACGGGCGCACGAAAACCAATGTCGCCCAGCCGTCGATCAAGAGCGTTCGTAACGGTCTGAGCCCGGCGCGGACGCAAGCGCGGCGCAGCGCCGCCGCC
>JAPLOM010000023.1:4914-16674 GCA_026400755.1 Alphaproteobacteria bacterium
GCCGCCTGCCCCGCCAAGACGCCGGACAGAATTAGGCGTCCTCCACCGCTCAAATGGCCTGCCAGCGACGGCGCCAGTGCCACCAGCGGATTCAGCAAGATATTCGCGGCGATGAGATCGAACGGACCTTGCCGCCGCAGCACGCCCGCATCGAACCCCTGGCTGCGCATCGTACGCACCCGGGACGCGACGCCGTTGCGCCGAGCGTTGGCGCGCGCGACGGCAACGGCGACGGGGTCGTTGTCCGCCGCCGTCACCTTGACGGAGGAAGACTTCGCGATGGCGAAGGCCAGGATGCCCGAGCCGCAGCCGAGATCGAGCGCGCGCCGGATGGGCCGTGCCCGCCGCGCGGCGTCGATGGCCAGAAGGCAGCCGCGCGTGGTCGCGTGGAAGCCCGTGCCAAACGCGGCACCCGCGTCGATCACGATCGTGCGCCGGTTGGCCGGCGGCGTGCCCCGGAAATGGCTGCCATGAATGAAATAGCGCGCGGCCTCGAGCGGCGGAAAGCTGGCTTGGTTCTCGGCCACCCAATCGCGTTCGGCCAATGCCTCGACCGCCACGGGCGGCACAGGTACGCCCGCACTCGCGGCCGCCAGAGCCAGCGCCACGTCCAATTCCGCTCGCGCGGGCTCTTCCGTGCCATGCACCTCGACACGCCACGCGCGCGGGCCGCTCTCGAAAACCGAGAGGCCGTGCCCGAAAACCTCCAGCGCCTGGGCGAAAACGCCCTCGGCGCCCACCGGCACGATCACCTCGATGCGCCAGATCGCGGTCATGCGGTGTCCCGCTTGCAAGCCGCAGGCGCGGCCACCACACTCCGCGCCGCTTCCGAAAGCCCGCCATGACCGACGCGCCCCAACGCTCGCACACGCTCGACGGAATTCTTCTGATGGGCGTGGCGTTCACGCTGTTCCCGCTGATGGACGCGGTCGGCAAGCATCTGACCCAGGACTACCATCCGTTCCAGATCACCTGGGGCCGTTTCTTCTTCCAGGCCATCTTCATTTCGATCCTGGTCTTTTCGCGCCGCCCGCCGTCGATCCTGCGCACGCGCAAGCCGGGTCTGCAATTCGCGCGCGCCTTCTCCGGCTGGGCGTCGAACATCCCATTCATTTTCGGCTTGGCCTTCATTCCGCTGGCAGACGCCTTCGCGGCCGTGCTGGTCGGGCCGCTGATCGTCACCGCGCTGTCGGTGCCGCTTCTGGGCGAAAAGGTGGGTCTCCGGCGTTGGAGCGCCATCGCCGTCGGCATGATCGGCGCGCTCGTCGTCGTCCGTCCCGGTCTCGGCGTGATGCATTGGGCGATCTCGATGCCGCTTCTCTCGGCCACGGCCTTCGCCTTTTACCAGATTTTCACCCGGCGGCTGAGCGGGACCGACGACACCGACGCCACGCTTTTATTCGGCGCTTATGGCGGCGTCATCATGAGCACGATGCTTTTGCCCTTCGTCTGGAAGACGCCCGATCTGGCCGGCTGGGGCTTCATGGCGCTGATGGGCCTGATCATCAGCGCGGCGCATATCGCGCTGGTGCGTGCGCTGAACTTTGCCGCGGCTTCGATCCTGGCGCCCTTCGCCTATATCCAAATTCTGAGCGCGACCCTGGTGGGCCTGGTCGCGTTCGGCGATTTCCCCGACCGCTGGACGCTGATCGGCACGGCCATCATCTGCTCCAGCGGCCTCTATATCGCCCACCGCGAGCGCATGCTGGCCCGCGCCCGGCGTCTCAACGGCGCTTCGGCTTGAAGGTCGCGATGGTCTTGCCCCAGCCGTTCTTCTCGGTCGCATAGAAGTCGCCGACGATATAGGTCGCGCCCAATATCTCCTTGGGCTGGAACTCGGCCAAGGGATCGCTCGGGATCGAGCGCAGGGTGACGCGGCCCGCACCGAATTTCTGGGATTTCAATTTGTAGTCCGGCGAGGTGTCTCGCTCGATGATACGCATGGACATCATGCCGGGCCCGTCGGGACGCGGCTGGACATGCATGTTGAGATGCGGGGTCAGCTTCAGGCTGGGCACACCGTCCATGGGTTTCGACAGGTCGCACGAGATATCCATGATGGTGACGCCGTTGCGCACGGCCTTGCCGACCACCTTCTTGCCCTGCTGTTCCAGCGTGATCGCGGCATATTTCTTCGGATAACCCCACAGATCGCGTCCGGCCGCGATGGCCGAGTCGTTGTTCTCGTACTCGAAGAAATAATAACCGCCGAACTTGTTGCGGAACTTGATCGGCAGGACGATGGCCGCATCCATATAGGACGCCTTGTCGCAGTTGGAGAAATCCGCGACCGAGACGATGTAGCGGTCGCCCACGCTTTCGAACGGCGTCGGCTTCAGCCAGCGGTCGATCACCCTCCTGTCGCCGCGGCAGACGACGGAGAGGATCTTGTTGTTCTTGCACTGGTACGGAACGAACGGATCGGGAATCAGCGGAGACTGAACAGGCATATTGTTGCCCTGGCGGATGGTGAAGCGCTTCATCTTCCCGAACTCCTTCTCCCGAATGAACGCGCGGACCTTAGCCAGCGGCGGATACGATTTCAAATCGCGATCCTGCTTGCCCGGCCCATGCGCGGCGCCCACAATCCCATCCGTGCGGCCCCGCAGCATCCTTCGATGACCGCCCAAGATCACGCGGATGCGAAGCGCACCCTGCGCGGCATCACGTTCATGGCCACGACCGTCCTGATCTTTTCGCTCATGGACGCGATGGCCAAGTATTTGAGCGCGGATTATCCCACCATCTTCATCCTGTGGGTCCGCTACGTCTTCCAGTTTCTGTTCATGGCCGCGCTGCTGATCCACGCGCGTTCGCTTGGCTTCATGCGGACGAAGCGGCTGCCGCTCCAAGTCGGCCGCGCCATGCTGAACGTGGCCTCGACCTTCGCCTTCATTTTCGGCCTGGCCTTCCTGCCCCTGGCCGACGCGGTGGCATTGAACATGGTCGGGCCACTGTTCCTGACCGCCCTGTCCGTGCCGCTTTTGGGCGAGAAGGTCGGCGTGCGGCGTTGGACCGCCGTAGGCGTGGGCTTCGTGGGCGCCTTGATCGTCATCCGCCCGGGCATGGGTGTCACCCATTGGGCGGGCTCGCTGATGCTTCTGTCGGCCCTGATCTACGCGCTCTATCAGATCGCGACGCGCAAACTGTCGACGACCGAGCCGCCGCTGACCACGCTGTTCTACACGACGATAACGGGGCTGGTGGTCACGAGCGTCTTGATCCCCTTTTTCTGGATCGACGCGCCAGTCGACGTCTGGGCGCTTCTGGCGATCCAGGGCGGCCTGGGTACCGCGGCCCACCTATGCCTCATCACCGCGCTCGGCCACGCGCCCGCCTCGACCCTGGCGCCGTTCAACTATGGCACCATCGTGATCGCGACGATCCTTGGCTATTTCGTCTTCCACCAGTTCCCGGATCAATGGACCATCGTGGGCGCCACGGTGATCATCGCCTCGGGCCTCTACGTCATCCACCGCGAGACCGTGCGCCACCGCGAACGGCAGCAAGGCGCCTAGAAGCTCAGGCCGGCGCCACGAAGCTGGCCATCACCTTCTTGCGCCCGGCCTTCTCGAACTCGATGTCGAGCTTGTCGTCCTCGAGGCTTTTGATCCGGCCATAGCCGAATTTCTGATGGAAGACGCGCTGGCCCAGCTTGTAGCCAGACTTGCTCTCACTCACCCGCTCGGCCCGCGCTTCGATCGCGGGCGCCGCACGCCGGCCGCCGCCCCAGCGCATGCCGGGCGAGGCCGCCTCCGCGAAATTCCGCCGCGGCGAAGCCACGTCGCCGCCCGAGCCGTACAGCCCCTGGTCGGACACGGCTTCGACATGGTCGGGCGGCAGCTCGTCGACGAAACGCGAGGGGATCGCACTCTGCCATTGATTGTGCACGCGCCTGCTGGCCGCGAAGCTGATTGTCGCACGCCGCCGCGCGCGGGTGATGCCGACATAGGCCAGCCGCCGCTCCTCCTCCAACCCCTTGCCGCCGGCATCATCCAGCGCGCGCTGATGCGGAAACAGCCCCTCCTCCCAACCCGGCAGGAAGACCATGTCGAATTCCAGCCCCTTGGCCGCATGCAAGCGCGGCGACCAACTCTTTTAGGTTGTCCAGCCGCCCCGGCGCTTCGGGCGTCTTCGACGCCTTCCACATCTCGGTGTAGCCGGATTCGTCCAGCACGATGCGCGTCAGGTCGGCGTGGTTTTCGCCCTCGGCCATCTGACGCCAGCGATCGAGATCGGTCAGGAAACCGCCCACGGCCTTCTTGGCCTGGGGCTTCATCTCGTCGGTCTCGATCAGACGGCGCGCGGCCTCGGTCAGGGGAATTCCCTGGGCACGGGACAATTGGTGGAACGACTGCACCGTGGTTTCGCCGATACCCCGGCGCGGCACGTTGACGATGCGCTCGAACGCCAAACTGTCGGACGGCTGGTTGATCAGGCGCAGATAGGCCAGCGCGTCGCGGATTTCCTGGCGCTCGTAGAAACGCGGACCGCCGATCACGCGGTAAGGAATACCCAGCTTGATGAAACACTCTTCAAATTCGCGGGTCTGGAAACCGGCGCGCACCAGGATCGCGATGTCGGCCAGCTTCTCGCCGCCGCGCTGGTGCGATTCGATCTCCTCGGCGATGACGCGCGCTTCTTGCTCGCCGTCCCACACGCCGCGCACGGTGACCTTCTCGCCCGCCGTGCCTTCGCTCCACAGCGTCTTGCCCAACCGCCCTTCGTTCTTGGCGATCAGGCCCGAGGCCGCCGACAGGATGTGCTGGGTCGAGCGGTAGTTTTGTTCCAGCCGCACGATGCGCGCGCCGGGAAAGTCCTTCTCGAAGCGCAGGATGTTGCCGATCTCGGCGCCGCGCCAACTGTAGATCGACTGATCGTCGTCACCGACGCAGCAGATGTTGTGCGAGCCCTGGGCCAGCAAACGCAGCCACAGATACTGCGCCACGTTGGTGTCCTGGTACTCGTCGACCAGGATGTAGCGGAACTGCTCCTGGTATTTGCGCGCGATTTCGGCGTCGGATGAGAAGACGCGCAGAACGTGCAGCAGAAGATCGCCGAAATCGGCCGCGTTCAAGACCTTCAGCCGCTCCTGATAGATGCGGTAAATCTCGGCCGCACGGCCGTTGGCCAGCTCGCCCGCCTCGCCCTGGGAAATCTTCTCTGGCGGCAGGCCACGGTCTTTCCATCGTTGGATGACGGCGTGGACCGCGCGCGGCGGCCAGCGTTTGTCGTCGATATTCTCGGCCTTGAGGATCTGGCCCAAAAGGCGAATCTGGTCGTCCTGGTCCAGGATGGTGAAATTGGGCGTCAGGCCGACCACGTCGGCATGGCGGCGCAGCATGCGCGCGCAGAGCGAATGGAATGTGCCGAGCCACAGGCCTTCGACCGCGCCGCCGATCTGATGTGCCACGCGCTCCTTCATCTCGCGCGCGGCGCGGTTGGTGAAGGTGACGCACAGCACCTCGCTGGGCCAGGCGCGGCGGCTGCCCAAAATATGAGCCAGGCGCGTGGTCAGGACGCGCGTCTTCCCCGTGCCGGCACCGGCCAAGACCAGAAGCGGGCCGTCGATGGTCTCGACCGCGAGACGCTGTGGATCGTTCAGATTGTCGAGATAGGTCGGGCGCACGGCGGCCGCGCGCGCGGACACGGGGCGCGCATCGGCCGGGGCATCCGGCGCCGGTTTTTCGGACAGTTCAAAGGGATCGGACATCGCGCTTCTTATATACGCTCGATGCGCGCGCTTGCCAGCGCTTGACACCCCAGGCGTGGCAACGATGCTGCCCGCATGACGAAGACCGCGAACAAGACCGTCGAACGGATCCCGTTGCCAGCCTCCGGCCCAGGCACCGCGCGGTCATTGACTGTCTTCCGCTATGGCCAAGTGGGCGCGCGGCCGAAGGCCTATCTGCACGCCAGCCTGCATGCCGACGAGACGCCGCCCATGCTGGTCGCGCACCATCTGGCCGCGCTGCTGGACGATGCGGCGAAGGATGGCCGGATCGCAGGCGAAATCGTGCTGGTGCCGGTGGCCAACCCCATCGGCCTGGACCAGAACGTAGCGGGCACCCATGTGGGCCGCTACGAGTTGGCCGGGGGCGGCAACTTCAACCGCGGTTTTCCCGACCTGACCGACGCCGTGGCCGCGCGGATCGCCGGTGCGCTGGGTCAGGACGAGGCGACCAATGCCCGCGCGGTGCGCAATGCGCTGGCCGTGACCATCGCCTCGGTCGAGCCGCAGGGACCGCTGGCCTACATGCGCCACGCGCTGATGCGGCTGGCCGTCGATGCCGACATCGTGCTGGACCTTCATTGCGACGCCGAATCCCTGCCCCACCTGCACATCGCCACGGCCAACTGGCCGGCGGGCGCAGACTTGGCGGCGGAATTGGGCAGCCGCGCCCAGCTCGTCTCGGTCGATCCGGGCGGCAGCGCCTTCGAGGACACGATGAGCGGCCATTGGCGCAAACTGCGCGAGCGCTTTGGTGCGGCGCATCCGATCCCGCAGGGTTGTTTCGCCAGCACAGTCGAACTGCGCGGCCGGGCCGACGTGGACGACGGGCTGGCGTGCGCGGATGCCGAGGCGCTGTTGCGTTTCCTGATACGGCGGGGCGTCGTGCACGGCGAGCCCGGCCCTTTGCCCGCCGCCGTGGGCGATGGCGTCGCCTTCGAGGCCGTCGACATGCCGCGCGCGCCTGTGGCCGGTATCGTTGCCTACCGGCGCGGTCTAGGCGACACGGTGTCGAAGGGCGAGGTGATCGCCGACATCGTCGATCCGACGGCGGAAGATGCGCGCGCAGCGCGCACGCCGGTCGCCACGCGCACCGACGGCTTCATCCTGGCCCGCCGCGACGACAAGTTGGTGCGGCCCGGCCAGGTGATCGCCAAGGTGGTGGGACGTGAGGTTCTGCCGGGACGGACGGGACTTCTGCTGGAAGACTGAGCGCGGTCAGCGGTTCAGTTGCACTGCCCGCGCGGCCCGTCGGCACAGACATGCTTGCCGTCGGTCCACAACGCGCCGACCAGATCGGCGCGGGTGAAGTCGGCACCGGCCAGTTGCGCGCCAGTCAGGTCGGCCCCCGTCAGCGTGGTCTGGAAGAAGCGTGCGCGGCGCAGATCAGCGCCCTTGAGGCTGGCCCGTGCCAGATCGGCCTTGGTGAAATCCGCCTCGGTGAAGTCGCCGCCATCGAGAATGGCGTCTTCCAGGCGGGTGTTGACGAACTTGGCACGGAAGCCCACGGCGTTGGACAGGTTCGCGCGGGACAGATCGGTCCGGACGAAGCTGGCGTCGCGCAACAGCGCGCCGGAAAGATCGGCGTCAGTCATCACCCGCTGATCCAGGGTACAGCGGCGCCAATCGACGGCAGGCGCGGCATCGGACGCGCAATCGGCAGCGGCGGGCGCCGCCAGGGCAAGAAGCACCAGCACCGACAGGACCAGCGCGCGGGCCGGCCGGAGGTTCACAGCGCGCCGGCCTTGCCCTGCTTGAGGCCGATGGAACGGCCCGCCGCGGGCGGCCAGGGCAGCGTGTCATGCGCCGCTTTCAGCTTCCGGATGCGCTCCAACGTGTCGTCCGGAAAGGGCGCGGCCTTGCGCGTCTTCATATCGACGTGGATCAGCATCATCTCGGCCGTGGACGAAAGAAACCCTTCGGTCGCGTGGTGCATGTAGCCGAAGACGTGGATGCGTTTGGCGTCATGATCGAGCACGCGCGAGGTGATCCGGAACGGATCGCCCTCGTGCATTTCGCGCAGATAGTTGATGTGCAGTTCTAAGAGGAAGACCGAACCGCCGGTGCGTTCGATATCGACGTAGGCGCAGCCCAGAAGTTCGAACAGGCCGTCCGTGGCCAGGTCATAGGCGACGGCGTAATAGCCCATGTTGAAATGGCCGTTGGGGTCGACCCATTCCTTGCGGACGGCATCGCTGAGCGTAACGGGAAGTTCGACGGTCATGGCGCGGAGGATAGAGGAAGCCCACGTCGGCGCAAACCCGCGCGCCGCCTTGCCTTGACGCCCCTGCCGTCGGCCAGTCTTAATTCCATCTGGTGGTGAAGACGGGGGCGAGACGATGACGGCCAAGATCGGGCAGGAACTGCCCTTTCCGCGCGCGGAGCTGGACCAACGCATGGCGCGTGTCCGCGCGAAGATGGGGGAAAGCGGCCTCGACGCCGTCCTGCTCTATGACCCCGAGAACGTCTTTTACCTGACCGGCTATCAGTCGATCGGCTATTTCACCTATCAGGCGCTGCTGGTGCCGCTGAAGTTCATGGCCGAGATCACGCCGACCATCGGGCGGTTCGTGGCCACACTCGACACCGACGATCCGGTCGATCTGACGCTCAAGGCCATCGCCGATCTGGCACCGCACGGCACGCTAGGGGTCGAGACCAACGCCTGGTATCTCAATGTGCCCGCCTATCAGACCCTTGTCGCCAAAAGCGGCTGGACGGTCGTGGACTGGAACGGCGTCGTCGAATGGCTGCGCATCGTGAAGTCGCCGGCCGAGATCGACCGCATTCGCCTTGCCGCACGCGCGGCCGAGGCCGGCATGCATGCGGCCCTCGACGCATCCAAGCCCGGCGCCACCGAAAACGATGTGGCAGCCGCCATGCATCAAGCCAGCATCGCGGCGGGCAGCGAGTATCTCGGTCATGCCCCCATCGCCGTTTCTGGCGAGCGCACGGCGGTGACCTTCGCCATGTGGCGGCGCCGGACACTGGTGAAAGGCGACGTGCTGTTCCTTGAGACGGGCGGCTGCATCGACCGCTACCACGGGCTTCTTGCGCGCTGCGCTGTCTTGGGCAAACCGACCGACGAGATGCAGCGCATGGCCGACGCGATCATCGGCGGGCTGAACGGCGCCATCGCGGCCATCAAGCCGGGCGCCACGTCGGGCGATTGCGACCATGCCTGCCGCGGCGCGATCACCAAGGCGGGCTACGGCGAACGCTTCGTCCATCGCACGGCCTATTCGGTCGGGATCGGCTTTCCGCCCAACTGGGCCGAGGGCAAGACGCTATCCCTGCGCAAGGACGATCCAACGCCGCTCCAACCCGGCATGACGTTCCATATCGTGCCCAGCGTCTTCGGCGGCGCGTTCGGCATGTGCTTTAGCGAAACCGTGTTGGTGACCGAGACCGGTTCCGAGGTCATCACCCAGTTTCCGCGCGAGTTGTTGGTGCGCGCGTGACGTCCGCAACCGCTCAGAGCCGGCGTGGCACGGGTTGACCGCCACTTCGCGCGCGCCTTCGCTGCGCTGATTTCGGCGCTGGCCACTCTGTTCGTCCTGTCCCAGGTTTATCGCAACACCAACGCCCTGATCGCGCCGGAATTGGCGGTCGAATTGGGCCTGTCACCAGCGGCCTTGGGCGGCATGGGCGCCGCGTTCTTCTTCACCTTCGCCCTGATGCAGCTTCCGACCGGCATCCTGATCGACCGCTGGGGGCCGCGCCTGGCCATCGCGCGCTCGCAGGTCTTCGCGGTCGCCGGCATGGTCCTGGCGTCGGCCAGCCACTCCATCACCATGCTGACTCTCGCCATGGCGCTGATGGCGATTGGCGCCTCTGGGAACCTGGTCGGTTCGCTGGTCGTCTGCGGCCGCTGGCTGCCCTCGGACCGGTTCGCGACCATCGCGGGCGTGATGATCGCGCTCGGCGGCATCGGCCATGTGCTGGCGACAAAGCCCTTGGCCCTCGTCATCCAGTCGATGGGTTGGCGCGGAACCTATCTCTTGCTGGCCGGGTTGGTCGCGATCGCGGGCCTCTTGGTCTACGTCGTCGTGCGCGATGCGCCGCCGGGCAAGGAGGAAGAGCACGACCAAACACGGCCGCGCAAATCCCTGCTCGGCAGCCTGCGCGGCACATGGGAAGTGCTGCGCTCGCCCGATCTGCGCCACATCATGGTGATGACCGCGCTGGGACCGGCGGCTCTTTTTACCTTACGAGCCCTTTGGGCCGGCCCGTTCTTCGCCGACGTCTACGGACTCGATCCCGAGGGACGTGGCGATGCGCTGTTCTTCATGGCCGGCATCATCCTCGGCAACCTGATGTATGGCCCGCTCGACCGCCGCTTCGACACGCGCAAGGGCGTCGTCACCTTCGGCGCCATCTGCCTTGCCATCACCTTGGCGATCTTGGCTTTAATACCCACCGCCTCTCTCGGACTCGCCATCGGCCTGATGGGACTGATCGGTGTCTTCGCCACCTTCGACGTCGTGCTGTTCGCCCATGGGCGCTCGCTGTCCCCGCACCATCTGTCGGGCCGCGCGGTGACGACCGTGAATCTGGCTCTGTTCATGGGCGTCGGGCTGCTGCAGTTCATCTCGGGCTTTGTGGTGCGCGAGGCCCACGCTCACGGGCTTTCGCCCGCCGACGCCTATCGCCTGGTGTTCGCCATGCTGGCGATAAGCTGCGTGTCCGGCCTTCTGCTCTACCGCACTGGCAAGGACGCGCCGCCGAGCCAAGACCGCTGGCGTTGAACGCGCCTGTATCTAATTTTTCCCACGCGGGAAAACGAAGCCCATGGCCTCGATCATGATCTGGGCCGAGAGCAAAGCTGTGATCTGGGTCGGATCGAAGCTCGGGTTGACCTCCACCAAATCGAAACCCACCAAACGATTGCGCGTGCAGACCAACTCGAGGAATCGCCGCGCCTGTTCGTAGGAGAGGCCGCCAACCTCGGGCGTACCAGTGCCGGGCGCGACCGACGCATCCATGCCGTCGATGTCGAAGGTCACATAGACATCGCGCCCCTCGGGCAGATCGGCGGCAAAGTGATCCACGCCGTGGGCGTGGACGTCCCAGGCCGGGATCACCGTGTTGCCGTCGCGCCGCGAGGCTTCGTAATCCTCCTGCCGCGTACGCAGGCTGCGGATGCCGATGGCGACCACCTTCTCCACCCAATCCAACTCGCGCACCCAGCGCAGCACATTGCCGTGGCCGTAGCGCACGCCCATGGCCTCATCGCGATAGTCCATATGCGCGTCGAACTGCACGACCGTGATGGGCCGCGAGCCCTCGAAGGCGCGCAGGATCGGGAAGGTCACCGAATGGTCGCCGCCCATGGTGAACGGCAACGCCTTCTTGGCGCGAATCGCACGCACTGCCTCGGTCATGGCCGTGAAATTCTGTTACCACAGCAGCGGGACAATCTCCACGTCGCCGCAATCCACCAGCGAGCAAACCGCCCTGTCGTGACCCGCGCGCAAGTCCCAATAGCCAGGGCGGCTGGGCGCCGAGAGCGCGCTAAAGCGCACCGACATGTCGCGGATGGCCTTGGGTCCCCAGCGCGCGCCAGAGCGGAAGCCCGCGCCCTGATCGAAAGGAATGCCGAGGAAGGCGACATCCGCCGACCACTCTGCCTCCGGCGTGGTCAGCGCGCTTTTGGCGAAGGTGGCCGGGCCGAACGGAGAAATGCCGAGGGCCTTGTGATCGGACATGACGCTTCCTTTCAGGCATGGAGCAGCCACTCGCGCAGAAGCGCGGTGACCGCGTGCGGCCGTTCCAATGGCAGGTAATGGCCGCATTCCTCGATGATCACGTGGCGCGCGCCCGGTATTCCGCGCGCGATCTCTTCCGAAAGCGCGGGTGGCAGGACATTGTCCTCGCGCCCACTCAGCACCAGCGTCGGGCAGGCGATCTTGCCAAGCCCGGGACGGCTGTCGGGCCGGGCCATGCAAGCCTTGCTCTGACGGATGAACACCGGCGCGCCCTGACGCGCCTGCATCTCCAGAAGTGCCGTCACCAGCGTCGCGTCGTCC
>JAPLOM010000043.1 GCA_026400755.1 Alphaproteobacteria bacterium
ACCGGGCAGCCGAAATTGATGTCGATGATAGCGGCGCCGCGGTCTTCATTCAGCCGCGCGGCCGTGGCCATCTCAAGGGGATCGCAGCCCGCGAGCTGAACCGACATCGGCTTCTCGTCCTCGGCGTTCGCCGCGCGCTTCAGCGAATCGCGCGTTTCCCGGATCATGGCCTGGCTCGCGATCATCTCGGACACGACGAGGCCGGCCCCGCAGCGCTTCACCAAGCGGCGGAACGGCATGTCCGTCACGCTCGACATGGGCGCGAGGATCACGGGATCGTCGATGGCGATGGGGCCGATGCTGATGCCCATTTTCTAGGCACTTCCCATATATGATGAATTTGTGGGCAAAACCCGCGACAGATAAACCAGAAATCGGCGCTAGCCGCAACCTTGGCCGAGGCCCGAAAGGCCCTTCGCGCTGGCGGCTTTAGCCCCCAAATGTTAAGTCATTTCCGCCTATGACGTTCGCAACTCCCATGCCAGCTACTCCGCCATGCCGCGCTGCGTCGCCCTGATCGTGGCCGCCGGCCGTGGGCACCGCTTCGGCGGCGAAATGCCCAAGCAATACCGGACCCTGGCTGGCCGGCCCCTGCTGCGCTATTGCGCCGAGGCCTTCGCGCGCCACCCCAAGATCGACGCCGTGCGCGTCATCATCCATCCCGACGACCGCGCACTGTATGACGCGGCGGTCGATGGGCTCGACCTTCTACCGCCGGTCCATGGCGGCGCGGAGCGGCAGGATTCCGCGCGCCTCGGCCTGGAAAGCCTGGCCGAAACGAAACCCGACTTGGTTCTGATTCACGACGCCGCCCGCCCCTTTCCCGACGAGGCGCTGGTCACGCGCACCATCGACGCGCTGGCGGCATCGGCGGGCGCGGTCGCGTCCGTTCCCGTCAACGACACGCTGAAACGCGCGGGCATGGACAATGCGGTCGCGGCCACGGTGGACCGCGCAGGGCTCTGGCGTGCCCAGACGCCGCAGGGCTTCCGTTATGCGGAGATCCTGGCCGCGCACCGCGCCGCCGCGGGACAGGCTCTGACCGACGATGCCGCCGTGGCCGAACGCGCGGGGCTTTCGGTTGCGCTGGTGATGGGCAACGAGGACAATTTCAAAGTGACCACGGAAGACGATCTGGCGCGCGCGGCGCGTAAGCTGGGCGCAGGCGCGGAGACGCGCGTCGGCATGGGCTTCGACGTCCACCGTTTCGGCCCCGGCGACAAGGTTTGGTTGTGCGGCATCGAGGTCGCGCACACGCACGGGCTGGTCGGCCACTCGGACGCCGATGTGGGCTTGCACGCCATCACCGACGCCATCCTGGGCGCCATTGGCGCGGGCGACATCGGCCAGCATTTCCCGCCGTCCGACCCGCAATGGCGGGGCGCTGCGTCCGACATCTTCCTGGCCCATGCGGCCAAGCTGGTGCGCGAAAAGGGCGGCGCGATCCAGAACGTGGATATCACCTTCATCTGCGAGCAGCCCAAGATCGGCCCACACCGGCCGCGCATGGAAGCGCGCGTGGCCGAGATTCTGGGCGTGGCGCGCGAACGCGTGAGCGTAAAGGCGACCACCACCGAGAGGCTCGGTTTCACCGGTCGCGACGAAGGCATGGCCGCCCAAGCCATCGCCAGCGTGCGCCTGCCCGCCGCGTCTTGACCGTGCCCGGCATCAACGCCCGCCATCCCGCCTGGTGGCTTTCCACCTGGTTCGGCGTGGGCCTGTTGCCAAAGTTCCCCGGCACCTGGGGCTCCATCGCCGCCCTGCCCTTCGCCTGGCTGATTCAGGATACCTGGGGTCCGCTGGGACTCTTGGCCGCCGCCGCCGCGGCGACGGCCGTCGGCATCTGGGCTGCGGGCGTCTACTGCGATCGCTCGGGTGAGAACGACCCACAGCGGATCGTGGTCGACGAGGTAGCGGGCCAGTGGCTTACCCTCTCCGCCGCCGCGATGACGCTCGGCGATTTCGCCCTGGGTTTCATCCTGTTCCGCATGTTCGACATCATGAAGCCCTGGCCGGCCAGTTGGGCCGACCGCAGCCTGCATGGCGGCTGGGGCGTCATGCTCGATGACGTGGCCGCGGGAGCGTATGCTGCGCTGTGTCTCCTCGCGGTTCGTTATTTCGTCGGGTGATGCCATGTTCGACGACGCCATTCTCTCGCCCGCCCGCGACGTCCTCCGCCGCTGCGAGGCCGCCGGGCTGAAACTGGCCACGGCCGAATCCTGCACGGGCGGCCTGGTCGCGGGCGCCTTGACCGCCATCGCGGGCAGCAGCCGGGTGGTGGAGCGCGGTTTCGTCTCCTACTCCAACGAGGCCAAGGCTGAATTGCTAGGCGTGCCGCCCACGCTGATCCTCAAGCATGGCGCCGTCTCGGCCCACGTGGCGCGCGCCATGGCCGACGGCGCGCTGGCCCGCTCGGCAGCGGGCATCACGGTCTCACTGACGGGCGTCGCGGGCCCAGACGGCGGCACCGACGCCAAACCCGTCGGCCTCGTCTATATCGGCTGCGCGCGGCACGGCCACGAGACGGCGGTGGAGCGCCACCAGTTCCCCGGCGACCGCGACGCGGTGCGCCATGCCTCCGTCATCGCCGCGCTCACACTCGTCCTGCGGCAGCTCGGGTGAGCGAAAGCGCGTTCAACATGCCGCGGGTCCGCGCGCCTGGCTTCCTGCACGTCGTTCTGGCCGTCATCGGCATCGGCACTTTCATCGCGTTCGGCCTTTTCGTTCTGCTGCCCGACCTGATCGGGTCCGGTCTATCGGATAGCGGGCTCGACGTCGCCGATCTGATGATCCTGCCCATCGCCTCGATCCTAGGCGTCGCGGTCTTCGTCGTTCTGCTCGGCCGCCTGCCCTGGTCGGGCCTGGGGCTGCGATCGGCGCCGGCCGGCGCTTTTCTGCGCGCGCTCGGCTGGTGGCTTCTCTGCCTGTCGGTCGTGGCCGCGGTCCTCTACGCCACCTACAAGATCACCGGGCGGGCCGCGATCGAAGAACAGCTCGACATGATGCCCGACCTGACGGACGACGATGGCACGATCACCGACGCCTTCATCCTGCTGGTCGGCATCCTGTCGCCCATCGCGGAAGAACTGGTCTTTCGCGGCGTGCTGTTCGCCTGGCTGCGCCGTCACGTGAATTTCTGGGTCGCGGGCCTCGCCAGCGCTCTGGTCTTCGCCCTCGCGCACGGCATTCCGGACATCATTCTGCCGACGGCGATCCTGGGCCTGTTGTTCGCCTGGATCTACGAACGCACAGGCTCGCTGTGGCCCGCCATGCTGGCCCATGTCGCGCACAATCTGCTGGTCACCGGCGTGATGTTGCCGACAATGCTGGGCATCGGCGTCGAGGCGCTGACCTAGTTTTCCTCCCGGAACGCCAGGTTAAGCCGCCGCTTCGACCATTTTCCTGCAGCGCCGCATTTGCGTAGGATGAGGCCGTCCGTTCGAACGAACGTCGGGAAACATGGCCGTTTCGCTCACCACGCAAGACCGCGCGATGCTGGACGGCGCCCATGGGCCGGCGGCGCAACTTGCCATGCGCGTCCTCTTGCCCGTCGCCAAGAGCGTCGGCGCCGACGGCCTGATCGACATCGAGCAGGCCCATGCCGGAAGCTGCATCTATCTGGGCCAAGCCAATCTCGATTTTGCCGAGCATCTTGTGTCGCTCGGCGGCCGCGTGCGCGTACCGACGACGCTGAACGTCGGCACCATGGACATGATCCATCCTGAATTGTTCAACGGCCCCGACGAAATCCGTGCCGGCGGCACGCGCCTGATGAAGGCGCACGAGGAGCTGGGCTGTGTGCCGACCTTCACCTGCGCGCCCTATCTCACGATCTACCGCCCGCGCTTCGGCGCGCAAATCGCTTGGAGCGAGTCCAACGCGGCCTCCTTCGCCAACTCGGTGATCGGCGCGCGCACGGAACGCTACGGCGATTTCGTCGATATGTGCTGCGCCATGACCGGCCGCGCACCCTATTACGGGCTGCACGTCACCGAGAATCGCCGTGCCCGCGTCGTCTTCGAGATCGAAAGCCTGCCGCCAGAATGGGCCGCGGCCGACTTGGCCTGCGTCGCCATCGGCCATATCGCGGGCAAGCGTTGCGGCAACACCGTTCCCGCTATCGTGGGCCTGCCGTCCGCCGCGACCGAGGACGATTTGAAAGCGCTCGGCGCCACCGCCGCGTCGTCGGGCGCGGTCGGCATGTTCCATGTCGTCAGCCGGACGCCCGAGGCGCCCAGCTTGGATGCGGCGCTCCAGGGCGAAGCGCCGGAGGAGACCGTGCATGTGACGGCGGACGATCTGCGCGCCACGGTGCGCAACCTGTCCACGGCCGCCGATGGCAGTCCCCTCACCGCCGTGTGCCTCGGCACGCCGCATTTTTCCATCGGCGAGTTCTCGCGTCTTGTCCCGTTGATCGGCGACACGCGCCTCACATCCGAAATGTACGTCAACACAAGCCGCTCGACCTTGGAGCAGCTCGATGCACGCGGCTGGACGCGGCAACTCGAAGCGGCGGGCGTCACGCTGGTGATCGACACCTGCACCTACGTCACCACGGTGATGCGTGACATGTCGGGCACGATGATGACCAACTCGGGCAAGTGGGCCTATTACGCGCCAGGCAACCTGAACGTCGACGTGGCCTTCGGCTCGCTGGCGGATTGCGTGGCCTCCGCGCGCGCGGGCCGCGTGGCGAGGCGCGCATGACCGCCCTCGCCGCGACCACCCTGGCGCCTGGCCGGGCCGATGCCGCGCCCGTCGTGCTGGCCGAACCCTTGAGCTTCTGCGGCGGCCTCGATGCCGTGACTGGGCGGGTGATCGACCGCTGGCACCCGCAGCACGGACTCTTCATCGCGGGCGGCATCCTAGTGATGGAATCGGGCCGGGGCTCCAGCGGCGGCGGCCCGGTGCTGGCCGAGGCCATCCGCCTGGGCGTGGCGCCTCTCGGCATCGTGCTGATGCGACCCGATCCGATCCTGACCGTGGGCGCGTTGGTGGCGGGCCAGCTTTACGGCCGCCACTGCCCCATCGTGCTGGCCGAAGCGCGCGACTGGCCGCGCATCACCATGGCGAAGCGCCTGGTGCTCGACGCGGAGGCCGATGTGGCCCGGATCGAGTTGTTCGACGCCTGACGTCAGACCGCGCGCTTCTCGGTCAGGAACAGCGCGCCGCCGAGAAGTGGGAAGATCAGGCCGATGGCACAGACCAGCGGCCAACCGCCATACACATAACTGAAGCCCGCCAAGGCCGAGCCCACGGCGCCGCCGCAGAAGAAGATCGCGAGATAGAGCGCGTTCAGCCGGCTGCGCACGCCGGCATGCAGCATGTAGATCGCGCGCTGCCCCAACACCACGTTAGTGTGCACGCCCGCGTCGAGCAGGATACCGGCGGCCACGAGCACAGCGATCACGCCGTACCCGCCGATCCAGGCCAGCACGAAGGACACGGCCACGACAGCGAAGGCGCCGGCCGTCGCCGGCTTGGTCCAGCCGTGATCGGCCAGCCGCCCGGCGAAGGGCGCCGCGAACGCACCGCCCACACCGCTCAGCATGAAGGCCGCGATCTCGATCGTGCCATAGGAGAATGGCGGCGCGGCCAGCGCCAGCGGCACCGCCGTCCAGAACAGGCTGAAGGCGCCGAACATCAGCGCCTGATAAGCCGCGCGTCGCTGCAGCACCGGCGTGTCGCGCAAGACCGTCCACAGCGAGAGAAGAAGCTGGCCGTAATGAAAACCGCCCTCCGGCACGCGACGCGGGACTCGGCGTGCCATGGCCCAGGCCACCGCCACCATGGCCGCACTGGAAAGAGCGAACATGGCGCGCCAGCCGAACGCGCCCCCGACCAGCGTAGCGATCGGCCGCGACAACAGGATTCCCATCAACAGGCCGCTCATCACCGTGCCCACCACGCGGCCGCGCCGTTCCTCGGGCGCCAGATGCGCGGCGATGGGGATCAGCATCTGGACCGAGCAGCTCGTAAACCCGATCAGCACGGCGGCCAGAAGGAACAGGCCGGGCGACGGCGACACCGCGGCCAGCGCGAGCGCCAGCATAGACGCGATCAGCGTGCGTACGACCAGCGCCCGGTTCTCGACCAGGTCGCCCAGCGGCACCAGCAGGATCAACCCCGCGACGTAGCCGAGTTGGAACAGCGTGACGATCAGTCCGGCCGCCGCCAGATCGAAGCCCAGCGACGCCGAGATGGGACCTATGAGCGGCTGCGCGTAATAGAGGTTTCCGACCGTGACGCCGCAAGCCACGGCGAAGGCCAGCGTCAATCCGCGCGTGATGCCGGGCGGATGGGGATAGGATTGTCCGTCGCCGGAAGACACGCGGAGAAATGCCTTATGAAATATTTGAGCAGGAAATGGGATGGGCCCGAGGACGGGTCAAGCGGCGGGTTTCGCCCCGTACAATTTCGCGGCACGCGTCTCGAAGGCGCCGACCACGCGCTTTACGGCCTCGCCGAACAGCGGGCCGATGATTTTGTCCAGGAAGCGCGACTGGAATTCGAAGTTGATGTGGAAGTCGAGCTGGCACTTGCCGCCGTCGGCCGGCGCGAAGGCCCAATGGTTTTGCAGGTGCTTGAACGGGCCTTCGGTATACTGCACATCGATGCGCCGCGCGCGGTCCAGCACGACGCGCGAGGTATAGCGCTCGCGAATCATCTTGAAGCCGATCACAAGTTCGGCCAGCAGCACCTCCCCTTCCCGCTTCTTGATCCGCGCGGCCACGCACCAAGGCAGGAACTCGGGATAGCGCTCAACGTCCGCGACCAGATCGAACAGCTGCTCCGGCGTATAGGGCAGTACCTTGCGCTCGACATGATGCATGACGTCAGCCCGCGGCAGTCAGTTGGCGCGTGCGCGCCTCGCGCAAGCGCAGGAAGTCGGCGCCCGCGTGATAAGACGAACGAGTGAGCGGAGACGCCGAGACCATCAGGAAGCCCTTGCCGTAGGCCATGGTCTCATAAGCCTTGAACTCGTCGGGCGTGACGAAGCGCTCGATGATGTGATGCCTGGGCGTGGGCTGCAGATACTGACCGATGGTCAGAAAATCGACGCTTGCCGAGCGCAGATCGTCCATCACCTGATAGATCTCGTCCTTCGTCTCGCCCAAGCCGACCATCAGGCCCGACTTGGTGAACAGCGACGGATCGATCCGCTTCACGCTGTCGAGCAGGCGCAGCGAGTTGAAGTAGCGCGCGCCCGGCCGCATCTCGGCATAAAGCCGCGGCACCGTCTCCAGGTTGTGGTTGTAGACGTCGGGCCTGGCCGCCACGACGATCTCGGCCGCGCCTTCCTTGCGCAGGAAGTCGGGCGTCAGAACCTCGATGGTGGTGCCGGGCGACGACGCGCGGATATTGCGGATGACGGCCGCGAAATGTCCCGCCCCGCCGTCCGGCAGGTCGTCGCGATCGACCGAGGTGATGACGACGTGCTTCAGGGCCAGCTTCGCGACCGCATCGGCCACGCGCTGCGGCTCGTGCGGGTCGAGCAGGTTGGGCAGGCCCGTCTTGATGTTGCAGAAGGTGCAGGCACGCGTGCAGGTGTCGCCCAGGATCATCATGGTCGCGTGCTTCTGCGCCCAGCACTCGCCGATGTTCGGACAGGCCGCTTCCTCGCACACCGTGTGCAGCTTGTTGTCGCGCATGAGCTTGCGCGTCTCGGCGTAGACCGGCGAGGTCGGCGCCTTGACGCGAATCCACGCGGGCTTGCGCGGGATGGTCCGGTTGGGGTCGGCGACGTCGCTCAAAGTGCGCTCCGCCGGGGCGAATGGCCCCGCAAGCTAGAAATGGATCGCGCGTCCATACGCGTCAAGGACGGACTCGTGCATCATCTCCGACAGCGTCGGGTGCGGGAAGACCGTTTCCATCAGTTCGGCCTCGGTCGTCTCCAGGCTCATGCCCACGGCATAGCCCTGGATCAGCTCGGTCACCTCGGCGCCGATCATGTGGGCGCCCAGAAACTCCCCCGTGTCGGCGTCGAACACGGTCTTCACCAGCCCTTCCGGCTCGCCGAGAGCGATGGCCTTGCCGTTGCCGATGAAGGGAAAGCGGCCGACGCGCACCTTGCGGCCCGCGTCCTTGGCCGCCTTCTCGGTCAGGCCGATGCTGGCCACCTGGGGCCGGCAATAGGTGCAGCCCGCGATGCGGAGGACGTTGAGCGGGTGCAGGCCCTTGATGCCCGCGATGCGCTCGACCGCGATGACGCCCTCGTGGCTGGCCTTGTGCGCCAGCCACGGCGGCCCGGCCAGATCGCCGATGGCATAGAGGCCGGGTTCGGCCGTCTCGGCCCATTTGTCGACCACGACATGCCCCCGCTCCGCCTTGGCCTTGGTGGTCTCAAGGCCGATGTTCTCGACATTGCCGGTGATACCCACAGCCAGGATGACGCGCTCGGCGGTCAGCTCCTGGCTCGTGCCGTCGGCCTCGATGGTGGCGGTGACGGAATAGCTCCCGCGCTTCAGCGCCTTTACCGTCGCGCCGGTCATGATCTTCATGCCCTGCTTCTCGAACACCTTCCGCGCGAAGGCCGAGATTTCCTCATCCTCCACCGGCAGAACGCGCGGCAGCACCTCGACCACCGTCACCTCGGCGCCCAGCGTGCGATAGAAGCTCGCGAACTCGATACCGATGGCGCCCGAGCCGATGACCAAAAGCGACTTCGGCATCGAAGTCGGCACCATGGCCTCCTTGTAGGTCCAGACCAGCTTGCCGTCGGGCTCAAGACCCGGCAGCGCGCGTGCGCGGGCGCCCGTGGCCAGGATGACATTCTTGGCCTGGAGCGTAGCGACGGGCTTGCCGTCTTTCTCCACCTTCACGGTGCGCGGGCCTTCGAGCTTGCCCGCGCCGTCGAAGACCGTGACCTTGTTCTTCTTCAGCAGGAACCCGACGCCCTGGTTGAGCTGGCGCGCCACCTGGCGCGAGCGCTTCACGATCTTCGGGAAGTCGATGCCCGCCTGCCCCACTGTCAGCCCGAACTGGTCGGCGTGCTTGATCAGGTCGTAGACCTCGGCGGTACGCAGCAACGCTTTGGTCGGGATACAGCCCCAGTTGAGGCAGATGCCGCCCAGATGCTCGCGCTCCACCACGGCCACGCTCATCTTGAGCTGCGCCGCGCGGATCGCCGCGACATAGCCGCCCGGCCCGCCGCCCACCACCACGAGATCAAACTTGCCGTCGGTCATGTTCCCCACCATGCGAGGGTTTCGGTCTTGGGCCATTCGGCCATTGGCAGCGTTATCAGGTCGCGCACGCCGTAGAAGAGCTTGAGCACGCCGGCATTGTCGTTGGCCGCGCGCAGCTTCGCCAGACGGTCGGCGAAAGGTGGGCATTCCTCGCGCAAGGAACGCGCGACGCGGCCGAGCGCCAGGGTGCGGACGCGGAAATGCTGGTCGGAATCGTCGTCCAAGCCTTGCGTGCTTTGCGGTTGGCGCATCGACGAGCCCGAGGCCGCCGCCACCACAAGACCGTTGCGGTCGATGGCCTGCAGATAGGACTCGAACACGAGAAGCCAGCGCCCCCTGTCGCGCTTGAACTCGATCTGGTCGTCGAAACCGATCGCGCTGCCGGTCGGGCGGGTGAACTGCCAGCGATAGTTCGCCGCGGCGGATTCACCCAGCACGCTGACCACCCTCAACGTCTCGGCCGCCTCGTTCCACGGCAGGCCCGCGCCCTGGCGGCCCTCCAGCGCGATCACGCGGCGCGGCGAGAGGCCCGTCTTGGCCAACGACTGCACATAGCTGGGCCCTTCGCGGAAATACGCGCAAAGATGCAAGCCGCGCACGAGGGCGATGCTGTAATGGTCGAACAGCGTGCCACGCTGGGGATCGAACTCATCCACGCCCAACGCCTTGCGCCCCACTCCATCGAAATAGGCGTAAAGCCCCTCCGCCGGCTCGTCCGCCGGCAGGGCGGCCTCGTCCTTGGCGGCCATGGCCGTTTTGAAGGCATCGAAGCCGCGCAGGATGTCGTCGTCGGTGGCCGCCCATGCCGGAACGGCGAGCGCCGCGAGCGCGAGGCCGCTGAGGCCGAGCGCGGCGCGGCGCGCGGCGATCACTTGTTCCACCACGCCAACGTCTTCCGCTCCGGCCAATCCTGCACCGGCGTCAGCAGCAGCTTGTTAAGACGGCCGCGGAAATTCTCCAGCGCATCGCCCTGCTTGGCGTCCTTCAATCGGGTCAGATGGGAATTCACATCCGGGCAAGCCTGGGTGCCCAGATAATCGAACGCGCGCGCGGTCGCGACGTCGAGCGCGGCGGCGTTCTTATCCTGCGTCATGTCGCCCGGTTCGACCTTGGGCACCACGCTGGTCGCCAGCACGGGCCAGTGGCGGTCGAGCATCGCGGCGTAGGAATCGAACGCCAGCGTCCAGCGCCCTTCAGCACGACGGAACTCCACCTTGTCCGTGAAAGACAGCGGCGTACCGCGCCCCAGCGGACGGGTGCCCGACCAGCGGTATTCGGCGGTCGCCGTGTCGCCCGAAACCTGGATCGCGCCCAGCGACTCGTCGCCCTTGCCCCAGGGCCAGGCCGCGTTCGCCCCGCGCAGCATGTCGAGCGCGCCAACCGCGTCGCCGCTTTGCAGCGCACGCTGGGTCGTGTCCTTCTGCGGCCCCAGATAGCGGCAGAAGGCGACGCCGCGCAGCATGTGAACGCTATAAGCTTCGAGATACCCCGTGCCGGGCGCGCCCATCCCTTCCGTGCCGTAGGCGCGGCGCGCGATGCGCGTATAGAAGGCCGCCATGTCGGACGCCATCGTCGCGGGCGCCGCGGCCATGCCGGGCTTGCCCATCTGGCGCACGTCGTCGAAGGCGCGGCGGATCGCCGTTTCATCAGGCGATTGCGCCATGGCAGGCAACGCCGCACCAAACACGGCGAAGGCGACGATCAGCGCCCGCGCAGTGCGCGCGGGCAGGCGAAAGTTCGGCATAGTGGTCTCCCTAGAGGAGCATCGTCATCGGATCTTCGATGAGTTGCTTGAAAGCCCCCAGGAACTCGGCCCCTACCGCGCCGTCCACCACGCGGTGATCGACGGAGAGCGTGCAGGACATGACGGTGGCGATGGCGATCGCGCCGTCCTTCACCACCGGGCGCGGTTCGCCCGCGCCCACGGCCAGGATGCAGCCTTGCGGCGGATTGATCACGGCGGCGAAGTCGCGCACGCCGTACATGCCCAGGTTCGACACGCTGACCGTGCCGCCTTGGTATTCCTCGGGCGTCAGCTTGCCCGCGCGCGCCTTCTCGGCCAGCGCTTTCATCTCGTGGGAGATCTCGGCCAGCCCCTTGCCCTCCGCGCCGCGAATGACGGGCGTGATCAGGCCGTTGGGGATCGCGACCGCGACCGAGACATCCACGCCGTGGAAGATGCGCACCGCCGTCTCGGTCCAGGACGCGTTGGCCGCGGGAACCTTCTTCATGGCCAGCGCGACCGCGCGCAGGACGAAGTCGTTGACCGACAACTTATAGCCGTGCGGGCCTTCGGCCGACGGGCGGCTGTTCAGCTCCTTGCGCAGCGCCAGGAGCTTGTCGATCTGGCAATCCATCGTCAGGTAGAAGTGCGGCGCTTCGCGCTTGGACTGGACCAGGCGTTGGGCGATCACCTTGCGCATCGTGGTGTGCGGCACTTCGGTGAAGGACGGCAGGCCCGCGGTCGGCGCGGGCGGCGGCGCCTTCGCCTGGGGCGCCACGGCCTGACTCGGCGCAGCGGCAGCGGGTGCCTGCCCGCGCGCGGCATCGATGTCGGATTTCACGATACGACCGTGCGGGCCCGAGCCCTTGAGCGACGTCAGATCGATTCCCGCCTTCTCGGCCATGCGGCGCGCAAGCGGGCTGGCGAAGATGCGGTCGCCGCCGCCGTTCGCTTGAGGCGGCGCGGGCGGCGCCGGAGCGGTCGCGGCGGCCTGCGGCTGCGGGGCCGCAGCGGGTGCTGGAGCCGCCGCGGCGGGCGGCGCTTTCGGCGCGGGCTTCGCGCCGCCTTTGATTGAATCGGCGGACTCGCCCTCTTCCAACAGCACGGCGATCAGGTCGTTGACCTTCACGCCTTTGGTGCCTTCGGGCACGACGATCTTGCCCATCACGCCATCGTCGGACGCCTCGACCTCGACGGTGGCCTTGTCGGTCTCGATCTCGGCGATCACGTCGCCGGATTTGACGGCGTCGCCTTCCTTCTTGTGCCACTTGGCGACGGCACCCTCGGTCATCGTGGGCGAAAGTGCGGGCATGGTGATGTCGATGGTCATGGGATCATCCCGGCGGTCCGCGAAGCGGCCCGTCTAGTTGCGATAGAGAACGGATTTGGCCGCATCGACGATATGCGCGGCCTGCGGCAGAGCCATTTTTTCCAGGTTGGCAGCGTAGGGCATGGGCACGTCCACGCCCGTCACGCGCTTCAACGGCGCGTCGAGATAGTCGAAGGCGTACTCCATCACCAACGCCGCGATCTCCGAACCGATGCCGGCGAAGGGCCAGCCTTCCTCGACCGAGACGATGCGGTTCGTTTTCTTGACCGACGCCACCACCGTCTCGACATCGAAGGGACGGAGGCTGCGCAGGTCGATCACCTCGGCCTCGATCCCCTCGCCCTTCAGCGTCTCCGCGGCGGCCAACGCCGCGTCCACCATGTACGAGAAGGCCGTGATGGTGACGTGGCTGCCCGCACGCACGACCTTGGCCTTGCCGATCGGCACCAGATAGTCGGGATCGGTCGGCACCGGAAAGCTGTGGCCGTAAAGAATCTCGTTCTCGAGGAAGATCACCGGGTTGGGGTCGCGGATCGCGCTTTTCAGCAGGCCCTTGGCGTCCGCCGCCGAATAGGGCGCGACGACCTTGAGACCCGGGATATGCGCGTACCAGCTGGAATATTCCTGCGAGTGCTGGGCCGCTACGCGCGCGGCCGCGCCGTTGGGCCCGCGGAAGACGATCGGGCAATGAATCTGTCCGCCCGACATGTAAAGCGACTTGGCCGCCGAGTTGATGATCTGATCGATGGCCTGCATGGCGAAGTTGAAGGTCATGAACTCGACGATGGGCTTCAAGCCCATCACCGACGCGCCGACGCCCAGGCCCGTGAAACCCATCTCGGTGATTGGCGTGTCGACGACGCGCTTCTCGCCGAATTCCTCCAAGAGGCCCTGGCTGATCTTGTAGGCGCCGTGATACTGCGCGACCTCTTCGCCCATCAGGAAGACGTCGGGATCGCGGCGCATCTCTTCCGCCATGGCGTCGCGCAGCGCCTCGCGCACGGTCATGATCTTGGTCTCGCCCAGTTCGGGATCATCGGCCTGGGGCGCCGCCTGAAGCGGCGCGGCGGGCGCCGGAGCGGGTGTCGCCGGGCGCGCCTCGGCCTTCTCAGCCGGCTTCGCGTCTTCCTTCGACGCGCCGTTCGTCTGTGCTTTGGGCGCCGCGGCGGCGTCCTCGCCCTCTTCCAGGATCAGCGCGATCGGCTTGTTGACCGCGACCGCGTCGCTGCCGGCGGGCACCAGGATCTTGCCCATCACGCCGTCGTTGACCGATTCCAGTTCCATCGTCGCCTTGTCGGTCTCGATCTCGGCCAGCACGTCGCCAGACGCGACCTTCTCGCCCTCCTTCTTCAACCAGCGCGCGAGCTTGCCCTCCGTCATCGTGGGCGACAAAGCAGGCATCAGGATTTCAACGGGCATCCTCGGAGTCCTCGTATTCGCGCGGCGGGTCAGGCGTCGACGTAGACGTCGGTGTAGAGCTCCGAGGGATCGGGCTCCGGCGAGTTCTGGGCGTACTCCGCGGCCTCGGAAATGGTGGCCTTCACCTTGCGGTCCAGTTCCTTGAGCTGGTCCTCGCTGGCCACGCCCTGCTCGACGATCAGGTGCGCCAGCCGGTCGATCGGGTCGCGCTCGGAACGCACCTTCTGCACCTCCTCACGCGTCCGGTACTTGGCCGGGTCGGACATCGAGTGGCCGCGATAGCGGTAGGTGATCATCTCAAGGATATAGGGGCCCTTGCCGGCGCGCGCGGTGGCCACGGCCTTTTCACCCGCCTCACGCACCGCCATCACATCCATGCCGTCGACCTGGGCACCCGGAATGCCCCAGGATTGGCCCCGGTGATAGAAGTCAACGCGGGCCGAGGCGCGCTCGATCGAGGTGCCCATGCCGTATTTGTTGTTCTCGATGACGTAGACGACCGGCAGCTTCCACAGCGCTGCCATATTGAACGACTCGTAGACTTGGCCTTGGTTAACCGCGCCGTCGCCCATGTAGGTCAGGCAGACGTTGCCGTTCCCGCGATAGCGATGGGCGAAGGCAATGCCGGTGCCGAAGGGCACCTGGGCGCCGACGATGCCGTGGCCGCCGTAGAAATTCTTCTCGCGGCTGAACATGTGCATCGAGCCGCCCTTGCCCTTGGAATAGCCGCTACGCCGGCCGCACAACTCGGCCAGGATGCCCTTGGGGTCCATGCCGCAGGCGATCATGTGGCCGTGGTCGCGATAGGAGGTGACGACGGCGTCGTCGGGCGTGATGACCGACTGCATGCCGATGACCACGGCCTCCTGGCCGATATAGAGGTGGCAAAACCCGCCGATCAGGCCCATGCCGTAAATCTGGCCCGCCTTCTCCTCGAGCCGGCGGATCAAAAGCATCTGTTCGTAAAGGTGGAGCGAAAGCTCGGGATCCAGCTTGCCGCTGGGGTCGGTCTTGCGCCGGACTTCGGGTTTCTTGACGGCGGCCGCGTCGGCGGCCTGCTTGGCTGGCATCGGACAATCCTCCCGAAAGGCTCGGCGCGGCCCGTTCTGGCGAGTTGTCGCCAGTCAGGCTCTATTGCCAAAACTTAGGATAGGCGGATGGTTCCGGCCAGCTAAAAAGACGCAAAAATGGCCCGTCGCAGACGCAACAAATTGTTGCTCTGCAACAGAAAATTCACGATTAACTTGAATTCAGTTAAACGACGCTCAATTGGCCGGTGCGGCCTGGCGTCCCTGGGCCACTTTCGACGGGCCGAGGATCACGATCTCGCGGTCGCCCACGAAGCCCAACGACCAGCGGGCGCGCTCGTCCAGCATGTCCGGGTCCAGGCTTTCCGAACGCAGAAGAGAGACGCGGTGCTCAAGCTTCTGGCGCTCGGCCTTGGTCTGGGCCAGTTCGGCCTTGGCCGCCTTGATATCGTCGGTGATGCGGAAGAAGGCCACGATGCTGCGGTCGCCGGTCAGCGCGTGATAGCTGAAATAACCGGCCATCGCGATGCCCAGCAGAGGGAAGATCGCGTGGCGGATACGGCGGCGGAGTTCAATCTGTATCGACATCGTGGAGTGAGGGAATCACAGCGGATTCCCACGGGTCAAGTAAAAAGAATCAATAGAATCTGGACTCTAGACCTAACTCTTCGAATTCAGAATCAAGCTGTTGAAACGACTCACGAATTTCATTGCAGACTCCACCATGGGTAGTGGGTCCTAGCCTAGCCACCGGTGGGGTTTCCGATATGCGACAAGTCCGTGACAGGCCGCTCAGATGGTCCGGCTCGTCGATCACGAGCGTCACGTCCACACCCCGATAATCGCGCACATCGTCGCGGTCGACCCGCTGCAGCCACCAATGGCTGCCATGTTTAACGATATGGCCGCGCACCACGCCGTCGATGCGGACGGCGAAGCGCCAGTAGCTTTCTTGGATGACGCGGATAGTCATGAATCACCGAGGAAAAGCTGTTTCCCCAGCAACGCTCATAACGCGGGAAGGTTCAGTTTTGATGACGAGAAGCGGTTACGACGCCTTCGCCTTCGGCCGGGCGTCCTTCACCGCCTGCGCCAGGGCCTGAACGGCCTCCTCGATCTGCTTCTTCGAGACGTCCAGATGGGTCAGCGAGCGCATGATCGCCGCATCACGCGCGCCGCCGATACGGATGCCCTGGGCCATCAGCGCCTTGTGCAGTTCCGGCGCTGGCACGCCCGTGCCGGAGACGTCGTAGAAGACGATATTGGTCTGGATCGCCTTGGGGTCGACCTTGATGCCGGGAATATCGGCCAAAAGCGTGGCCAGATGCTTGGCGTTGGCGTGGTCCTCGGCCAGTCGCTCGATATTGTGGTCCAGCGCGTAGATGCCGGCCGCCGCGATGATGCCCGACTGACGCATGGCGCCGCCGAACTGATGTTTCCAGCGCCAAGCCTGGGCGATGAAATCCTTGCTGCCGGCCAGAACCGCGCCCACGGGGCAGCCCAGCCCCTTGGTCAGGTCGAGCCAGGTGCTGTCGACCGGAGCGGCGATGTCCTTGGCCTTCACGCCCGAGCCGATGGCGGCGTTCATCAGGCGCGCACCGTCCATGTGGTAGGCTAGCTTGTGCTTCTTGGCCACTTGGCCCAGGGCGCGGATCGTCTCCTGCGGCCAGATCGTGCCGCCGCCGCCCATGCTGGTCTGCTCGATCGAGATCAGGCGCGTGCGCGGGTGGTGGTTGCTGTTCACCGGGCGGACGGCGGCCTCGGCTTGAGCCGCCGTGAAGATGCCGTTCACCCCGTCCATGGGCCGGATCATGACGCCCGACAACGCCGCGGGACCGCCGACCTCGTAATGGATGACGTGGGCAGTCTTGTCGCAGATCACCTCGTCGCCCTGCTGGCAGTGCACGCGGTAGGCGATGGCGTTGCACATCGAGCCCGAGGGCAGGAAGACCGCGTCTTCCTTGCCCAAAAGATCGGCCACGCGCTCGATGAGGCGATTGGTGGTCGGGTCTTCCTTGGCCTGCTCGTTGCCGACCTCGGCCTCCGCCATAGCCTTGCGCATGCCCGGCGTGGGGCGCGTGGAGGTGTCGCTGTAGAGATCGATGCGAACTTGGTTCACGGCTTTCTCCTCGGACGTCTCAGTGAGCAGGCAATCACTTATAACCGGTCAGATATCCGTTTCTAACCGTTTGAATGGTTTCGAGTCACCGGAGACCCCTTGGGCGGCCAAAAAAATCAGCGAAGCGCCGCCCGGCCGGCATAGCGCGCCGCCGGCCCCAGATCCTCCTCGATGCGGATGAGCTGGTTGTATTTTGCCAGGCGGTCCGAACGCGACAGCGAACCGGTCTTGATCTGCCCGCAGTTCGTGGCGACGGCCAAATCCGCGATAGTCGAATCCTCGGTCTCGCCCGAGCGATGCGACATGACAGCGCGGTAGCTGGCGTTGTGCGCCCGCTCCACGGCCTCCAACGTCTCGGACAGGGTGCCGATCTGGTTGACCTTGACCAGGATGGCGTTGGCCACGCCGCGCTTGATGCCGTCGGACAGGCGCGCGGGATTGGTGACGAACAGATCGTCGCCCACGAGTTGCACCTTGCCGCCCAGCGCCTGGGTCAGCGCCTTCCAACCGTCCCAATCGTCCTCGGCCATGCCGTCCTCGATGGACAGGATGGGGAACCGCTTCACGAGGCCTTCATAGAACTTCACCAGGCCGGCCGAATCGAGCGTCTTCCCCTCGCCTTCCATGACGTACTTGCCGCCCTTGTAGAATTCGGTCGAAGCGGCATCGAGGCCCAGCGCGACCTCCTCGCCCGGCTTGTATCCGGCGCTCTCGATGGCCTTCATGATGAAGTCGAGCGCGGCCTCGGCGCTGGCCAGGTTGGGGGCAAAACCACCCTCGTCACCCACGTTGGTGTTGTGGCCGGCGTCGTGAAGCTGCTTCTTCAATGCGTGGAAAACTTCGACCCCGACGCGCACAGCCTCCGAGAAGGTGGGCGCGGCGACCGGCAGGATCATGAACTCCTGGAAGTCGATCGGATTGTCCGCATGGGCGCCGCCATTGACGATATTCATCATCGGCACCGGCAAAGTGCGCGCATGCGCGCCGCCGATATAGCGGTAGAGCGGAAGATCGGCCTCGGCCGCCGCGGCCTTGGCCACCGCGAGGCTGACACCCAGGATCGCATTGGCGCCCAGGCGCGACTTGTTCTCGGTGCCGTCCAGTTCGATCATCGCGGCGTCGAGCGCCTCCTGCTCGCGCGCCTCCAGGCCCGAGACGGCGTCGAAAATCTCGCCGTTGACCGCGTCCACGGCCTTGCGCACGCCCTTGCCGCCATAACGCTTCTTGTCGCCGTCGCGCAGCTCGACCGCCTCATGCGCGCCGGTCGAGGCGCCGGACGGCACCGCCGCGCGTCCCTTGGCGCCGGTCTCCAGCGTGACGTCCACCTCGACGGTGGGATTGCCGCGGCTGTCCAGGATTTCACGGGCGCGAAGGTCGGCGATGCCGCTCATGTCGGATCTCGTTGGTCGATGAGTGGGAAAAGGTCAGTCCAGCCGGAGGGGCTGGGCCTTGGCCAATTTGTCGAAGGCCAAAAGCGTCTTAAGCAGGTCCTTGAGCTTCTTCAAGGGCACCATGTTGGGTCCATCGGACGGAGCCTTATCAGGGTTCCGATGCGTTTCGATGAACACGCCGGCAACACCGATGGAAATGGCCGCGCGCGCCAAGACCGGCACGAACTCGCGCTGCCCGCCGCTGGTGCCGCCGAGGCCGCCCGGCTGCTGCACAGAATGGGTCGCATCGAAGATCACGGGGTAGCCGGTCTTGGCCAAAATCGGCAGCGCGCGCATATCGGAGACGAGCGTGTTGTAGCCGAACGACGAACCGCGCTCGCACAACAGCACGTTGCGGTTGCCCGCGGCCTCCATCTTGGCCGCCACGTTGGCCATGTCCCAGGGCGCCAGGAACTGCCCCTTCTTGATGTTGACCGCCCTGCCCGTCTTCGCGGCAGCGACCAGAAGGTCGGTCTGGCGGCACAGGAAGGCCGGGATCTGCAGCACGTCGACGGCCTCAGCCACCGGCGCGCATTGCGCGGCGTCATGCACGTCGGTCAGCACGGGGCAGCCCCAGCGCTCGCGCACCTCGGCCATGATCGGCAACGCCTTGGCCATGCCGATGCCCCGCGCGCTGGAAATGCTGGTGCGGTTGGCCTTGTCGAAGGAGGTCTTGTAGATCAGGCCCATACCCAGCGCCCGCGTCATCTCGACCAACG
The DNA here is from genome assembly GCA_026400755.1 of Alphaproteobacteria bacterium. GTDB lineage: Bacteria > Pseudomonadota > Alphaproteobacteria > CADEGL01 > CADEGL01 > CADEGL01. The sequence continues at coordinate 18,957 of JAPLOM010000043.1, forward strand.
CGTGCGACATCTCCAACGCATGCGCGCGCGACTCCATCGCGCAGGGACCTGCGATCAGCGCCAGTTGCCGGTCGTTGGCGAAGGTGACCTTGCCGATCTTGACGCGATGCGGTTTCACCACGGGTGGGTTCTCCGAAGATTTGCGAGCCGCCGCCGAACCGGCGGCTTGGGGCCTGCCTAGACCAGCCGGCTCTGCTCCACCGCCGCCTCGATGAACGAGGTGAACAGCGGATGCGGCTCGAAGGGACGCGACTTCAGCTCCGGATGGAACTGCACGCCCACGAACCAGGGGTGATCCGGAACCTCGATGATCTCCGGCAGGACCCCGTCCGGCGACATGCCGGAGAAGCGGATGCCCACCTTTTCGAGCATGGCCCGGTAGTTGACGTTGACCTCGTAGCGGTGCCGGTGACGCTCGGCAATACGGTCTTTTCCGTAGATGCCGCGCACCAGGCTGTCCTTCGCCAGGTCGCACTCATAGGCGCCCAGGCGCATGGTGCCGCCCAACTCGCCGTTGGCCGTGCGGCGTTCCAACTCGTTGCCACGCACCCATTCGGTCATCAGGCCCACAACCGCGTCCTGGCAGGGACCGAATTCGGTCGACGAGGCGCTGGGCAGCCCGACCAGATTACGGGCGGCTTCCACGACGGCCATCTGCATACCGAAGCAGATGCCAAAATAGGGCACCTTGCGCTCGCGGGCGAAGCGGATCGCCTCGATCTTGCCTTGCGCCCCGCGCTCGCCGAAGGCGCCGGGCACCAGGATCGCGTTCACGCCGGCTAGCGCCGGCACGACCTTCGCTTGGTCGGCCTCGAACATCTCCGAATCGATCCAGGACAGGTTCACGCGCACGTTGTTGGCGATGCCGCCGTGGGTCAGCGCCTCGATCAGCGATTTATAGGAATCGTGCAGGGTCGTGTACTTGCCCACGATCGCCACGCTGACCTCGCCGTCCGGCTGGATCACGCGGTTGACGATCTCCTGCCAGCGGCTCAGGTCGGGCTCGCGGTCCTCGATGCCGAAGTGGCGGCAGACCTGATTGTCGAAGCCGGCAGCGTGGTACTGCATGGGCACTTCATAGATCGTGCGCGCATCGAGCGCCGGGATCACCCGATCCTCGTGGACGTTGCAGAACAGCGCGATCTTGCGCCGCGAGCTGGCCGGGATGTCGCGGTCGCAGCGGCACAGCAGGATGTCCGGCTGGACGCCAACGCCCAGGAGTTCCTTGACCGAGTGCTGGGTCGGCTTGGTCTTCAGCTCGCCCGCGCTTGAGATATGGGGCACCAGGGTCAGGTGGACGAACAGGCAGCGCTCGCGCCCCAACTCGTAGCCGATCTGGCGGATGGCCTCGATGAAGGGCTGGCCCTCGATGTCGCCGACCGTGCCGCCGATCTCGCACAGGACGAAGTCGGCGTCGCCCACGTCGCGCTGGATGGCCGCCTTGATCTCGTCGGTGACGTGGGGAATGACCTGGACGGTGGCACCGAGGTATTCGCCGCGGCGCTCCTTGGCCAGCACCCAGGAGTAGATGCGGCCCGCCGTCACGCTGTCGGTCTTGCGCGAGGAAACGCCCGTAAACCGTTCATAATGACCAAGATCTAGGTCCGTCTCGGCCCCGTCGTCGGTGACGTAGACCTCGCCGTGCTGATAGGGGCTCATCGTCCCCGGATCGATGTTCAGATAGGGGTCGAACTTGCGTAAGCGGACCTTGAACCCGCGCGCCTGAAGAAGCGCGCCGAGAGCGGCGGTGGCGAGACCCTTTCCGAGGGAGGAGACAACGCCGCCAGTGATGAAGACGTAACGCGTCATCGGGCTACACTCTACAAAAGGTAGTAGCAGGCCCCAAGAAAAAGAGGCGGCACTTCGCCGCCTCTTTGCTTCCGGATTTGTCCTCCGCGCGCCGCGCGCTCACCGCTTCGGCGCCGCAGGGGTTTCGGATTGCGCGGGCGTCGCAGGAGCCGGCGCGGCAGGCTGATCGGACGAGCCCGCGGGCGCGGTCGAAGCCGGTGCAGCGGGCGCCGAGCCGGCCGGATGGTCGACAATGGAGCGCGGCTTGTCGCGATGGGTGGCCAGGATGGCTAGCGCGATACTGGTCAGAAAGAACAGGCCGGCCAGGATGGCCGTGGCGCGAGTCAGGACGTTGGCGGTCGCGCGGCCGGACATGAAGCCACTTCCACCCCCGCTCCCGCCGCCAATGCCGAGCGCGCCGCCCTCGCTGCGCTGAAGCTGGATGACCGCGATCAACGCGACCGTGAGCAACACGTGAATGACGAGAATGACCGTGGTCATGTGGGGCCGATCTATGAGGAACGCGCGCTTTTAACCCCTTCGCGCCGTCCGCGCTAGGGGGAGGAATAGGCTGGAGCCGTCACGGCGCCAGTCGCTTCTCGAAAAATAGGCTCACGGGGTCGGGTTTATAGGGTGGGAACGCTGGAATCCGCGAGAATCCCGCCCGCTCATACAGCGCGATGGCTCCGGTCTGATGGATGCCTGTCTCCAGCCGCAGGACCGGGCAATTCCGCGCACGGGCATGCTCCTCCAAATGGCGCAACAGGACGCGCCCCAGCCCGCGTCCGCGTCCGCGAAAGCCGGAAAAGAACTGGATGCCGCCGCAGCCCGCGACTTCGCCCTCCGCGCGCATGACGAAGAAATGCACGCCTTCGCGGATCAGCGTGTCGACGGAATAGCCGTGACGGCTTTCGGGCGGATAGTCGGGATGGTCGAGGGTCGCGACGAGTTCGGCGATCAGGCTCCGCGCCGCTTCCGTGTCCGGGCTTTCGAGCGTGATGGTGATGCCCATGCCGCCGTCAGCAGCTTTCGACGATGCCCCAGAACTCGGCCGTGTCCAGGCTGGCGCCGCCCACCAGCGCGCCATCCACGTCGGCCAGCGCCAGGATGGACTTCGCGTTCGATGCCTTCACCGAGCCGCCATAGAGGATGCGGAAACCCGCCTCCCCGCCATGACGCTTGGCTAGCGCGGCCCTGATTGCGCCGTGGACCTCGGCGATCTGCTCGATGGTCGGCGTGCGTCCTGTGCCGATGGCCCAGATGGGTTCGTAGGCCACGACCGTCGTCTTGGGGCTGGCACCGTCGGGCACGGAGCCCGCGACCTGCGCCTCCACCACCGATAGCGCCTGGCCCGCATCGCGTTGGCCCTCGCTCTCGCCGACGCAGATGATAGCGACCAACCCCGCCGCATGCGCGGCCTGGGCTTTGGCGCGCACGTGGGCGTCGCTTTCATGTTGCGCGGCGCGGCGTTCGGAATGGCCGACGATGGCGTAGCGGGCCCCGGCATCGGCCAGCATAGCGGCGCTGATATCGCCCGTGTGGGCACCCGACGCCTTGGCGTGGCAGTCCTGGCCGCCCACGGCGACGGAG
>JAPLOM010000015.1 GCA_026400755.1 Alphaproteobacteria bacterium
CCAGAGCGAGCGTTCGAGCGGATGGACCTTCATGGCACGATCCTCCCCGCCTCCCGGGCGTGGGAAAAGGGCGAAATCCGGTTTCGCGTGGACCCGCCTGCCCCCTATCATGCCGGTGCGATGACGCGATCTCGGGGGACGCCATGATCCGCAATCCCATTCCTTGGCCGAACGGCGCACGCTGCGCCGTCTGCTTCAGCTTCGACGTGGACGCGGATTCGACGATCCATCACGGCTTTCCCAAAGATGCCGACAACCGGCTGCACTCGACCTCGCTGTTGCGCTACGACACCGAGGTCGGCGTGCCGCGCATCGTCGACCTGCTCAACCGCCACAAACTGCCCGGCACCTTTTTCGTCCCCGGCTGGGTGATCGAGCGCTATCCCGCCGCCGTCGAGACGATCTTGAAGGGCGGGCACGAGCTGGGCCATCACGGCTATCTGCACCACAACCCGGTCAACCTCAGCGCGGCGGAGGAAGAAGACGCCATCGGCCGCGGCATCGAGGCCGTGGTGAAGGCGTCGGGCAAGCGGCCGCGCGGCTACCGCGCGCCGTCCTGGGGCGTCTCGCGCAACACGATCCGCTTCCTGATCGAGGAAGGCTTCGACTATGAATCCTCCTTGTTCGGCGACGACATTCCCTATCTCCTCACCTACGGGGGCAACCGCACCTTGGTCGAGATCCCGACCGCCCACGGGCTCGACGACTGGCCGCATTACATGAACTGGCGCGACTTCGACTACATGCTGCCGATCTCTTCGCCCCAGCGCGCGCACGAGGTGTTCCGCTCCGAGTTCGACGCGGCCTGGACCCATGGCGGGCTGTGGGTCTGCGTCTGGCATCCGCCGGTCAGCGGACGTCTCGCGCGCGCCATGGCCATCGAGGACCTCATCGCCCACATGCGCGGCCGTGGAAATGTCTGGTTCGCGACGCTGGAAGAAATCTCCGCTCATGTGCGCAAAGTGATCGCGTCCGGCCAATGGAAGCCGCGCATCGACACGCTGCCTATTACGACCGACCGATCCCCGAGCTGATGCCGAACGGCAAACCGCGCCTGCGCAAAAAGGCAGCCCCGAAAAAAGCCAAGCGCCGCAAATGAAGGACGGTCACAACCGGCTCGACGCACTTCTGGACTTCTGGCTCGGCCCGCCCGACGGCGCGGGCTGCTATCCATGGCGCGAAATCTGGTTCAAGGTCGTGCCGGAATTCAACGCCGAGCTGCGCGCGAAATTCCTGGCGTGCCACGAGGACGCCGCCGCCGGGAAGTTCGACCATCTGGCCGACACGCCGTTCCACGCGCTGGCTCTTTTGATCTTGCTGGATCAGATCCCCCGCAACATCTTCCGTGGCACGCCGCGCATGTACGCGACGGATGCGAAGGCGTTGGCCACCGCGCAGTGCGCAGTCGCCCACGGCTTTGACCTGCGCATCCACCATGTGCCGCGCACATTCTTCTATTCGCCCTTCGAGCACAGCGAGGATATGGACATCCAGCGCCGCTCGCTGGAACTGGTGATGACGCGGCAGGACAGCCCGGACTTCGAGCGGGCGCTCTATTACATCAAGCGGCATGCCGAGATCGTGGAGCGGTTCGGGCGGTTCCCCCACCGCAACGTCGTCCTGGCGCGCGTCAGCACGCCCGAGGAGGTCGAGTTCCTGAAAGAGAAGGACTCGTCCTTCTGATCCAACCCTGCACGTGCATTACGGATGTCGGCCGTAGTGCCTCAGTGGCTAAGCAAAGCCATGGGGCCACCGTACTTCTTCTCAAAGCGTGCCCAGGCAGCCTCTGAGGCTGTACTTGCGCGGTCGATGACCTCCATCCGGTCGACAGTCTTCATCTCGCCGCCATCCACCAACACATGGCCGTCCACCATCACCATTTCCACGTCGCGCGCATGGGCGTGGTAGGCAAGGTTTTGAACGGGATCGAGCACGGGCACGAGACCGAGCGCGCGAAAATCCAACATGATGATATCGGCGCGCTTGCCCACCTCGAGAGAACCGATTTCCTCTTCCATTCCCATAGCCCTGGCGCCATTGATCGTCGCCATCTCCAATGCATCCGTCGAAAGCAGCGCCAGCGAATCCTGCGTTTTAATGCGGGCGCACGTCACGGCCGAACGGATCACGTCGAAATAGTCGCCGAACATGTTGTCGATGCCGAGGGCCACATTGATTCCGCGCTTCTGCATGTCGTTGACCGGCGCGATCAGCCCGCGAAAAGAGTTCATCAATGGGCAGTGCGCCAGATGGGTGCCCGACTTGGCCAGAATCTCGATGTCCTGGTCCTCTACAACGTAGCAATGGGTCGTCACCACATCCTTGCCGACAATTCCATGCTGTCGGGCAAATTCGAAAGTTCCCATGCCATACAGCTTTTGAATCGTGCGCTGCTCGAACGGACTCCAACCCAAATGCATGGTCAGGCGCAGGCCGAGCTTGTCGGCGGCGGCGCGTGATTCATCGAGCTGTTCCGGGGATGAGGTAATCGTACTCCCCGGTGCGATCATGGCCGTGATTCGGCCATCGGCCTGGCCGTGCCAACGCCTGGCAAAGCCAACCGCGCGTTCCATCTGTTCGGCCCGCATCTTCCCATCGAAGACGAATTCGCCCTTCAGCATTTTGTCCGGATCCGCATCGCCCACCATCTCACCCATGGCGCTACGAACACCCAGCTTCTGAACAAACGGCGCTACGACCTCGACGTCTTCTTCCTGCTGCACGATGGACGTGCAGCCGCTCCGCAGCAATTCCACATAGTTGAGCGCGCCCATGGCCTCGCGATCTTCACGCGTCATGACGGTCGACATCGGGAAGTAGAGGGTCGTCGCGAAGTTCATCCCCGCGTCTTCGGACCGGCCGCGAAAAATGATGTAGCCGGCATGGGAATGAATATTGACGAAGCCGGGGCACACCACTTTGCCCTGCCCATCGATCACCCGCTTGGCGTTCGCAGCCCGCCGCCCCTCCACTTCAGGCGAAGGCCCGATATCGGCGATGCGACCCTTCTCCACGTAGACGGCGCCGTTCTTGATAATCCTGCGGTTGGAATCAACGGTCAGGACCGTCGCATTCTTGATGAGCAGGCTCATGGCGTCCTCCTAGACTTGTAGATCAGGGCCGCAGCGGAATGCCCGCGTCTTCCTCCGCCATGCGGATGGGCGACAGGCAATCGGCGTCGTCGCCGTAACGCTCACGCGCCTTTTCCATCGCCGCCTGGACGAACTTGGCCAGCGGCAACGGCACGCTCTCCTTATCGGCCATCTGCGTGGTCAGCATCATGTCCTTGCAAGCATGGGCTATTGAGAATGTGGTGTTGTAAACACCCTCCAGAATCTTCGGCGAATCGGCGTCGGCCACGAAGCTGGCGCCATAGCTGGCCTGGATGGCCTCAAGCAGCGCGGGCAGATCAAGCCCGGCCTTCTTCCCCAGCATCAAGCCTTCGCCCAGCGCCTGCTCATGCACGAAGCACAGCATGTTGGTGATCAGCTTGGCTGTCATCGCGCTGCCCAGGGGCCCGAGGAAGATCAGCTTCTCGCCGATGTCGCTCAGCACCCCGCGCCGCGCCTCGAACACCGATTTCTCGCCCGAAACGAAGATGGTGATCTTGCCCTTGTAGGCGTTCTTCACCCCGCCGGTGACCGGGCATTCCAGCGCCGTGCCGCCCCGGCGCGCCACCTCCTCGGCGTGGCGCTTGAGCTGGTTGATCAACGTGGTGCTCATCTCGCACCAGGTGGCGCCGGAGCGGAGCCCCGCCAGCACGCCGTCCATCCCCTCCATCGCCGCGCGCACATGGGCCGGGCCGGGAAGCGAGGTGATTACCATTTCGGCCTGCCGCGCCGCCTCCTTGGGGCTGGACGCCCATGTGGCGCCCTTGGCCAGCAGAGGCTCGGCCTTTTCGCGCACCAGATCGTGGATGACGAGCTGGTGCCCCTTGGCGACGAGCTGCTGGGCCATGGGGAAACCGATGTTCCCCACCCCGATGAAGGCGATGATCATACGCTTAACTCTCCGTCCGGCCGGTCAGGCCAAAAGCTCGTCTTCGAAGGGAAATTTATCCAGCGGGATGCAGCCGTCCTTGGTCACCAGCACCTGGCGTTCCAACTTCACGCCTTCCGTGCCGCCCTCGGCGCCGACATAGGCTTCGACGCAGACGGTCATGTTCTCCTGCAGCTCGCCGTCATGGCCATAGACCGGGAAATCGACGAGATAGGGAATGCCCGGCCACTCGTCGCACATGCCGATACCGTGGACGATGAAGGGATAACGGTTGGCCACGTATTTCTTGGCCGGCTTGAAGGCTTTTTTGGCCATGTCGCGGAATGACGCGCCGGCCTTCACCAGCTTCATGTTGTGGTGCACTTCCTCGTAAGCCAGCGTGTAGATCTCGCGCTGCGCCTTGGTCGGCTTGCCGGGATGGCACAGGAACGTGCGCGAGATATCGGCACAATAGCCCAAGGGTCCCACCATGTCCGTGTCGAACGCCACCAGCTCGTTGGGCCGGATGATGCGGTCGGAGGATTCCTGCTGCCAGGGATTAGCCCGGTCGCCGGCCGACATGAGGCGTGCGTCGATCCATTCACCGCCCATGGCGATGTTGTTGCCGTAGAGAATCGACCATAGCTCGTTCTCGGTCATGCCCGGACGCAACGCGGCACGCATGTCGGCCATGCCGGCCTCCGCCACCGCGAGTGCGTAGTTCATGCACTGGACTTCCTCGGCGGACTTGATGGCACGGGCCCTCTCCATCGGTTCCTGGGCAATGAAGGTCTTGTAGCCCTTGGCCTCCAAGGCGCCCGGCATGCGTGGATCGCACTTGTCGATCGCGATTCGCTTGTTCTTTCCACAATGCTTCTTGGCCAGGTCGGTGATCTGGGTGACCCAGGCGCGCACCATCTCGTCCAGCCGCGAACCGACGAAGAAGAAGTTGGTCGGGATCATCGGCCGGATCTCGTCGATCGTCTCCAACCCCGCGCCCACCGGGCGGTAGGTGTCGCCCTCGAACAAGATGACCGGACCATCGACCGGAACGAACAGGTAACGACTGGGAAAGTGAAAAATGAAGGCCGAGTGATTGCGGCTGCCGGTGGCGTAGCGGATGTTGATCGGGTCGAACAGGACGGCGGCGCCGTAATCCAGCCGCTTCAGCTCGTCGCGCACGCGCTGGAGCCGGTAGGCGCGCATCTTGACCATGTCGAGACGCGCCTCGGTGTCCGACAGAGTGATGACTGGCGTGCGCGAGGCCGCGCGCGCCATCGCGGCCGAATCGACCGGCCGAGCCGTCTTCTTCGCCATGACGTCCTCCCCTTATCCCGGCCATCGCTGCCGGTCGCTCATGTTCCACCCTTGCGGCTTGGCGTTTCAAGGCCAATACACGACAATCGATTGCCAATTCATCGGACCGGGCATGGAAAACTTCATCCGCATCTACGACCGCGCGCTGACGCCGGAGTTCTGCCGCGACGTGATCGCGCGCTTTGACAAGGACGAGCGCAAGTTTCCCGGCACCATGAACGCCTATCACGGCAACGTGGTGGAAAAGGGCAAGACGACCTTGGAGTTGGCCATCGCCACGACACCCGGCTGGACGGACGTGGACAGCCACCTACGCCAATCGCTGATGGAGCATTTCCCGAAATACCGCGAGGCCGTGAAGTTCCTGGCAGGCAGCGAGCACAAGAGCATCGACGTCGAGAACCTGCGGGTGAAGAAATACCCACCCGGCGGAAGCTTCGAATGGCATATCGACAATTCCAGCCCCCAGACACGCGAGCGCGTGCTGGCCGCCCAGTGGTACTTCAACACGGTGGCCGAGGGCGGACGCACCGAGTTCGAAGTTCAGGGCGAGGCCATCGACCCGGTCGAGGGACGGCTGGTGCTCTTTCCCGTGACGTGGCTGCACCGGCACCGGGGCGCGCCCACCATCAGCGGCCCGAAATACATCGCCACCACGTTCCTGCACCGCGCGTGGGCGTGACGCGGAGTCCGCATCACATGCGGATGCGTTCGCCCTTCGGATCGTAGAGGGGCTTCAACGATACCCGCGCAGGGTGAAGATCGGCCGCGATCTCGATCTCGTAGCGGCCGGATTCGACGAACGCGTTATCGACGCCTTCCTTACGCTCCAGATAGCCCATGCCGACCGCGCGGCCGAGCGTGTGGCCATAGCTGCCCGAGGTGATACGCCCCACCACCTTGCCGTCACGCAGGATGGGCTCGTTGTGGAACAGCAGCGGCTCCGGTTTTTCCATTACCACCTGGACCAGACGTCGAGACAGCGGCTTGCCACGCTGCGCCTCCAGCGCCGCACGGCCGATGAAATCGCCGTTCTTCTTCCAGGACACCGCGAAGCCCAGCCCCGCTTCCAGCGGCGAGTCGCCCGGCGAGATGTCGTGGCCCCAGTGGCGATAGGCTTTCTCGCTGCGCAGAGAATCAAGCGCGTGGTAACCGGCCAGCTTCAAGCCCAACCCCTGCCCCTCCTTCTCGATCAGATCGAACACGTCCTGCATGAACTCGGTCGGGATATAGAGCTCCCAACCCAACTCGCCCACATAGGTGACGCGGAAGGCGTGCGCCTTGCCGTAACCGATCTCGATCTCCTGCGCGGTGCCGAAAGGAAATGCTTCGTTGGAGAGGTCGGCCGTCGTGACCTTCTGCAAAAGCTCGCGCGAGCGCGGCCCCATGATCGACAGCACGCCAAAGCCCGAGGTCACATCCACGATCGCGGCGCGTGCATCGAACGAAAGGTTGGCCTTGATCCAGGTCAGATCGCGCACCTGGCAAGCCGCGGCGGTCACCGCCATGAAGCGGTCCTCGGCCATGCGCGTGATGGTCAGATCGGATTCAATACCGCCGCGTTTGTTGAGAAGCTGGGTGTATACGATCTTGCCCACCGGCACTTCCATGTCGTTGGCCGCGATGCGCTGCAACTCGCGCGCGGCGTCCGGCCCTTCGATCACGAACTTGGCGAAGGACGACAGCTCGAACATCCCGACCCGCTCGCGCACCGCGCGGTGTTCCTCGGCCACGTGCGGAAACCAGTTCTGACGGTTGTAGGAATATTCATAGACCGGCTTCACGCCCGGCGGCGCGTACCAGTTGGCGCGCTCCCACCCCGCCGTCTCGCCGAAGCAGGCATTGCGAGCGGCCAAGCGGTCGTGCAGGACGGTCTTGCGCACGGGCCGCGCCGATTCGACCTGGCGATAGGGCCAATGCATGGCATAGAGCAGGCCCAAGCTTTCCCGGATGCGTTCGTGCAGAAATTTCTTGTTGGTCTGGAATCGCGCAAAACGGCGGATGTCCATCTCGGACAAGTCCATCTGAGGCTCGTCGGCCACGATCCATTCCGCCAGCGCCTTGCCGACGCCGGCGCCAGACAGGATGCCCTGCGTGTTGAAGCCGGTCGCGACATAGAACTTCCGCACCTCGGGCGCCTCGCCGACGATGAAGCGGTTGTCCGGCGTGAAGCTTTCTGGACCGTTCATGAAATGGCGGATCTGCGCATCCCGCAGCTTGGGTACCAGGTCCATGGCATTTTCCATGGGCCGCTCGAAATGCTCCCAGTCCTCGGGCAGTTCGCCGAACTCGAACTTGGCCGGCAGCTTGTCCATGGGCAGCGGCTTGCCCTCAGGCTCGATCGCGCCGATCACGAACTTGCCCGCGTCCTCCTTGATATAGGCATAGCCGTCGGTATCGCGGATGACGGGCAGGCCGGTTTTCACGCCCTCGATGGGCATGGTCGTGACGTACATATGCTCGGACGCATAGAGGGGCACGTTCACTCCCGCCTTGGCGGCGATGTCGCGCGACCAGATGCCGCCGCACAGGACGACGGCCTCGCAGGCGATGCGGCCGGACTCCGTGTTCACGCCCGAAACCTGGCCGCCCTTCACATCGATGCCGGTCACGGACGTATGCTCGAAGATGCGGACACCGCCGGTGCGCGCGCCCTTGGCCAGCGCCATCACCGTGCCAACCGGATCGGTCTGGCCGTCACCGGGAATGAACAGCGCGCCGACGATACGGCTCGGATCTATCAGCGGATGGTGCTTCACGGCCTCGTTGGGCGAGAGGATGTGCGCATCGATGTTGAAGTAGTGGCCCAGCGAAGCGATGCGCTTGATCTCGGTCCAGCGATCGTCGTTGCGCGCGACCGGTAGGCTGCCCACCTGCTTGAAGCCGGTGGCCTGGCCCGTCTCCGCTTCCAACCGGCTGTAGAGCTTGGCCGTATAGCTGCACAGCTCGGTCAAGACCGACGTGGTGCGAAGCTGCATGATTAGCCCCGCCGCATGCCAGCTGGTGCCGCAGGTCAACGTGCCGCGCTCCAGCAGCACCACGTCCTTCACGCCCAGCTTGGCCAGGTGATAGGCCACGCTGCAGCCGGCGACGCCGCCGCCGATGATGACGATGCGCGCGTGGGTGGGAAGCGGGTCGGCCATGGCGAAGCCTCTAAAGATCGAAGATCGCGCAGTTAACCAGAACAGCCCCGGTGGCGAAAGACGGCGATTGGATTCCCCCGCCCGCCTGCTGCTACCATCGCGCGGTCACAGGGAGGGAGCAGGACCATGATTGGCAAGAAAACGCCCGAGGTCGAAGCCTTCTGGCAGAAGGCGCGCAAGGCGAAGGGCATCCAGACCAACGACTACATCGCTTCGACCTTTGCCGATCCCAAGTTCTCGACCAAGGTCGACTATATCAGCGGCCTGGCTGCCGAAGGCTTGAAGCGCGGCACCTGCCATATGGCGTTGGACTTCGAGGTCACCGGCGTCAAGCGACGCAATCCGGGCGACTATTGGGTCGTAGTCGACAGCAAGAACACGCCGCTCGCCGTGGTGCGCGTCACCAAAATCGAGGTGAGGCCCTTCAACGAGATCGGCGAGGAGTTCTCCTCGGTCGAGAACGAAGGCGACGGCAGCNTTCTTCCAGCGCCAGTGCGCGGCCTGGGGCAAGGAATGGCACATGGACGCGCCATGCGTCTGCGAATCCTTCGACCTGATCTATAAGCCGTAACGGCCGCGCGGCGCGCGCCGATAGGCCGCGTCCTCTATAGGGAAATAGTGATTCCCTATTAGTCTGATAGAAACATTGAAATGGACAATGAGGGCCGCGCGGCCCCTAGAATCCCCATGGCTCGTGGAGGACGCGGGCCATCTGGACGAAAGGGTGCGTTGCGATGACGAGCCTGACGGATCTGCTTAATCCGAGCGACATCGGGGCGATCTTCCGCCCAACCGGCCAAGCCCACGGTTTGCCCGGCCGCGCCTACGGCGCCGAATTCTACGCCTTGGAGCAAAAGCGCCTGTTCCCCCGCACCTGGTGCGCGGTCGGCTTCGCCAGCGACATTCCCGACCCCGGCGACGCCATGCCGGTGACACTGGCGGGCTGGCCCTTGATCCTGTCGCGCGGCAAGGACGGAAAGATCCGCGCCTTCCATAACATCTGCCGTCACCGCGCCATGCGCGTGCTGACTGAACCCTGCAAGAGGCGCAGCGCCTTCACCTGCCCGTGGCACGCCTGGACCTACGATATGAACGGCAAATTACTCTCAACACCGCGTATCGCGGGCGAGAGCGCCAACGATCCCACCTTCGACACGAGCGGACTGAACCTAAAGCCGGTCAAAGTAGGCCAGTGGCTCGACATGCTGTTCGTGAACATCGACGGCACGGCGCCGGATTTCGAAACGCACATGCGCCCGCTGAACGCGCTTCTCTCGCACTACGACTTCTCGGATTTGCGCCGCTCGGACGAATGGTCGGTCACCTATCCCGGCAACTGGAAGGTCTCGGTCGAGGGCGCCATCGAGGACTATCACCTGCCTTGGGGCCACCCGCAGTTGATCAAGGGCGTTCGCCGCTCGGTGCCCGGACTTCATTCCGCCGCCAACTGCTTCTACGCCAACTCATCGGCGCGCGAATTCGCCAGCGCGCCCGATCCCGGCACGGCCATGGCGCAGGACGCGGGATTGCGCCAGATCGTTTCGCCCGACAAGGACGGGCTTCTGCGCACCTATTTCATGAGCGTGTTTCCGACCGGCGTGTTCCAAACGCGCACCAATCATGTGCTGCAAGGATTGTTCACGCCCGACGGGCCGGAAAGCACCAAGGTGCGCTTCGTCCACTATTATCCCGGCAACGCGGCGGACGATCCGGCGCTCGCCAAGGTGCGCGCCGACCTAGCGGCGGAATGGAAGCTGGTGTTCGAGCAGGACGTTCCCTTCGTCCGCTACGTCCACGAGAACTACCAGCGGCGCGACGCCGCGGGCATCGCCACGCACGCGGCGCCGTTCTGGGAACGGAATATCCACGAGTTCCAGAAGAACGTCATCGATCTGCTGCGCGACTGACCGTTCCCTCGCCCACGTGGGCGCGGACAGCGGCCAGGAAGTTCCGCAGCACGGGCGAATCGTTCTGCTCGTGCCACACGACGGCCTGGTTCATGCGCGCGAGCCGGCTGTCCAGATCGACCACCGCCACGCGCTGCGGTTTGGCGGGCATGGAGCCCACGCTGACCATGGAGACCCCGACCCCCTCGGCCACCAAATTCTCCACCATGGCCGCGTCCAGCACCTCGTGCTTCACGTCGGGCACGAAGCCGGCCTCATCGAACAGGCGTGCGACCTGCTGATAGAAGCCGGTCCAGCCGGTCACCGGCGTGAGAACGAATGGGTCGGCCTTGAGGTCGGCCAGGCGAATCTTGCGGCGGCGCGCGAAGCGGTGGCGCGGCGGCAGGAATGCCACGATGCGGGTGGCCGGCAGGCGCTGCTCGCGCAAGGCGGTCGGATGGGCCAGCAACGGCGGGCTGAGGAACGCCAAGTCGAGCGTCCGCTCCGCCACGGCCGGCGACAGGTTGGCCGAGACATCGAGGCGCGATTCGATCTTTACGTTCGGAAACTGCCGGTGGAACGACGCCAAGAGGCCGGGCAGGAACCCGTGAGCGTAGTCGACGCTGAAGCCGATGGAGAGATGGCCCGTGTCGCCCGCAGCGGCCAGACGCGCCCGCGCCGCTGCCTGTTCGGCATGGTGCAAGGCCAGCCGCGCCTCGACCAGGAACTGTCGGCCCGCGGGCGTCAGTTCCGCCCGGCGTTTGCTGCGCCGGATCAGGGTCAGACCGACCTCGGCCTCCAGATTCTGAATCTGCAAGGTCAGCGAAGGCTGCGACAGGTTCAGCCGCCGGGCCGCGCGACCGAAATGCAGTTCCTCGGCCATGACGACAAAATGCTTGATGCGATCCAGCTTCATGGCTGCCGCCCCTAAATAGTTTCTTTCTATTATTCTAATAGAAACATTGAAATGGACAATGAACCTGGGGAAGCCTGTAAAATCGCCAGGACGGGCGCGGAGGACGTGCCGGGCAAGACAGGATGCGCGCGATGACGACAAGCAAGACCTTGGCGGACTTCCTGGACGCCAGCGATATCGAGAAGCTGTACAAGCCGGTCGGCGAGGCCATCGGCCTGCCCGGCCGCATGTTCGGCGCCGAGTTCTACGCGCTGGAGCAGCGCGACTATTTCCCGCGCATCTGGAGCCCCGTCGGCTTCGCCTCGGACATCCCCGACCCCGGCGACGCCAAGCCGGTGGAGTTGGCCGGATGGCCGATCCTTCTGGTCCGCGGCAAGGACAAGCAGGTGCGCGCGTTCCTGAACGTCTGCCGACACCGCGCGATGCGCGTGGTCACCGAGCCGTGCAAGGGCCGCTCGACGTTCATGTGCCCCTGGCACGCCTTCACCTACGACCTGGAGGGCAAGCTTGTCGCGACGCCCAAGATCGGCGGCGACCGCTCGAACCGCGATCCGTCCTTCAAGATGGAGGACGTGGACTTGAAGCCGGTCCGCATCGGCCAGTGGCTCGACATGATCTTCGTCAACATCGACGGCAAGGCCAAGCCGTTCGAGGAACACATCCAGCCGCTGAACGACCTGCTGGATTCTTTTTATGACCTGTCCACGCTGAAACGCGCCGAAAGCTGGTCGACCGTGTACGAAGGCAACTGGAAGGTCGCGGTCGAGACGGTGCTGGACGAGTACCACATCCCCTTCGCGCACCCGCAGCTCATCCAGGGCGTGAAGCACAACAATCACGAGAACGCGCACCATGACGGGCTCTACGTCATGACGTCGAACGCGCGCATCTACAGCGATACGCGCGATTCCGGCACGGCCATGGGCTATCACTTCAACTTCCCGCGCATCCTGAAAGAGAACGCGCCGGAGCCCCGCAGCCACTTCGTCACCATCATGCCCATCGGCGCGATCCAGACGCGGCCGAACCACGCGCTGCTCGGCCTGTTCCTGCCCGACGGGTCGGACAAGACCAACATTGTTTTCGTCCACTACTACCCGGGCGAATCGGCGACCGACCCCGCCTTCAAGCAGGCACGCGACGAGAATGTGGTGAGTTGGAAAGAGGTCTTCGCCCAGGACACGCCCTTCGCGATCTATGTCCACAAGAACCACGAGATTCGCGACGCGGCCGGCATCGGCACCCGCATGGCGCCGGCCTGGGAAAAGGGCGTGGCGTCCTTCTACCGCTCGATGGTCGAGGTGATGCGCCAATAGGCATCCCCGCGCTTCCCTTTCCATCTCGGGGCTGGCACGGTAGCGACCCAAAGCGTTGAGACGGGAAGCGACGTGAAGAGCAGGATTCTGACGGTGCTAGCGGTGGCTGCCGCCCTGGCCGCGTGCGGCGACAAGAAGCCATATGTGCCGCAGGTCGACATGACCGGCCACACCAAGGGTCAGTACGACTACGATCTGTTGGTCTGTCAGGAAAACGCACGCCAGCAGGATGTCGCACCGGGTGTGGTCCTTGGCGTGACCGCGGGCGCGGCGGGTGGCGCCATCGCAGGCAATGCCGCCTTGGGTGCTATGGTCGGCGCCGTCGCGGGCGGCGCGGCCACATCGGGCTACGACGACGTGGCCACCTCCAAGGGCAGCAACCGGATGGTTGTGCGCATCCGCGAATGCATGGCCGCCAAAGGCTACAAAATCACCGGCATCGATTCCCAGAATGCCGACGATCCCGGCCCGCCGAAGGATTGGAAGGCCGAGCCGGTCGATAACATCGCGCCGCCGCCGCCGGGCTCCGAGCCCGCCAGGCCGCCCGCCGTCTCCCAGTAGCGCCTAGCCTACTCGCCGAGATTGACGCCGGCCCCGCATGGGACCGACACTTTCGGTAGGCATCGTCACGGGGAGAAGATCATGGGCTTTCTGGCGTGGGTCGTGTTGGGGCTGATCGCGGGCGCGATCGCCAAATGGATCCTGCCGGGCAACGACCCCGGCGGCTTCTTCGTCACCATCGTGATCGGCATCGTGGGCGCGGTGATCGGCGGCTTCATCGGAACGGCGCTGGGCTTCGGCGCGGTCGACGGGCTGAACTTCGGCAGCATCGCCATCGCGGTGCTGGGCTCCATCGTCCTGCTCATGGGCTTCCGCGCCCTGAGAAGCCGATAGAACAAACGTCAGTGAATAAGAAGGAAATTGGGGTGTCCAATCGGGCTCGAACCGACGACCTTCCGGACCACAACCGGACGCTCTAACCAACTGAGCTATGGACACCGTCCAAGGCGCTATTTAGAGGCTGCGGCCGCTTCGCGCAAGGCATAGGCCCGGCCCCGTTCAGGGGGATACGCATGCCCGCCGGCCAAGCGTTCATCGATCTTCTGGCCAACACGGCCATCTCTTTCGATCCCAACCTGCCACGTCCCTTCGTCGTGGACCGCGCCACGTTGCGCCAGATCGCGCGAACCGAACAAGCGCTTCTCGTGGCCGCATCCCAATCCCAACGCCGCGACGAAGGAATCATGAAATTGAAACCGCTCGGTGGCGGCCCGGTCCAACCGGTACCGACCATCGTCGTGCTAGGCGCCGAAGGCCCCGCGGCGGGCGGGGATGGCGTGGGCGCATCCCTGATCGAACCGACCCTGCATGGCCGCATCCTCATCGCGATCGGCGGCAACGGCATGCCGGCCAATCCCGGCCCGGCCAAGGGCGGCGGCGCGTTCTGCCTCGGCGGCGGCGGTGACGGTCTCGTCGTCGCGCTGTCGGGACACGGCGGCAACGGCGGCGCGCCGAAGGGGATCGGCGGCAACGGATGCGACGGCGGGCACGCCGGCGAAGCCGTCGCCATCGCCTTCTCGCCCGGCGCGGTGGTGATCGCCGAAGGCGGCAAAGGCGGCATCTCCACCCTGGGTGCGCCGGGCGTCCCGGGCCGGGGCCGGATACCACGCTGGGTTCCCTTTATCGGCGGTGGTTGGCTGATCGCCCCCATCCCGGCGGGCACCGACGGATTGTTCGAAGGCGCGGGCGGCAACGCCACGGCAGTGGGCAGCAACAGCACGACGTATGAGAGCTATGGCGGCACAGCGCCTATGCCGCCACCGGGCGGCTTCGGCGGGCTGACCGGCGTGCCGGGCCCGCCGGCCCTATGGATGCCGGGCCGCGCGACGGTCGTTTACGAACCGCCGGGCAGCGACGTGACCTGTCTGGACGGCAGCGGTTCGCAGGGCACGCTCAAGCCGCGTTGAATTTCACGCCGTACCGAAATGCTTGGCCAGGCGGCGGCTGGCTTCGTCCAGCACGCTGTCCTGCTTGCAGAAGGCGAAGCGGATGAGCGTGCGCGGCACCTCGCCCTCGTAGAGCACCGACAGTGGGATGGTGGCCACGCGCGCCTCGGCGACTAGGCGCTTGGAGAACTCCACGTCGTCGCCATTGAAGCCCAGCTTCTTGATGTCGACGGTGATGAAGTAGGTGCCATGACACGGCAGCACGTCGAGACCCGCGCGCGCGAGACCCGCGGCCATGCGGTCGCGCTTGCCCTGAAGCTCGGCCGCGAGACTCGCGAAATAGGCGTCGTCCTTGCCGAGACCGTAAGCGACCGCCTTCTGCGTCGCGGGCGCCACGCTGAAGATCACGGCCTGGTGTGCGCGGAAGATCGGTTGCCACAGATTGGGCGGCGCCGTGACATAACCGATCTTCCAGCCGGTCAGCGAAAACGTCTTGCCGGCCGAACCGATGCGCGCACAACGCTCGCGCATGCCGGGCAGGGTCATCAGCGGGATGTGCTTCAGCCCGTCGAAGACCAGATGCTCGTACACCTCGTCGCACACGGCATAGGCGTCGAACTCCAGCACCAGATCGGCGATGTATTGCAGTTCGTCGCGACTGAAGACCTTGCCGGTCGGATTCATCGGGCTGTTGACGACGATCAGCTTTGTCTTAGGCGAGAAGGAGCGGCGCAACTCCTCGCGCGGCAGCTTCCAATCGGGCGGCTGCAGCCGCACCAGCTTCGGGATCGCACCCGCGCGGCGCACCATGGGCAGATACGTGTCGAAGGTGGGTTCGAACAGAATCACCTCGTCGCCCGGCTCGATCAAGCCCAGAAAGCACGAGGCCAGTGCATGCGTGGCGCCCGAGGTGACCACCACCTCTTTCTGCCAATCGATATCGAGGCCGTAGAAGCGCTTGCCGTGGGCGGCTACCGCCTGACGCAGCTCGGGCAAGCCGGGTGACGGCGGGTACTGGTTGGGGCCGTTCTCGGTCGCCTCGACGGCGACGCGGCGTACGTCGTCGGGCCCGTTCGTGTCCGGAAATCCCTGACCGAGATTGACTGCTTCGTTCTCGCGCGCGAGGCGCGACATCACTTCGAACACCGAGGTCTCGTAGGCGGACAGGACGGAATTCGCGGGCTTCACAACATTCTCCCTGGCAACGATGACTATCATCCCCACATGGCGACATGTCAGGCCAGAGATGGCTCATCTCTCAACAGCAAATTTTGGCCTCCATCATCCGGAACGAAGGCCAGAATAAGCTCCGATACATGCCAGTAGTCGGCCGGACTTTTGCACACAAGCGAATGCGGGAAGGGAACGGTCGTTTTGCCGCAGCTCCCCCTTGGCACATGAAGGGAGCCGGTGACCTTTATTTCTTCCGGGTGAGAATGATCTGACACGTCTTTCGGAAAAGCCCGCCGATAGACCTTGGCATATAGAGTTCCCGAAGGTGATGACTCTAAATCGAGCTGAACTGATGAAACCGGAATTGCCTGGCAACGTCTGGCACCAAAGCTTATCGGACGCGGGCCCAAGGAGAATTTGTCCGGCGCAAGAAGAACTCGAAACGTCGTTCCTGCCACATCGAACCCGCCAGCATGAAATGGATCCTTGCTAGATGAAATTTCCCGTCTTAGCGGCCGCCACTCCGGATGGTCAGCAAGAAATTTTTTAACCGCATAGTGCGGGCCAACCTGATCGGTATTGTCCGCAACAAAAACGCCGCTCCTCGATACGACGAGAGACGATGCGAGCAAGTCGAATAGAGCGAACTCGTAATCATGATTACCATCGATGAAGATCATGTCGAAGGTAAGTTTGTCCGAGAAGGCGTACGAAAGAAAAATCATGGAGTCTGTCGGTTGGAAGCGAACTCGGGACCTCAAGTTCTCGGGCCATGCTTCCAAAATCGGTTGGATGATCCCATCGCCATACGGATCGATGGTGTAAAGCTCTCCACAATCTATCTCGTTCATCGCGCGGGCGAGAACTTCCGTTGTTCCAGCCCGATAAGTGCCAATCTCCAACACGCGCCTTGGCCTTTTACACACTATGCAGTGGTAGAGAAATGCGCGGGCGGTGTTGGAAAGCAGTGACCTTGGAGGGTAACTGTCAAAGGTGCGGACAAGACGGTCATGCACCGGACTAGAAAGCCACGCGTCAATGCCTGCAGGTGTTATGCCCAGTTCGGAGAACTTCGCGAGGTCTTCCGGCGAATAAAATTTGACGTCCTGTAGCATCTAAGGAGTTCCGGCGGTTGGTGGTGGCGAAATCTAACCGATACCTGGACCGATTGAAAATTCAGCAAATGCCCACGATTTAGGCACAGGTCTAACCACCCCATTGCCCGGCGAGTAGGCAAAACCTTGCCGAATCAACGATTTATATTATCCGCTTGAATGGCACAGGGAGTGCAATGAGGAGAGCGACATCATTTTGAATGGTCGCGCCTGCTAAGGCGTGGCTTCAGCTTGTGCGGAGCGCCCATGAAGAAGATCGAAGCCATCATCAAGCCGTTCAAGCTGGAAGAAGTGAAAGAGGCGCTCAACGAACTGGGCCTCAAGGGACTGACCGTCACCGAGGTAAAGGGCTTCGGCCGCCAGAAGGGCCACACCGAGCTCTATCGTGGCGCCGAGTACGTGGTCGATTTCCTGCCCAAGGTGAAGATCGAGGTCGTCCTCGAGGACGCGCTGGTCGATCGCGCCGTGGAGGCCATCCAGAACGCGGCCAACACCGGCCGCATCGGCGACGGCAAGATCTTCGTCATACCGATCGAGGAAGTGATTCGCATCCGCACCGGCGAGCGCGGCGCGGACGCCATCTAACCGCCCAGCGGACGGCGACGTTCGTCGAAAAGAGAAGACGGGCGGCGACGCCCGCGAACGACACTCCCACCCTATGGCACGAGGACAAGGCATGTCTGTTGAAAAAGTCATGAAGCTGATCAAGGACAACGAGGTCAAATACGTCGACCTCCGCTTCACCGATTCCCGCGGCAAGTGGCATCACGTGGCGCAGGAAATCGGCACGATGGACGAGGCGGCGTTCGCCGACGGCATCATGTTCGATGGTTCCTCTATCGCCGGATGGAAAGGCATCAACGAGTCCGACATGATCCTGATGCCGGACACGGTAACCGCTGTGATGGACCCGTTCTCGGCCCAGCCCAGCCTGATCATCGTCTGCGACGTGATCGAGCCCTCGACCGGCCAGGGCTACAGCCGCGACCCGCGCTCGGTCGCCAAGCGCGCCGAGGCATACCTCAAGTCCAGCGGCATCGGCGATACGGCCTATATCGGCCCCGAGGCCGAGTTCTTCGTGTTCGACGACGTGCGCTACGAAGTCGGCATGAACACGGCCTTCTACAAGCTCGACTCCGAGGAAGGTCCTTGGGGCACGGGCCGCGAGCTCGAGATGGGCAACCGGGGCCACCGCCCGCCGGTCAAGGGCGGCTACTTCCCCGTCCCGCCGCTCGACAGCGGTTCGGACCTGCGCGCCGAGATGCTCTCCTTCATCAAGGAGATGGGCGTCACGGTCGAGAAGCATCACCACGAAGTCGCGCCCGCGCAGCACGAGCTGGGCATCAAGTTCGACACGCTGGTAAAATGCGCCGACGCGATGCAGATCTATAAGTATTGCGTGCACATGGTCGCCGACAATTACGGCAAGTCGGCCACTTTCATGCCCAAGCCCATCAAGGGCGACAACGGCTCGGGCATGCACGTGCATCAATCGATCTGGAAGGGCGGCAAGCCTCTGTTCGCGGGCTCGGGCTATGCCGATCTGTCGGACATGGCGCTCTACTACATCGGCGGCATCATCAAGCACGCCAAGGCGCTGAACGCCTTCACCAACCCGCTGACCAACAGCTACAAGCGCCTGATCCCGGGCTTCGAAGCGCCAGAACCGCATCCATCCGGGCGACCCGATGGACAAGAACCTCTACGACCTGCCGCCGGAGGAGTTGAAAAACGTTCCGACCGTCTGCGGCTCGTTGCGCGAAGCCATCCAGAACCTCGACGGCGACCGCGCCTTCCTCAAGAAGGGCGACGTGTTCTCCGACGATCTGATCGACGCCTACATCGAACTGAAGTGGGAAGAGGTGTATGCGTTCGAGCACACCCCGCACCCGATCGAGTTCCAGATGTACTACTCGGTCTGATCGCGCCAGCGACCAGCCATCAAGGCGAAGGGGCGTTCCACGAGGAACGGCCCTTCTTCTTTGCACCGATTTGACGCATAAAAAGCGAATTAAACTCGAAGGAGAGACGCGATGAGTCTCTGCAACCTCTGTCCCGATCCCGGCTATTGCTGCCGCGGCCTTGTCCTGACCAGCGACAAGAAGGGCGACGTCACGGCCAAGGACGGCACGCTCGTGTTCCCCGCCGAAGAAGGCATATGGGCGGTGCATGAATACATCGAGCGCAACAAGATGCCCTACCAGCCGGTCGATATCGAGCGCAGCTACCGGATCAACGGCAAGAAATACAACTCCTGGACGCTCAATTGCCCCAAACTCCAGCGCGACGGGCGCTGCGGCGCCTACGAGGACCGGCCCGAGAACTGCCGCAACTTCGAGGCCAGCACGACGAAGACGCCGACCTGCGTGTTCTACAAGGTCAAGAGCATCGGCGGCGTCTGATCCGACCACCCAAATAAAAAACGGGGGAGACTTTCGCCTCCCCCGTCTCGCGGAAATGCTTGCGTTTTTACGGATTCACGCCCTTCGGATTCTTGCCCACGTCGAACGTGTTCGGATCGGCGTTGACGTACTGATAGAAGACCGCGCGAAACTGGGCGCAGTCTCCATTCGGGCGGCAGGTGATCGTGCCTGACAGGCCCTTCATGTCCTTGGTGGCCATGATGGCGGCCTGCAGCTTGGTGATCGGGATGTAGAGCGTGCCATCCTTATCCACCACGCCGACTTTCTTGATAGCCTCGGCCGCGACCATGAAGGCGTCGTAGCCGTAGGGCGTCCACGCCGTCGTCGGGCCTTCGCCGTACTTCTTCGTGTATTGCTGCACCAGCTTCTTGTAGCCCGCGCCCTGGGATTCGGCGTCGAGCGGCGGCGAGACGATGGTGAATCCGACGATCGAGTTTCCGGCCAGCGCGATGATGTTCTTATCAAGCACGTTGTCGGAACCCATCATCAAGATGCTCTTATAAGCTTCGATTTCCTTCGACTGCCTGATGATATGGGCCGACGCCGCGATGAAGGTCGGGAAGAAGACCATCTGCGGCTTCGCGGTCGAGAGTCGCGTCAGCATCGGACGCATGTCGACGTCTTGCGGGTTGATGGCTTCCACCGCCACCACCTTGCCGCCGAGGGACGTGAACTTCTTGGTGAAAGCCTCGACCAGGCCCTGGACATACGGCGTGCCGTCATGGATGGCGCCGACCGATTCCAGCTTCTTGGTGTTCTTCGCCCAATCGGCCAACGCTTCGCCCTCGAACGCCGCGTTGAAGATGACGCGCGAGAAGCCTTCGTAACCCGGACCGCGTGCAGCCGGATCAGTCAGCTTCGGCGACGCCGCACCCGGCGAGATCGTGGGGATGCCCGCCTTCCACAAGATGGGCGCCGCCGGGATCGTGGCGCTGGAGCAGTTGGAGCCCAGCGCGACCACCACCTGCTGATTCGCGGCGATCTTCGTGCCTGCCGTCTGTCCGCCTTCCGCGTTGCAGCCGTCATCTTCGGCCGTGAAACGGATCGGGTGGCCCAACAGCTTGCCGCCGATGTCCTCGGCCGCAAGCTGCGCGCCGCGATACGGGTCGAGACCTTGTCCCACGTCAGGACCCGACAAAACGGTAAAAAAAGCGACAAGGATCGGCTGCCCTTTCGCGATCTTCACGACCCGAAGGGGATCTTTGACCGGGAGGTGATTATCGGCCCATGCACTGCCGGACGCCAGCGCCAACGTGCCGGCGAAGACCGCGCTTGTAAGTAGTGAACGACAACTCAACGAATTCATGGGAGCCTCCAAAGTTGCATTAACCGCGGAAAGCGCCGGAAGGCGCGCCCGATTAATGTTTCTGTGCTTTCTTAAACTCCGGCTCGAGTTTTTTCGCCGGAAAATAACTTATTACGTATATATTATCCCGGTGTAAGAGAAAAAAACAATCCGGACGGGGGGGGGGGGGATTTAGCCGCTTAAGCGCCCATAACGGGCCAGTCAAAATCCCCCTTCAGGCCGGTCTTGGCCATCAGACGCCGGGCGGACGCACGCGCGGCCTCATAGACCACGCCTTCGTCCAGGCGGGTGGAATGGCCGCCCTTCACGATCACCTGGCCGTCGCAGATCACGGTGTCGACGGACTTTGAGCGCGCGACCAGGGCGGTTTCGAACACCGGGTCCGTGCCGGGGCAGGCTTCGGGCAAGTCGTTGCGGCGGATCACGATGTCGGCGCGCTTGCCGGGTTCGAGGGAGCCGATGCGGTCCTGCCAGCCCATCGCGCGCGCGCCGCCAAGCGTGGCGATCTCCAGCACGCCGCCCGGCGAGATGTAGTCGCCCTGGGCGCGGCTCGCGAGATAGGCAAGGTAGGGCAACTCGCCGAAGCTCCACAGCTTGCACACGT
This sequence comes from Alphaproteobacteria bacterium, assembly GCA_026400755.1. Lineage (GTDB taxonomy): Bacteria > Pseudomonadota > Alphaproteobacteria > CADEGL01 > CADEGL01 > CADEGL01. Next base: position 21,124 of record JAPLOM010000015.1, read on the forward strand.
CGCTGCCGAAACCCAGGTTGGTGCCGCGCGCGCGCAACTCCAGCATGCGCTGTCGCGTCGTGCGCCCCACGCCGTAGAACAGATAGTTGCCGGGGTGCCAGATCACGGACATGCCGGATTGCACGACGGCGTCCATCTCGTCATCGCGCAGGATGTTCATGTGCACGAAGCTGGCGTTCGGCCCCAGTACGCCGATCTCGGCGAAGTGGACCAGCGCGTGCTTGCCCAGGCGCTTGTCGTCGGTCTCCACCGCCTGAGGCAAGAACGATTGGTGCTGGGTGAAGACGACCTTGTTGTCGTCGGCGCTTTTTTTGGCCGCGCGCAGCAATTCGTCCGAGGCCGAACCTGAGCCGTAGACCGCGATATGGCCGCCGATCAAAGCGTTCGGGTCTTTGTTGCGACGGCACTCCGTGCCCATCAGCTTGAGCGCCCGCTCCAAGGTCGGCGGCGAGCGGTCCAAGGCGGCCATCTGCGTCCCGCCCAGGTCGTCCGACAGATAGGCGTCGGCCAGCGAGCCGCGGACGCCGACCGCCTCGGCCGCCTTGGCCGCGGCGTCGGGCTCGAATACCGTGCCCGGCTCCATGAAACAGGTGTAGCCGTTCTTGGCCATCTCCAGACATGCGAGCTGGGCCGAGGCATGCTCGTCCTCGTCGGTCAGGGCGTTGGCCCATTCAACGTAGATCGGCTTGCCCTTTCCGCCCGCGCCGGACGAACCCACCGCCGGCCGCTTCGGGTCGTCGGAGATCGAGGCGCGGGTCAGGTGCATGGTCGTGTGGTAATGGGCCTCGACGAAGCCGGGATGCACGACCGCCCCGCCCGCGTCGATCACGCGCTTGGCCGCCACCTTCGGCGCCACCTCGCGCTCCGGCCCGACCATGAGGATGTCACGTCCCAAAATCGCGACCGCGCCGGGCCGATAGATCGTGCGCTTCGCGTCCATGCTGAGCACGCACGCGTTCTTGATCAGGATGTCGCAGACCTTCGGCGCCATCGCGGCCCTCCCTGCCGATGTGGAAACGCTTACGCCTTGGCGGTTTGCCCACCATCTACGGGCAGCGCGACGCCGTTGATGAAGCCGGCTAGGTCCGAGGCCAGGAACACGACCGCCGCGGCGACATCCTCGACCGAACCGAAACGGTTGTACGGGATGACGTTCTCGAAATAGCGCATCCGGTCGGGATCGGAGAAAGACGACGACGACATCTCGGTGCGGATGACACCCGGACAGATGGCGTTCACGCGGATTCCGTGCGGCCCGAACTGCGTCGCCGCCAGCTTGGTCAGAATCACGACCGCACCCTTCGAAGCGTAATAGCCGGCGTTCGCCGTGGTCTCGGGGTCGGGATAGCGGGCGCCCATCAGGCCGTTGACCGACGCGATGTTGATGATCGAGCCGCGCTTCTGAGCCTTCATGTGCGGATACACCGCCTGCATGCCCAGGAACACGCCGGTGCCGTTGACCTCCATGGTCTTGCGCCAGGTCTCGAGCGTGGTCTTCTCGACCGACGCGCGACCGCCGACGCCCGCATTGTTCACCAGGATGTCGAGCCCGCCAAAAGTGTCGAGCGTGGTCTTGACCACCTGCTTCCACGAGGCTTCGTCGGTCACGTCATGCTTCAGGAACTTGCACGACCCGCGCGCGGACAGGCGCTTTTCCGTTTCCGCGCCCTTCTCGGTGTTCACGTCCGTGATGACGACCTTGGCGCCCTGCGCGATCATCGCTTCGGCATCGGACGCGCCCATGCCTTGCGCACCACCGGTCACCACGGCGACTTTTCCTGCCAGCATTTCGTCCCTCCCGAAAAGCCCGTAATGGGCCGCAAACCCAGGCGCCAAGCCTAGCCCCGCACGACAGGCCGGTCACGCGCGCGCTAGGAATTCTTCCTTGGGGGAAAAGCCAAAAATTTCTACTTGCAAATAATTCGCAATCTCATAAAGTCCTTTCCGACGACACAAGCGGGGGAAGAAACCTTCCCATGTTCATCTGGCGCAATCTCGGCGTCGAACCGTTGGTCCAACTCATGTCGCGTCACTGCGACAATGATCGGCGGCCCGAGTCCGACACGGAATTGCACCAAAGCGAGCGTCCGCGCGGCGAGGAGAAGCCAGTCCCGGCCGAGCCGCGCTAGCCCCGCGCGCGTCCTGCCCACCTCGTGTTCATCGCCACGAGTTGGGTGCGCGGGTTCGCCCCCTTCCCTCTTAGGTCCTCCCTAGAGGGAAGGGGGCGCTTGGCTTCCCACAATTCAGCCCGCCATAATCCGCCGCGTATCCGCGCGTTGGGGGAATCCGCATCATGAAGATCGCCAAGGTCGAAGGCTTCCGGCTCTATCCGAAGGCCATCAAGGAAGCCTGGATCGAGGACGAGTACGTCTGGCCGAGCCATCCGCCTTCCGTCGTGATGAAGGTCACGGCCGAGGACGGCACCTACGGCATCGGTGAGGCATCGAGCCAGCAATGGTATCTCGGCGAGACCTCGGACCAGATCCTGGAGCTGTCGCGCATCTATGACGGCGCGTTGCGGCGCGTCGACCCCGGCAACTTCGCCCTCTGCAACCACCTGATGGAAGCCGCCTATGGCGGCGGCATGCCCGGCGGCCGCTCCGCGCGCTCGGGCGTCGACATGGCGCTCTACGACCTAGTCGGCAAGAAGCGCGGCCTGCCAGTCCACGCACTGCTCGGCGGCGCCTACCGCACCGAGTTCGAGATGCTGACCAACCTCTACCACAAGACGCCGGAGGCCATGGCCGAGGCGTGCCGCGACTTCGTGAAGCGTGGCTTCCGCGGCCTCAAGATCAAGGTCGGCGACGTCGTCCTGGCCAAGGGTTGGGACCGCGACAACATGCTGTCCGAATTGGCCAAGCTGGATGCCGCGGTCGAGGCCACGCCGCGCCACGTCTACATCGACGCCGACGCCAACCAGGGTTGGGAAAGCGCGTCGTGGACCGTGACCGCGCTGCGCCGCTATGCCGGACTCGACAACCTATCCATCGAGCAACCCCTGCCCTACGCGGACCTCGACGGCCACGTCCATGTCCGGCGCCACGGCGGCGTGCCGGTCATCCTCGACGAATCGGTCTGGTCGGCGAAGCAGATGCTCCAGCTCGCGCGCATGCAGGCCTGCGACCGCATCGTTCTGAAGATGAACCGCCTGGGCGGCTTCCACGAATCGATGAAGACCGTGGCCATCTGCGAAAGCGCCAATATCGGCGTCTCGGTCGACACCAACCCCTACACGATGATCGGCGACACGGCCTGCTGCCACATGGCCGCCGCCATCCGCACCCACTACCCCGTGGATTGCGAAGGCCACGTCTCCTTCCTCGACTGGGGACCGCACAAGTTCGTCACCGGCGGCATCACCATCAAGGGCGGCACGGCCAAATTGCCCGACGCGCCGGGCCTGGGCGTCGACATCGACTGGGCCTTGCTGGAGAAACACTCGAAGGCAGGCTACGACCGGTGATTAGCAATCTTCCCCTTGTCACCCCGGACTTGATCCGGGGCCCAGTCGCGCGGAGCGCGCCAAGAGGGCTTAATCTGTCGGCCTGACGGCCTCCACTGGACCCCGGATCAAGTCCGGGGTGACGATGAAATAAAACCCCCTCACGCCGTTGGGCATGAGGGGGTTTCCATTGTCACTTCACCTTCTGCAGCTTCTTCACCGCGCTCTGCCACGTGTCGGAGAGCGTGTAGCCCTCAGGCATCGGGTCGTCCGGATCGAGCCCGTATTGGCCGATCGAAGTGACATAGCCGCGGCCCGCCACGGTCGGGATCACGGCCGGCTTCTTGCCCACCTTGGCCGTGCCCACGATCTCGGCGAAGAAATGCGTGCCGATGATCGATTCGTGGTCGAAGGCTTGGCCCACCTTGATCTGCTTGCGCGCGTGCATGACCGCGAGGCGCGCCGAGGTGCCCGTGCCGCACGGGCTGCGGTCGAGCCGTCCCGGCGCGACCACGACGGTGTTCTTGGCCGTCAGTCCCTTGCCCTTTTGTTTCACCGGCCCGGTGAACTCGGTGATCGTGACGTGGCGGATGCCGGAATTTTCCGGATGCACGATGCCCTTCAACTGGTCCTGGCAGGCCGCGCGGATCTTCTCGCCCATGACGCAGATGTCGCGCGCCTCGTCGGGCGTGATGCGAAAGCCGACCGAGGCCGCGTCGATCAGGGCGTAGTGCATACCGCCGTAAGCGACATCGAGCTTCACCGTGCCGACGCCCTTCACCTCGACATTGGCATCCAGCACCTGGACGAAGGACGGCACGTTCTTGAACTTGACCTGCAGCACCTTGCCCTTCTCGCAGCGGCAGGTCAGGTAGACGAGCCCCGCGGGCGTCTCGAGCGTCAGCTCGGTGATCGGCTCCTTCATCGGCAGGATGCCGGTCTCCAGAATGGCCGTGACGGTGCAGATCGTGTTGGAACCCGACATGGGCGGGTATTCGGTCGACTCCATGATGATGTAGCCGGCCTGGGCCTTCGGGTTGTTCGAGGGTAGCACCAGGTTCGCGCTGTGCACGGCCGCGCCGCGCGGTTCGAACAACAGGAACTTGCGCAAGCCGTCATCGTGATCGCGCAGATGGACCATCTTGTCGAACATGGTCTTGCCGGGCACGTCCACGACGCCGCCCGTAATGACCTTGCCGTACTCGCCCTCGGCATGGACGCCGACGACGGTCAAAGCGCGCTTCCAACGCATTCGGATTCTCCCCGGGGATCAATTTCGCCGCCCACGTTGCAGCGGCGCGGCGCGGTGGTCAATCGTCGATGGGCACCGTGCGCGGCTTGCGGTTCTCGTCGATCGCGACGTAGGTGAACTTGCCCTCGGTCACAAGGACCTTCGTGCCGTCGCCGCGCGTGGCCCAGGCCTCAACCCAAACCGCGATCGAGGTCCGCCCGACCCGTTCGATCTTGCCATGGCAGGTCAGCAGGTCGCCCACGAAGACCGGCAGCTTGAAGGTCATGGCATCGACGGCCACGGTCGCGAGCCGCCCCTTGGCGCGGGCGCGCGCGACGATGCCGCCCGCGATGTCCATCTGGCCCAGCACCCAGCCGCCGAAGATGTCGCCCGCCGGATTGGCGTCCGCCGGCATGGCCAACGTGCGGATGGCGATTTCGCCATGAAGGGTGTGCGACTTCATCCGCCATATCGGCCTCCTGTCCTAAACTACTAGATTTAGTGGAGTTTTGCATTTAGAACCCACTTCAGGCAGTATTATAAGCCCGAACGCGACGGAGCGCACCCGAGCATGGCCCCCAAGGCCGCTAAGACGGCTGACCTTTTCGACGCCCCCGCCAAAGGCGGCAAGGGCGACAGCTACACCGCCAAGGACATCGAGGTACTGGAAGGGCTGGAGCCCGTCCGCAAGCGCCCGGGCATGTATATCGGCGGTTCGGACGAGCGGGCGCTGCACCATCTCTTCGCCGAGGTTCTCGACAATGCCATGGACGAGGCTG
>JAPLOM010000060.1:0-4208 GCA_026400755.1 Alphaproteobacteria bacterium
GGCAAAGAAGACATCGTGAAGTTCACGGTCTATCTGACCGACTCGCGGTTCATTCCCGGCTACCGCGCGGCACGCGAACGCATGATCGGCAATGACTGCAAGCCGACGTCCACTTTGGTGATCGTGGACGGGCTGGCGGCGCCAGAGATGCTGGTCGAGATCGAGGCCTGGGCCGCCAAAGCCTGACCGCCCTTCCTCGTGAGAAGATTGGGGCTGCCCGCGAGGGTGGCCCTTTTCGTATCAGGCCTCGAAGACGATCTTCACCTCGCCCAACGGGCCAAAGCTGGCGACGGCTTCGTCGCCCGGCTTGGCGGGAATGAGCGTGGCGCAGGTGCCGGTGTTGATCGTCTCGCCCGCCTTAAGGCCGATTCCTCTCGTGTTGAGGGCGTTGGCGAGCCAGGTCAACGCCTTCAGCGGGTCGCCCAACGCGTTGGCGCCCTTCCCTTCCGCCACGACCTGGCCGTTCACGTGCAGCACGACCGGAAGATTCAGGCGATCGATGCGGCGCCAATCGGAAGTGCCCTCGCCGCAGACCAGTGGGCCATCGGTGCCGTTGTCGGCCAGCACGATGGGCATAGGCAGATCGAGCCAGTCCTCGAAATGCCCGTTCACCACTTCGATCGAAGGATGCATGGACGCAACGGCGTCAGCGACATCGTCCGCCGTGTAAGGCTTGCCGCGCAGCGGCAGGTCGCGGCTCATCCGGAACGCCACCTCGCATTCGAGGCCGCGCGTGAGCAACTCCTTGGGGCCGAAGCGCTTCGGGCTTCGATGCAGATTGGGCTTGAGGATGCGTGCATAGTACGGCGCGTCGACGTTGAAGTTTTTCTGCATGTACTCGTTGGTCAGGCCGAGAAGATAACCGGTCGTCGGCGTACCAAGCAGCTGTAGCAGCCGCTCTTGCACGGCATAGCCGTCGGCCAGCGTCCTGGTCTCACAGTCGGCGGGCAATTTTTCGATGAAGTAATTGCCGAGGCGGGCGTCCTTGAGCAGTTGAGCGCAGCGTTCGATCGCGTCGGGAGTCATAAACCGTTGCTCCTATTCGATTAAATGCGCGGTCGCGGACCCGAGCGGGCCGCAATCGGCGATCACGGTCTGGCCCGCGCGGGCGAAACAATAACGGGCCAGGCAGTTGCCGGTGTTGACGGTCTCGCCCGCGCGCAGGCTGTGACCGCGCTTCGACAGCTCGTTCGCGAGCCAGATCAAGGCGTTGAGCGGATCGCCCATGACGGAGGCGCCGCTGCCGGGCGACAGCATTTGACCGTCGGCCGACAGGCGCGTGGCTACATTTGCACGGTGGACGGGGTGCCAATCCACGGTGGGCGCGCCGAGAATCAGCACGCCGTCGGTGCCGTTATCCGCGACCAGGCTCGGCCCATCCACCGCCAGCATGTCCTCGAAGCGTCCGTCGACCAGTTCCAGACCCGGAATCATCGCCGAAACGGCGCCCGCGACCTCGTCCGCGCCGTAGGGTGCGGCGCGCGCCGGCAGGTCGCGGCCCAGCCGGAAGACCAGCTCGATCTCCACGCTCCATCCTTTGGGCGACGGGCCGATGGCGACGGTCGCCGGACTGTCGAACACGGCACCCGCCAGCATGCGGCCAAAGTATGGTCCGGGCAGACCGTGCGCCTTCTGCATCGCGGGCGCGGTGCAGGCCAGGAACCAGCCCGACGACGCCTCGCCCATGAGCGCGAGCAGCGCATCCTGGACCTGGTACGCGTCGTCGATGTCGCGCGGGCGGCACTCCGCCGGCAGGCCGGGAATCTTATACCCGCCCCGGCGCGCATCGAGCAGCGTGCGCGCGGCGCGCGCGGCTGCGTCCGGCGTCACTACTTCTTCTTCCGGCTGGCCACGCCGTAGAAGAAGTTCATCACCGTGTAGGCCGCCCAGTTGGCCGTCATGGTCGCGACGTCGGTGGGCGGCGAGAACTCGGTGATGTCCATGCCGACGCAGCGCTTGTTGGCCGCGATCTGGCGCACGGTCCAAGTCACGTCGCGCGCATCGACGCCGAAGGGATTGGGCGCCGCGGTGCCGGGCGCGCCCGATTGGTCCGCGCCGTCCGTGTCGATCGAGATGAAGATGGCATCCGCCCCCTTGGCCCGGTCCAGCGCCACGTCGATCGCATAGTCGATGCCCTTGCGGTAGGCATCGATGTTCGAGATCACCGTGATGCCCTGCTTACGCGCGTAGTCGTGATGGGTCGGGTTGTTGCAGAAATCCGTGATGCCGATCTGGGTCATGTAGCGGCCCTGCACCTGGTCGCCGTGCTTCTCGAGCAGCATGCGGTAGGGCACGCCGCTGGACATGGCGCCGAAATGCGACTCGCGCAGGTCGTGATGCGCGTCGAAATGCACCAGGGCGAACTTGGCCTTGGGCATGGCCTGGCACAGACCGCGCACGATCGGATACGAGACCGAGTTGTCGCCGCCGATCACCGCGACGGGAATGCCGCGCTCGCCCAGGAACTTCGTCGTGGCCGTGATGTTGCGGAAGCTCGTGTCCATGTCGGTCACGATGGTCTGCACGTCGCCGATATCGGCCACGCGCAGCATGTTCATGTCGACGCGGTCGGTCGTGCTGTAGGTCGTGTACCAGGGCAAGGCATAGCGCACGGCGTCGGGCGCGTGCCGCGAACCCGAACGCACCGTGCCCGCGCCGTCGAACGGCGCGCCCAGGAAGGCCGCGTCCAGGTTCCACGTTCCGTCCCATTCCATCCAGGAATTGGCGCGCGTCTCGACCGGATCGCCCTTCAGCCAGTTGACGATCAGGCCCGGCTTCTTGATCGGCGGCTGCGCGCCACCCTTGGCCTTCGCCGTTTCGCCCTTCGCCTTCTTGGTCTTCTTCGCCTTGGCCACGATGTCCTCCCCACGCGATGCAGGCTTCGTCCGTATCGGAACGATCCCGAAAAGGCAACGGGGCGAGGATCGACGTTTCGCGTCGGCGGCAGGCGACGCGAGCGGCGCGCTCAGCGTCGCTTTTCGGGCAGCGCGTGCGCCTTCAGATAATGACGGCGCGCTTTCACGCGGTTGCCGCAATCGGCCATGTCGCACCAGCGGCGGCGATTTCCGCGCGTGGTGTCGAGGAAGACCCAGCCGCATTCCGGGCTGGCGCACGACTTAAGCCGCGCGGACTCGGCCGCGATCAATGTCTCGCCCGCCGATTCGGCGATGGGGAACAGCATGACGTCGAGCGTGCGCGGCCGTTCGGACAGCTTCCACACGAAACCGGCCTCGCCTTTGGCCAGACCGCGCCGCCGCGGCGCCTTCGCCAGCACCCGGTTCAGGACGGCCATGTCCCCGGAAGCGTGGCCTTTTCCGCGCGCGACGCTGGCTGTGAGTCCGTGGATGGCCTCGCGCAGTTCCCGCGCCGCGCCCAAAACCACGTCGCCGCGGCGGCGATCTTTCGCTGCCCTTTTATGCAACTCGCCTGCTTCGGCCTCGTCCAGGAGGCCCCCCCGGCGCGACCAATCGACCAGGTCGCCATAGCTGCGCAGATAATCGTGCGGCCAACGGGTGCCTCGCCAAGTCAGCGTGTTGACGAAATCGAGGCACAGCGCGTTGCCGATGAACTTCGGGCCGTCGATGCGCATCCCGCCCTCCTCAGGCTAACCATCTTACCAGTTATAGGCCCCGCATGGCGCTTGACTTGGGGTCCGTATAACCGCTCTATTGGTTAATATAACTACTTTAACGGTTAGTAGTCCACGATGACGTCCCCGGTCCCCTTCACATTCGCCGGCGCCATGGCCGGCGCCCGCGGCGTCCTGCCGGCGGCGCTCAGCTCGGCCGCCTTCGGCGTGGCCTTCGGCGCGCTCGCGCAAAAGGTCGGGATAAGTTTCGCCGAGACCGCGCTGATGAGCGCCATCGTCTTCGCGGGCGCGGCGCAATATCCGGCCATTCTGGCCTGGAGCTTCCCGCCCGCCATCCTGCCGTTGGCGCTCACCACCCTGGCCATTAACGCGCGGCACCTGCTGTTCGGCGCGGCGGTGCGGCCGTATCTGGCCCCCCTGCCCCAGGGCCGCGTCTATCTCTCGCTGTTCTTCCTATCGGATTCCAACTGGCTGGCCGCCATGCGCGCGTGGAACGACGGCGAGACAGACCGCGCCATCATCCTGGGCGGCGGCATCACCATGTGCCTAGGCTGGACCGCGGGCAGCATCGCCGGGCACCTGTTCGGCACCACCTTCGGCGACATCACCCGCTTCGGCA
>JAPLOM010000060.1:4233-9597 GCA_026400755.1 Alphaproteobacteria bacterium
GCCGACATCCTCCCCCTTCTGGTCGGCGCGGGCGCCGCCTTGGCCGCCGAGCGTCTTCTTCCGCCCGGCTGGCACGTGCTGGTCGGATCGCTGGCGGGCGCCAGCGCCGGGATGCTGCGCCGTGCGGATTGAGGCCTGGACCCTCGCGGCCATCCTGGCTATGGCCGCCGTGACCTACGCCACGCGCGCGGGTGGCTACATGATCATGCGCTGGCTGCCGTTCTCGGCGCGCGCGAAGGAGTTTCTCGGCCATGTGCCCGCCGCCGTCATCGGCGCGCTGGTAGCGCCGGCCTTGGCGTCCGGCGATTCCGCCCTTATGGCCGGCGTGGGCGCGGCGTTCGCCGCCAAGCTGATCGTCCGCCACGACTTGGCCGCCGTCGGCGCGGGCATGGCCGTGGCCGCCCTGGTCCGCGCCTCGCTATAGGCGGCGGCTGCCGCGGCCCCTAGGATGTTCCGGACATCGCGGAGGCCGGGACAATGTCCGCACGTTTTCCACTGCTGTTCTCGCCGCTTCAGATCGGGACGGCGGCGATCAAGAACCGCATCTTCTTCTCCGGCCACGGCACGCGCCTGGCCGATGGAACAGTCAACGACGCGCTGATCGCCTATCACCACGCGCGCGCCAAGGGCGGCGCGGGACTGATCATCACCGAGGTCGCGGGCGTTCATCCCACGGCCTACCTGATGGGCCGGACGCTCAAGGCCTTCAACGACGATTGCATCCCCGGTTTCCGCCGGCTGGCCCAGACCTGCCACACATACGATTGCCGCGTCTTCGGCCAACTGTTCCATGCCGGGCGCGAGATCGCGAGCGCACCCGACGCCACCATGCCGGTGGCCTACTCGGCTTCCGATTCACCTAACGAGCGTTTCCACGTCGTGCCCCGCGCCATGTCGCGCGCCTTCATCGCCGAGCTGGTGGACTGCTACGCCAAGGCCGCCGCGCGCATGATCGAAGCCGGGCTCGATGGCTGCGAGGTGCTGGCCAGCCACGGCTATCTCCTTGCTCAATTCTTCAACCCGCGCGTCAACCGGCGCACCGACCAATACGGCGGCAGCCTGGAGAACCGCCTGCGCTTCGCGGTCGAGATCGCCCAAGCCGTGCGTCCGCACCTGGGCGGACGGCCGCTCGGCATGCGTATCTCCGGCGCCGAGAACGGCATGGCCGACGGGCTGGGCGCCGAGGAGACGCTGGACCTTTGCGCCGCGCTGGAGCCGCATTTCGATTATTTCAACGTCACCATCGGCGGCTCGACCTCGCTGGGCGGCTCGCTGCACATCGCACCCAGCATGTTCTACGAACCGGGTTATGTCGGGCCCACGGCCGGCGTCGTGCGGAAGAAGCTGAACCGGCCAGTGTTCGTGGCCGGGCGCATCAACCATCCCGATATCGCCGAGCGCACGCTGGCGTCGGGCCAGGCCGACATGTGCGCCATGACGCGCGGCATGATCGCGGACCCCGAGATCGCCAACAAAGCGCGCGAAGGCCGCGTGGACGAAATCCGCGCCTGCATCGCCTGCAACCAAGCCTGCATTGGCCACAACCACAAGGGCCTGTCGGTCTCGTGCATCCAGTTCCCCGAAAGCGGGCGTGAGCTGCAATACGGCGTCATCCCGCCTGCGGCGAAGCGCCGCAAGATCCTGATCGCGGGCGGCGGGCCTGGTGGCTTGAAGGCCGCCGCCGTCGCCGCTGCGCGCGGCCACGACGTAACGCTCTACGAACGCGAGGCGCGCCTTGGCGGCCAAGTGCGCCTGGCCGAGAAGTTGCCGGGCCGCGCCGAATTCGGCGGCATCATCGAGAATCTTTCGCGCGAGGCTGAGCGCGCCGGCGCGCGCATCGTTCTGAAGACTACGGTCGATGCCGCGCTGGTGCGCCGGGAAGCGCCCGACGCCGTGATCATCGCGACCGGCGCCATGCCGCGCGCGCTCGATCTGGAGGGCGGCACCGAAGGCGCGCATGTCGTCAACTCGTGGCAGGTGCTAACCGGCCAAGCCAACGTGGGCGGCTCGGTCGTGATCGCCGACTGGCGCTGCGACTGGAGCGGCCTGGGCCTGGCCGAGATGCTGGCGCGCGACGGACGCCGCGTGCGCCTGTGCGTCAACGGCTACATGCCCGGTGAGACGATCCAGCAATATGTCCGCGACGGCTGGTGGGGAAAGATCCAGAAGCTGGGCGTCGAGGTCATCCCGCTGGTGCGCCTGGTGGGCGCGGATTCGGACAGCGTCTATTTCCAGCACACGACCAACGGCGAGACCATCGTGTGCGAAAACACCGAAACGCTGGTCACCTCCCTCGCGCCCGAATCCGACCTCACTCTCGAGGAGGCGCTGGAAGGCATCGCGGCCGAAATCCACATCATCGGCGACTGCCTGACGCCGCGCTCGGCGGAAGAAGCCGTGTTCGACGCCCTCAAGGTCGCCGTGAAACTCTGAAGCCGCCATGTCCGACCGAACACCTCCCGCCGAGACCACCCAATCCAATCCGTATTGGTGGGACGCTGCGCCGCGCCGGTCGGAAGCCCCGGCCACGCTGCCGGAACGGGTCGATGTGGCCATCGTGGGCGCGGGCTATACCGGCCTGAGCGCCGCACTGACGCTGGCGCGGCGGTCGCGCGAGGTCCTGGTGTTCGACGCCGAGGCCGCCGGATCGGGCGCGTCCTCACGCAATCAGGGCCATCTGGGCGTGAACCGGCATTTCTACGCCCAGGCGACGGCCGCGTTCGGCAAGCAGAAGGCGCTTCAGATTTTCCGCGAGGACGAGGCCGCCATCGACTTCACGGTCGATCTGATCCAGCGCGAGAAGATCGAATGCTACTTGCAGCGCAACGGCCGCTTCGTCGGCGCGGCGAAAACCGGACACTACGACCAGATGGCGCGCGAGGCCGAGGCGCTCAGGCGCGAGATCGGCTACGACGTCCACACAATCCCCCGTGCGGAGGTCCGGCAGCAGATCGGCACCGACGACTATGTGGGCGGCGAGGTTCGCCCGCGCGAAGGGTGCGTGCACAGCGCGCTGTTCCACAACGGGCTGCTCGACCGCGCGCTGCGGGCCGGCGCGCGCGTGGTGTCCGGGACGCCAGTCCAACATGTCGAACGCACCAAGGACGGGTTCGTCGTGTCATCGCCGAAAGGGAAGGTTCACGCGCGCGACGTGCTGATCGCGACGAACGCGCTTAGCGGCGATCTGGTGCCGTACATCAAACGCCGCATCCTCCCCTACCACGGCGCCGGCATCGTCACCGAGCCGCTGAGCCCCGAACGCATCCGCTCGGTGGTGCCCGCGATGCGGCCCTGCGTGGACACGCGCAAGCTTGGCCGAACGGTCCGCCCCTCGCCCGACGGGACGCGGATCGTCTTCGGCGGGCGCGCGACGATGGCGGAAAGCGATCCCGGCGTCTCCGGCGTTCGCCTCGGTGCCATCATGCGCCGGGTATTCCCCCAGCTTTCGGACGTGCGGATCACCCACAGCTGGTTCGGCCCCACCGGCATCACATTCCAGAAGATGCCCCATATCGGCCTATACGAAGGCATGCACTGTGCGCTGGGCTACAGCCCGTACGGCGTGGCGCAAGCACCCTATCTCGGCCACAAGGCCGCGCTCCGCATCCTGCGCGCCAACGACGCGGCGACCGCATTCGACGATCTGCCGTTCGAGACACGGCCGCTCTATTTCGGCAATCCGTGGTTCTTGCCCGCCGTGGTCGCGTACTACCGCTACAAGGACTTCATATCCCGCTGAATTGGAGGAATTGCGATGTACGCACGAATCGGTCGTTTCGAAGTCGTCGAAGGCAAGGAAAAGGAACTGGCCGAGGGCTACAAGAAGTCGCTGGACATTCTGCGGACGCAGAAAGGCTATCGGGACGCGATCCTGATGATCGATCCCGACGGAAACGCGCTGTCCGTCACGCTATGGGACAGCAAGGACTATCTGGAGACGCCGATGGCCACCGAGACCGTGAACAAGATGCTGCCCTTGGTTTCCCCTTTCCAGAAGACGAAACCGGAATTCACCATCTGCGAGGTCGCGGTCAAGGACCGTCCGGTCTGACGGGCCAGCCATCATGACCACCCGATTCCCCAAGCTCTTTTCGCCGTTCGCGATCGGCAACGTCGCGTTCAAGAACCGGATCTTCTCCACCGGCCACGACACATCCCTGACCAACGGCATCCCGAACGACGCGCTAGCCGCTTATCATCGCGCACGGGCGAAAGGCGGCGCGGCGCTGATCGTGATCGAGGTGGCAGGCGTGCATAGCAGTGCGCTCTACCATTCCTCGACCATCCGCGCCGACACCGACGAATGCATTCCCGGCTTCCGGGAAGTCGCGAAAGCTTGCCACGAATACGATTGCCGCGTCTTCGGCCAGCTGTTCCACGCCGGGCGCGAGGTGATGGAGATGGCCGACGGCACGGTGCCGGCCGCCTACTCCGCCTCCGACACGCCGAACGAACGATTCCATTTGATCCCCCGTCCCATGTCGCGCCCGATGATCCGCGATATGATCGCGTGTTACGCCGATGCCGGCGCACGGATGGCCGAGGCCGGGCTGGACGGCATCGAGATCGTGGCCAGCCACGGCTATCTGCCGGCCCAGTTCCTCAACCCGCGCGTCAATCGCCGTACCGACGAATACGGTGGCAGCGCGGAAAATCGCTCGCGCTTCCTGATCGAGATCGCACAAGCAGTGCGCGCGCGCGTGGGCGGGCGACTGGTGGGCTTCCGCATCTCGGGCAGCGAGCCGGATTCCGCCGACGGACTCGACTCCAAGGAGACGCTGGAAATCTGCGACGCGCTGGCGCCGCACTTCGACTATTTCAACGTGACCTTGGGTTCGAGCGCGAGCCTGGGCGGCTCGCTGCATATCGTGCCCACCATGGGCTTCGAGCAAGGCTATACCGCGCCCTATGGCGCCTTGGTGCGCGAGCGGGTGAAGAAACCCGTCTTCGTCGCGGGTCGCATCAACCGCCCCGATGTGGCGGAGCGCATCCTGGAGGCAGGCCAGGCCGACATGTGCGCCATGACGCGCGGCATGGTCTGCGATCCGGAGATCGCGAATAAATCGCGCGACGGACGGGTGGACGAGATCCGCACCTGCATCGCCTGCAACCAGGCCTGCATCGGCCATATTCACAAAGGCACCTCGATCTCCTGCATTCAGTATCCGGAAAGCGGGCGCGAGCTGGAGTTCGGCGCCGTCGCGCCAGCGGCGCGAAAGAAAAAAGTCATGGTCGTCGGCGGCGGGCCCGCCGGATTGAAGGCCGCCGCCGTCGCGGCCGCGCGCGGTCATGACGTGACGCTCTACGAGCGCGAGGCACGCCTCGGCGGCCAGGTGGCGCTGGCCGAGAAGCTGCCCGGCCGGA
>JAPLOM010000060.1:9623-19998 GCA_026400755.1 Alphaproteobacteria bacterium
GAGAAACTGCCCGGCCGGATGGAGTTCGGCGGCTTGGCCGACAATCTACAAGGCGAGGCCGAGCGCGCGGGCGTGCACGTCGTGCGCGGCCATGCGGTCACCGCCGATTTCATCCGCGGCGAGAAACCCGATGCCGTGATCCTGGCAACCGGTGCGCGGCCGCGCGCGATCGAGCTCGCAGGCGGCACGGAAGGCGCGCATGTGGTCGATTCCTGGCAGGTGCTGAAGGGCCAAGCCAATCTGGGCGGCTCGGTCGTGATCGCCGACTGGCGCTGCGACTGGGTCGGGATGGGTTTGGCCGAAATGGCGGCGCGCGACGGACGGCGCGTGCGCCTATGCGTCAACGGCTATATGCCTGGCCAGATGATCCAACAGTATGTGCGCGACCAGTGGCTCGGCACGCTGCACAAATTGGGTGTCGAGATCATCCCCATGGTGCGCGCCGTCGGCGCAGACGCCGACACGGGCTATTTCGAGCACACGACCAGTGGCCAGCCAGTTCTGTGCGAGGGCATGGAGACGTTCATCTCCAACCTCGCGCGCGAATCCGATTCGGATCTGGAGACGGCGCTGGAGAGCTACGACGGCGAAGTCATCGCCATCGGCGACTGCGTGGCGCCGCGCACCGCCGAGGAAGCGGTCCTGGAAGGCCTGCGGGCCGCCGTGAACCTTTGAAGCGAGGAGAGAGACGATGCTGAAATTCGTGAATCCCGAAGGCAACTATGCTCCGCCGGGCGGCGGCTACACCCAGACCGTCACCGTGCCCGCGAATGCGCGCTGGCTGGTGCTGGCGGGCCAGGTCGGCCTGACGCCCGACGGCACGCTGCCCAAGGGCATCGAGGCCCAGGCCGAGCAGTGTTACAAGAATGTGTTGGCCTGCTTGAAAGGCAACGGCATGGGGCCGGAAGATCTGGTCAAGGTCACGGTCATTCTGACCGACAACCGCTATATCCCGGCCTACCGCGCCGCGCGCGACAAGATCACCGGCACCCAATACAAGCCCGCCGCGACACTCATCGTCGTGGACGGCTTGGCCGCGCCCGAAATGCTGATAGAGGTCGAGGCCATCGCCGCGAAAATATAACTCCCGCGATGCGTACGGCGCGACCCGGCCTGGCGTAAAGTGGCGTCCGGCCGGGCTTTCGGGAGAGGACACTGGAACTGAATCGGAATTGGACGGTATCCGACGTCTACATCACGGACGAACTGGATCGCCGCGCGCCGAAGAAGACCGACTTTCTTCAGGAGAAGCTGGCGCTGCAGGATTTGGCCGCGCGCATGGCGGATCATCCGGAAGAAGTGTTGCCGCGATTCGTCGACTTGGCGATGGAGATAACCGGTGGCATATCGGCCGGCCTCAGCCTCTACGAGGAGAATCCGGCCCCCGGTGTTTTCCGCTGGCGCTACCTTCGCGGCGTTCTGGCGCCCTTTGAGAACGCGACCACGCCACGAAACTTCAGCCCGTGCGGGATCACGCTCGACCGCAACGGGCCGGTTCTGTCGCTGCATCCGGAACGCGTCTACGATTGGATCTCGAACGCCGACATCGTCGTGCCCGAGGTGCTTCTGGTGCCGCTGTATCTGGGCGGTAAGGAACCGCTCGGGACATTGTGGAACAGGAAGGGCATTTCGACAGCGGCCACGCGCGCGCCATGACCGAGTTGGCCGGCTTCGTCGGTATCGCCCTGCGGATGCTGAACTCCGAACAGAAACTGAAGGACGCCTTGGATCAGCAAGAAATCCTGACCAAGGAGATGAGCCACCGGGTGCAAAATCTTTTCGCGGTCACCGCCGGCATGGTGCGGGCCAGTGAGAAGTCAGCCTCCACGCCGGCGGATATGTCCCGAATTCTGAGCGGCCGTTTCGAAGCGCTGGCGGAGGCGAACGCCCTGGTGCGCAGGAGTTTCGGCGATGAGGCCGCGTCGGAACGCGCCGATCTGGCCGAACTTGCCGAAAAGATCATGCGCCCGCACGCCCCTTCGGAAACGCGCAGCCACTTCGTCGCGAACGGCCCGGCGGTCCTACTGGGCGAGCGAGCGACGAACGGGCTCGCGCTCGTTCTGCACGAACTGGCGACCAACGCGGTGAAATACGGAGCCCTCAAGTCGGAGCAAGGCGTCGTGGAGCTTTCCTGGCGCGCGTCGGGAGAACAGCTTGTCCTCGACTGGCGCGAGAGCGGCGGCCCGCCGATCGCGCAACCGCCAAGAAGCACCGGCTTCGGCACAAAATTGTCCAAGGCCACCATCGTCGGCCAGTTCGAAGGCGAACTGCGCTACGACTGGAACCCCGAGGGCCTGGTGTTCTCGATGACGCTGCCCACGGCAAACCTCGCCCGATAGCGGACCGCAGAATTCACGTAGGCAAAAAAAGAGGCCTCACCCTGAGCTTGTCGAAGGGCGAGGACCACTTGTGACTGCGGCCTCATGCTTCGACGGGCTCAGCATGAGGGTTTCATTCTCTTCCCGTCACCCCGGACTTGATCCGGGGTCCAGTGCCGGCGGAGCCGACAAAAGAGTCTTAACGCGCTGCCGCGCGACTTGACCCCGGATCAAGTCCGGGGTGACGAACGAGGCAGAACGATATCCGCGATCTCTAAACCGCGTGCGTCACGCCGCCGTCCACGCGCAGACTCTGGCCGGTGATGTAGCCCGCGGCTTCAGAAACCAAAAAGCTGATGGTGCCCGCGACCTCTTCGGACTTGCCTTAGCGCTGCAGCGGCACGCTCTTGCGACGCTCCTCGGTGGCCGGAAGGCTGTCGATCCAGCCAGGTAGGACGTTGTTGATGCGGATGTTGTCGGCCGCGTACTTGTCCGCGAAAACCTTTGTGAAGGACGCGAGCCCGGCCCGAAAGACGGCCGACGTCGGGAACATCTCGCTGGGCTCGAACACCCAAGCCGTCGAGATATTCACGATGGCGCCGGATTTCTGCTTCTGCATGACCGGCGTCACGAGGCGGATGGGGCGCACGGCGCTGAGGAAATACACGTCCATCCCCTTGCTCCAATCCTCGTCGGTGATATCGAGAATCGGTTTGCGCGGCCCATGGCCTGCGCTGTTCACCAGCGCGTCGATGCGGCCCCACTTGTCCACGACCTGATCGACGAGCCGCTTGAGATCGTCGTTCGACTGGTTGGAGCCGGTCACGCCGATGCCGCCCAATTCCTTGGCCAGCGCCTCGCCCTTGCCGGACGAGGACAGAATGGCGACCCGGAACCCATCTTTCGCCAGCTGGCGCGCGGCGGCCGCGCCCATACCGCTTCCGCCCGCCGTCACGATCGCCACTTTTTCTACACTCATTAAGGTCTCCTGCGTTTGAATCGCGGCCGCCATTCAGCCAATAATTATTGAAAACACTATCGAACATTCGACATAAGATCGAACCAGTTAACCTCCTGGATATCGATAGAAAAACTACTGATGAACAACCCCATCGGACGGCTCCCGCCCCTCAATGCCCTGCGCGCGTTCGAAGCCTCCGCGCGGCGATTGAGCTTTCGTGCCGCCGCCGACGAATTGGGCGTCACCCAGGGCGCCGTCGCACAGCATGTGCGCGGCTTGGAAGCGAGCCTGGGCGTGAAGCTGTTCGCGCGGCTGCCCCGAACGCTGGCGTTGACAGACGAAGGTCGCGCCTATGTGACGCACATTCGCCGCGCATTCGAGCTGATCCGCGAGGCGACGCTCGCCCTGCGTCCAGAGCCGCTCCGGCTGACCATCAGCATCACCTCCACCTTCGCCGCGAAGTGGCTGCTACCCCGCCTGCCGGAGTTCATCGAGGCGAATCCGCTGATCGACCTGCGCATCCTAGCGTCGGAAAGCCTGTCCAACTTTCAATCCGATGGCGTCGACATCGCGGTGCGTCAGGGACGTCTACCCTTCGGCCCCGGTCTCGTCGTCGACTTTCTGTTCGCGCAAGAGGTCGTGGCGGTGTGCAGTCCAAAACTGCTTACGAACGCCACGGATGCGCTCGGCCCGGCGGAGCTGAAGAATTTCGTTCTCTTGCACGACACGCACAATCTTTGGCCCGCGTTCATGGAGAAAGCGCTAGGAAGCACAGCGCTGCCCGAGACCAAAAGCTTGCGGTTCAACCAGACCGGGCTTGCGATCGACGCCGCCATATCCGGACAGGGCATCGCGCTGGTCAGCCGATTTCTGGTCGAGCCGGATTTGTCCGCCGGCAGACTGGTTCAACCGATCGCCGCCACGCTGCGCGGCGATCTGGACTTCCACGTCGTCACGCCGCGCAAGCCGCGCCAGCCCGGTCCGACCGAGACGGTGAGACGCTGGCTTCTGTCGATGGCCGCCTGATCGGGCGTCCTACGGCACGATGCCGCAAGCGATGCGACGGCCGCCGCCGCCCAGAGGTTGCGGCTGATCGGCATAGTTGTCGCCGCCGGCATGAACGATCACCGAACGGTTCGCCAGATCAGCCAGCTTGAGATTTGGCGCGAGCAGCGTCTGCTTGGATTTGCCGGCATCGTCGACGGTGATGAGCGGCAGGTCGCCCTTGTGACCGTCCTTGCTCATCGGCCCCATGTGCTTGCCCGTCGCCATGGGATCGTAATGGCCGCCCGCAGCACCACCCGGCACGGCGATGGCTTCCTGCATCGCGCCATCGCAGCTCGGGTTCTGATGGACATGGAAACCGTGCGGTCCCGGCGGCAGGCTCCACAGGTTGGTCTTCACCACCAAGCCCTTCTTCGAATCCTCGAAGGTGACCGTGCCGACGGGATCGGTCGGGCCGATCTCGCTGATCGCGCTCATGGTGACCGTCTTCGATGCGGCGAAGGCGGCGGTCGAATACAGAATGACAGCGATGGCGGCCAACAGAATTGTCTTCACGGGAGTCCTCCCACGGGGACGATGTATCGGTGGATCATAGCGCGTTTCGCCCTCACCCTTCGACAGGCTCAGGGTGAGGATTTAATTTATGAATATAAAAAGAATCCGCATGCCAAGCCCGTCGAAGCATGAACTTCCAAACCGAAGCGCCTACTTGTCCTGCCCACGCACCTTGCGCAATTGGGCGTCCATGGCGCGCGCCCAGGCAGCCATGCCGTCTTCGGAACGCAAGGAGTTCAGGCCGCATTCCGTCAGACCGCCGGGCGTGGCCAGCGACGCCACGATATCAGGTAACGCTTCCTTGATATCGTGCAGGCGCATGGTGCCCGCGCCACGGAAACACCAGGCCACGATGTCACGCGCGGCCTGGTCGGGAATGCCCTGCGCCTTGGCCCAGCGCTCGCCCTCCTCCATCAGCCCGAACAGCATGGCGTAATAACCGTACATGACCGTGCCGGCTTCCAACGCCGCTTCGCTCGGCATGACAAGAACGGGTCCGAGCTTCTCCAGCACGCCGCGCGCGACGGGATCGTCAGGGTGGACCACGACTGTACTCTCGCCATGGGCGCAGGCCGCGCAGGCCATGGCGCGGACGCCGACCGCGGGACCGATGGAAAGGACCGCAGGCCGGATGCCGGCCGCGAAGATCACCAGCCGCTGCCCCTCGCGCCAGCGCAAAGCGGCCACCGTCGCGGCCGCATCCTTGGGCCGGGTGGCCAGGAACACGACGTCCGAGCGGTCGACCAAAGCTTGGTTGTCGGGCGCGATCTCGAGCCCGTGGCGCTGCGAAAGTTCCTTGGCCTTGGCGGCGCCGCGCGGAGAAAGGATCACGCGCAGGCCCTGGGCCCGTAGAAGGCCTTCGACCAGATATCCGCCGAAATGCCCGACGCCGAGAATTCCGATGGTCTGCGTCACGCCGCGCGGTCTCGCGACATATCCGCCAAACGCTCCAACATCACGGCCAAGTCAGGGCACACGATGGCGCCGACCTCGGTCAGTTCGCTGCTGACGTCAACTGGCAGGCTGGTGTTGCTGCCATCGGGGATGCGGTTGAGTTTGCCGCCAACGAACACCGGTAGGTCGACCCCGTGGCGCTTCATCTCCTGCTTCAGGTCGGAGACGAAGCCAAGCGCGACGCCGTTGTAGGACGACAGCGCGATGAGATCGACCTTCTCGGCTTTCACAAAGGCCGCCAGGTCGTTCGGATCGATCGACGTGCCGCCGTCCACGACCTCCACGCCCAGGCCGCGCATGACCGTCTCGACCAGGATCTTGCCGTACTCATGCACATCGGTCGTGGCCAGGCACGCACGGAAGCCCGCCTTCCTGATGCGCTCGCGCACAGCGGGATCCATTCGCGCGATATAGCCCTCGCCCGCATCTTCCACCTGCTCGATGGAGTTGGCGCGCACGACCGGCGTGCGGCCGCGCAGGCGCCCTTTTGTCGGCTTGCCCGGACCGAACAGCTCCTCCAGCCGCTTCGAGCCGATGCGGCGAATGGCCAGGAACATCTCGAGCGGGTTGTTTGTGTCGATGCCGGCCTCGTTGAAGCCGTTGAACAGATTGTCTTTGAAGACATGGCCGCCCGCCACGATCTGGTCCGCCACCGCGTCGATCTCCCGATCGTCGCTCAGGCTATGGAGTGGCTCCTCCAGTTCCACCAGCTTGTTGGCGAACATGTGGACGTCGATGATCTCCTCGATGTCCGGGATGCGCTCGGCTTCGGTGACCGGCACGGGGTTGATCGCGTGGCCCGAGGGCTTCGTGCGCTGACCATAGGCGTCGAGGCGCAGATACGACGCCAGCGCGGCGAAGTTGGCCGCGTGGTTGGGCCCGTACATGGTGGTCGCGCCGTAGACCATGGTGCCCGGCGCGGACGAGACGCGCTGGGCCGCGCGCTGGAACGCAAGCCGCGTGTAGGGGCGCGAGAAGGTGTTGCCGAAACAGTGGGCGACATGCGCGCCGCACAGATTGTCGACGATGTGGGTCTCGACCAGGATCGCGCCCAGCGAGCAGGCCAGGTCGGTGAACATGGAGGCAAAGCCGTCGTCCAGGTTCGAGTGGATCAGAACCTCGACCGGCTGCGCGCCGGCCAGCGCGATGGCCTTGACCGATTCGGCGGTGGTGAAGACGTCGTCGTCCCAGTGCGGCTGGCGGAAGGTGAAATACTGTCCCAGGTTGCCGATCGCGGTCGAGCCGGACAGAAGCGCGCCGATGGTGTTCTCGAAACCCGCCGGCGTGCCAATGACGAAGTCGCCATAGTGCGGCGCGACAGGCGCCTGGGAGGTCATAGCGGTCCAGTCTTCGATCTCCTGCATGATCAGACCGGTGCCGCGCGGCATGTTCTTCCGCTGCTCGCGCGGGTAACCCATGCTCCAATCGAGGCAGATGCCGTAGCGGTCGACCCGGTGGCCTACCTTGTCCAGTTTCTCCCACACCTCAGCGTAGGCACGGCGGCTCTTGGCCGGATCGCGGAAGCCGATCTGGGCATGCATCATCACGCGCCCGGCTTCCATTTGCTGGCGCTTGTACTCGGCCTCCGACGACACGTTGTAGTGCTTGAGGAACGGCGATGGGCCGACCTTGACCGTCTCGGCCATCTTGCGCCCTTCGGCGAGAAGCGAAGCGGCGTCGGGCAATTCGGCTTCGGGAAAGACGGTCGCGCGGTCGAGTTTTGGCGCCATGTCGGTCTCCGGCGGCGGAACGCGTACGCGCCCCGCAAGGTTGCACTCGCCCACTATGCCGAAAAACGGCTATGTATGGAACGCCCTGCACCGACCGGGACCGCGCCGTGAGCAACGATTTCTCCACCCTCGACGCCACGGCCCAGGCCGATCTGGTGCGCACCGGCCAGGTCACGGCCGACGAGTTGACCGAAGCGGCCATCGCGCGCATCGAGCGGCTCAACCCCGAACTTAACGCCGTCGTCACCCGTCTCTACGACGAGGCGCGCACGCTGGTGCGCCGCCGCGGGGCGCGGAACGAGAACGGCAAGGGACCGTTCGGCGGCGTGCCGTTCCTGCTCAAAGACATCGTCGCGCGCCTCGCCCGCGCCCGCTACACGGCGGGTTCGCGCGCCCTGGCCGAGTTCGTCGACGAGCGCGACAGCGAATTGACCATCCGCCTGCGCAACGCGGGCCTGGTGATTCTGGGCAAGACCAACACGCCGGAATTCGGCTTGTTACCGACGACCGAGCCGTTGCTGTTCGGCCCCACGCGCAACCCGTGGGACGTCTCACGCTCGACCGGCGGCTCCAGCGGCGGCAGTGCGGCCGCCGTGGCCGCACGCCTCGTGCCCATGGCCCATGCCAACGACGGCGGCGGCTCGATCCGCATTCCCGCCTCCTGTTGCGGGCTTTTCGGCCTGAAGCCGACACGCGGGCGCAATCCGCTCGGTCCCGACACGATCGACATGCTGGGCCTGGTCGCCGAGCACGCCGTCACGATCTCCGTGCGCGACAGCGCGGCGTTGCTGGATGCGACCTGCGGGCCCGACACAGGCGCACCTTATTGGGCCGCGCCGCCTTCCCGCCCGTTCTTGGAAGAGGTCGGCGCCGATCCAGGCCGCCTGCGCATCGCGATCTCAACCAAAGCGCCGGCGGGCACGCCGGTCCATCCCGACTGCGTCGCGGCGGCCGAGGAAGCCGCGCGCCTCTGCGCGTCGCTGGGACACGAGGTGATCGAGGGCGCGCCGCGCATCGACGGGCCCGTGCTGTACGACGCCTTCGTACAGCTGTGGGGCGCCAGCTGCGCCTGGCAGGTCGAGACCATGGCCAAGCGCGTCGGAGCCGAACGCGCGCGCGCGGGCGTCGAACCCTTCACCTGGGCGCTGCACGAACACGGCAAGCATGCCACGGCCATCGACTTCATGAACGCCAACGCCTTCCTGCAGCGCACCGCGCGCGAGATCGGACGCTTCTTCCTGGGTGTCGATCTGTGGCTGACGCCGACGCTGGGCCACCCGCCGCCGTTGCTCGGGCATTTCGACGTCAACAGCGAGGATGCCGAAGCGGTCCTACGTCGCTCGGCCGAGTTCGTGCCCTTCACGCCCATCGCGAACGTAACCGGCCAGCCCGCCATGTCGGTGCCGCTGCACTGGAACGCCGAGGGCCTGCCCATCGGCGTGCATTTCCAGGGACGCTATGGCGAGGAGGCCACGCTGTTCCGCCTTGCCGCGCAACTGGAAGCCGCGCGGCCGTGGGCGGCGCGCAAACCGCCGGTGTCGGCCTAGAGCGAGGGCGGCTTCTGCCCGTCGCGCCGCAAAGCGTGCCGGTCCTGCCAGCGGTAGAGCGGCCCCGCGACCGTCGGCGTCATGAAGGACAGGATGCGCCGGCCCAGCAGCGGCGCGGGATCGAGGAAGGGCAGCGGCAGGTCGGCCTCGGCGATCTCGCCCGACGCCCATCCGGCCAGCGATTTTCCGAGCGCCGCGCAGGTGGGCACGCCGCGGCCCGAGAAGCCCAGCGCCGCGACCACGCCGGGCGCAGGGCGGAAGAACTTCGGGATCATCTCCGGCACCATGTCGACATAGCCATGCCACAGCCAACGCCACATGGGCTCGCCGATCTGCGGAAACAGGTCGCGCACGCGCCGCTGGATCAGCGCGAAGGTGCGATCGTTGCCGAGCCCGCGCGACCAGTTCACTACGCTGCCCGTCACCAAGCGGCCGTCCTTGTCCAGCTTGTAGTACTGGGTGTCCTTGCGCGTATCGATCAGGTTGTTGTTGCCGGGTAGAACGCTGCGCCGGACATTTTCGCTCAAAGGCTCGGTCGCCACATTAAAAGCAGTCAGGCGGAAGAACGTCTTACCCAGATCGGGCCAGAAATCGCCTGTGAAGGCGTTGGTGCCGATCACGACCTTGTCGACGGTCACCGAACCGTGCGCCGTCTCGACGCGCCACTTGGCACCGTCCGGCACTACACGGGTGACGCGCGTACCGGTGTGAATAACGGCGCCTTCCTTCATCGCGGCCCGCGCCAGACCGCGCGCATAGCCCAACGGGTTGAGATGCCCACCCTCGGGATGGATCCAGCCACCGGCGTAGCGGTCGGAGCCAATCAGCGACGCGGCCTCGGCCTTGTCGATCATCCGCACGGCCTTGCCCAGCGCCGCATAGGACGCGCAGACGCTTTCCTGCGCCTTCAGCGCCGCCTTCGTATGGGCGGGATAGATCAAGCCGTTCTGCACGGCCTCGCAATCGATGCCGTATTCGCGGAGCAGCCCGAAGACCAGATGCGCCGCATCGGCCTGCAGCCGCACCATGCGCGGGCCATAGACCGGTCCCCATTGCTGAACGACTTCCTCGGGCGTGTGGTGCAGGAAAGTGGGTGAGCAATGGCTCGCGTTGCGGCCCGACGCGCCGTAGCCCGTCTCCTCGGCCTCCAGCACCACCGCCTTTACGCCGCGCTTGACCAGATGCAGCGCGGTCGACAGGCCGGTATAGCCGCCGCCGATCACCGCCACGTCGGCCGAGACAGTGCCGTCGAGCGGGTGGGTTTTCGGCGCGGGCGCGGCCGTGTCGTACCAGAGCGAGCGTTCG
>JAPLOM010000069.1 GCA_026400755.1 Alphaproteobacteria bacterium
CGACGGCTATGGCGTGAAGTGCGAACGCATTGAGATGATCGAGGCCTCGCATCCCGTGCCGGACGCGCGCGGGCGCGCGGCGGCAGGACGCATCCTGCAAGCCGTGCAGGGCTTATCGGAAGACGACATGGTGCTGTGCCTGGTCTCGGGCGGTGCATCGGCCCTGCTGACCATGCCGGCCGAAGGGATGACGCTGGAGGACAAGCAAGCCGTCAACCGCGCGCTTCTGCGCAGCGGCGCGGCCATCGGCGAGATCAACACGGTGCGCAAGCACCTCTCCGCCATCAAGGGCGGACGTCTGGCCGCCGCGGCCCACCCGGCACAGGTGATGACGCTGCTGATCTCCGACGTGCCGGGCGACGATCCGGCCACCATCGGCTCGGGCCCGACCGTGCCCGATCCCACCTTCTATGCCGACGCACGCGCCGTAATCGCGAAATACGGCTTCGCGGTGCCCGCCTCGGTGCGCGCGCGGCTGGATGCGGGCGCGGACGAAACGCCCAAGCCGGGCGACCCGCGCCTGAACCGCACCTCCGCGACCATCATCGCGACGCCGCGCCAGGCGCTGGACGCCGCGACCGCGAAGGCCCGCGCGCTCGGCTACAAACCGGTCGTGCTGGGCGACCGCATCGAAGGCGAGGCGCGCGAAGTGGGACGCGAACACGCCCGCATGGCGCTGGACCTGGCCAAGCAAGGCGGCAAGCCGCGCGCGATCCTGTCCGGCGGCGAACTGACCGTGACGATCCGGGGCGAAGGTCGCGGCGGCCCCAATGCCGAATACATGATGGCCATGACGCTGGAATTGAACGGCGCACCGGACATCAACGCGCTGGCCGGCGACACCGATGGCATCGACGGCAGCGAGGACAATGCGGGCGCCCTGATCGCGCCCGACACGCTGGCGCGCGCGCGCGCCAAGGGCTTGGACACGGCCGCCATGCTGGCCGTGAACGACAGCTACAGATACTTCCAGACGCTGGGCGATCTGCTGATGACCGGGCCGACCTTCACGAATGTGAATGATTTGCGCGTCATACTGATCGGGAACGGCGGCCGCTGAAGCGGGTTTCACCCCTGGCGGGCAAGCTGAGGCCGGGCTAGGGTTCGATCATGCGACGCGCACGCAATGCCAAGATCATCGCCACGCTGGGACCGTCGTCCAACGATTTGGGCCGGATCACCAAGCTGTTCGAAGCGGGAGCCGACGTCTTCCGCCTCAATTTCAGCCACGGGACCCACGAGGATCATCGCCGCCGGTACGAGATCGTGCGCGAAGTCGAGAAAGCCCATGATCGCCCGATCGGTGTGCTGATGGACCTGCAGGGGCCAAAGCTGCGCGTCGGACAATTCGATGGCGGCCAGGTCGAGCTGCGGGATGGCGAGCGCTTCGTCCTGGACATGGATGCGGCGCCGGGTACCCGGCAGCGCGTGTCGCTGCCGCATCCAGAAATTTTCCAGGCGCTCAAATCCGGGATGGATCTTTTGCTCGACGACGGTCGCATCCGCCTGCGCGTGGTCGATTGCTCGGACGACCGCGCGGAAACGGAAGTGATCACCGGCGGAATCCTGTCCGACCGCAAGGGCGTCAACGTACCGGGCGCTATCTTGCCGTTGTCGCCGTTGACCGCGAAGGATCATGCGGATTTGAGCTTCGGCTTGGATCTGGGCGTGGACTGGGTCGCGCTGTCGTTCGTTCAGCGGCCCGAAGACGTGGCCGAGGCGCGCAAATTGGTCGCCGGGCGGGCAAGCATCATGGCGAAGCTGGAAAAGCCCGCCGCCTTCGACCGGCTGGACGAGATCATCGAACTGGCCGATGCCGTGATGGTCGCGCGCGGCGATCTGGGCGTCGAATTGCCGCCCGAGAACGTGCCAAGTCTGCAAAAACGTATCGTGCGCGCCTGCCGCAAGGCCGGAAAGCCCGTTGTGGTCGCGACCCAGATGCTGGAATCGATGGTTCATGCACCGACACCGACGCGCGCGGAAGCTTCGGACGTCGCGACCGCGATCTACGAAGGCGCCGACGCCGTCATGCTGTCGGCCGAAACGGCATCGGGAAAATACGCCGTCGACGCGCTGACCATGATGAACCGCATCGTGACGCAGGTGGAGCGCGACCCGAATTTCCGTCAAATCATGGACGCGGAGCATCCGGACCCACAGGCCACCGCGAACGACGCCATCACCGCTGCCGCGCGCCAGGTCGCGCACACGGTTTCCGCCTCGGCCATCGCGACCTACACGAACTCGGGTTCGACGACGCTGCGCGCGGCGCGCGAGCGGCCCAGCGTGCCGATCCTCTCCCTCACCCCCTCCATCGGGACCGCGCGGCGCCTGACGCTCGCATGGGGCGTCCATGGCGTGGTCACGCCGGACGTGACGAGTGTGGAGGAGATGGTGGAACGCGCGACCACATCCGCCAGCACGGAAGGCTTCGGCGGAGCAGGCGACCGCGTGGTGATCACCGCGGGCATGCCGTTCGGCACGCCGGGCGCCACGAATCTGCTGCGAATCGCGTGGATTGACGGCTGATTTTCGGCCGTTAATCATTTGTAATCCTGCCGACAGGAAGTCGAGAGACGCCGCCCGCTAGCGTCCATACCTAGGCGCATGCTTTGCGCCGGTTCGACACAGTGACGGAATTTCCTGAATGCGGCTTTTCCCAGTTCTGGCGTTCGCGGCCCTGATTTTCGCCATCGCGCCGCCGGTCCATGCCGCGAAGACGAACAAGGCGGATACGGATACGTGCGGGATGTACCAGCACCGCGTGGACGATGCGCTGGCCGCCAATCCCAACGCCAAAAAGCTGGAACGCGCGAAGTCCGCGCGCGAGGCCGGCGAGAAAGCGTGCGAGGCCGGGCAGTACGACGCCGGCATCAAGCATTTTAAAGCCGCCCTGAGCGATCTCGGGGTGAAGGCGGTGAAACAGCAGTAGCCTCGACGGCGCGCGGGCCTTCCTCCCCCGCTCGCCCGTACGCGCCGACGATGGCCACGAGATGGCGGTCCGCGATGGGTGCGTCGCGGGCCGCCATCGCTTTTAGCGCTCAGGCGCGCGCCATGACCAGAACGGCGCGCAGGCCCGGCGTGTTGTCCTCCAGCAAGAGCGTCGCGCGGTGAAGCTGCGCCACCGCGGCCACCAGACTGAGGCCGAAGCCATAGCCCGGCGTCTCGCGGCCCGCCAGCCGGACAAAGCGCCCGATCGCCTGCTCTCGCGAATCCGGGGAAATTCCAGGCCCGCTGTCCGCGACCGACAGCCGGACCTCCTCGCCCGTCGCCGTCACC
>JAPLOM010000006.1 GCA_026400755.1 Alphaproteobacteria bacterium
TCCTTGGCCTGCGCGCCGAACGCGCGGCGGCGCTGGGCCAAGTTCCGGCCGCGGCCGCGATTCTGCGCTCCGCCGCCACACCGCAGACCGATCCCGCGTTGCGCCGCATCCGTGCCGATGGCGCCTTCCTGTCTGGTGACACGCCGGGCGCGTGCTCGGAGGTGGAGGGCGCGCTGCGCCAATCGACGGACGCTTATTGGCAGAAGGCCGCGGCCTTTTGCGACGCCGTCAACGGCAAGACGGCCTCGGCGTCGCTGAGCCTCGACGTTCTGCGCGAACAGGGCCTGGCCACCGACCGCGCGTTCTTCATCCTGATGGATTCGCTGGCGGGTAAGCCCGGCACGGTCGAAAGCCTGCCCGATCCCACGCCGCTCCACCTGGCCATGATTCGCGCCCTGCGTCAGACCATTCCGCCCGATGCTGCGCGCACGAAGAACCCCGCCATGCTGCGCGCCATCGCGGAGAGCGCCCAGGCCGAGACGCTGACGCGCGTCGAGGCCGCGGAACAGGCCGAGGCGCTGGGCGTCCTGCCCACCGCGTCGCTGGTCTCGCTCTATGAAGCCGTCACTTTCCGTCCCGACGAATTGACCAACGCGACCGTCACCGCGGGTGCCGTCTACGGGCCGCGTTCGCGCGCGCTGTTGCACCAGGCCGCCAAGGCCGCGCCCGATCCGAAGGCGCGCATCGATGAATTGGCGGCGGCCTTCACGCTCGGCCGCAAGGGCGGGCTCTACGGCACCGCCGTGCGTACGATGTCGCCTTTCCTGCGCGACGTACCCGCGGGTGCCGACACGGCGTCGTTCGCGCCCGAGGCCGCGCGGGCATTCCTGAGCGAAAGCGATCTGTCCGGCGCCCGTCCGTGGCTTGCGCTTCTTAAATCGTTGCCAGCCTCCACCGATGCCGGGCTGTGGGCGCTCGCGCGCCTGGCTGGTGCCACGGAAGCCGATGGGGCGACGGCCGCGCGCGTCAAGGCGGCGGCTGGCGCCGGCGGACAGAGCGCGCGCACGTTGCGCCTGAACGCCCTGCTCGACGCGTTCGACCGGCCGGTCGAGCCCGATTTGTGGACGGCTCAGCTCAACGACAATGCCAGCCTGCCCGCGACGGTGGGCGAGGTGGCGGCGTGGCAGGCGTTGGCGCGCGACGGCGGTACGCTGCGTACGGGCGAAACGGCGCTTCTCGCGCTCGTCGTTCTGGCGAAGCCGCAGCCGCCCCATCCGCTGCCTCTCGGCATCGCGGTGTGCGCGCTCAAGGCCTCGGGCATGGAGGCCGACGCGCGCCGCATCGCCGTCGAGCAGGCGCTCAAGGACGGGTTCTGAGGTTTCGCGTGGCGAAGCGCTCTCACGCGCCCAAGCCCGCCGCGGATTTCCGCCACGTCGAAGCCTTTCTCGAAATGCTGATGGCCGAGCGCGCGGCCGCCACCAACACGGTGGCCGCCTATCGCCACGACATCCTCGGTTTCGCGTCGTTCCTGGCCAAGCGCGGCAAGCCGTCCGAAGGCGCCAGCGCGGACGATGTGCGCGCCTATCTGGCCGCGGCGTCGCGCGCCGGCATCAACCCGCGCACGGCGGCGCGCCGCCTTTCCACCTTGCGCCAGTTCCATCGCTTCCTCGCGGCCGAAGGGGTGCGACCCGACGACCCGACCTCGGTCATCGACAGCCCGAAGCGCGGCCGCGCCCTGCCCAAGATCATGGGCGAGGCCGAGGTGGAGGCTCTCCTGGATGCCGCCGCGCGGCGCGAAGGGCCGGAGGGCGCGCGCATCTCTGCGCTTCTGGAGGTGCTTTATTCGACCGGCCTGCGCGTCTCGGAACTGGTCGGTCTGCCGCTGGCGGCGCTGGGGCGCGACCCGCGCTTCATGGTGGTGCGCGGCAAGGGCGGCAAGGAGCGCATGGTGCCGGTGGGCGAGAAGGCCGAGGCCGCGCTGGCGCGCTGGCGCGCGGTGCGCGGCCAGCTCCTGCGCGGTGGGCGCGACTCGAAATGGCTGTTCCCCTCGCGCGGCGCGGGCGGACATCTCACGCGCCAGCGCTTCGCGCAAATCCTCAAGGAACTGGCGCTGGAGGCCAAACTCGATCCGGCGAAACTGTCGCCACATGTGCTGCGCCACGCCTTCGCGACGCACCTGCTCAACCGGGGCGCGGACCTGCGCAGTGTCCAGCGCCTCTTGGGCCATGCCGACATCTCGACCACGCAGATCTACACCCACGTCCTCGATGACCGGCTGAAGTCGCTGGTCCAGACCCACCATCCGCTCGCGCGCGGGCTGAAGCCGAGGCGGGGCTAGGCTTGGGCGCGGTTGACAAGCGGGCGGGTGGCGGCAAATGTCCGCGAAAGTCGCGCGCGGCATGCGCGGAGCGGAGGGGATGAGCTTTAAAACCGTCGTCGAGGCGCGCCCGCGCCTCAATCGCAGCGAGCTGGCGGTCCCCGCCAGCAACCCCAAGCTGTTCGAGAAGGCCGCCAAGTCCGAGGCCGACGTGGTCTTCCTGGACCTTGAGGACGCCGTGGCACCCGACGACAAGCCACAGGCGCGCCGCAACGCGGTGAAGGCGTTGAACGAGGTCGATTGGGGCCGGAAGTCCGTCTCCGTGCGGATCAACGGGCTCGACACCCATTATATGTATCGCGACGTGGTCGACCTGGTGGAGCAGGCCGGGGCGCGTCTCGACCTGATCATGGTGCCCAAGGTGGGCACGGCCGCCGATATCTATGCGGTCGACATGTTGCTGACCCAGATCGAGGCCGCGCACAATCTGAAGAAGCGAATCGGCATCGAGGTCATCATCGAAACCGCGTTGGGCATGATGAACGTGAACGAGATCGCGGCGGCCAGCCCGCGCCTCGAATCGCTCAGCTTTGGCGTGGCCGATTACGCGGCCTCGACCCGGGCGCGCACCACGAATATCGGCGGCTTCAATCCCGACTATGCCGTGCTGGCCGACGCCGACGCGCAAGGCGCGCGCGCGACCGATTATGGCGACCAATGGCACTACGCTCTCTCGCGCGTGGTGGTGGCCGCGCGGGCCAACGGTTTGCGCCCGCTCGACGGGCCTTACGGCGATTTCAACGACCCCGACGGCTTCCGCGCCGCGGCGCGGCGCGCGATCGCGCTGGGCTGCGAGGGCAAGTGGGCGATCCACCCGAGCCAGGTGCCGCTGGCCAACGAGCTGTTCACGCCCACCGGGGCCGAGGTGGCCAAGGCCCGCCGCATCATGGATGCGATGGTCGCCGCCGCGAAGAACGGCAAGGGCGCCGTCGCGCTCGATGGGCGCCTGATCGATATCGCTTCCATCCGCCAGGCCGAGGCGCTGGTGAAGAAGGCCGAGATGGCCGCGTTGAAGGGCTGACCATGGCCGACGTGCGCGCGCCCATGCGGAACTTCCTCGACTTCGAGAAACCCATCGCGGAGCTCGAGGCCAAGATCGAGGAACTGCGCCACCTCTCCAGCTCCGGCGACCTCAACATCATCGACGAAGTCACCAAGCTGCAGGGGAAGGTCGACCGCGAACTGCGCCAGATCTATGCGAAGCTCAGCGCCTGGCAAAAGGTCCAGGTCGCGCGGCATCCCGACCGTCCGCATTTCACCGATTACGCCAAGGCGCTGTTGGAAGACATGACGCCCTTGGCTGGCGACCGCGGCTTCGCCGAGGACGCGGCCATCATTGGCGGGCTCGCGCGCTTCCGCGGCAACTCCGTGGTTGTCATCGGCACGGAGAAGGGCGCTGACACGGCCTCGCGCGTGCGCCACAATTTCGGCATGGCGCACCCAGAGGGTTACCGCAAGGCGCGGCGTCTCATGGAATTGGCCGAGCGTTTCCGCCTGCCCATCGTCACCTTCGTCGACACGCCGGGCGCCTATCCCGGCATCGGCGCCGAGGAGCGCGGCCAAGCCGAGGCCATCGCGCGTTCGATCGAGACCTGCCTGTCGGTCCATGTGCCACTTCTATCCGTCGTGATCGGCGAGGGCGGCTCGGGCGGCGCCATCGCGCTGGCCGCGGGCAACACCGTGCTGATGCTGGAGCATGCGATCTATTCGGTTATCTCGCCGGAAGGCTGCGCCTCGATCCTGTGGCGCCGCGCGGATCAGGCTCAGGTGGCCGCCGAGGCACTGCGCCTGACCGCGCAGGACCTGAAGAAGCTGGGCGTCATCGACCGTATCGTGCCGGAGCCCCTGGGCGGCGCGCACCGCGAGCCGGAAAAAGCCGTGGCTGCCGTGGGCGATGCGCTGGAAGCCGCGCTTAACGCCCTGCGCGGCATCGAGGGGGGCGTGCTGCGCGCGCGCCGCCGCGAGAAGTTCCTGGAAATCGGCCAGAAGGGCTTGGCTTAGCTGGTCGGGAGCGGTGTATGTCGAACGAAGAAGTCTCGGCCCAGCGAGCCTACTACAAAAGCACGGCGCGGAATTACGACTCGAGTCATGTCAACGAAAAAGACGAGCACTACTTCGCGCTGCGCTTCCTCGAAGCCGCGATCGACCATTACGGCATCAGGTCGGTTCTGGACGTGGGCGCTGGAACCGGCCGGGCGGCCTGCTATCTCAAAGAGAAGCATCCGGCGCTGAAGGTAGCTTCGGTCGAGCCGGTGAAGGAACTGCGCGAGGTCGGCTATTCCAAGGGATTGACCAAGGAAGAGTTGATTGAGGGCGACGCCACGCGGCTGCAGTTCCAGGACGGCCAGTTCGACCTGGTTTGCGAGTTCGGCATCCTGCACCACGTCAAAAGCCCCGCTGCCGTGGTCGCGGAAATGCTACGGGTCGGCAAGGTCGGCATCTTCATTTCCGATTCCAACAATTTCGGCCAGGGCCCTTTTGCTTCCCGCGCGTTCAAGCAGCTTCTCGACACGCTGGGACTGTGGCGGATCGCCAACCTGATCAAGACGAAGGGGAAGGGCTACCAGATCACGGAGGGCGACGGGCTCGCCTATTCCTATTCCGTGTTCAAGAACTACGAACAGATCGCGCGGGTGTGACGCACGCACATCCTCAACACCACGCCCGCGGGCATCAATCCGTACCGGACCGCGTCCCACGTGGCCTTGGTCGGCATCAAGAAGAAGTAGCCGCTAGCCGCCCACCTTGCCGTGGCAGTGCTTGAACTTGCGGCCCGAACCGCAAGGGCAGGCAGCGTTGCGTGCGACCTTGCCCCAGGTGGAGGCATCGCGTGGATCGATGGCGGCGCCCGACACGCGCCGCAAGGGCGCCTTCTTCACTGAGGCCTCGGGCTCCGCGCTGTGCTCGGCGAAGGCCGGATCGTCGCGCGTTTCCTGCATCCGAACCGGATTCTTGGGCGCCAGCAGATCGTCCTCTGTCACCTGAGCGGCGGCGCGCAGCTCGACGTGGCTCAGCACCTCGATCACCCGGTCGCGCAGCCGCGTCAGCATCTCGTCGAACAGGTTGAAGGCCTCGGTCTTGTACTCGTTCAGCGGGTCGCGCTGGCCGTAGGCGCGCAGGCCGATGCCTTGGCGCAAATGGTCGAGCGAGTGCAGGTGGTCCTTCCAGATCTGGTCCAAGAGCTGCAGTAAAAGGCTCTTCTCGACCATGCGCATGATGTCGGCGCCGTGGTTGGCGGTTTTCTCCGCCATGTGCTTCTCGGCGGCTTCCATCAGGCGTTCACGAATCTCCTTATCCGCGATGCCTTCTTCTTTCGCCCATTCGGCGATGGGCGCATCGACGGCCAAGAGGCGCCGCGTTTCCTCATGCAGGCCCGGAATGTCCCACTGCTCGGCATAGGCGTTCGCGGGGATGTAGCGCCCGACGAGATCGGTCACGACCTCGGTGCGCATGTCGGCCACGGTGTCCGAGACGTCGGTCGCCGCCATGACCTCCTTGCGCTGCTCGAAGATCGCTTTGCGCTGGTCGTTCATCACGTCGTCGTAGCGCAGCAACTGCTTGCGCATGTCGAAGTTGCGCGCTTCGACCTTCTGCTGGGCCTTCTCCAGCGCCTTGTTGATCCACTGGTGGATGATGGCCTCGCCTTCCTTGAGGCCGAGGCGCTGCAGCATGGCGTCCATGCGCTCGGAGCCGAAAATGCGCATCAAATCGTCTTCCAGCGAGACGAAGAACTTCGACGCGCCGGGATCGCCCTGGCGGCCCGAACGGCCGCGCAACTGATTGTCGATGCGCCGGCTCTCATGCCGCTCGGTCGCGAGAACGAACAGACCGCCGGCCTCCAGCACGACCTCCCGGCCGGCCTCAACTTCGGCCTTGATGGCGGCCGCGCGCCTTTCTCTCTCGACGGGGTCCTCGACGCCGGCCAATTCGCGCCGGACGCGCATCTCGGTGTTGCCGCCCAATTGGATGTCCGTGCCGCGGCCGGCCATGTTGGTCGCGATGGTGACGGCGCCCGGACGGCCCGCGTCGGCCACGATATAGGCTTCCTGCTCGTGGTAGCGCGCGTTCAGCACCTGGTGCGGGATCTTGAGTTTCTTCAGCTCCTCCGACAGGGACTCCGACTTCTCGATCGAGACCGTGCCGACCAGTACCGGCTGCTTGCGCGTGTGGCACTCGGCGATCTGGTCAAGGACCGACTTCGTCTTCTCCTTGAGGGTGCGATAGACCTCGTCGTGGTTGTCTATGCGGACGCAGGGCAGGTTGGTCGGGATGGCGACCACGTCCAGCTTGTAGATGTCGCCGAACTCGGCGGCTTCCGTCATGGCCGTGCCGGTCATGCCGGCCAGCTTCGGGTACATGCGGAAATAATTCTGGAAGGTGATGGAGGCCAGGGTCTGGTTCTCCATCTGGATCTCGACGCCTTCCTTGGCCTCCAGCGCCTGGTGCAGGCCGTCCGAATAGCGCCGGCCTTCCATCATGCGGCCGGTGAATTCGTCGATGATGACGACCTTGTCGTCCTTGACGATGTAGTCCGCGTCGCGCCGGAACATCTGGTGGGCGCGCAGCGCTTGGTTGACGTGGTGGACGGTCGTCACGTTTTGAATGTCGTAGAGGCCGCCGACCTCCAGAAGACCGATCTCGCGCAGGATCTCCTCGACGCGCGAGACACCGGGGTCGGTCAGGACGACCGTGCGCGCCTTCTCGTCCTTCTCAAGATCCTCGGGCTTCAGCTTGGGGATCACCGTGTTCACGCGCCGGTACAGCTCGGAGGAATCCTCGGCCGGGCCAGAGATGATCAGCGGCGTGCGCGCCTCGTCGATCAGGATCGAGTCCACCTCGTCGACGATGGCGTAGTTGAAGGGCCGCTGGACCATGTCCTCCAGGCGGAACTTCAAATTGTCGCGCAGGTAGTCGAAACCGAATTCGTTGTTGGTGCCATAGGTGACGTCGGCGGCATAAGACAGACGCCGTTCCTCGTCGGACAGGCCGTGGACAATATTGCCCACGGTCAGGCCCAGGAATTTGTAGATCTGGCCCATCCATTCGGCGTCGCGCTTGGCCAGGTAATCGTTGACCGTCACGACGTGGACGCCCTTGCCGGTCAGTGCGTTGAGGTAGACGGGCAGCGTGGCCGCCAGGGTCTTGCCTTCGCCGGTCGCCATCTCGGCGATCATGCCGCGGTGAAGCACCATGCCGCCCAGAAGCTGGGCGTCGAAATGGCGCTGGCCCAGAACGCGGCGGCCCGCCTCGCGCACGGTCGCGAAGGCGTCGGGCAGAAGGCCGTCCAGGGTCTCGCCGGCCGTCAGCCGCTGGCGCAGCGCGGCCGTACGGGCCGACAGGGCCTCGTCGCTGAGCCCTTTGAGATCCGGCTCCAGCGCGTTGATGGCCTCGACCGAGGGGTTGAGGCGTTTCACATAGCGTTCGTTCGCTGAACCGAACAGCTTGCGCGCGAGGCCGCCAATCATGCTTGATCCCGATTGAAAGTCGCTTCCGGCGGGGAAGAGGTGCCTGGGAAGCCGTTCCCTTGAGATAGGCGTGCATCCCAAGCCTGTCAACGTGGGACCGGGGTCCGCCCTTGTGCCGCGAAGCGGCGAAATGCTTATATCCCGCAGGCTTTTAACCCCTCGCGAGTGTCGCGCCATGCCCAAACGGTCGCCTCTTGCCCCCGAACGGCCTCCCGTCCTGCCCGCCATCGCCGGCGTGCGCCTGGCGGCGACCAATTGCGGCATCCGCTACAAGGGCCGAACCGACCTTCTCCTGGTCGAAATGGCGCCGGGAACGACGGCGGCCGGAGTTCTGACGCGTTCCTCCATGCCGTCGGCGCCCGTGCAATGGTGCCGCAAGGCACTGGCCAAGGGCCGGGCGCGGGCTATCGTGGTCAATTCCGGCAACGCCAACGCCTTCACGGGCACGATCGGTGACGCCTCGGTCGCCCGCACGGTCGCGGCGGCCTCCAAGCTGTTCCATTGCGGCAAGCCGGAGGTGCTGGCCGCCTCCACGGGGGTTATCGGCGAACCCCTGCCGGACGAAAAGATTACCGCGGCATTGCCGCCCCTGCGCGCCGCCCTGTCGGGCGACGCCTGGGCCGCGGCCGCGGCCGCCATCATGACCACCGACACGTTCCCCAAGGCGGCCACGGCCACCGTGCGCCTCGGCGGCGCCAAGGTGACCATCAACGGCATCGCCAAGGGCTCGGGCATGATCGCGCCCAACATGGGCACCATGCTGGCCTTCATCTTCACCGACGCGAAACTGCCCGCGACCGTGCTGCGCGCGCTGCTGAAGGATGCCAACGACCGCTCGTTCAACAGCATCACGGTCGATGGCGACACCTCGACCAGCGACACGGCCATCCTGTGCGCGACCGGCCAGACCAAGCACAAGCCCGTGGGCTCGGCATCCAGCGCGCTGCTCAAGGATTTCCGCAAGGCGCTCGACGCCGTGATGCAGGATTTGGCGCAGCAGGTCGTGCGCGATGGCGAAGGCGCGCAGAAGCTCATCACCGTCGACGTCACCGGCGCCAAGTCCGACGCCTCGGCGCGCGTCATTGCGCTGGCCATCGCCAACTCGCCGCTGGTGAAGACGGCTGTCGCGGGTGAGGACGCCAACTGGGGCCGCCTGGTCATGGGTGTTGGCAAGTCGGGCGAACCAGCCAAGCCCGAGCGCCTGTCGGTGCGCATTGGCGGCGTCCAGGTCGCGCGGCGCGGCCAGCGTGTCCAAGGCTACAACGAGGCGCCGGTCACCCAGCACATGAAGGGCCGCGAGATCCTGCTGGAGGTCGATATCGGTCTCGGACGCGGTCGGGCCACCGTATGGACCTGCGATCTGACGCACGGCTACATCGCCATCAATGCCGATTACCGGAGCTGAGCCGGGACGCGACCGGCTTCGTCTGGAAACCGACCGGCTGACGCTCCGGCGGCCCACAGCCGCCGACGCTCCGGTGATCGAGCGCTTGGCGGGCGAGGCCGACGTCGCGCGCCACACGGCGAACATTCCCCACCCCTATCCGCCCGGCGCCGCGGCCGCGTGGCTGGCGGGCCTGTCCGACGAGAGCGAGATCGTCTGGGCCATCGAGCGGCGCGAGGGCGGTGAATTCTTGGGTTGTATCGGCCTCAGGCCAGACCCCGACGCGGGGCGCGGCGTGCCGGGCTATTGGATCGGCAAGCCCTATTGGGGCCAGGGTTACGCGACCGAGGCGTTGCGCGCGGTCGTGGCCTACGCGTTCGACACGCGCCGCTTCGACCGGCTCGACTGCTCGGCGGCTATCGGCAATGCCGCTTCCGCCCGCGTGCAGGAGAAGCTGGGGTTCGTCTCGACCGGCCGCGCGATGGAGCCCGCGCCCGCGCGGGGCGACGCGATGGAGGTCGAGACGCGCAGCCTTGCGCGCACGGATTGGGAGGCCGCGCGCCGCGCCGCCAACGTGCCGACCGTCTTGGTCGCTGCCGCGGCGCTGGTCGACGCCGACGGGCGCGTGCTCTTAGCCGAACGGCCACGGGGCAAGCCCATGTCGGGTCTATGGGAGTTTCCGGGCGGCAAGGTGAATGTGGGCGAAACACCCGAAGCTGCGCTGATCCGCGAGCTGGAGGAGGAGCTGGGTATCGACGTGTCGGAACGCTGCCTGGCGCCGCTCACCTTCGCCTCGCACCGCTATGAGCGCTTCCACCTCTTCATGCCGCTCTATGTCTGCCGTGTGTGGGACGGACGGGTCGAGGCGCGCGAGGGGCAGAAACTTGCCTGGGTGCGCGTCGAGGCGCTCGATACCTATCCAATGCCGCCGGCCGATGTGCCGCTGATCGCGACGCTGAAGGACATCCTGTAGTTCATTCGCCTTTCCGGCGCGTTGGCGTCGTTCCGACACCGGTGCCGACTTCACGGGCGTCCAACGCGTCGGCCAGGCGCGCCGTGGCGCTGCCGGGCCGCAGGGCCTTGGGTTGTGACGAAGCGGGCGCCCAAGCCGTGACGAAGAGGACGCGGAACGTCGCCGGGATCCGCCCGTCGGCGCCGCCATGGCGGTCGCGATAAATCTGGGCCGCGCGGCCCAGTGTGGCGCGGCGCAGGAAGCCGCTTCGGCGCGCTTTCACGGCATTGGTCTCGCCCATGCCGCGCAAATCCTTCATCAGGGCCAAGGCGTCGGGGAACGTGACCGTGATCGTGTCCACGTCCACGACCGGCAGCGCGAAGCCCGCGCGCTGCAGCAAGGCGCCGATGTCGCGCACATCGGCGAAGGGCGAGACGCGTGGGCTGACGCCGCCTTCTTCTTCCATCTCGGCGTCCATCAGCGCCTCGCGCAACTCGGCCAGGGTGCCACCGCCGAAAAGAGCGGCCAGGAACAGCCCGTCGGGCTTGAGCGCGCGCTGCGCTTGCGCCAAGGCGCCGGGCAGATCGTTGACCCAATGGAGCGCGAGCGAGCTGGCGATAAGGTCGAAGGCGCCATCGCGGAACGGCAGCGTCTCTTCATCGGCAACGACGGTGAGCGCGCCCGCGCTGTGCACGGCGGATTCCGACAGACCCATATGGAAGAGGGTCTCGATTCCGGCGCGTGTCGCGATCGCGGCTGTCAGCGCACCGCCCCGGCGGCCCAATTCCAACGCCACGGGAAAACGGCGGCGCATATCGTCCAGCCGTTCCGCCAGCCGCTCTGCCACCTCGCGGAACAGAAAATCGTGCGCGGCCCAATCCGCGGCCGCTCGTTCACGGCGCAGGCGCACCAAGCGCCGGTCGAAGACGTCCATGCCGTCAACCATGGCCGGATATATGCCATTCCCGCCGCGCGATTGACAGGCGGCGGCCGAACGGCGTGAGATTCGATCCATGGCGATGCCCGCGAACGTCCCGGCTTCCGTGCGGAAATTCGGCACTGCCGCGTTGGACCTGCTTCTGCCGTCGCAATGCCTGTCCTGCCGCCAGGTCGTGGCCGCGCCGGGCACGCTGTGCGGTGCATGCTTCGCCAAAGTCCGCTTCCTGTCGGCGCCGTGCTGCGCGGCGTGCGGCACGCCGTTCGAGTTCGACCCCGGTGGCACGGATGCGTTGTGCGGAACCTGCATCCGTGCACGTCCGTCCTACGACCGGGCGCGCGCCGTGTTCCGCTACGACGATTCCAGCCGGAGCCTGATCCTGGCCTTCAAGCACGGCGACCGCATCGACGCGGCGCCCGCCTATGCGCGCTGGCTCGCGCGGGCGGGCGATGCGCTGATCGCGGACGCCGATCTGATCGCCCCCGTGCCGCTCCATTGGACCCGCCTGTTTCATCGCCGCTACAACCAATCGGCCTTGCTCGCGAACGCGCTGGCGCGGCTTTCCGGCCGCGCGGCGGCGCCCGATCTTTTGCGCCGGCGGCGGCGCACCCCGTCGCAAGGCGGCCTGGATCGCGCCGAACGAGTCCGCAACGTGCGCGGCGCCTTTGCGGTGCGCCCGGCGTCTCGCGCAACGGTCGCGGGCAAGCGTATCCTTCTCGTCGACGACGTACTGACCACGGGCGCCACGGTCGAGGCCTGCGCCGCGGTTCTTCTCAAGGCGGGCGCTTCGGCGGTGGATGTTCTGACGCTGGCCCGGGTCGTCCGGGATGGGTGAGGGAGGGAATGCAATGACGAAGCCCAAGGCCGCCGATTGGCGGTTCGCACTGGACAAGGCGCGCAAGACGCCGCTGCAGAAAGGCCGTCAATCGGCCCTGATCTTCAGCCACGGTACGCTGGAGGTTCGCCACTACGCTCCGCGCGGCGTGGACGCGCAGACGCCCCATGATTTGGACGAGATCTATATCGTCGAGCGGGGCACGGGCTGGTTCGAGGTGGCCGGCGACAAGACGCGCTTCGGCCCCGACGACGTGCTGTTCGTGCCCGCGGGCGTCCAGCACCGTTTCGTGGATTTCTCCGACGATTTCGAGACCTGGGTGGTGTTTTACGGCCCCAAGGGCGGCGAGGCCCCAAAGGCCTGACGCCCATCGTCCGGAGCCGAACGGGTGCTATATTAGAGCTAGGTTCAACACCGAAGATTCAGCCATGGCCCGCGTCGAGATCTACACCACCATGATGTGCCCGTACTGTTACCGGGCGAAGATCCTTCTGCAGTCGAAGAACGTCGAATTCGAAGAGATCGACGTGACCTACGATCCGGAAGGCCGCAAGAAGATGACCGAGCGCGCCAGCGGCAGCCGGACGGTGCCGCAGATCTTCATCGACGGAAAACACGTGGGCGGGTCGGACGAGCTGGCCGCCCTCGAGCGCGAGGGCAAGCTGGACCCGCTTTTGGGCATCGCCGCATGACGAGCTTCACCGTCGCCTGCGTGCAGACCAACACCGGCTTGGAGATGGAGCCGGCCATCGCCGCCCTGCGGCCGATGGTGATGCGCGCGCGGGATATGGGCGCCGATTTCATCACCACGCCCGAGAACGTCACGCTGGTCGACCGCAGCCGCAAGCGCATGCTGACCAAGGTGCGGACGGAGGCCGAGCATCCGG
Source organism: Alphaproteobacteria bacterium (assembly GCA_026400755.1). GTDB lineage: Bacteria > Pseudomonadota > Alphaproteobacteria > CADEGL01 > CADEGL01 > CADEGL01. Next base: position 12,778 of record JAPLOM010000006.1, read on the forward strand.
CCATCCCGGCTTTCCAGGAGATGGCGCGAGAGACGGGCGCGTGGCTGCTCGCGGGTTCGCTCACCATCAAGCTCGACGAGGAGCATGTCGCGAACCGCTCCTATCTATTCGATGCACAAGGTTCCGTCGTCGCGCGCTATGACAAGATCCACATGTTCGACGTCGATCTGAAGGGTGGCGACAGCTACCGAGAATCGGCGACCGTGCGTTCGGGTGGCGAGGCCGTGATCGCGCCGACGCCCTGGGGCTTGCTGGGCATGACGGTTTGCTACGATCTGCGCTTCGCCGCGCTCTACCGGGCCCTCGCCCATGCGGGCGCCAGTTTCCTGACCGTGCCGGCCGCCTTCACCGCCTTTACGGGCAAGGCGCATTGGCACGTGCTGTTGCGCGCGCGGGCAATCGAGACGGGCTGCTTCGTCATCGCACCGGCGCAGGTCGGCACCCACGAGGACGGGCGCGAGACCTATGGCCACTCGCTGGTCGTGGCCCCCTGGGGCGAGGTTCTTTTGGACGGCGGCGACCAGGTTGGCGTCACCACAGCCGTCATCGACACGGCGCGCGTCGAGGAGGCGCGGGGCATGGTGCCCGCGCTCACCCATGATCGTCCGTTCAAAGCGCCCCGCCCCGCGACCGTGGACGGCAAGGCCCGCGCCGCGGGCGACTGATCCAGCCCGATCCAACGCCTCTTTAATCGCTGCGCCCGAAAATGCCGTGTCGCATTCAGAACATGGGATTAGTCCCAAATAGTGCTTGACGTCACCCCCAGTGCGAATGCATGATGTTCCCTAAATGTTCTTATCTATGGGAAAATGACGATGTCTTTCTTGCAGCCATTCTCGAACGGTTTGCCGCCACCAGCTCCGAAAAGTGCCGGCGCGCGCGAGGGTGACCCGCCGGCAGGCAACGATCCGAAGGTTCCTTCGGACCCCGGGAACGATCCGAGAGGGGCATGGCTCATGGCGGCCGCATCGCAAGAACAGCGGCGACAGGCGGCTCGACCGAATCCGCCAAGCGGTAACGCGGCGGCTGGCAAGCCGCCATTGCGCTTCTGGACCACGGACGTGAACCGGCACTACTTGGAAGCCATCGCCGAGCGCGAGAGCCGGGGAAATTCGGATCACGGTTATGGCGCGCGTAATGGTGATGCGTTGGGCCGGTATCAGTTTCTGCCCGCAGCGCTCGTCGACGCGAAATGGTTCGAGCCCGGCCCGGATGGCGGGCTTGTTCCGACCGAGCGCGCCGCCGCATTCGGCGTCCAAAGCCTGGAGGATTGGCGGCGCAACGCGCCGGCCCAAGAAGAGGCCATGCGCGATTTCTCCCGACGCAACGAGGAGCAGGCGACCGAGCGGAAACTGTGGGACCGCTTGGGTCTCGTCTATCAGGGCAGGGAAGGGCAGATCGCCATAACGCCCGCCGGTATCGCCGCCGCGGCCCATCGGCAGGGCGCGCCAGCGACGAGAAAATATTTTGACAAGCTGGCGGCAAACGGCTGGGACAGTAAAAGCGCGGATCTGAACAAAGAGGACTTGCGAGTCGAAACGCGCCTGCGGGAATTCCAAGCCGTGCCCTACACGCCCTATACCCAACGCGTTCGAGATCGCCTGCGGACCGATCCAGAGAACGATCGATGATTCGGCCGATACGTTTCGATGCCGGTCGTGTGGTGGTTTGGCCCTTAGTTGTCCTCGTCGCCCTTGTGCTGCTGGCCGCCTCTGTGTTGAGGACACAGATCCCGAAAGAAGAAACTCTCGATTTCCGGCCGATCCGAAAGGACAAGATTTTGTTCGCGTTTGGGCAACGTTATCTTCAGCACGAAATCGACAACAGCTATGCCCTGTACGAGCATCTTTTTAGAGGCAAATCCGACGCCCAAATCATTAGAGAGAATACGAGTTACATCAGAGTCGATTTGAATCAGGACGGCGTACCCGAAATTTTCTTGCAACTAGGATTAGGAGCGTTCTGCGGTACGGACGGATGCGAAACGATCCTTCTACAACGTCGGAACGGGGTGTGGCAGGAAGTCTACAACCTGCAAACCCACCGGCTAGTCCTGCTCGACGAATGGGATGGTCCATACCGCCGTGTCCAATTCCTGAAGGGTTATCTTACGCAAGACTACCCCACGCGCCTTATCTTGCGCTGGGACGGCGACCATCCCTGGACGGAAGAGCGTGATATGGACGGCAACACGGTCGAGGAGTACGAGCGCTACCCCCAGCCGCAGCCTACGCCCCAGGAATGACCACGATGTTTCCGAAGAAGCCCTTCGAGACGAACAGCTCCTGCGCCTCGCGAAACTTGGCTAGCGGATAGGTCTTGGCCAAAAGCGGTTTGAGCTTTCCCGCGCGGATGTGGCTGAGCATGGCCTCGAAATGCTTTGGGTAGCCGACGGATACGCCGTAGAGCGTAAGCTTCTTCAGATACATGGTCCGCAGATCGAACGGCACGACCGGCCCGCCGATGGCGCCCGCCGTGACGTAGCGCCCGCCCGCCCGCAGCAGCGCCAGAAGATCGCGGAACGCCGCTCCGCCCACCACGTCGGCGGCCACGTCGACCACGCGGCCCTTCAGCGCGGCGGCGGCTTGTTCGTAAAGATCGCCCTGGTCGCGCAGCACGACGTGCCGTGACCCCAGCTTGGCCACGTCGCCGCGCCAACGCGCGCTGGTGATTGCCAGCGTCTCGGCGCCGCGCGCGTGCGCGAGTTGGACGATGGCCGAACCCGCGCCGCCCGAACTGCCGGTGACGACCACCATCTCGCCGGCTTTCACGCCCGCCGCGTCCAGCATGTGCTCCCCCGTGATATAGGCGCAGGGAAAGGTCGCCAGCTCCGCGTCGGACAGCGGGATATCGTCCACCTTGTAGGCGTTCGTGGCGGGCACCGTCGTGTACTCGGCGTAGCCGCCGTCGCGGCTGGTTCCCAGCGAGCCCGCGAAGCCGAGATTCACGGCGGGATCGCCGTACATCATGAAGTTGCACAGGATGCGTTCGCCGACGCGTGCGGGATCGACGCCCGCGCCCACGGCGACGATGCGCCCGACCACGTCGCAGCCCTGCGTGCGCGGCCAACGCCCTTCGGTGCGGCCCACGCCGGTGCGCGCCTCGGGGTCACGGTCGGTGCCGTAGCGCGCCTCGCGATTCCACACATCGGTGTTGTTCAGGCCGCAGGCCAGGACGCGCAGCAGCACCTCGCCCGGCGCAGGTGCGGGCACCGGCACGTCGGTATAATCCAGCATCTCGAAGCCGCCATGACCACGGGTGACGACCGCCTTCATGGCGGCAGGGATTTTCTCGGTCATGGAGCTTTCTCCAACAGTTGAGACGGATCGACGTTGCCGCCGCAGACCAGCACGCCGACGCGCTCGTCTGCATGGGGTTTGTAGGCGCCGGACAAAAGCGCCGCCATCGCGGCGGCACCGCCCGGCTCGGCGGCGACGCGAAGGGTTTCCCACAGGGCGCGCTGCGCCGCGCGGATGGCGTCGTCCGTCACCAGCACGACGCGCTCGATGTGTTTCCGCGCGAGAGTGAACATCAGATCACCCACACGTTTGGCCCCGAGGGAATCGGCGGCCACACCGCCGACCGCGACGTCCACTGGCGCGCCGGCTTCCAGCGCGTGCGCCAGTGTGGGCGCGGCCTCGGGCTCGACGCCCACGATCTTCACCCGGCCCTGATACCAGGCCGCCACGCCGCCGATCAGCCCGCCACCGCCGACCGCGACCAGGATCGTGTCGAGCCCGGGCGCTTGACGGTCGAACTCGCGTCCGGTCGTGCCCTGTCCGGCCAATACTTCGGGCTGGTCGTAGGCGTGGACGACAAGAGCGCCGGTTTCCTTCACGCGCTTCTCGCTGGCAGCGAAGGCTTCGGCATAGGACGCGCCGCCGACATTCACGATGGCGCCGTAGTCGCGCAGGCGCGCGATCTTCACGGGCGAGGAGATCTGCGGCACGAAGATTTCCGCGCGATGGCCAAGCTCGCGCGCGGCGAAGGCGGTGGCCAAGCCATGATTGCCACCCGACGCGGCGATCACGCCCGCCGCCGGCACTGAGCTTGAAAGGATGCGGTTGAACGCGCCGCGCGGCTTGAACGAGCCGGTGTGCTGCAACAGCTCGAGTTTCAGGGTCACGGCGGCGGAAAGGCCGAAGGCTCCGCGCTCCAGCGCCATCACGGGCGTTTCGCGCACATGCGGCGTGATGCGGGCGACGGCCTGTTCGATGTCGTCCGGCGAAATCATAGTGGGGGCACCCTAAAACGAGACGGGCCGGCGCGGCAGCCGCGCCGGCCCGTTTATCTGGAACCGAGGCGAACCGCCTTAGCGATCCGGCGTCGGCGTGATGCGCAGATAGGGCTTCAGCGCCTTCCAGCCCTTGGGGAACTTCTTCTTTGCGTCCTCGTCGGACAGCGAGGGGACGATGATGACGTCCTCGCCCTTCTTCCAGTTGACCGGCGTGGCCACGCTGAACTTGTCCGTGAGCTGCAGCGAATCGACGACGCGCAGAATCTCGTCGAAGTTGCGGCCGCAGGTCTGCGGATAGGTGATCATCAGGCGGACCTTCTTCTTCGGGTCGATGACGAACACCGTGCGCACCGTGTAAAGCTCGTCGTGCGCCGGATGCATCATGCCGTAGAGGTTCGCGACCTTGCGCTGCGAATCGGCCACGATCGGATAGCCGACCTTCGTGCTCTGAGTCTCCTCGATGTCCTTGACCCAGCCTTTGTGGGATTCGGGGCTGTCGACGGAGACGCCCAGCACCTTCACGTTCCTCTTGTCGAACTCGGGCTTGATCTTGGCCATGTAGCCCAGTTCGGTCGTGCAGACCGGGGTGAAATCCTTGGGATGCGAGAACAGGATGCACCAGCTATCGCCAACCCATTCGTGGAACTTGATCGGACCGGTGCTCGTCTCGGCTTCGAAATCGGGGGCGGTGTCGCCCAGGCGAAGGGTCATGGCGTGCTCCTGTTAGGTGTTCTTCGGTTTGCCCCTTGTTATGTCTTTTAGTTAGTACGGGGCTTGGCTGGGGCAACTCTCGCCCACAAATGTGATCGATTCAAGATGGGCGGCGTCCCATCGTCGGGAATCAAAGACTTGTCAGAATAGGATTTTAGCCCATTTTAGAGGGGCCTGCCGCGCCGTGCGGCGGGCATCCGGGTCCAGACGCGATGATTGTATTCGATCTCAAATGCAAGGACGGCCACGTCTTCGAAGCGTGGTTTCCCGACAGCGCGGCCTTCGAGAAGCAGAAGGCCAAGAAGGCCGTGGTGTGCCCCATGTGCGGCAACCGCCGCGTGACCAAGGCGCCGATGGCGCCCAACATCTCCAGCGGCAAGTCGCGCGAGCGCGATGTCGACAAGCCGCCACAGCAGCAGCCTAACGCCAACGAGATGATGGTGATGCTCTCGAAGCTCCGGCAGGAGGTTGAGAAGAACTCCGATTACGTTGGCGAGAAATTCCCGGAAGAGGCGCGCAAGATCCATTACGGCGAAACGGAAAAGCGCAACATCTACGGCGAAGCCAGCAAGGAAGAAGCCGCCGAGCTGGCCGAAGAGGGTGTCGAATTCCAGCGTATCCCCTGGGTCCGTCACGATTCGTGACGGTCAGTCTTCGCGGCTCACCGCGAAGGCCATGTAGTTGACGTCCACGCCCTTTTCCAAACCCCAGGTGTCGGTCATCGGGTTGTAGCCGACGCCCGCCAGCGCCTTTACGTCCGCGCCCGCGTTGCGCAGCGCCGACGCCAATTCCGATGGACGGACGAAGCGTTTCCAGTCATGGGTGCCGCGCGGCAGCCAACGCAGAACATACTCCGCGCCCACGATGGCCATGGCGTAGGACTTCACGGTGCGGTTGAGGGTGGCCAGGAACAGGCCACCGCCCGGACGGGTCAAGGCCACGCAATCGGCCAGGAACGCATCGCGGTCGGCCACGTGTTCGACCACCTCCATGGAAATCACGGCGTCGAAGGACGCGCCCTCGGCGACGAGCGCCTCGGCCGTCGTCGCGCGATAGCTGATTGTCACCTCAGTCTCTTCGGCGTGGGCGGCTGCGGCTGCGACGTTCTCCTCGGCTGCGTCGATGCCCGTGACCTCTGCCCCCATGCGCGCCAACGGCTCCGTCAAAAGGCCGCCGCCGCAACCGATATCGGCGATGCGGAGGCCCTTCAGCGGCTTGAGCGAACGGGCGTCGCGCTCCAGAAGGGCGCAAAGTCGGTCGCGGATGAAGGCCAGGCGCACGGGATTGAGGCGATGCAGGGGCCGGTAAGGACCGTTCGTGTCCCACCACGAGTCGGCGAGGGCGGCGAACTTGGCGACCTCGCTGGCGTCAACCGAGGCGTGGGGTTGGGCGTGTTTCATGGGCTCTTTTTGGCTATTCGAACAGCGGCGCCTGTTGCCACGCGCCCGCGAAAGACAGTATGGGTACGCTCGCATCGGCTGGCAACCGGCGCCATTTCGACATCAACCCCGCGTATTTTCGCGTCATGGCTCGCATCGTTCAGAAATTCGGCGGCACCTCGGTCGGCACCATCGAGCGCATTCAGGCCGTGGCCAAGCGCGTGAAGGCCGAATTCGACGCGGGCAACGAGGTCGCGGTGGTGGTCTCGGCCATGTCGGGCGTGACGAACCAGCTCGTCGATTACGCGACCAAGATTTCCCCGCTCCACGACGCGCGCGAGTACGACGTCATCGTGGCCTCGGGCGAGCAGGTGACCAGCGGCTTGGTCGCGATGGCGCTACAGGCGCTCGGCGTGCCCGCGCGCTCGTGGCTCGGCTGGCAGATCCCGTTCAAGACCGACGCCGTCCACGGCAAGGCGCGCATCCAAGATATCGAGGTTGACGAGCTGTTGCGCCGCATGGCCGCGCGCGAAGTGCCGGTCGTGGCCGGCTTCCAGGGCGTGGCCGAGGACAACCGCATCACCACGCTCGGCCGCGGCGGTTCCGACACCTCCGCCGTCGCGCTGGCGGCCGCGCTGAACGCCGACCGCTGCGACATCTTCACCGATGTCGACGGCGTCTACACCTGCGACCCGCGCATCGTTGCGAAGGCGCGCAAGCTCGATAAGATCACCCACGAAGAAATGCTGGAGCTGGCCTCGCAGGGCGCGAAGGTGCTCCAGACCCGCTCCGTCGCCATGGCCATGAGCCACGGCGTGCGCGTGCAGGTCCTGTCGAGCTTCGTGGACGCGCCCGGAACCCTTGTCGTGAACGAGGACGAGATCGTGGAAAAGGAAGTCGTCAGCGGCATCGCCTACAGTCGAGACGAGGCGAAGATCACCTTTGTCGGCGTGCAGGACCGCCCCGGCGTCGCGGCGGCCATCTTCGGCCCTCTCTCGGATGCTAGCGTCAACGTCGACATGATCGTCCAGAACGTCTCCGAGGACGGCAAGACCACGGGCCTGACCTTCACCGTCGGCAAGGCCGACCTGGAGCGCACCGTCTCGGTGCTGAACGAGCGCCAGAAGGATCTGGGCTTCGCGCGGCTCGTGCCCGATTCGAACGTGGTGAAGGTTTCCGTCATCGGCGTCGGCATGCGCAGCCACGCGGGCGTGGCGCAGCGCATGTTCCAGACGCTCGCGGGCAAGGGCATCAACATCCAGGTGATCTCGACATCCGAGATCAAGATCAGCGTCCTGATCGCCGAGGAATACACCGAGTTGGCGCTACGGGCGCTGCACACGGCCTATGGTCTGGACCAGGACGAGGCGCGTATCTAAAGCCTTCCCTCGAAACGAAGATTTGCTATCCGGGGGGATTGCCCGATAATTTAAGGCCCGATAATTTAAGGATTGGGCCGTGCGGATTTGCTGCACGGCCCGTTCGGGTTCATGCGGGGAGACTTGGACCGACATGGCGGAGAATAAGCCGCTCAATCTTTCGGTCGAGCCTCAGGGCGGGTCCCAGGCCGCGCTCGGCGCATCCGCCGCGCCGCGTCTGGCCACGGGCGCGTTGCTGGTCGACGCGCGCAAGCGCAAGGGTTTGTCGATCGCCGATGCTTTCGGCGCGCTGCGCATCCGCCAGGTCTATCTGGAAGCCATCGAGCAGGGGCGCTTGAGCGACCTGCCCGGCGTCGCTTATGCGCTCGGTTTCGTGCGCACCTATGCCGAATATCTCGGTCTCGATGGCAACGAGATCGTGCGCCGTTTCAAGGAGGAAGCCGACGAGCTGGGCCGCAAGACCGAACTGGTCTTCCCCCTGCCGCTGTCCGAGGGGCGTTTCCCCGGCCGCATTGTCATCTTGGTTTCGATCGGCCTTGCGCTTTTCATCTATGGCGTCTGGCACTACACGGCCACGCGCGACCGCTCGATGGTCGAGCTGGTGCCGCCACCGCCGACGGCATCGAAGAATGTGACGCCACCTGCCGAACCGGCGAAGCCGGCCGAGCCCCCCAAGCCCGCGGAAGCCCCGGCCCCGACGGTCTCGGTCGCGGTGCCCGTTCCGCCCCCAGCTCCCACACCCGCGCCATCCGCCGCGGCCCCGCCGGCGCCTGCCCTGATACCCACACCGGTTGCGCCGCCATCCGCGTCTGCCCCGCCGCCGCCCGCCGCGAGCGCGCCGGCCGCGGCCAATCCACCGCCCACTTCCGCAAAGCCGCCAGCGACTGCGACTCCTGCCCCGGCGGCCAATGCGCCGTTGGCGTCCAATCCGCCGCTGTCCGGCGTCGCCGTGCCGCAGGCCAATCCGCCGCCGCCCGCCGTGGCCGCTGCCGGTGGCGGCGCCCAGCCAGCGCAGCAGACGGCGTCTTCGGACGCGCCCAAGGTTTTCGGCGACGACAGCGCCGGCGTCCGCATCCAGCTCAAGGCCAAGGCCGAAACCTGGATTCAGGTGACCGACGAGAGCGGCAAGGTCGTGGCCATGCGTACCCTTAAGCCGGGCGAAAGCTACCGGGTGCCCAACCGCAACGGCCTGACCCTGTTCACCGGCAATGCCGGCGGGCTGGACGTGACGGTCGATGGCAAGAAGGCGCCCGCGCTGGGGGCGTCCGGCACTGTCCGCCGCAGTGTGGCGCTGGAGCCGGACGGGCTGTTGGCGGGCGAATAGGGGCTTTTCCGCCGGGGCTTAAGTGCCCATATTCCCTTCGATCCGGCCTGCTTTTCGGCTATAAGTCCGGCCAAACTCGCAACCCGGGATAAACCCATGAGCGTTCGGCCTTACCGCGACATCCAGCGGCGTAAATCCCGCCAGATTCGCGTCGGCAAAGTCCTGGTCGGTGGCGACGCGCCCATCACCGTCCAGACGATGACCAACACGTTGACGACCGACGTGGCCGGAACGGTCGCGCAGATCAAGCGCGCCGAGGAGGCCGGCGTCGACATCGTGCGAGTCTCGGTGCCGGATCAGGAATCGACGGCCGCGCTCAAGCACATCGTCAAGCAGGTCAACGTCCCGATCGTCGCGGACATCCATTTCCACTACAAGCGCGCCCTCGAAGCGGCGGATGCGGGCGCTGCGTGCCTGCGCATCAATCCCGGCAACATCGGCAGCATGGAACGCGTGCGCGAGGTGGTGAAGGCGGCCAAGGATCATGGCTGCAGCATGCGCATCGGCGTGAACGCCGGCAGCCTGGAGCAGCATCTGCTCGAGAAATACGGCGAGCCGTGCCCCGACGCGATGGTCGAGAGCGCGCTGCATCACATTAAGATCCTCCAGGATGCCGATTTCCACGAGTTCAAGATCAGCTGCAAGGCGTCCGACGTGTTCCTGGCCGTCGCCGCCTATCAGGCGCTGTCCGAGGCCTGCGACTATCCGCTCCACCTCGGCATCACCGAGGCGGGCGGCTTGCGCAGCGGTACGATCAAATCGTCGATCGGCATGGGCTCGCTTCTGTGGGCCGGCATCGGCGACACGATCCGCGTCTCGCTCTCGGCCGAGCCCGAGGAAGAGGTGCGTGTCGGCTTCGACATGCTGAAGGCGCTGGGCTTGCGCCACCGTGGCATCAACGTGATCTCGTGCCCGTCCTGCGCGCGCCAGAATTTCCAGGTCATCAAGACCGTGGAAGAGCTGGAAAAGCGCCTGTCGCATATCGCAACGCCCATGAGCCTGTCGGTCATCGGCTGCGTCGTGAACGGCCCGGGCGAGGCGCGTGAGACCGATATCGGCTTCACCGGCGGCGGCAAGGGCAACCACCAGGTTTATCTGAACGGCGAGAAGCATCACGTGCTTCGCGACGGCAATATCGTCGATCACCTGGTCGAGTTGGTCGAGAAGAAGGCCGCCGAGATCGAGGCCAAGCGCGCTGATCCTTCCACCCAGACGGCCGCGGCCGAGTAACGCTTCTTTCGGAGTTCTCTCGTGTCGGCACTGCAGCCGGTTCGCGGCACACGCGATCTTTTGCCCGACGACAGCCGGCGCCACCGCCATGTGGTCGAGACCGCACGCGCCATCGCCGAGCGCTACGGCTATCTCGAAATCGCGGTGCCGATCCTCGAGCCGACGGAAGTCTTCAAGCGCACCCTGGGCGACACCTCCGACGTGGTCACGAAGGAGATGTACACCTTTACCGATCGTGGCGGCGAAATGGTCACCATGCGCCCCGAGGCCACGGCCGGCATCGCGCGCGCGCTCATCACCGGCGGCCTGACCCAGGATTTGCCGTTCAAGGTCTTCACCCACGGTCCCATGTTCCGCTACGAGCGGCCGCAGAAGGGCCGCCTGCGCCAGTTCCATCAGATCGACGTCGAATTGTTGGGCGTGCCCGAGCCGCTCGGTGATATCGAGGTGATCGCGCTGGGCGCGCGCGTGCTGGATGCGCTGGGTGTGCGCCGTGCGACGGTTTTGGAGCTCAACACGCTGGGCGACGGGGAAAGTCGCAACGCCTATCGCGGCGCTCTCGTCGACTATCTGGAAGGGTTTCGCGAGAAACTGTCCGAGGACAGCCGCGCGCGGCTCGAGCGAAACCCGCTGCGCATCCTCGATTCGAAGAACGAAGGCGATCGCGCCATTGTGGCCGACGCGCCGATCTTCACCGACTATCTAAACGACGCATCCAAGGGCTTCTTCGCGACCGTGCGCGAAGGGCTCGATGCATTGGGCATCGCCTATCAAGTCAATCCGCGCCTGGTGCGCGGACTCGACTACTACTGCCACACGGCGTTCGAGTTCACGACGACCGAGCTTGGCTCGCAGGGCGCGGTGCTGGCCGGCGGCCGCTATGACGGGCTGGTCGAGACCATGGGCGGGCCGTCGGTGCCGGGCATCGGCTGGGCCGCGGGCATCGAACGCCTCGCTATGCTGATGACGGCCCTGGGCAGCGATGCACCCGCGCCCGCGCGGCCCATCGCCATCGTGCCGATCGGGGCGCCGGCGGAGGCCAGGGCGCTGACTTTGGCCGATGAGTTGCGTGCGGCAGGCCTTGCGGTCGAACTGGGTTATCGTGGTGCGGCCGGCAAGCGGATGAAGCGCGCCAACAAGCTCAATGCCGGCATCGCCATCATTCTCGGCGAAGACGAATTGGCGCGCGGCGCGGCCACTGTGCGCAATCTCGATTCGGGCGAGCAGACCGAAGTGCCTCTCACGGCGCTCCGGGATCATCTGGGCCGCTAACCATGGCGGGCATGGCGGATCTTCCCGCGAAGTTGGAGCGCGTCGTGGCGCGCCACCAGGAACTCGAACAGGCCATGTCCGGCGGCGGCGGCGGCCAGGATTTTGCGCGCCTCTCCAAGGAGTATTCCGATCTCGGCCCCGTCGTAGCCAAGGTTCGCGAATTCAACAAGGCGGCCGACGAGTTGCAGGCCCTCGCGGTCATGATGAACGATCCGGGCAGCGACGCCGAGATGAAGGCGCTGGCGACGGACGAATTCTACGTGCTGAAGGACAGGCTGCCGGTCATCGAGCGCGAGCTGACGCTGATGCTGCTGCCCAAGGACGCGGCGGACGAGCGCAGCGCGATCTTGGAAATTCGCGCAGGCACTGGCGGTGAGGAAGCCGCCTTGTTCGGCGCCGACCTGTTCCGCATGTACCAGCGCTATGCCGAAACCCGTGGCTGGCGGTTTGAAATCCTGGAACTCAGCGACACCGGCATCGGTGGCTTAAAGGAGGCCATCGCGTCGGTCAGCGGCCGGGGCGTGTTCGCACGGCTCAAGTTCGAATCGGGCGTTCACCGGGTCCAGCGCGTGCCGGCGACTGAGGCCAGCGGCCGCATCCACACCTCGGCCGCGACCGTCGCTGTGCTGCCGGAGCCCGAGGACGTGGACGTCCAGATCAACGAAAGGGATTTGCGGATCGACGTCTTTCGCTCGTCTGGACCTGGCGGGCAGAGCGTCAACACGACGGACAGCGCCGTCCGCATCACCCACTTGCCGACCGGCCTTGTGGTCCAGCAGCAGGACGAGAAATCGCAGCACAAGAACAAGGCAAAGGCGCTAAAAGTGCTGCGCGCGCGCCTGTTCGAGCATCAGCGCGCTCAGGTCGAGGCCGCCCGCGCGGCCACCCGCAAAAGCCAGATCGGCTCGGGCGACCGCTCGGAGCGCATCCGCACCTACAATTTCCCGCAAGGTCGCGTGACCGATCACCGCATCAATCTGACGCTCTATAAGATCGAGAAGGTTCTTTCGGGCGAGGCGCTGGACGAGTTCGTCGACGCGCTGATCGCCAGCGACCAGGCCGAACGGCTGGCCGAGCTGGAATGATCGAAGCCGTCACGGTCGCCCAGGCGTTGACGCGGGCCACCGGGGAATTGGCTTCGAGCGGTATTGCGGTTCCGCGCCTGGACGCGCGATTGCTTCTGGCTCATGCGCTGGGCGTGCCCTCCGAGCAGTTGCTGTCGCTGGACGCGCGGGCATTGAGCGCGGCGGAGCAATCCGCGTTCTCCGATCTGCTGCGGCGGCGGCGCGCGGGCGAGCCCACCTCGCGGATCGTTGGCCGCCGCGAGTTCTGGAGCCTCGATTTCGCCATCACACCGGACGTGCTCGACCCGCGCCCTGATTCGGAAACCATCGTCGAGACGGTTCTCGGCGCGCTGCAGAGCCGCGCCGTGCCGCGCATCGTCGATCTGGGAACGGGCAGCGGCTGTCTTCTCCTGGCGTTGCTTTCGGAATGCCCAGACGCCACGGGGCTTGGTGTCGATATCAGCGCCGCGGCATGCCGCGTGGCCACCGGCAATGCGCGCCGTCTGGGTCTCGACGATCGCGCCGCCTTCGCATGCATGGATTGGAATGGCGCCGTGACGCCCGGCGGTTTCGATGTCGTGGTTTCGAATCCGCCGTATATCGCCGACGGCGAGATCGAAGGCCTGGCGCCCGAAGTGGCGCGCCACGATCCGCGCGGCGCGCTGTCCGGCGGTGCGGACGGGCTCGATGCCTACCGGTGCTTGGCGCCCGCAGCGGCCGTCTTGTTGCGTCCTGGCGGGTTTGCGGTGATGGAAATCGGCGCCGGGCAGGGGCCGGCGGTGGAACGGCTTTTCGCCGCGCGTGGGCTGGCTCTCCGCGAGGCGCGGCGTGACCTGGCGGGGATCGACCGGTGCCTTCTTTTCGCGTCCGAATCATCCACATGATGTGGATAACCCTTTAAAAAAGCCTTTCGAAACTTGTTGGCGTAAGGGGGGTGAACTGCTAATAGAGAAGCCGCGCTTCGGCGTTTGATGCTCAAAAAAACCCTCCCAAAACAAACACACCGAGTGATTTTGGGTGGTGGCACGATGTGCCAGAACGGAGCACCGCGCCCAAGGCGCTGCAATCCAGACAACCAAAAGTGAAACGGTAATGAGACCAGGCCCGAACCACAGGCGTATGCGCGGTCGAGGCGGCAATGGTGGCCAAGGCGGCGGCGGTAGCGGCGGAGGTGGCGGTAACGGCAATAATAATAAGCCGCGCCACATGATGTCGCCCCGTTCACAGACCTTCGACAGCAACGGCCCCGGCGGCCGAATCCGGGGGAACGCGTACCAGGTGTACGAGCGCTATCTCGCTCTTGCCCGCGACGCGCAATCGTCCAGCGACAGCGTCAACGCCGAGAACCTGCTCCAGCATGCGGAGCACTATTTCCGCATCATCGCCGCCGCGAATGAGGCGATGGGACAGCGCAATCCCGGCCCGCGTCCGCACGATGCCAACGGCAATGGCCAGCAGGAACAACCGTCCCACGGGCCCGAAGGGGCTCCCGGCGACGGCGGTTCCGACGGCGATGCCGAGGATTTCGAGCAGCCCGCGATCGCCGACACCGGCGCCCGCTAAGGCCACCTCTCAAACAGCCTGAAACCGCCCGGCAGACCCGGGCGGTTCCTCGCGTTTGCGCCGTTTTCCAGTCTTGCAGCCCGGCTTTTCCGCTCCATATCTGGTTAGGACGCCTTTCGAGGGTCCTCGTTTGTTGCCCGCCTCTCCGGAGGGGGAATCCAACGCAAACGGAGCGAGGAAAAGATGGATTTCGAGAAGTTCACCGAACGGTCGCGCGGGTTCGTTCAGTCCGCGCAGGGGCTTGCTGTTCGCAGCGGCCATCAGCGTTTCACGCCCGAGCATCTGCTCAAAATTCTCCTGGATGACGACGAAGGCCTGGCGGCCAATCTGATCCGCTCGGCTGGCGGCGATCCCGCGCGCGCCCTGCGTGACACGGAAGCCGAGTTGGCCAAGCTGCCCAAGGTTGAAGGCTCCGGCGCGGGGCAGGTTTATCTTGCGCCCGAATTGGCGCGCGTTTTCGACAGTGCCCAGAAGCTGGCCGAGAAGGCCGGCGATTCCTTCGTCACGGCCGAGCGCCTGCTCATGGCGCTGGCGTTGTCCAAGGACACCCAGGCCGCGAAGATCCTGAAGGGTGCGGGCACAGCACCCGAAAATCTGCAGCGCGCGATCGACGATCTGCGCCAGGGCCGCAAGGCCGACAGCGCCGCCGCCGAGGACAATTATCAGTCGCTGGAGAAATACGCCCGCGACCTGACCGCCGCGGCGCGGCAAGGCAAGCTCGACCCCGTCATCGGACGGGACGAGGAAATCCGCCGCACCATCCAGGTGCTGGCGCGCCGCACCAAGAACAATCCCGTGCTGATCGGCGAGCCCGGCGTCGGCAAGACCGCCATCGTCGAGGGCTTGGCCCAACGCATCGTCAATGGCGACGTGCCGGAATCCCTGCGCGACAAGCGCCTGATGTCGCTCGACCTCGGCGCACTCATCGCGGGCGCAAAATTCCGCGGCGAATTCGAGGAGCGCCTGAAGGCGGTCCTGTCCGAGATCGGCCACGCGGCCGGCGAGATCATCCTGTTCATCGACGAGTTGCACACGCTGGTTGGCGCGGGCAAGGCCGATGGCGCTATGGACGCGTCCAACATGCTGAAGCCGGCACTTGCACGCGGCGAGCTGCATTGCGTCGGCGCGACCACGTTGGACGAATACCGCAAGCATATCGAGAAGGACGCCGCACTGGCGCGGCGCTTCCAGCCGGTCTTGGTCGAGGAACCCACGGTCGCCGACACGATCTCGATCCTGCGTGGCCTGAAGGAGAAGTACGAGCTTCACCACGGCATCCGCATCACGGACGGCGCCATCGTCGCTGCAGCGACCCTGTCGAACCGCTACATCACCGACCGGTTCCTGCCGGACAAGGCGATCGACCTCGTGGACGAGGCCGCGAGCCGGCTGCGCATGGAGGTGGACTCCAAGCCCGAGGACATCGACGAGCTGGACCGCCGCATCATCCAGCTGAAGATCGAGCGCGAGGCGCTGAAGAAGGAAAGCGACACCGCGTCGCGTGACCGGTTGGTCAAGCTCGAGGAAGAGCTGAACGATCTGGAAAAGCGCTCGGCGGATTTGACCTCGGTCTGGCGCGCGGAGAAGGAAAAGCTCGCGGGCTCGCAGAAGCTCAAGGAAGAGCTGGACCATCTGCGCGGCGAGTTGGAGATCGCCCAGCGTAAAGGCGACCTGGCCAAGGCGGGCGAACTGAAATACGGCCGCATCCCGGAGCTGGAGCGCAAGCTGCAGGAGGCTGTCGGCGACGCCTCGGGCAAGCGCATGCTCAACGAAGAGGTCACGGACAACGACATCGCGGCCGTGGTCTCGCGTTGGACCGGCGTGCCCGTGGACCGGATGCTGGAAGGCCAGCGCGAGAAGCTGTTGGCCATGGAGAACACGCTGAAGGCCCGTGTGGTCGGCCAGGACGAGGCCATCGTGGCCGTCAGCCATGCCGTGCGCCGCGCGCGTGCGGGGTTGCAGGACCCGAATCGCCCGATCGGCTCGTTCCTCTTCCTGGGCCCGACTGGCGTCGGCAAGACCGAGCTGTGTAAGGCGTTGGCTTCGTTCTTGTTCGACGACGAGCAGGCCATGGTGCGCGTCGACATGTCCGAATACATGGAGAAGCACTCCGTCTCGCGCCTGATCGGCGCGCCGCCGGGCTATGTCGGCTACGAGGAGGGCGGTGCGCTGACCGAAGCCGTGCGCCGGCGGCCCTACCAGCTCATCCTGTTCGACGAGGTCGAGAAGGCCCATCCGGACGTCTTCAACGTCCTCTTACAGGTGCTCGACGACGGCCGCCTGACCGATGGGCAAGGGCGCACGGTGGACTTCAAGAACACGCTCATCGTGCTGACCTCGAACCTGGGCAGTGCTGCGCTTGCGAACCAGTCCGAAGGGCAGGACGTCGAGGAAGTGCGGGAAGAGGTGATGGAATCGGTGCGCGCGGCGTTCCGGCCCGAGTTCCTCAACCGCCTGGACGAGATCCTGCTGTTCCGCCGTCTGGGCCGTGCCCAGATGAAGGGCATCGTGGACATCCAGTTGGTCCGCCTGCAGAGCCTGCTCGACGAGCGCAAGATCACGCTCGGGATCGACGACAAGGCGCGCACATGGCTGGCGGAGGCGGGTTACGACCCCGTCTATGGCGCCCGGCCACTGAAGCGTGTGATCCAGCGCTCGATCCAGAACCCGCTCGCCGAGCGAATCCTGGAGGGCAAGATCAAGGACGGCCAGAGCATCGTCATCTCGGCGGGCAAGGACGGGCTTGTGATTGACGGTCAGGTCGCGAAAGCGGCCTGACCGTCACCCTGGCGTGATCGGCTCCTGCGTAATGGGGATGTGTCGCGGCTCTGCCGCGACCTGATCCAGCCACGTCCGCACGTTCCCATAACGGCCGATGTCGAGATCGCCCTCGTACGCCACATGCGTGTAGGCGTAGAGGGCGATGTCGGCGATTGTCAGCCGCTCGTCGACGAAGAAGCGCCGCTTGGCCAAGTGCTGATCCATCACGGCGAGCGCCGCGTGGCCTTGCTGGTGGCGGTCCGGCAGTTCATTCATGCGCGCGTGATCGCGCCCCAGATGCCGGACGATGTAGCGCGGCGTCGCGACATAGGGTTCGTGGCTGTACTGTTCGAAAAACATCCATTGCAGAACTTGTGCGTGCTTCAGCCGGTCGGCCGGCAGATAGGGCGAGTCCTCGGCTAGGTAGTGGATGATCGCGTTCGATTCGGCGAGGTAGGTGCCGTCGTCGAGTTCGAGCGTCGGGATGCGGCCGTTAGGGTTCTTGACTAGGAAATTCGCCGTGCGCGTTTCGCTGCGATCGATGTCCAGCTCGACGCGCGTGTAAGCCACACCGAGCTTGTGCAGAAGCAGGCGCGCCTTGTAACCGTTGCCTGAATCCATGTTGTCATAGAGCGTCAGCATCGCCGTCCCCCGTTTGCCGCTGCCCACGCTGGCGCCGGGCGCGCATTCCATCAAACGAGTTTTTCTTCCGCTCGGATGAGGAAAGCTAGGAGCGGATCGTCCTATTTCTGCGCTAGGCGGCGCTCCGGCGGCAGGGCCTTTAGCTCCCGCTCAATCGTGGCCACCGTTTCGCGGAAGCGGGCCAGATCCTTGCCCTCGAGTTTTTGGCCCGAGGGCATCTTCACGCTCAGCGGATTGATCTGGCTGCCGCCCGACAGAAGCTCGTAGTGCAGATGCGGCCCGGTCGCCAGGCCGCTGGCGCCGACATAGCCGATCACCTGGCCTTGCCGGACCTTGGCGCCCTTGCGCAGGCCTTTGGCGTAGCCGGACATGTGGGCGTAGGCGGTTGAGAAGACGCCCGTGTGCTTGATGCGGACATAACGGCCATAGCCGCCGTTCTCGCCTGCGAATTCGACCGTGCCGCCGCCCGCCGCCATGATCGGCGTGCCGCCCGGCACCGCGAAATCGATGCCGCGATGCATGGTCGTATAGCCAAGGATCGGATGCAGGCGCGAGCCGAACTTGGACGAGATGCGCGCGCCGTCGACGGGCGTGCGCAGCAGCGTTTTCTTCACGCTCTCGCCCTTTTCGTTGAAGTACTCCACCTCGCCGTCACGCGTGGTGAAACGGAACAGGCGGATGCGCTTGCCGCCTAACACCAGCTCGGCATAGCGGATCGTCTCGGCGTGCAGCAGCTGTCCCTGCTCGTCGACGTATTGTTGATAGAGCAGCTCGAAACTGTCGCCCTCCTTCACGTCGCGCTGGAAGTCGACGTCATAGCTGTAGAGCCGGATCATCTCGGCCATCATCACAGCAGGCACGTTCTGCGCGACGCCGGTTTCGTAAAGGCTGCTTTCGATCGGACCGCCGGCATAAGCGGACTGTTCCTTCACGGGCTTGTTGATTGTGCTGGCGACAAAATCTCCGTTGCCCGCGCGCTCCACCGCCACGTCCTGGCGGAAGGTGACGGGAACGACCATGCGCTCGAGACGGTCGGCGCCGCCGTCGCCCGGTCCGAATTTCACGACCAATTCCTGGCCCGACTTGAGCTGTTTCGGATTGAAATGTTTACGCAGCGCGGCGACCGCGTCGTGCGCCTCGTTGCGCGGCACGCCGGTCGCAAGAAGAAGATCGATGATCGTGTCGCCGGAGCCGACGCGGATCGTGCGCTCAGCGGGCTCGGTCGGCGTTACGGGAATAGTGCCTTCCGCGGCCGTTTCCTCGGGCGGCGCCTCGATGGCGACGGGCGTTTCCTCGCGCAGGCCGAGGCGGGGAAGGCCGGCATTGCCGAGGAAAGCCAGCGCGATCAGGGCGCCCAACCCGGCGAGCCCCAGGAAGGCCACCATGCGCACGCGCGGGGTGGATGCCGCGCGAAAGACCTTGCCAGTGCGCCGTGCCGGCTCGTCTTCCATGGGCAGGTTTCGGCCTCCGCTTGCCGCCTAAGCACGGCCCCCGCCGTGCAAGTTTCGTGTGCTTATCTGTTGTGGCTCGATTCTCGACGGCCCCAACTGGTGGGAGGATGTTGGCGGAGGAAACGTCTGTCAACCGGGAACCAATCAAGGATAAGTGCTCAGAATCAGGCTATTCCCAGCGGTTTCTCAGGTTTGCGGCAAGCCGCACCTTGAAAAAGCCTTGTCGCAACGCCATTTTTCTTCTGCGGGTGCGACGCTAAGTTCTCTGTGAATATTTCGAGAATAGGACTTGCACCCCCGGAACAGAATCCGTATACACCCACTCCCGCGGCAAGGCCGTGACTGGTCTTGCTGCTCCAGTTATTTGACAAGTGAATAGCGCGGAAGGGATGCGCAGGCGGCGGCTCGTTCTCGAACGAGAGCAAGCCCGCTCGCACGCGGATCCCGCGATCACCCAAACTATAACTATGGGTGTCGCAGAGTTCAGTTAACGAGTGGGTCACTCAAATGCGGATCTCGCGTATGCCGGCTTGCCGGAATGCACGAGGTTCAC
Source organism: Alphaproteobacteria bacterium (assembly GCA_026400755.1). Classification (GTDB taxonomy): domain Bacteria; phylum Pseudomonadota; class Alphaproteobacteria; order CADEGL01; family CADEGL01; genus CADEGL01. The sequence continues at coordinate 32,343 of JAPLOM010000006.1, forward strand.
AGTCAACTTGAGAGTTTGATCCTGGCTCAGAACGAACGCTGGCTGAGAGTTTGATCCTGGCTCAGAACGAACGCTGGCGGCAGGCCTAACACATGCAAGTCGAGCGCGTGTAGCAATACACGAGCGGCGCACGGGTGAGTAACGCGTGGGAATCTGCCCTACAGTGGGGAACAACCACGGGAAACTGTGGCTAATACCGCATACGTCCTTCGGGAGAAAGGCTTAGGCCGCTGTAGGAGGAGCCCGCGTCCGATTAGCTAGTTGGTGAGGTAATGGCTCACCAAGGCGACGATCGGTAACTGGTCTGAGAGGACGACCAGTCACACTGGGACTGAGACACGGCCCAGACTCCTACGGGAGGCAGCAGTGGGGAGTATTGGACAATGGGGGAAACCCTGATCCAGCCATGCCGCGTGAGTGATGAAGGCCTTCGGGTTGTAAAGCTCTTTTGGC
>JAPLOM010000071.1 GCA_026400755.1 Alphaproteobacteria bacterium
GGCGGGCCAGCCTGGAACCACGCGCGCGCGACGGGATCGGGCGTCGAACCATCCATCGCCTCTTCCGCCCGGCGCTTGAGCGCTTCTTGCGACGGCCAAGTCGGGTTGGCCTGGATGAACGTGGCGATCTGGTCGAAAGATTGGCGGGCGCCCATGCGCCGCATTTCCATCCAGTCGACCAACTTGATGGCCAGGGGAACGCCGCTTTGGGCGGCGCGCTGCTGCGCCTGGGCCCAGTCGCTCTTCTCCGCCGCGGCCAAGGCCGCCCGGATGGTGGAAATCTGGTCGGGCCGCAACGGCGCCGCCGAGGCCGTGCCAAAGCTCAAAAGCCCTAACGCTACGAGCGTCAGGAAGAAACGTATCTTGCCCAATTGGTTATCCCGGTGTTTCGTGCCGCCTGCGGCGCGCGCAGCTTACGCGCAACCGGACGCGGCAACCAGAACTTAGCGTGCTGCGATCTCGCAAGACTCGTGCCTAAGCCCATCATTTTGATACCGAAAACCGGTTCTTTCGTGTAGAGCCTAGGGCTATCGGCCTTGCCACTGGGGGCGGTGTCAATTCACGCACGAGTGCGTGAATTGACACCGGCACGGCCGTCGGAGCGATGGGGGCTTCACTGGTTGTCGCTTATTCGCGGAAGCTGACCTTGTTCGAGCGCTTCCCGCCACACCTTAGCTTCACCAAGGGCGGCTTGCGTTGAGCGGCGCGGCATACGTGCATGCCTCCGTTCATGACGCCGCGGCGGAAATCTCCACCCCGGGCCGTCTGCTGCTGGTCGAATGCGAAGATTGCGGCCTGCGGCAAACGATCCCTTCGCGCGTCGAGGATGGGCATGTGGACTGCGTTCGCTGCGGCGCGCTGCTATCCAAACGGACCACACGGGGGGTCGAGCAGGCGATCGTCCTCAACATGACCGCGCTGATCGTCTTCGTGCTGGCCAACGCCTTTCCCTTCATCACGCTTAACCTCCAGGGACGGGTACAGAACGCAGAGATCGTCTCCGCTGCCTATGCGCTATACCAGGACGGTATGTGGGAACTGGGCATACTGGTTCTGCTGTTCGCCATTGCGCTGCCGCTCGTGAAGATCCTCGGCAACCTTTACGTCATGATTCCCCTGCATATGGGCGTCCGTCCGCCCGCCGCGCGGTTCGTCTTCCGTTGGATGGAGCTCGTCCACCGCTGGGCAATGATGGAAGTCTTCCTGCTGGGCGTCATCGTCGGCTACGTCAAGTTGATCTCGCTGGCGACGGTGATCTTCGGTATCGCGTCTTTTTCCTTCGTCGCGCTCATCATTCTGGTCGTCGCAGCCGAGACGTTCTTCGAACCGCGCACGGTGTGGGAACGGCTGCGCCCGTCGCCGCCAGCCTCGGCCCTGGCTTCGATCGACCCCAAGGAACTGATCTCGTGCCATGGTTGCGGACTGCTCAATCACACGGTGGGGGCGCACCCACACTGCGAACGGTGCGACGCCCCGCTCCATCACCGAAAACCCAACGGGGTGGCACGCGCGTGGGCACTGATCACCACGGCCATCGTCCTCTATTTCCCTGCGAACATTTATCCCGTGATGAAGCTGAACTTCGCGGGCGCCAAGCAGGGCGCGACGATCCTGGAGGGATGCAAGGAGCTGCTGTTCGGCGGTATGTGGCCGCTGGCTCTCCTAGTTTTTTTCGCCAGCGTCACGGTGCCGATGCTGAAACTCTGCGGCCTGGGCTTTCTATTGGTTTCCGTCCAGCGACGCTCCAAATGGCGACTGCGGGAGCGAACCAAGATATACCGTATCGTCGATGCGATCGGCCGTTGGTCGATGCTCGATATCTTCGTGCTGGCGATTCTGGTCGCGCTGGTGCGCTTCGGGTCGTTGGCCACCATCACGCCGGGAACCGGCGCGATTGCGTTCGCCGCGGTCGTCGTCACCACGATGATCGCGGCCGAATCCTTCGATCCACGACAAATATGGGACGCCGCGGGAGCCAACGATGAGCGATAGCACGCCAACAGGGCAGACGCCCCGTCCCATCCCCGCCGCGAAAATCGCGCGAAAGCGGCGGCTGTCCGTCATCTGGATCATCCCCGTGGTCGCCCTCGCGATCGCGGCATGGCTGGCTTACGTAACGCTGTCGTCACGCGGGCCGATGATTTCGATCACGTTCAAGGACGCGTCCGGCATCGAAGCTGGCAAGACAAGCGTCAAATATTTGGATGTTGAGATCGGCACCGTGCAGACAGTGCGCCTGAGCCACGATTATACCCATGTGATCGTGGGCGCGCGCATGAGCAAGGACATCGCGGACAGCCTGCGGGACCATACGCAATTCTGGGTCGAGACTCCGCGCGTGTCCGCGCAGGGTATCTCGGGCCTCGGCACCTTGCTGTCCGGCCCCTATATCGGCATGCGGCCGGGCGAAGGCGAAAAAGCCTCCGAGTTCAGGGGGCTCGAAACGCCGCCGGTACTGACGGACTCGTCCAAGGGCACGCAATTTACCCTTCACGCGCCGACTTTGGGTTCGATCGGTCCAGGGTCGCCGATCTACTACCGCGGCATCGCGGTGGGCGAAGCGCTGGGTTACAAACTGGTCGAAGACAAGCACGGCGTCGATATCCAGATCTTCATCCATGCGCCCTACGACCAACTGGTACGCGATGGCAGCCACTTCTGGAATGCCAGTGGTATCGACGTCTCCATTAACGCCAAAGGCGTGAAGATCCAGACGGAATCCCTGGCGGCGCTTTTGGCGGGCGGCATCGCATTCGAGACCCCGATCGACACCGCGACCGAAGAGCCGGCCAAAGCCGGGACGGGATTTCCGCTCTTCAAATCGCGCGAGGGGGTGCAGGAGGCACTGTTCACACGCAGGTTCCGCTACATCGTCCACTTCGATAGCTCCGTCGCCGGACTGGAGCGCGGCGCCTCGGTCACCTTCCGCGGCATCCAGATCGGCCTGGTTCACGACGTGCGCATCGATCAGAAGGCGCTCGAGGCCTATGTCTACAGCCATCTGCCGAACGCGCCGAAGACGAAGGACAAGAAAAGCGACACGCCGGAGCCGATTGTCGTGACCATCAACGTACAGCCCGAGCGTGCGGGCCTGATGCCTGCCAAAGACGAAAAACAGGCTTATGCCGTCATGGGCATCCTCGTGAGATCCAAGTTGCGCGCACAGCTCATCAGCGCCAGCCTCCTGACCGGGCAGATGGGCGTCAGCCTCGACTTCTTCCCCGACGCCAAGCCCGCCGAACTCAAGATGGACGGCAAGTATCCCGAAATCCCGTCCGTGCCGTCGGATTTCGTGCAGATGGAGAAGAAATTCTCCAAGATTCTCGACAATCTGGCTGCGATGCCGCTGCCGCAATTGGTCGCGGACCTGCGCAAGACCATTCAAGACGCCGACACGCTGCTCAACTCCGAGGCCGTGCAGAAAGCGGCCAAAGATCTCGCGCCGCTGATCGAAAGCTTGACCCAGACTTCCAACGCCGCGCAGTCCACACTGAAATCGGCCGACCAGATGATGGACCCCAGCATGCGATTCGAGATGGCGCGGCTGCTGCGGCAGATGACCGAAATAACCCGCTCCATCCGGGTGCTCACGAACTACCTGGAGCAGCACCCCGAATCGCTCATCAAGGGTAAAGGGAGCCCGAGTAAGCCATGATCCGCACGACACACATCCGCGCGCTCGCGGCTCTTCTGCCCGCGCTTCTCTTGGCTGCCTGCGTCGGGAGCAGCGCGCCGACGCAATTCTACACCCTGGCCACCACCGTCGAGGCTGGCGCGAAGGCGCCGGTCGGCAAGAAATTGTCCATCGGCGTCGGTCCGTTGACCTTGGCCGACTATCTCGACCGGCCGCAGATCATCGTGCGCGACAGCGCCTACAAAGTGTCGCTGGCGACGTTCGACCAATGGGCGGGCCCGTTGGACACGGGGCTGCCGACCGTGCTGGTCGGCGACCTGGCAGCGCTGATGCCGCAAGACGACGTGGTCATGGTTCCGCAACCCTTCATAACGCCGCNNNATCAGTTGCGCATCAACAGCAGCCGCTTCGACATCGACAGCGCCGGCAACGCGATGACCGAGGCGCAGTGGCAGGTCTATGACGTCAAGAAGGGTATGGTGGTCGCGACGCAGAACTCGGTCCTGCGCGAGGCTGCGGGAACCGGCACCGGCACGGAAGCCGGCGTGGCAGCGCTGAGCCGTACGCTGGGCGCACTCAGCCGCGAGATGGCCAAGGCCGTCGCCGCCGCTGCCGGCCGGCCAGCACCTTAAACGTTAAGCCACATACTGGATGCGGGTCAGCGCGGCGCGCATCGAATCGCGCATCGCGCGCGCGGCGTCTTCCGAAACGAACTTCGCCATCACCTCGACCGGGGCGCCACCGCGCCGGGCGATGAACAGGTAATAGCCCTCGCCTTCGAATCCTTCCGAGCACGGCGCGTCCTTGGCCGTAAGGGCGCCGACGCACAACGCGCCGGCGCCCGGAAGCGGCCATTCGAATAGATGTGTCTTCGCGGACATCACTCGCCGACGATGATGCGGAGGATGTCGTGATCGAAATGTTGGAAGAAAAATACCCATGTTGATGCGTGCCGCCCTTCTCGTCTCTCTGTCGCTTCTCGCCGCCTGCGCGACGGGGGCCGTCTACACCCAGAACATCCGTTCATGGGTCGGCAAGTCGCAAGAAAACCTTATGGCCGTCTGGGGCGAGCCGACGAAGATCGAGGATTCGGACGGGACGCGCACGGTCACCTATATCTCCTCCCGGACCTCTGACGATCAGCCGCGCGTGACCACCAAGCCGGGCGCGACGCCCGCCGGCCCCCTGCAGTGCGAGACCCAGTTCTTCATCGAGAATGGCACGGTCGTGCGCTTCGCCTTCGACGGCAACGACTGCAAGACGAAGTAACGCGTCTAGTGATCTGCCCCCTTTGAAGTGGTCCTCCCTGAGGTATGTTTTTGCCATGAAGGAGGACGACGATGGCGAGGAAGAGACACACGGCAGAAGAGATCGTTGCGAAGCTGCGGCAGGTTGATGTTCTGAGCGGCCAAGGCCG
>JAPLOM010000007.1:0-52109 GCA_026400755.1 Alphaproteobacteria bacterium
GGCCGCCCAGCTCCTCATAGCGCGCGGCCAGGAGGCCGGCGCAGATCATCCGCTTGCCGCCCCGGATCACTTCGAGATCGGGATTGGCGCAGACAAAGGGCACGCGCGCGGCGGCGCCTTCGGCCAAGACCGCTTCGTAATCGGCCAAGGTTTCCTCGTCGCGGTCGACGCCCGTGGCCAGGATAAAATCGGCCTCGCCGGGCCGCGCGGCAGGATCGATATCGAGCCCCACCAGCATGCCTTTGTCGCGCGGCGGCCCCAGGTGGAAGCAGCGCCGGCCAAGGCGCGCATGCCAGGCGTCGGTCTTGTTACGCAGCGCGTGCCAGGTGGCCTCGCCCGACGACAGCACGTCGTCATAGTGATCGCGCGGGATGCCCATGGCGGTCATGGCGTCGATCACCGACGCCGCGCGGCGCGGCGCGTTGGACAGAAGGATCAGCCGCCTGCCGCGCGCCTTGAGGCGGCGCAGCGAATCGACGGCGCCCGGATAGGGCCGCACCCCATCGTGGATGACGCCCCACAGATCGAGCACGAAGCCGTCATAACGGTCGGCCAAAGGCGCAACGCCGGGCAGGATCTCGATCGTCTCGCTCATGGAATTGGTCTTCTATCTTTTGTTGCCGCTGCCCACCGCCGCCGCGACGGACGCGAAACCGTCCCGGCGCAGGAGCGCGGCCAGATCGCGCTTGATCCGCCCGACCAGCGCGGGGCCTTCGTACACCAAGGCGGTGTAGAGTTGCACGAGCGTCGCGCCGGCGCGGATCTTTTCGTAGGCGTCCGCGCCGCTCGAAATCCCGCCACAGCCGATCAGCGGAATGCGCCCGCCTGTCAGGCGATAGAGATCAGCCAGAACCTCGGTCGACAGTGCCATCAATGGACGGCCCGACAGGCCGCCGGCCTCACCCTTATGTTCCCCGCGCATGCCCGGCGGCCGCGACACGGTGGTGTTGCCGATGATGACGCCGTCCACGCCCGTAACCTCGCCCAACACGGCGGCCAGATCTTCGCGCTCGGCCGGCGTCAGGTCGGGCGCGACCTTGATGACGAGCGGCGGACGCGCCACGCCCGACACGCGCACCGATTCCGCAAGCGCCCCCTCCACCTCGGCGAGCAGCGCGATCAGCGCCTCACGCCGCTGCAACTCGCGCAGACCCGGCGTGTTGGGCGAGGACACGTTGACGACCAGATAATCGGAATGGCGCGCCAGCGCCCGCACACCCGCCGCGTAATCCGGCCCGGCCGCCTCGCTGTCCTTGTTCTTGCCGACGTTCGCACCGATCAGTCCACGCCGTCCTTCGCGCGGAATCCGCGCCATGCGCGCCTCGGCCACCGCGAGTCCCTCGCTGTTGAAGCCGAAGCGGTTGATGACCGCGCGGTCTTCCGGCAGGCGGAACAGGCGCGGGCGCGGATTGCCGGGCTGCGGCCGGGGCGTGATGGTGCCGGCCTCGACCAACCCGAATCCGAGCGCCAGCAACGCCTCTGGCACCTCGGCGCCCTTGTCGAAGCCCGCGGCCACACCGACCGGGTTGGACAGGCGCCGTCCCCACAACTCCACGGCCAGGATCGGATCGTCCGTGCCCCGCGCGCGCGGCACCAGGCCCAAGGCCAGGGCGCGGATGGAAACGCGGTGCGCCGTCTCCGGCGGCAAGGCCCGTAAAACCGGCCCCAGAAGGGGATAAAGGTCGATCATCGGCGGGCCGGAGGGGGTGGCGGAGGGGGCCAGGAAAATTGTCATTCGGCAGTACCGGACGGCTAGGAAATGTCATATAGCAATAGTCGCTCGCTCACGCGTTGTCGCCCCCGCCCGCATCGAACGGACGGACGGCAAGACGGCCCGGGGCGGGAAACGGGAGGCGAAGCCGGGACAACGGACAGAACGTCCGGCTCGGTCACATCTTTGGGGGAACTACACTCCGCATGTTCCAGCATGGCGACATTTGGCGCGCGCTCGACAATCTTGCGGCGTCGCGCGGCCTTTCCGCTTCGGCCTTGGCCAAGCGGGCGGGCCTGGATCCGACCACCTTCAACAAAAGCAAGCGCGTCACGCGCGACGGCAAGCTGCGCTGGCCCAGCACGGAGAGCGTCTCCAAGGTGCTGACGGCGGTGAACGCCACCACGGTGGAATTCGTCACCTATCTGGGCTCGGCCGAACCCGAGCGCCGGCGTCGCATGCCCGTCATCGGCTATGCCATGGCCGGCAAGGACGGGTATTTCGACGACGCGGGCTATCCCGCCGGTTCGGGCTGGGACGAGGTCGCGTTTCCCGACCTGGAAGATCCGCACTGCTATGCGCTGGAAGTGACCGGCGACAGCATGACGCCCGTCTATCGCGACGGCGACATCATCATCGTCTCGCCCCACGGCCAGTTGCGCCGCGGCGACCGGGTGGTAGCCAAGACCAAGTCCGGCGAGGTCCTGGCCAAGGAGCTGGTGCGCCAGACGCCGCGCCAGTTGGAGTTGATCTCGCTCAACCCCGCCCATGGCGAGCGGATCATCCAGGCCAACGAGCTGGCCTGGGTCCACCGCATCGTGTGGGCCAGCCAGTAAAATACGCCCTCCTTCTCCCCTCCCCTTGAGGGAGGGGAATTCAAGGAAGCCGCGGCCTAAGCCATAAGCTGCGCGCAGGGCTGACGTGACGTCCGCGCCCATGCGCGGGCGAATTCGCGTGCTACAGTTTCCGTCTTCGCACGCTTCGCGCGGGAGACGCCTGTGGATACGCTCGTCTATGTCGACGGCACCTGGCACGAAGGCAACCCACCGGTCATGGGCCCGGTCAGCCAATCCGCCTGGATGGGCACCTCGGTCTTCGATGGCGCCCGCGCCTTCCGCGGCACCGCACCCGACCTCGACCTTCACTGTCAGCGCCTGATCGACTCCGCCTACGTCATGGGGCTCAAGCCCATGCTGACGGCGGCGGAGGTCGAGGACATCGCGTGGGAGGGCATCAACCGCTTCCCGTCCGAGACCGAGCTTTATATCCGCCCGATGTTCTATGCCGAGGACGGCTTCGTGGTGCTCGACCCCGACTCGACGCGCTTCACCCTGAGCGTGCTCGCACGCCCGCTGAAAGAGGCGACAGGCTTCAGCGCTTCGCTCTCGCGCTGGCGCCGCCCCGCGCCCGACATGGCGCCGACGGAAGCCAAGGCCGGCTGCCTCTACCCCAACGTCGCGCGCGCCATCCGCGACGCGAACGTGGCGGGCTTCGACACCGCGATCCTTTTGGACCCCAGCAGCAACGTGGCCGAGTTCGCCACTGCCAATCTGTTCATCGTGAAGGACGGCGTGACGCAGACGCCCTTGCTCAACCGCACGTTCCTGAACGGCGTGACGCGCCGCCGCGTGATGCAGCTTCTGCGCGACGACGGCCGCGAGATGGTGGAGCGCACCATCACCTTCGACGACGTGCTGGCCGCCGACGAGGTCTTCTCGACCGGCAACCTGGACAAGGTGCTGCCGGCCACGCGCATCGACAGCCGCGACTTCCAACCCGGCCCCGTCGCCAAGCGCGCCCGCGCGCTTTATTTCGAGTGGGCCAAGAGCCAGACGCGAAAATAGACATTCTGCCTGCGTCACCGTGCGTTCACGCTTTGAAGCCGTGACACATGGGTGACCCAGCGGAACGCACACGCATCGGGCCCCATATCTCCTTGAGTCCCCGCGCCTCGGCGCAGGGGCGCATTCGTTCCCGATTGCGATTGAGGAGATCACGATGAAAAAGATTCTGTTCGCAGCCGCCCTGGCCCTGCCGCTCGGCGCCACCTCTCTGGCCATGGCCCAGAGCGCGCCGCCCCCCTCCGCCCCACCCGCCCAAATGCAGAAGCTGACGGAATCGGAAATCCATCAAGGGCTCAAGGCCGAGGGCTACACCGACATCAAGACGCTCAAGAACACAGGCGACGAGGTTCAACTCGAAGCCAAGAAGGCCGGCAAGACCGTGACCCTCATGGTCGATGCCCGCACGGGCCGCTACAAGGAATCGAACAGCTAATTCCGATCGCGGGAGGGGAGGCTCGGCCTCTTCTCCCGCGCGTCCTCAGCCCAACGCCTCGCCCGCCAGTGCCTTCTTGATCAGCGCGATCGTTTCGTCGCGGCCGTAGAGCGCGATGAACGAGCCCATGCGCGGCCCTTGCGTCTGGCCGAACAACACTTCGTAGAGCGTCTGGAACCAGGCGCGCAGATCGCGCTCGGGCTCGCGCACGATCAGCTCCTTGCCGACCGTGTAGACCTCGTTCTGGAACGATTCGGATTCGGCGTCCTTGGGCAGCGCAGCCAGCTTCTCGGCCAGCTGCTCCAACGCCCAACGCTCGTTCTCGGTCGGCGCGCGGTGCTTCTTCGTCGGCTTCACGAAGTCGCGGTAGTACTTGAGCGCGAAGCCGATCAGAGAATCGAGGATCGGGTGCGTCTCGGGCTTGGCATCCTTGGCATAGCGCGCGACGAAGCCCCACAGCACGGCTTTGTCTTCGGTGTTGCAGACGCTGGCCAGATTCATCAGAAGGCCGAAGCTGAGCGGCACCGCTTCCGCGGGCGGCTTGCCCTGGTGGATGTGCCAGACCGGATTGTCGAGCCGCGCGGCCTCGTCCTGCGCCGGAAACTTTTCCAAGGCACCCAGATATTCGTCGACCTGGCGCGGGATCACGTCGAAGAACAGGCGCTTTGCGCGGCGCGGCGCCTGGTACATGAAATAGGACAGGCTTTCGGGCGGCGCGTATTCCAGCCACTCCTCGACCGAAAGGCCGTTGCCCTTCGACTTCGAGATCTTTTCGCCGTTCTCGTCGAGGAACAGCTCGTAGGTGAAGCCCTCGGGCGGCTTGCCGCCAAGCGTGCGGCAGATGGCCGAGCCAAGCTTGACCGAATCGATCAGGTCCTTGCCCGACATCTCGTAATCGACGCCCAGCGCCGTCCAGCGCATGGCCCAGTCGACACGCCACTGCAGCTTGCAGTTGCCGCCGGTGACGGGCACCTCGAACTTGCCTTCGACCGCATCCTCGAACACGACCGTGCCGTCCTTCGGCCGGTATTCGACCGCCGGCACCTCCAGCACCTGGAGGCGACCGTCACGCTCGCGCACCGGCAGGAAGGGCGAATAGGTGCGCGCGCGGTCGGGATTGATGCCGCCCAAGGCCGGCAGGACGATCGACAGGATCTTGTCGTGGTTCTGCAGCACGCCCAGCAGCGCCTGGTCGAAGCGTCCGCTGCGGTACCAATCGGTCGAGCTTTGGAATTCGTACTCGAAGCCAAACGTGTCCAGGAACGCACGCAGCCGCGCGTTGTTGTGGTGGCCGAAGCTCTCGTGCGTGCCGAACGGGTCGGGCACCGAGGTCAAGGGCGTGCCGAAGCTCGTCTTCTTGTCGCCGACGAACTTGGACATCATGGCCTGGTTCGGCACGTTGTCCGGAACCTTGCGCAACCCGTCCATGTCGTCGGAGAAGGCGAACAGCCGCGTCTTCACATCGGACAGCGTCTCGAACGCGCGCCGCACCATCGTGGTGCGCACCACCTCGCCGAACGTGCCGATATGGGGCAGGCCCGAGGGGCCGTAGCCCGTCTCGAACAGGACGTATCCTTTTTCCGCGGGCTTGCCGCCCAGGCGCTCCACGAGGCGGCGCGCCTCCTGGAACGGCCATGCGTTGCTCTTCTCCGCGATCGCGCGCAAGTCCGACACGTCAAACAACCCGCTGAAAGAGACGAAAGGAGCCTGGAACCTATTGGCCATGCAGGGTTCCGTCAACGCGAAGGCGCAAGAAAGTGCCTCATGCTGAGCCCGTCGAAGCATGAGGCTCCGTGGAAACGACGGATGCACACCCTTCGACGGGCTCAGGGTAAGGATTTGTTAATCGATGCAATGGCGCATCGTGTTCAAGCCCCCTAACTTGCCGCCCATGCGCGTCTCCGCCGACATCGCCCATGCGATCGAGAGCGCGCCGGTTCTGGTGGCCGGCGTGGGCGATTCCGTATGGGGGTTCGAAGGTGGCTTCGAACGTATTCGCCATGGCGAGGCCGTGCGCCGGGCACGCATGGGCGCGCCACCTTTGGTCTGCCATGCGCCCGCTTTGGCGCACCGTCTGCGCACCGACCCCTTCCCCGCGCGCGACCTGCTCGAACTCTTCGCCTTCGCCCGGCCGGCGCGCTTCACCCTGCCGACCGCGCGCGGGCTCGCGACCGCCCTCGACCTCGACAAGCCGCATGACCTCGAGGGCGAGGCCGAGACGCTGCGCCGCGCGGCGATCATCCTCTTGGGCGACCTGGCGGCGCTCGAGGATCGCGCCGCATCCGAGGCACGCGGCATCGCGCTGGCCATGGCCGAGGCCGGCTGGAGTTGGGCGCGCGCGGTGCTGGACGCCCTCCCCGACCTGCCGCCCGAGCGGACGGCGCTGGAAGTCTGGCGCGAGCTGCCCGAATGGTCCGAGCAAGGACCGATGCCCCCGCCCGGCACGCTGCCCGTCGATCCGAAAGAAGCGCGCGCGCGCCTGGCCGAGCTGGTCGGTATCCATGCCGAGGAGCGCCCGGAGCAGGGCGACTATGCCTCCGCCGTCTCGGCCGCCTTCGCGCCGCGCAACGCGCCGGGCGCACCCAACCTGGTTCTGGCCGAGGCCGGCACGGGCGTCGGCAAGACGCTGGGCTACCTGGCGCCCGCGAGCCTGTGGGCCGAGAAGAACAAGGGCCCCGTCTGGATCAGCACCTACACGCGCAACCTGCAGCACCAGATCGACGACGAGCTGGACCGGCTGGTGCCCGACCCGAAGGAAAAGGCGCGCCGCGTCGTCATCCGCAAGGGGCGCGAGAACTATCTGTGCCTGCTCAACCTCGACGAGGCCGTGGGTATCGCGCGCGCGCGCAGGCGCGACCAGCTGGCGCTCGGCCTCATGGCGCGCTGGGCGCGCGCCAGCCGCGACGGCGACATGACCGGCGGCGACTTCCCCTCCTGGCTGCCCGACCTCGTGGGCCGCGCGCGCACCATTGAGCTCGCGGACCGGCGCGGCGAATGCATCTATTCGGCCTGCGCGCATTACCACCGCTGCTTCATCGAGCGCAGCGTGCGCCGTGCGCGGCGTGCGGACATCGTGGTGGCCAACCATGCGCTGGTGATGATCCAGGCCGCGCTCGGCGGGCTCGACGACGACAACGTGCCCCAGCGCTATGTCTTCGACGAAGGCCATCATGTCTTCGACGCGGCCGACGCGGCCTTCTCGTCCTACCTCTCGGGCCTGGAGATGACCGAGTTGCGCCGCTGGGTGCTGGGCGCCGAGGACCGGCGCGGCAGCCGCGCGCGCGGATTGCGCCGCCGCGCGGGCGACCTGGCCGCGGGCGAAGCGGAGGCCGAGGACTACATCCAGCAGGCCGAAAGCGCCGCGCGCGCACTTCCCGGCGAAGGCTGGCACCAGCGGCTCGGCGGCGGCTCGCCCCACGGGCCCGCGGAAACCTTCTTGGCGCTCGTGCGCCAACAGGCCTATGCGCGCGCGCCGGATTCGAACAGCGCCTACGGCTTCGAGACCGAGACCAACGATCCCGTGCCGGGCCTGGTGGACGCCGCGCGCGAGTTGGACGGCGCGATGGCGCGCCTGGCCACGCCGCTGCAACGGCTCGCGCAATGGCTCGAAACCCAGCTCGACGAGAAGGCCGACGAGTTGGACACGCCGACGCGCATGCGGATCGAATCGGTCGCGCGCGGCTTGCGCCGCCGCTCGGCCATCCTGATCGCGGGCTGGCGCGGCATGCTGCAAGCGCTGATCGCACCGGAGCCCGAGAGCAGCGAGCCGTCGCGCTTCGTCGACTGGTTCGCGGTCGAGCGCAGCCAGGGCCGCGACCTGGACGTGGCCATGGCGCGCCACTGGATCGACCCCACCCTGCCCTTTGCCGAATCCGTGGCCGCCAAGGCGCAAGGCCTGGTCATCACCTCGGCCACCCTGCGCGACGGCACGGGTGACGAGGAGGCCGACTGGGCCGCGGCCGAGGCGCGCACGGGCTCGGGCCACCTGCCCCTACCCGCCGTGCGCGCCGCCGTGCGCTCGCCCTTCGACTACGCGGCGCAGACGCGCGTGATCGTGGTGACCGACGTGCGCAAGACCGAGATGGACCAGGTGGCCGCCGCCTACCGCGAACTGTTCCTGGCCTCGGGCGGCGGCGGGCTCGGCCTGTTCACCGCCATCGCGCGGCTGCGCGCGGTGCACGCCAAGATCGCGACCGCGCTGGAGAAGGCGGGCCTCACCCTCCTGGCCCAGCATGTCGACGCGCTCGACACCACGACGCTCGTCGACATCTTCCGCGCCGAGGAAGACACCTGCCTGCTCGGCACCGACGCCGTGCGCGACGGCATCGACGTGCCGGGCCGCGCGCTGCGCCTGATCGTCTATGACCGCGTGCCCTGGCCGCGCCCCGACATCCTGCACCGCGCGCGCAAGGCGCGGTTCCTGGGGCGCGGCTACGACGACATGATCGCGCGCCTCCGGCTCAAACAGGCCTACGGACGCCTGGTGCGCCGCGCCGACGACCACGGCGTGTTCGTGATGCTGGACCCGCAGATGCCCTCACGCCTCGCGGGCGCATTTCCGCCGGGCGTCGAGGTGAAGCGCATGGGATTGGCGGACGCGTTGAAGGAAGTGCGAAGATTCTTCGACACCGACGATGGACCCAAGGAAGAAGGCGCCGCGCCATGACCGAACTGCTCGTGCTGGCTACGATCCTCTTCACCGTCCTGATCGGCGCGGTCAGCCCCGGCCCTAGCTTCATCCTGGTGGTACGCACATCGGTCGCGCGCTCGCGCCGCCATGGCTTGGCCGCGGCGGCCGGCATGGGCGTGGGCGGCATGATCTTCAGCACCGCGGCGCTCTTCGGCGTGCACGCGCTGTTCACCCACGTGTCCTGGCTTTACGCCGTGTTGAAGACGGCAGGCGGGCTCTATCTCGTCTATCTGGCCTGGCGCCTGTGGCGCGCCGCGCGCGAGCCGCTCGCCTTGCCGGAAGACGGTGCGGCCTCGCCCGCTTCCTCGCACCGCTCGTTCCTCACCGCGCTGACGGTGCAGTTGAGCAACCCCAAGACCGCGCTCTTCTACGCCAGCATCTTCACCGCCGTGCTGCCGGCGCAAGCACCACCCTGGATCTTCATCGCCGTGCCGCCGCTCGTCTTCTGCACGGAGACGGTCTGGTACGGCTTCGTCGCGCTGGCCTTCTCATCCGGCCCACCGCGCGCGGCTTACCTGCGCTCCAAACTCTGGATCGACCGCATCTGCGGTGCGCTCATGGGCGCGATTGGCGTGAAGCTGATCGTGTCGGCAGGCGCATCGCGGTGACATAGGCTTCAAAACAAACTAATCCGCGTCTCAACGACGGAGCCCTTTCATGGCTGAAGCACAATCAAAGAGCGCCCGCATCTATTTCGAAGACAACGGCGCGGGCACGCCCGTTCTGTTCATCTCCGGCATGATGTGCGACCACGGGTCCTGGGGAGATCTTCCGTCCGAATTCTCCGGCCACCGGACCATCGTCTTCGACAACCGGGACATCGGGCGCAGCAGCCTAGCCACCGCGCCCTACGACATCCGGGCCTTGGCCGACGATACGCTCGCGGTTCTCGATCATCTGAATCTGCCGGCGGCCCATATCATCGGCCATTCCATGGGCGGCCAGATCGCGCAGGAATTGTGCCTGGCGCATCCCGACCGCGTGCGCAGCCTCGTCCTGGTCAACACATGGGCCAAGACCGATGCCTATGTCCGCGCGTGCTTCGGTGCCTGGCAGGCGATGCGGAACCGGATCAAGGACCAGGACGAGTTCCTGCACGCCATGATCTTTTTCGGCAACGGGCGCAGCACGCTCGCGGTCAAATCGGCGGACGACCTGGTCAACGGCTTCAAGGCCACGGTCGCGCAGCAGACTCCAGAGGCATTCCTGCGCAATATCGCGGCCGGCATGGCGGCCGACACCTTGGACCGCCTCAAGCAGATCGCACGCCCGACTCTGGTGATCTGGGGCGACGAGGACGTGATCTTCCCGCCCGTCTACGCACAACAGCTCATCGACAACATCCCGCGCGCGCGTAGCCTCTGCATCGAGGGGACGGGGCATGGCTCCCCCGTCGAGAAGCCGGAGATATTCATCGAAGCTGTGCGGAAGTTCCTAAGCGAAGCGGATCGGTGAATTGGCGCTTAACCGCGCTAACGCAACAATACCCCTGAGCGCCGGCATTCCGTCATGTACTGACGCTGATCATCCTTTTGCTCAGGGTGAGCAATAACTAATTCGATCACGCCACCATCAATCGTGAATGTACTTTTATAATTGCTCTTAAATAGATCCTCTGGCGTCCTAGGCGCGCGGCGATTGAACACTACGACATCCCAATCGCTGTCGGCTCGTGCATTACCGCGGAGTCGCTTCTGGGCGAACGATCAAATCAACAAACCCCAAGATCGTTTGCCTATTCTCTTCGGAGATTAGGGGTTTGCTCACATATACCCGCCGACCCTCAGCCGCTCGAACGCGTCCTCGGATTCCTTGTCCTGGGCGCGGCCGGAGCGTTCGGAGACGCGGGTGTTCTCGAGCTCGGTGACGATCTCATCGAGGTTCGAGGCCTGGCTTTCGATCGAGCCCGTGCAGGGCGCGCAGCCGAGCGAGCGGTAGCGGCGGCCGTGTTTCGAGAAATAGAGCGAGACGACCGGGATGTTCTCGCGGCGGATGTAGCGCCAGACGTCCAGCTCCGTCCAATGGAGGAGCGGATGGATACGCACATGGGTGCCGGGCGCGAAGTCGGTCTTGTACTGGTCCCAGAATTCGGGCGGCTGGTCGCGGTAATCCCACTGGGCCTCCGTCCCGCGCGGACTGAACACGCGCTCCTTCGCGCGGGTGCCTTCCTCGTCGCGGCGGATGCCGGCGATGATGCCGGTATAGCCGTTGGCGTCGATGATCTGCTTCAGCCCGTCGGTCTTGAGCGCGGTGCAGCAGACGACGCGGCCCTTGGTGGAGTTCATGCCGGCGGCCAAGGCCGCCTCGTTCTTGCCCACCACCAGGTTCAGGCCCCATTCGCGCGCCACCTTGTCGCGAAAGGTGATCATCTCCGGGATCTTGAAGGTGGTATCAATGTGGACGAGCGGAAACGGCACATGGCCGAAGAAGGCCTTGCGCGCCAGCCAGACCATGATGTTGGAGTCCTTACCGATGGACCACAGCATGGCCAGCTTTTCGATCTTGTTATAGGCCTCGCGCAGGATGAAGATGCTCTGGCTTTCCAGCGCGTCGAGGTTGTCCATGGTTCGCTCCCGGCTACCGGCAAGAGATGGGGGTGCGGGCTCCATTCGTCAATCAGATGTTGGGTCCCTGCGGCCCGTCGTGTGCTGGCTGCTGGTCTGCGCGGCGATGATTTTCGCCATGGTGGTGATCGGCGGCGTCACGCGCCTGACCGAATCGGGCCTATCCATCGTCGAGTGGAAGCCCGTGACCGGCGCCCTGCCGCCTTTGTCAGACGCCGAATGGCAGGCCGAGTTCGATAAATACCAGCAGTTCCCCGAGTACCAGAAGATCAACCGGGGCATGAGCCTCGCGGACTTCAAGGGCATCTTCTGGTGGGAATACGTCCACCGCCTGTGGGGCCGGCTGATCGGCGTCGTCTTTCTGATGCCGTTCCTGTTCTTCTGGATGACGGGGCGCATCCCGCCCGGATACCGGCGGCGGCTGGTCTTCATCTTCCTGTTGGGCGGGGCGCAGGGCGCGCTCGGCTGGTACATGGTGAAAAGCGGCCTGGTCGACCGGCCGGACGTGAGCCAGTACCGCCTGGCCGCCCATCTGGGCCTGGCCGTCGCCATCTACGGCTTCATCCTGTGGACCGCGTGGGGGATGCGCGAGGCGCGCGGGCGCGCGGGCGCCGCCGGACCCATCGGCGCGGTGACGCTGGGTCTTTTGTTCGTGACCATCCTGGCCGGCGCGTTCGTGGCCGGCATCGATGCGGGCCGCGACTACAACACTTGGCCGCTCATGGACGGACGCTTCGTGCCTGCGGCTTACGGCGCGCTTGATCCCTGGTGGCGCAATTTGTTCGAGAACATTCCGTCGGTGCAGTTCAACCATCGCTGGCTGGCCGCCCTCGTCGCGCTGCACGTCCTCCTCATGTGGCGGCGCACGGAGAAGGCGGGCGGACGCGAGCAGATGGCAGGACGCATCGCCCTCGGGGCCGTCGGTGTGCAGTTCATGCTGGGCATCGCGACACTGATGACCGCCGTGCCGGTCGCGCTCGGCGCGCTGCATCAGACGGGCGCCATAGTGCTGTTCACCGCCGTCTTGTGGGCGAACCACCGCATCCGGGCGGCGGGCTGACGCCTACGAGCCGATCTCGCCGCCGTCGTTCTTAGTGATGACGACCACGGCGGGGCGCGGCGGCATGCCGGGCTTGAAGTCGGGCCAGCGCGTCGGCGGCTTCTCGTAGAGCAGCGGTACGCTGGCATCGACGTCCTCGGAGGGATGCTGGACGCAGACGAACAGCGTGCGCCCGTCGGGCGTGAAACACGGGCCGCACATCTCGGCCCCCGCCGGCACGCGATAGAAGAAACGCGTCAACGCACGGCCCGGCCCCGCGACGTCGCAGCCATAGAGACCGTCCATGCTGCCCGAGCGCAGCCAATTGTCGCCCTGGTCGGTCGCGATCCACAGCCGTCCCTTGGGATCGAAGGCCACGTTGTCGGGGCAGGCCAGCCAGCCGTTTTCCGACACGCCTGGGTTGTAGCGCGCGCCGACATCCGCACGGCGCGGATCGCCCGCCAGAAGGAAAATGTCCCAGCTATAGAATTCGGCGCCGTTGTCGGGCGCGCCGCCCGTGCCCGCGGGCGGCGTCAGCTCGATGATATGGCCGAAGCGGTTGACGGGGCGCGGGTTGGCGGGATCGGGACGTTTCCGCGGATCGGCGTTGTCCGCCGTGCGCTGGCAGTTGTTGGTGAAGACGGCGTAGATGCGCCCCGTCGCGGGATCGACATCGGCATCCTCGGGCCGGTCCATGCCCGTAGCGCCCACGAGATCGGCCGCGCGCCGCGCCTCGATCGTCACATCAGCCTGGCTTTGAAACCCGTTGGCCGGCGTGAGCGGGCCCTGGCCCCAGACCAGCGGCAGCCAGCGCACGACGCCGTTCTCCTCGAAACGCGCGACAGAGAGCGTGCCGTCGTCGAGCACGTCGCGGTTGGCCGCGCGGTCTTTCAAATCCACGCGCTTGGATGAGACGAAGCGGTAGAAATATTCGAACGCCTGATCGTCGCCCATGTAGATCACGGCGCGCCCGTCGGGTGTCAACGCCGTGCCCGCGCCTTCATGGCGAAAGCGGCCCAGCGCCGTGCGCTTCACTGGCACCGACGCAGGATCGTACGGGTCGTATTCGACCATCCAGCCGAAGCGGTTGGGTTCGTTCGGCTCCTTCGACAGGTCGAAGCGCGAATCGTATTCCCACCACGAATAGCGCGACTTCTCGGAGAAGCCATAGCGCTTATACGCGGCAGCCTCGGCCTGGCTCGACGGCTTGCCGCCGAAATAGAACGGGAAATTTTCTTCCGCGAAAAGCACGGTGCCCCAAGGCGTCACACCGCCCGAGCAATTGTTGGTCGTGCCGATGATGCGCGTGCCGGATGGGTCCGCCGTGGTGCGCATGCGCGCATCGCCCGCGGCCGGACCAGCGACACGCATCTCGGTGCCCGACGTGGTGATGCGACGCGCATATTGGCTGTTCGGCACCACGGCCCAGCGCCCGCCCGTCTTGCGCAGCTCGACGACAGAATGGCCGTGGGCCGCCATCTCCACACCAACCTGCGCCTGGCTCAATCCCTCCGAGCCTTCCCTTCCCTTGATGCCCGGCCACATGAGTTGCGGCACGGTGTATTCGTGATTCACGCAGAGAAGCCCGTGGCTGGAATTCTTCGAACCCCAGGGCAACGGCATGAAGGCGGCGAAGTCGTTGTTGTAACCGAACTGGCGCGCCTGGGATTCCGCCGTCAGGTTCGCGGGATCGAAGGGCGCAGCACCCGGCAGAAGCGGATCGCCCCAGCGGATCACGACATCGGCGCGATAGCCGCGCGCGACATGATCGGTCGCATCGGCGCCGTGCTCGACTTCTTGGAAGGTCAGCGTCGAAGGCCCGCGCGTCTCGGCCACGGCGCGGCCGATGGAACCCAACGCCGCCAGGGACGTTGCAACCGCACCCAGGCCGAGAGCCTGGCGCCGCGACAGGCGTGCCTCCAGGATGCGGGCGAATTCCGGCTCGCGATCCGGCCATGCTTTTGTCACGATTGAGTCTCCTAGTGGAATTTCCGGCCTGCGTGAAACCGGGCCGCGTGGGCAAGATCGGACAGGATTGTTACAAAGCGATGCAGCGAACCCCAGCAAGGTCGAATTCTATGGCGTTTTTATGCCGCGCGCTGTTGGCGCTTTCCCTGATCGGCGCCTTCGGCGCGGAGGCCATGGCGGAAGCGCCGCCGGGCACCTACCGCTACAAGATCGAGCGCAGCGGCTCCGTGATCGGCACCCAGACCCTGACCGTTGGTAAGGACGGCGACAAGGTGACCGTGTCGGACGAAACCGCGATCAAAGTGAAGGTGGCCTTCGTGACCGCCTATACACTCGACCATTCGCGCCGCGAGACCTGGCAGGACGGCAAGCTGACTGCGCTCGAGACCCGCCTCGACGACAACGGTACCAAAAGCACGCTGACCGCCAAGGCCGACGGCGACAAGCTGGCGATCAAGGGCTCGGAGGGCGATTCGACGCAAGCGCTCGGCATCATGCCGACCGGCTATTGGAACGTGGCGACCGTGAAGCAGACCAAGCTGTTCGACAACGAGACCGGCAAGATCCTGAATATTTCCGTCTCGGGCGGCGAGGCGCAGAAGGTCGATCTGGGCGGCGGCCGCACGATCGACGCCAAGAAGTGGCAGATGGCCGGCGATAAAAAAATGGAGCTTTGGTACGACAGCCGCGACGTGCTGGTGAAGCAGCGCTTTGAAGCGCGCGATGGCTCGGTGATCGTCTACACGATCCAGGAATAGAAAGCGCAACCCACCTCACCCTGCCCGCCCGCCGGACGGGACCGTCATGACGCGCGCGACATCCTTTGCGTCGAGACCGGAAGACGCATCGTCGCCGTCGTGCCCCGTCCCATCTCGCTCCGCAGTTCGAGCGCGCCGCCCAAGAGGCGCATGAGGCGGTTGCTGATCGACAGGCCGAGCCCGGCCCCGCCGTATTTCCGGCTGAGGTAGGGATCGACCTGCTGGAACGGCTCAAGCACGCGCTCCAGCGAATCCTCGGGAATGCCGATGCCGTTGTCGGAGACGGCGATCACGATCATATCGCCGGCTCGGCGGGCCTCGACCGCGCCGGATCCGCCCCAGTTGGTGAACTTCACCGCGTTGGCGAGAAGGTTGAGCAAGACCTGCCGGATCGCCGCGGCGTCCGTTTGCTCGGCGACGAGCGACGGCGCGATGTCCGCCCATATCGAGATTTGCTTCTTGGTCGCCTCGGGGGAGACAAGCGCCACGCATTCGTCCGCCAGCTCGCCGATATCCACCTGCTCGGCCATCAGCTCGACACTGTCGGCCTCGAGTTTCGACTGGTCCAGCAATTGGTTCACCAGCCCCAGAAGATGTGTTCCGCTGCCGTGGATCAGGTTCGTGTAACGCTTGTAGTGGGCGTTCCCCATCGGCCCCTGAAGTTCGCCGCGCATCATCTCGGAAAACCCGAGGATCGCGTTGAGGGGCGTGCGCAGCTCGTGGCTCATGTTGGCGAGCATATGGTCCTTGGACTTGGACGCCCGCACCGCCTCGTCCCGCGCGCGCGACAGCGCGACCGCGTTGCGCTCCAACTCCGCGGTGCGTTCCTGGACGCGCGCTTCCAGAGCTTCGTTGGCTTCACGCAGGCCGAGCGTGCGGCGTCGGTCGATGGCGGCGAAGACGAACACGATGGCCAGCAAGGTCAGGACGAACACGGCAACCAGCGTGGCCAGGACGTCCGGCGCGATCATGCCCGACGGCATGACCTCGCCATCATCGCGGAACATCAAGGGGCCTTGCAGTCCCACCGCCTTCATCCCGAACCAATGGGTGCCGCACACGCCCGCGCCCACCGCGACCGCGCCCAGCACCAGAACGCTGATCGGCTGCGGCCGCGCCGTCAGCCACATGACGGTGACCGCGATGGCAACGGCGACCAGGGAGGCATAGCCGAAGGGGGCCATCTCCATGGAAGGCGCGGCCTGCAGGTGGATCGCCGCCATGTCGAGCCGTAGCGCGGCCAGGATACCGATGGCCACGAGAGCGGCCGCGCCGAGCCGCGCGCCGAACCCGCGCACCACGCCGAGCATGGCGAAGCCCCCGCCGGCGAACAGCACGGACAGGATGAAGGCGCCGACCGTCGGCGCCAGGGCGTAGCGCGCGGGCATGTCCGGCGAAAAAGCCAGCAGGCCGACGACGTACTTGGCCCAGATGCCGCCGCCGAAGACCAAGGCCGCGGCCACGAGCCAGCGGCGGCGGGCCGGCGCCACCGCGTCGGACGCATTCGCGAGGACGCTGAGGGCGACCAGCGCCGTGAAGATGCTGACCGTCACCGAAAGCGCGGTCAGGGCGGTATCCCAATGGCCGGTCACAAGCGGCACTTGGCTATCCTCATGCGAGAAGGGCAACCGAGGAGAACGCGGAGTCTGGCAAGCGGGTTCCCGCCACGGCTACAGGCGCATATAGGCCCGTGCGATGCGGCCTGCCAAGCGGGCGTTGTTCTCCAACAGGGCCAGGTTGGCCTTCAGGCTCGCCCCGCCCGTCGATTCGGCAATCCGCGCGAGAAGGAATGGAGTCACATCCTTGCCCGCGATCCGGCCCGCCGCGGCGTCCTTGAGCGCGCGCTCGATGTGGGCTTCGAGCTCCGCCCGGGGCAGCGCGAAGGGTGTCGGGATCGGCTGGGCGATCACGATGGCACCCGGCAGGCCCAGGCGCCATTTGACGCGCAGGAGCCGCGCGGCTTCCTCCGCCGTGTTCACGCGCTGGCCGAGCGGGAGACCGCTTTCACGCGTGTAGAAGGCGGGAAATTCGTCGGTGCCGAAACCCACCACCGGCACGCCGCGGGTCTCGAGATATTCGAGCGTCGCGGGCAGGTCGAGGATGGCCTTGGCACCCGCGCAGACGACGGCCATGTGGGATTGCGGCAGCTCCTCGAGATCGGCCGAGATATCGAGCGTCTCCTGCCAGCCGCGATGGACGCCGCCGATGCCGCCGGTGGCGAAGAAGCGTAAGCCCGCGAGCCCCGCGCACAGAAGCGTGCCGGCCACGGTGGTCGCGCCGCTCTTCCCCGTGGCGATCAGGTGCGGCAGGTCGCGGCGGCTGGCCTTCTCGATTTCGTCGCCGCCGGTGGCGAAGGTCTCGATCTCGGCCTGGGACATCCCGACTTTGATGCGGCCCGCGACGATGCCGACGGTCGCGGGGATGGCGCCCTCGGCGCGCACGGCCTCCTCGCAGCGCAAGGCAGCTTCCAGATTGTGCGGATGGGGCAGGCCCGCCGCGATGACGGAGGATTCGAGCGCCACCACGGCGCCAGATTTGCGCACCGCGACCGCGACCCTGGGCTCGACCTCGAGGAATTCGGCGAGGGTGCTGTCTTGCGGCGCGCGCATGCAGCCTCCCTGCCCGTCTAGAGGACGGACTGCGCGCCGAGCAGCGCGCCGCGGAAGCGATCCTTCAGATACGCGCCGTCGCGCGGCGGCAGCACCAGCGGATGCTTGTCCACCGAGACCTTGATGACCGACAAGGTCGGACCAGGCGCTTCGCGCGCGACCGTGATGGCCTTGGCCAGCGATGCCTCGTCGGTCGCGACCGCCGTGGCGGGGAAACCCGCGGCGGCGGCCAGCTTGGCCAGGTCGATGCCGCGGCCCGTGTGGGTCGGCTGCATGCCGGTCTCGCCGTAATGCTCGTTGTCGATGATGACGATGCCGAGATTCTT
Source organism: Alphaproteobacteria bacterium (assembly GCA_026400755.1). Lineage (GTDB taxonomy): Bacteria > Pseudomonadota > Alphaproteobacteria > CADEGL01 > CADEGL01 > CADEGL01. Next base: position 17,943 of record JAPLOM010000007.1, read on the forward strand.
GGGCTTCTCCGCCGAAATGGTGGCCAAGGCACCGAGGCCCATGAGGAACTCGCCGTCGCCCGTGATGACCACGACGCGCCGCTCGGGCTGCGCCAGCGCGAGACCCAGCCCCACCATGGCCGCACCGCCCATGGCACCCCAGAGATAGAAGGTCAGCGGATCGTCGCCCGCGGCGGCCGCGTCCCAACACGTGCCACCGAGACCCGTGAGCACCAGCATGTCGCCACGGTTGGAAAGAAGGGATTTCACCGCCGCGCGGCGGTCGAGCATGTTCGCCATGGCGATCAATCCTTGAACGACTTGCTGCCCAGCACGCGCTGGCTGATGGTCACCGCGACCTGCTGCACACTGTTGAACGCCAGCTTGGCCGCAGCCTCGACCGTGTCCTTGACCGATTCGGGCTCGGTCACGTCGTAGACCACGATGTCCTGCGCCAACAGCGAGGCGCGCGTGGCTTGGCCCATGGGCACCTGCCACGGATTGAACTCGCCCCATTCGCCGCGCATGGTCACGATGGTCAGGAACGGCACGCGGCAATGCTTCACCAGCGACAGCATGTTGATCGTGTTGCCGACGCCGCTCGACTGCATCAACAGCACGCCGCGCTGGCCGCCCAGATGCGCGCCGGTCAGAAGCGCGATGCCCTCCTCCTCCGTCGTCAGGGTGACGGTGCGCATGCCGGCGTCGGCCTCGCACAGGCGGATCAGGCGCGCATGGCCCGCGTCGGGCACGTGAGCCACCTGGCGCACCTGGAAGGCGCGCAACACATCGTAGATCTGGGCCGGCCAATCGAGGGCGGCGACCGCTGAATCCGGCATTGGGTCCTCGCGCGTGGATCGAACCGAAATGGCTTACCCGATTCGCACGCGGGACGCCACCCGGGGCCCTTTGCGCGAGGCGTCGCGCGTGGCGATACTGGCGTGGCAGACCAACATGTGGGGGCCGCCATGGCGGGCAAAGACGAAGCAATGCTGATCCTGTCGGCGGAGGGTGTCGCGGTCGAGATCGGGCTGGACGTGGCGACTGCGCCGCGCACCATCGCAGCACTGCTGGCGGCGCTGCCGCTCAAGGTCGATCTGCACTGCGCGAAGATCGCGGGCGACCAGATCCTGTGGCCTGTGCCCGTGCTGCAGCCGCTGGAAAGCGCGCGCGACATCCAGGGCGCGGCACCTGGTGCCTTCATCTATTACCCCAAGCGCCAATTCCTTGAGATCATGTTCGGCCCGCTGCAGGAGGAAAGCGCGAACGTCACCATCCTGGGCGGCGCGCGCGGCGATCTTTCCGCGCTGAAGCGGCTGGGCGAGACGGTGCAGGCCGATCACGGCTGGCGCATCGTGTGGGGCGAATTGTCCGCCAAGCCCGGCGACTGGCAGAAGGCTCTGCCGGCGGCGGGGGATGCGAAGCTCAGCGCCTCGTGCTCGACCGCACGCAAGCTGCGCAAAACCGCGTGGCAGGCCGTGCCGGCGGAGTTCGAGCGGCTGCGCGCACGCCGCGGCGTGATGATTCCGCTGGGTCCGTTGTTCTACGCCGAATCGGAGACGCGCAAGCTGCACGAGAATCTATGGCTCCTACGCGACGAGCGCGAAGCACGCTTCAAGTCAGAGGCCGCGGCTTTGCTGCTGCGTGGCGCGGCCGACATGCTGGAAGGCTTCCTCGGCCTGCACGACACGGCCAAGGGATTGTCGACCATGGCCGACGCGATCGGAAAGGAACCGAGCGACGCCGCCGCCCTGCTGGACGAGATCATTCTTTATGTCGGCCGCCTGTCCCACTGGCTCGATCTTTATTTTCCGTGGCGCAAGCTGAATGCCGTGGCCGAAGCCGCCGCCGACGGAAAGCGCTAGGCGCGCGCGGCCCGCGCCACGCCGCGCCAGAGCGCGGCGGCGGCCTGGCAGAGCACGAACAGGATCGTCGCCGCCGCCACGATGGCGGGGCCGGTCGGCAGATCCCATTCGACCGATCCGTTGAAACCCGCCAGGACGGCGATCACGCCCGCGCCCGCGGCCAACGCGGCCATGGCTTCCGGCGTGTGCGCAAAGGGGCGCATGGCGGCGGCCGGGATGATCAGCAGCGAGATGATCAGCAGCACGCCCACGATCTTCATGGCGATGGCGATGACGACCGCGAACAGGATCATGAAGCCGAGACGCACGCGCATGACCGGTACGCCTTCGGCGCGCGCCATCTCCTCATGGACGCTGGAGGCCAGAAGCGGCCGCCACAGAAGCGCCAGTGCGGCCAATGCCAAGGCGCCGCCGCCGAGAATCCAATAAAGGTCGCCAACCGTCACGGCCAACAGATCGCCGAACAGATAGCCCAACAGGTCAATCCGCACGCGGTCCATCAGGCTAACCACGATGACGCCGAAGGCCAGCATGGCGTGGGCCAGGATGCCGAGCAGCGTGTCGCTGGCCAGTCGCCGTTGGGTCTGCATCAGCAGCACGAACAAGGCGAGCGCGACCGACGAGGCCAAGACGCCGATGGTCAGGTTGACGCCGAGCAGGAAACCCAACGCCACGCCGAGCAGCGCGCTGTGCGCCAAGGCATCGCCGAAATACGCCATGCGGCGCCAGACCACGAAGCAGCCGAGCGGCCCAGCGACGAGCGCCACGCCCAGCCCCGCGATCAGGCCGTGAAGAAGGAACGGCTCCAGCATCACGAGGCTTTCTTCGCGTGGTGATGGTCGCCGTGGTCGTGATGATGGCCGTCTTCGACCACCTCGCCCGCCAGATCGTGGCTGTGGTCGTGCGCGTGGGTGTAGACGGCCAAGTTCTGCGCGGCCTGGGCACCGAACAGCGCCAGGTAGGCGGGATCGCGGCTGACGGCCTCCGGTTTCCCCTCGCAACAGAGATGGTGGTTGATGCAGACGACCCGGTCCGTCGCCGCCATCACCAGATGCAGATCGTGGGAGATGAGGAGGATGCCGCAGCCGTGACGGTCGCGCAGCCGCGCGATCAGGCCGTACAGTTCCATCTGCCCCGTCACATCCACGCCCTGGATCGGTTCGTCGAGGACGAGCAGATCGGGATCGCCGAGCAGCGCACGGGCCAGCAGCACACGCTGCAGCTCGCCGCCGGACAGTTCCTGCACCTGGCGCGACAAAAGATGCGCGGCCCCCACCTCGTCGAGCGCCGCACCGATCGCCGCCGCGGACGCGCGCTGGGTCAGGGTCATCAAGCGCCGCACGGTCAGGGGCAGCACACTGTCGACGGCGAAGCGCTGCGGCATATAGCCGACCGTGAGGCCCGGTTTGCGCGTGACCGTGCCGCCATCGAGCGCGACCAGGCCCAGAAGCGCGCGCGCCATCATGGATTTGCCCGCGCCGTTGGGGCCGATGACGGTGACGATCTCGCCCGCGCGCACCGACACATCCACACCCTGAAGGATGTCGTGACCACCCAGGCGCAGGCGCAAGCCCCGCCCTTCGACGAGCGTGGTGCCGTTGGCGCGTTCAGGCATGGGCGGCTTTACGGCAATCCGGGCAGGTTCCCTGGATCTCGACCACATGGCCGGCGACCGCGAAGCCCGAGCGGCCCGCGCGGTCGGCGATGGCGTCGACGATGCGCGAGTCCGCCAGCTCCGCGACCGAGCCGCAGGAATCGCAGATCAGGAACTGGGCCTGATGGTTCGTGTCGGGATGGCCGCAACCGAGAAACGCGTTGCGGCTAGCCAGGCGGTGCACGAACCCCTGCTCCATCAGGAAATCGAGCGCGCGATAGACCGCGATGGGCGCCGGGCGCTTCCCGCTTTCGGCCAGCTTCTCCAGGATCTGGTAGGCGCCGATCGGCGCGTGGCTTTCCCACACCAGCGCCAGCACCTGTTTCCGGATTTCGGTCAGGCGCGCGCCGCGCTGGGCGCACAGGGCCTCGGCCTGCGACAGCGCATCGGCCACGCAACGATGGTGATCATGGCCGCGGCGCGGAAAGGCGGCGTCGGATTTGGTGTCGGAGCGGGTAGACTTGGTCATTTTGTTACATTATAACGTGACGTGACATTATAACAATCCTCGCCGACATCCGCCAAGGTTGCGCCCATGCGCCGTTCCGCCCTCTTTGCCGCGCTTTTCCTGTTCCTCGCCCCCGCCGCCCAGGCCGCGCCCCAGGTGGTGGTTTCGATCTATCCCATCCACTCCCTGGTCGCGGGCGTGATGGCGGGCGTGGCTGAGCCTCTTCTGCTCGTGCGCGGCGCGGCCACGCCCCACGACTATGCGTTGAAGCCCTCGGACGCGAAGGCGCTGGCCAACGCCGACGCGGTGTTCTGGATCGGGCCCCAACTCGAGACGTTCCTGGTGAAGCCGCTGGCGACCGTGAAGAAGGGCGCGTCGGTGGTGGCGTTGGCGAATGCGCCCGGCATCACGCTGAAGGAGAACCGAGAGGGCGGCACGTGGGAGGCGCACGACCACGGCCACGGCAAGAACGCCAAGCACGACGATGACGAGACGGACATGCATGTCTGGCTCGATCCCGTGAACGCCCAGGCCATGGTGGCCGCGATCGTCGAGACGCTGGCCGCGAAGGACCCGCCGAACGCCGCCGCCTACCGTGCCAACGGCGCCAAGGTGAGCGCGCGCCTCGCGGCGCTGAACACGGACCTGGCAGCCAAGCTGAAGCCCGTGGCGGGCGTGCCCTACGTCGTGTTTCACGACGCTTACCAGTATTTCGACACGCGCTATGGGCTGAACGCCATCGGCTCGGTCACCGTCTCGCCGGAACGCCAGCCCAGCGCCGCGCGCCTGCGCGCGATCCGGGCCAAGATCGTTTCGCTCAAGGCGCGCTGCGTCTTCGGCGAGCCGCAGATCAAGCCGTCGGTGCTGGCCGCGGTGATGGAGGGGCTCGAGGTCAAGACGGCCGTTCTCGACCCGCTGGAACAGGGGCCCAATCCCGGCCCCGACGCCTACTTCGCCGGTATGGAGCGTTTGGCCGACGCGCATGTGGCATGCCTCGGCACCAAGTAATCCCGGGTTATTAAAACTCCATCATGCTTTCCGTCGCGCGTTTGATTGGCCCGTCCGTCCGCGCAGAGATATAGTCGCGGCCGCGAGATCAGATGCGCCGTATCCGTCTCCTTCTCTTGTCCGCCCTGTTGGCCTGCGCCGCGTTCGTTCCGGCGCGCGCACATCCACACATCTGGATCGACGCCGTGGCGACCCTGGTGTTCGCCGAATCCAAGCTGACCGGAGTGCGCATCCAATGGACCTTCGACGAGCTGTTCAGCAGCGCGTTGCGCGATCAGTTCGATCCCAACAAGACAGGCAAATTTGACGGTCAGGCGCTGGCCAACCTGAAGGCCGACGCCACCAACGGGCTGAAGGAGTTCAACTGGTTCACCCATCTGACGATCGGCGGCAAGAAGCTCGTGGTCGCGGAGGGTAAGGATTTCAGCGCTACCATCGAAGGCGACCGCGTGGTCTACCGCTTCACCGTTCCGGTCGTCCCGTCCGTCAATCCGGCCGCGACGCCGGTGACGCTCAGCCTCTATGACCAGTCCTTCTATATCGACGTGGCGCTGGCCAAGGAGAACCCCGTCCGCATCGAAGGGGCGACGCCCTGCAAGACCGCCATCGTGACCGATAAGGGAAACCCGCTCTATTACGGCATGTTCTTCCCCCAACGCATCGACCTCGTGTGCAAGTGACATGCGCCTGGCCCCGCTCCTTCTCCTCCTGATCGCGCTTCTGTTCGGCGCGGTGCGCGCGGAGGCCGCGGGGCTGAGCGCGCCGCGCCCGGTGGACGAGCCAACCTCCATCGCGGCGCCTGGACCCATCGCGTGGCTGGGCCAGGCCATGCTGGAATTCCAGCGCAAGGCCAATGCGGAGATCGCCGTGCGCATGCGCGCGATCCGCGACCATTCCTCGCCCGCCGCCTTCTGGGTCGCGCTGGGCCTGGCCTTCCTCTACGGCGTGCTGCATGCCGCCGGGCCCGGCCACGGCAAGGCCGTCGTCGTCTCCTATTTCCTGGCGCGCGAAGCGCGCATCGGGCGGGGCCTGCGCATGGGCGCGCAGATCGCCTTCTTCCACGTCATCTCGGCCATCGTCATCGTGTCGCTGGCCGACCTCCTGCTGCGCCGGAGTTTCGGCGGCATGGCGGGCGAGATCCCGGCGGTGCGCATCGCCAGCTACGGCTCGATCCTCTTGATCGGGCTGATCATGCTGGTGCAGTCGGTGCGCCACGCCTTTGGCCGCGGGGGCCATAGCCATCATCACCATCACCACGACGGATGCGCCCATGGGCACGGCGCGCACCAGGGCCTGTTGGCCTTCGGCGTCGGGCTGATCCCCTGCACGGGTGCGGTGCTGATCATGCTGTACGCCCTGGCCAACGACATCGTCCTGGCCGGCGCGGCCATGGTGGCGGCTATCGGCGTCGGCATGGCGGCGACCATGGCGGGGCTGGGCCTCCTGGCCGTGGCGGCGCGGCGCTTCATGACTAAAATGTTCGCGCACCATCAGGAAGGCGGCGGACGCCTGGGTCTGGTGTTGGAAATCGGCGGCGCCCTGGCCATCACACTGTTGGGCGGGCTGCTTCTGGCTGCCTCGCTTTGATTCTCTTGTCACCTTCGGGCGCAGCCTGGAGAATGCCCACCTTCACGTGAAGCCGCGCAGGGGAACGCATGGCGTCGAAAGCCAAGGCCGCAGCCGTCGGTCTGATCATGGGCAGCCAATCCGACTGGGAGACAATGCAGCATGCGGCCGAGACGCTGAAGGCGTTGGGCGTCGCCTGCGAGCGTCGCATCGTGTCGGCCCACCGGACGCCGAAGCGGCTCTACGACTATGCCACCACGGCGAAGAAGCGCGGCCTCAAGGTCATCATCGCGGGCGCCGGTGGCGCGGCGCATCTGCCCGGCATGGCTGCCTCCATGACCACCCTGCCCGTGCTTGGCGTGCCGGTGGAGAGCGCCGCGTTGAAGGGCATGGACAGTCTTCTCTCCATCGTCCAGATGCCGGGCGGCGTTCCGGTCGGCACGCTGGCCATCGGCAAGCCGGGTGCGATCAACGCGGCGTTGCTCGCGGCCTCGATCCTGGCGCTGTCGGACGCCAAGCTGGGCGCGCGTCTGGAAGCCTGGCGCAAGCGCCAGACCGAATCGGTCGCGGCCGAACCCAGCGCACCCGGCCGCAAGCACTGATTCCATGAGCAAGGCTTCGAAGCAGAAAGGCGCCCTGGCGCCGGGTTCCGTCATCGGCATCATGGGCGGCGGCCAGCTGGGCCGCATGACCGCCATCGCCGCTGCGCGGCTGGGTTATCGCTGCCACATCTTCACGCCCGAGCGCGACGGCCCCGCATCGCAAGTGGCCTACGCCACCACGATCGCGGAATACACCGACAAGCGCGCGCTGGCCCGCTTCGCCGACGCGGTCGACGTGGTGACCTTCGAGTTCGAGAACATTCCGCATGCGAGCCTGACGCTTCTGGAAGCGCGGGTGCCTGTGCGGCCGGGCGTTAAAGCGTTGGAGATCAGCCAGGACCGGCTGATCGAAAAGGATTTCCTGCGCTCCATCGGCGTGCCCACGGCGGACTACCGCGCGATCCACAACGCCACCGAACTGGCCGACGCCTTCGAGGCGTTCGGCCGCAACGCGATCCTCAAGACCACCCGCTTCGGCTATGACGGCAAGGGCCAGGTGCGGATGTCGCCCGCGACGAAGCCACAGGACGCGTGGCGCAAGCTGGGCGCCAAGATCGCGATCCTCGAAAAGCGCGTCGACTTCGTCTGCGAGGTGTCCGTCGTCATCGCGCGCGGACTCGACGGCAAGTCGGTGCATTTCGTGCCGGTGGAGAACCGCCATCTTCACGGCATCTTGGACACGACCACCGCACCCGCCCTCGTCCTGCCCGCGGTCGCCAAGCAGGCCGTCGCCATGGCCCAGCGCGCGGCCAAGGCGCTGGATCTGGTCGGCATCCTGGCCGTCGAGATGTTCGTCACGCGCCAGGGCCAGGTGCTGGCCAACGAGATCGCGCCGCGCCCGCACAATTCCGGCCACTGGACCATCGACGCCTGCCAGTCGAGCCAGTTCGAGCAGCATGTGCGCGCGGTCTGCGGCCTGCCGCTGGGTTCGCCCGAGCGGCACCACGACGCGCTGATGAAGAACCTGATCGGCCGCGACGCGCTGCGCTGGAAAAGCCTGGTGCGCGACCAGGACGCCAAGCTGCATCTTTACGGCAAGCGCGAGGCGCGCGCGGGCCGCAAGATGGGCCACGTGACGTGGCTCAAGCCGAAGAGCGACTAGGACGCCAGCAATCCCGCCACATGATCGCCGATGGCCAGGCACGAGGTCAGGCCGGGCGATTCGATTCCGAACAGATTGACCAAGCCCGACACGCCGTGGTCGCGCGGGCCCCGGATCATGAAGTCGGGCGTCGGTACGCCCTTCGGCACGATCTTCGGCCGAACACCGGCATAGCCGGGCTGCAGCGCGCCGTCCGGCAAGGCCGGCCAATAGCTGCGCACCGCCTGATAGAAAGAATCGGCGCGCCTGGGATCGACCTCGTAGTCCGGCGTGTCGATCCATTCCACGTCGGGGCCGAAGCGCACCTGGCCGCCCATGTCGATGGTGACATGGACGCCCAGCCAGAAATCGACCGGCAACGGATAGATCAGCCGTGAGAACGGCGCCTTCACGCCAGATAGGGTGAAGTAGTTGCCCTTGGCGTAATGGATGGGCGGCACCTCGGCGCGCGGCAACCCTTCCATGGCGCCCGCGATGGCCTGGGCGCCGAGTGCCGCGGCATTCACCACGCTGCGCGCGATCAGCTCCATGGGCTCGGCGCCACCGACGCGCAACGTGATGCCATCGTCGCCAATACGCCCACCCACGACGGGCACATGGCAGGCCAGAATGGCGCCGCGGGCCTCTGCGTCCGCCAACAACGCTTGCGTCAATTCGTGGCTGTCCACGATGCCGGTCGAGGGCGACAGGAGCGCGGCCGTGCAGTGGAGCTGCGGCTCCATGGCGCGCGCCTGTTGGGCCGTGAGCGACTCCAGATCGTCGACGCCGTTGGCGGTTGCCGCTGCCTTGAGCTTGGCCAGCGCCGGATGCTGGTCCACGGCGGTCGCCACGATCAGCTTCGTCGCACGCCGGTGCGGCACGCCGCGTTCGGCGCAGAATTCGTAGAGCGCCTTCTTGCCCGCGACGCAGAAGCGCGCCTTCAGGCTGTCCTTCGGATAATAGATGCCCGCGTGGATGACCTCGGAGTTGCGCGAGCTGACTTCGGTGCCGGCGGCCTCGGCCGCCTCCAGGATCAGAACCTCGCGTCCGTCCCTGGCCAGACGCCGCGCGATACCGAGACCGACCGCGCCTGCGCCGATGACGACGCAATCGACCCGCTCAGCCATGGCGCGCAGGGATGGAAAGTCGAAGGACCGGATTCATCGGGACGGAATCTCGTGGCAAGACGAGAGAGTGTAGCACCGGGCGCGGATTAGGCCGAACGGCTGGATAGAGCCTGCGTTTCCCGCTACCGTTTCGCGGCACCAAAAAAGCCGTTGGGGAGAGACACGATGCTGAAGCGCGAACATCATTGGCCCGAGGGTCACTGGGACTGGCTGATCCACCTGGCCTTCAAGCACGGCATCCGCTGCGGCGACATGATTTATGTCGGCGGCCAGGTCGACAAGGACATCAAGGGCCTGTGCCTCAACCTTTACGAGCTGGAAGCCCAGACCCGCGTGGTGATGAAGCACATCGCGACCGTGCTGAAGGGCTTCGACGCCGGTCTGAACGACGTGGTCAAGCTGGTGGCCTTCTACGTCAACGACGGCAAGGTCAACGAGCGCGACTTCCTGGCCGAGATCGCGAGCCACCTGCCGACGGGCGCGAAGCCCGCGATCACGCTGATCCCCCTGCCGTGGCTGGCCTATCCCGGCATGATGGTGGAGATCGAGGCCGTCGCCATGCTGGGCCAGGACGGTGCGCATCTGGCGCGCACCCACGCCGCGCCCCAGAACCATGCGCCGCTGTTGGCGCCCTTCGCCCAAGCCGTGCGCTGCAACAAGATGATCCATGTCAGCGCGCAAGCGCCGCGCGACGGCAACAACCGTGTGCTGCATCCGGGCGACATCGTGCGCCAGAGCGAAGCAGTGATGGAGAACCTGGCCAAGGTGCTGAAGGAATTCGGCGCCACGCTCGACGATGCGGTGAAGTTCAACATCTATTACGAGGGCCGGGGCACCGAGGCCGACTGGCGCAAGGCGGCCGAAGTGCGCGCGCGCTATTTCAAGGAGCCCGGTCCGGTCGCCACCGGCCTGCCCGTGCCCTATCTGCCCGACGGCGAGACGATCCGCATGGAGATCGTGGCCATGCTGGGCGAGGACGGGAAGCATCTGCCGCGCGAGCATGTCTGGCCCGATGGGCATTGGGATTGGACGATCCATCTGCCCTACAAGCATGGGCTGAAGTGCGGCGACATGGTCTTTGTCGGCGGCCAGGTGGCCATGAGCCCCAAGGGGCAGGTACTGCATCCGGGCGATCTGATCCCGCAAACCAACATCACCATGGACAACATCGCCAAGGTCCTGGGCGGCTTTGGCTTGACCTTGGACGACATCGTGAAGAACAACGCCTTCTATAGGGGCACGGCCGGGCCCGACACGATCGTGGCCAACCAGCGCGTGCGCTCCGCGCGCTTCAAGGAGCCGGGCCCCGCTTCCACCGGCGTGCCGCTCAAGTTCCTGGCCTATGAAGGGATGGAGACGGAAATCGAAGTGATCGCCATGGTGCGTTAGGGAGATTGGGGGCTGACGGCAGAAAATTTCTCCGAAATCTGCCCCCTGTCCCCTACAAAAATCTGCGGAGCCTCTCTATTGTGGTGCGATTGAAGCAAGCCGCGAACGGCCCGGTGGGCCGGATAACGACGGCAAAACAGGGGTCTAGGCTTCGCGCCGAAGCGGTACGGGATCGCCGGAGAGCGGCAACGCCCTTCCGGGCCTGACCAAACGGCGCTAGGCCGGTGAGCCGGGCGGACCGAATGGCTGGGGACTACATCCTCGAGACCGAGCGTCTGACCAAGGAGTTTCGCGGCTTCGTCGCCGTGAACGGCGTCGGCCTGCGCGTGCGCCGTGGCTCGGTCCATGCGCTGATCGGCCCGAACGGCGCGGGCAAGACCACCTGCTTCAATCTTCTCACCAAGTTCCTGACACCCAGCGCCGGACGCATCCTCTACAACGGCCGCGACATCACCCAGGCAGCGCCGGCCGACGTGGCGCAGATGGGGCTGGTGCGCTCGTTCCAGATCTCGGCCGTCTTCCCGCATTTGACCTTGTTGGAGAACGTGCGCGTCGCGCTGCAGAAAAAGCGCGGAAAGTCGTTCGACTTCTGGCGCTCCGAACGGGTTCTCGATGCGCTCAACGACCGCGCCGCGGAGCTTCTGGCCGAGGTGGGATTGGCGGAGTTCGCGCATTTGACCGCGGTCGAGCTGCCCTACGGGCGCAAGCGCGCGCTGGAGATCGCGACCACCTTGGCGCTCGAACCGGAGCTGATGCTGCTGGACGAACCCACCGCCGGCATGGGCCATGAGGATTTGGGGCGCGTCGTCGCGCTCATCAAGCGCGTGGCGGCGAACCGCACCGTCCTGATGGTCGAGCACAATCTGTCCGTCGTGGCGGACCTGTCGCACACGATCACGGTCCTGGCGCGGGGCGAGGTTCTGGTCGAAGGCGACTATGCCACCGTGTCGAAGAACCCGCAGGTGATCGAGGCCTATATGGGTTCAGGCCATGGCTGACAATCTAGCCCGCGACACGCGCCCCGTCGCCGCCACCACCGCGGCGCCCATGCTGGAGGTCAAGGATCTCAACGCCTGGTACGGCGAATCGCACATCCTGCAGGGTATGGCGTTCGATATCCGCCCTGGCGAGGTGGTGACGCTGTTGGGCCGCAACGGCGCGGGCAAGACCACGACATTGAAGTCGATCATGGGCATCGTGGGCAAACGCACGGGCTCGGTGCTGTTCGAGGGCGCCGAGACGGCGAGCCTGGCGTCGAACCGCATCGCGCGGCTGGGCATCGCCTTTTGCCCCGAGGAGCGCGGCATCTTCGCGAACCTCGACGTGCGGGAAAACCTTCTGCTGCCGCCGCAGGTGCGGCCAGGCGGCATGTCGGTCGAAACCATCTTCGAGCTGTTTCCCAACTTGAAGGAGCGGCTGGCCAGTCAGGGCACCAAGCTGTCGGGCGGCGAGCAGCAGATGCTGGCCATCGGCCGCATCCTGCGCACGGGCGCGCGGCTTCTGCTGCTCGACGAGCCGACCGAGGGCCTGGCGCCCGTCATCATCCAGCAGATCGGCGCCACCTTGCGCCGTCTCAAGGCCGAAGGGTTCACCATCCTTCTGGTCGAACAGAACTTCCGGTTCGCCGCCACGGTGGCGGATCGGCACTATGTGGTCGAGCGGGGAAAAGTCGTCGACCATTTCCAAGCGTCCGAGATCGAGACGAGCGTCGATAAGCTTCGCAACTATCTGGGCGTGTGACATTCCACTTTGATGCATTGAAAAAGAAACGAACCGAGGAGGAACCGAAATGCGTGCGAAGAACAGCGTGAGAGCCCTGGGGCTCGCGGCCGCGGTGGTTTTGGCCGCCGGCACCGCCCGGGCCCAAGTCTCGGACGGCGTCATCAAGATCGGCGTCCTAACCGACATGTCCAGCCTCTATACCGACTTGGGCGGGCAAGGCTCCGTCGTCGCGGCCAAGATGGCCGTCGAGGATTTCGGCGCCGCCGCGAAGGGCATGAAGGTCGAGATCATCAGCGCCGACCACCAGAACAAGCCGGACGTAGGCTCGGCCATCGCGCGCCAGTGGTACGACGCGGACAAGGTGGACGTGATCGTCGACGTACCCAATTCGGGCGTCGCTCTGGCGGTCAACGAGGTGACGCGCGAGAAGAACAAGGTCTTCCTCGTCTCCGGCGCGGCGTCCTCGGCGCTGACCAGCGACAAATGCTCGCCCAACACCGTTCACTGGACCTACGATACCTGGGCGCTGGCCAACGGCACGGGCCGTGCGATCGTGAAGACGGGCGGCGACTCCTGGTTCTTCATCACCGCCGACTACGCCTTCGGCCACCAGCTCGAGGCCGACACCACGGCCGTCGTGAAGGAGATGGGCGGCAAGGCGCTGGGCTCGGTCCGCGCGCCGTTGAACACGCCGGACTTCTCGTCCTTCCTGCTGCAGGCACAGGCGTCCAAGGCCAAGATCGTCGGCCTGGCCAATGCGGGCGGCGACACGGTCAACTCGATCAAGCAGGCGTCCGAGTTCGGCATCGTGAAGGGCGGCCAGAGCCTGGCCGGCCTTCTGGTCTTCCTGACCGACGTGCATTCCCTCGGGCTGCCCGTGGCCCAAGGCCTGATCTTCACCGAGGCCTGGTATTGGGACATGAACGACGCGAACCGCGCCTTCGCGGCCAAGTTCGCGCCCCAGGACAAGGGCATCCATCCGACGATGGTGCATGCCGGCGTCTACTCGGCCGTCACCCACTATCTGAAGGCGATCGAGCAGACCAAGAACGACACGGACGGCAAGGCCGTGGTCGACAAGATGAAATCCATGCCGACGGACGACAAGCTGTTCGGCAAGGGCACCATCCGCGCCGACGGACGACACATCCACGATATGTATCTGTTCGAGGTGAAGAAGCCGGACGAATCGAAGAAGCCGTGGGACTACTACAAGCTTCGCGCCACGATCCCCGCGGCGGAAGCCTTCCGTCCCGTCGAAAAGGGCAACTGCCCGCTCACCAAGAGCTAACGAAAGCCGGCGCCGGAGAGGCACACTCCGCCCCTCCGGCGCCACCTTCCCCGGCCCCACCGATGTTCGAGCTTCTCGGCATATCGCCCCAGGCGCTGTTCGGCCAGTTGTTGATCGGTCTGATCAACGGCTCGTTCTACGCCATGCTCAGCCTGGGGCTGGCCGTGATCTTCGGCCTGTTGAACATCATCAATTTCTGCCACGGCGCGCTCTACATGATGGGCGCCTTCGTGGCCTGGTTCGCGTTGAAGCATCTCGGCCTTGGCTATTGGCCGTCGCTGATCGTGGCCCCCATCGTGGTGGGCGCGTTCGGCATGGTGCTAGAACGCTCGATGCTGCGGCACCTGTATAAGCTGGATCATATCTACGGTCTGCTTCTGACCTTTGGCCTGGCGCTCGTCATCGAAGGCGTCTTTCGCAACGAATTCGGCGCTTCGGGCCTGCCCTACGGCATCCCGCCCACGCTGTCGGGGGGACAGAATCTGGGCTTCATGTTCCTGCCCAACTATCGCGCCTGGGTGATCGTGGCCTCGCTCGGCGTGTGCCTCGCGACTTGGTACGTCATCGAACGCACGAAGCTGGGCGCTTATCTGCGCGCCGCTACCGAGAATCCAACCCTGGTGCAGGCCTTCGGCATCAACGTGCCGCGCATGATCACGCTGACCTACGGCTTGGGCGTTGCGCTAGCGGCCCTCGCGGGCGTCTTGGCCGCGCCGATCTACCAGGTCAGCCCGCTGATGGGCTCCAATCTGATCATCGTGGTCTTCGCCGTGGTGGTGATCGGCGGCATGGGCTCGATCCTGGGATCCATCATCACGGGTTTCGCGCTCGGCGTCGTCGAGGGGTTGACCAAGGTGTTCTATCCCGAGGCGTCGTCGACCGTGATCTTCATCGTCATGGCGATCGTGCTTCTGATCCGGCCGACCGGCCTGTTTGGGCGGGCGCACTGATGGCGCAGGAAACCGCGCGCGCGAAGAAGGCCGGACACCGGCACCAATACGCCATCTTCGCCGGCATGGTGGCGCTGTTCGTGGTGCTGCCGTTCGTGATCTATCCGGTCTTCCTGATGCAGGCGCTGTGCTTCGCGCTGTTCGCCTGCGCGTTCAACCTTTTGATTGGCTATACGGGCCTCGTTTCCTTTGGCCACGCCATGTTTCTGGGCACCGCGGGCTATGTCACCGCGCACGCGGCCAAGGTCTGGGGAGTGCCGCCAGAACTCGCGATCCTTGCGGGCACGGCGGCGTCGGCGGCGCTGGGCCTGGTCGTGGGTCTTCTGGCCATCCGGCGGCAAGGCATCTACTTCGCCATGATCACGCTTGCGCTCGCGCAGATGATCTTCTTCTTCTCGCTTCAGGCCAAGTTCACCGGCGGCGAGGACGGCATCCAAAGCGTGCCGCGCGGCGTCATGTTCGGCATCCTGAATTTGCAGGACATGATGACGATGTATTACGTCGTCCTCGCCATCTTCCTGGCGGGCTTCCTTCTCATCTGCCGCGTCATCTATTCGCCCTTCGGCCAGGTGCTGAAGGCCATCCGCGAGAACGAGCCGCGCGCGATCTCGCTCGGCTACAACGTGCACCAGTACAAGCTGATCGCCTTCGTGCTGTCGGCCGCGCTGTCGGGCCTGGCGGGCGGCACCAAGGCCATCGTGTTCCAGTTGGCGTCGTTGACCGACGTGCACTGGACGATGTCCGGCGAGGTCGTGCTGATGACGCTCTTGGGCGGCATGGGCACCGTGTTCGGCCCCATCGTCGGCGCCTTCATCGTCATCGCGATGCAGAACTACCTGGCCCAGCTCGGTTCCTGGGTCACCATCGCGCAAGGCGTCGTGTTCGTGATCTGCGTGCTAGCGTTCCGCCGCGGCATCGTCGGCGAACTCGGCCGCTTCCTGAAAAAACCGCTGTAGCCAGCGCTATTCCGCCGGACGGCCGCCAGCCGCGCGCTTCGGCTGCTCGGTCGCGATCTCGTCGGCCTCGACCCCATGCGCCAGGATGTCGGCCGGCGGCGCGCCCGCGGTCGCGATGCGGCGGAACCAGCCGAAATGCCGCACCCGGTCCAGATACAGGTAAAGAACCGGCGTGATGAAGAGCGTGAGGAGCTGCGAGACCATCAGGCCGCCGACGACAGCCAAGCCCAGCGGCTTGCGCGATTCGGCGCCGCCGCCGATGCCGATCGCGATTGGGATTGCGCCCATGAGGGCGGCCAGCGTCGTCATCATGATCGGACGGAAACGAACGAGGCAGGCTTCGTAGATGGCCTTCTGCGGCGTCTGCCCGCCCTTGCGCTCGGCCTCCAGCGCGAAGTCGATCATCATGATCGCGTTCTTCTTCACGATACCGATCAGGAGGAGCATGCCGACGAAGGCATAGAGGGTCAGCGGTGTGTTGAAGATGAGGAGCGTGAGAAGAGCACCGACGCCGGCAGACGGCAGGCCGGACAGGATGGTCAGCGGGTGGATGAAACTCTCATAGAGCACGCCCAACACGATATAGACGACCAGGATAGCCATCACCACGAGCAGGCCCATGCCCTTGAGCGAAGCCTCGAAGGCCTTGGCCGTGCCCTGGAAAGCGGTGGTGACGGTGATGGGCATGCTCATGTCGCGTTCGATCTTCTTGACCGCATCCACTGCCTGACCGAGCGAGACGTCGGGCGCCAAGTTGAATGAAATGGTCACGGCGGGAAGCTGGCCGAGATGGCTGACCGTCAGCGGGCCGACATCGTTTTTGAGCGAGGCCACGGCGGCCAGCGGCACCAATGAGCCGCGCGACCCACGAACGTAGATCTTGTCGAGCGCCGAAGCATCGCGCTGGTACTGGCCCATCACCTCGACGATGACCTGGTACTGCTCGGACGGCGTATAGATGGTCGAAACCTGCTGCGAGCTGAACGCCGCGCCGAGCGCCGACTGAATCTGCTCGACAGAGGGGCTGGTCAGGTACATGTCGCTGGTCACGTCGCGCAGCACGCCCAGCTTGGACATGGCGTCCTGCATCGCGGTCGCGGCCTTATAGAGCTCGACCAGATCCAGGTCCTGCAGCGTGTACTGATACTGCGCCTTGCTCAGCGTACCGCCGATGCGGATCGGCGGCGGATTCTGCATGAAGACCTTGACCCCGGGGAAGCCCGAAAGCTGCGGCCGCAACTGATTGATGACCTGGTCGGCATTAAGCTCGCGTTCCGCGCGCGGCTTGAGCCGGATGAAGAGCGTGCCGCTGTTGGCCGTCGTGCGCGAGCCGCCCGCGCCGACCGAGGACATGAAGGCCGCGACGTTCGGATTCTTGAGGACGACCTCGGCCACCTTCTGCTGGTTGCGGATCATGGCCTCGAACGAAGTGTCCTGCGCGGCCTCCGTGAAGGCGATGATCTGGTTGTTGTCTTCGCTGGGCAGAAAGTCCTTCGGAACGGCCTGAAAGAGAACGACCGTGGACGCCAGCGTCGCGAGGAAGACGCAAAACGTGATCCGGTGATGGCGCAGGCACCATTGCAGCGAACGGTCGTAGCTCCGCTTCAGGCCCTCTAGCACCCATTCGGACCAGCGGTAGACCATGTTGTGCTGAGTGTGGTGACCGTGGGGGCGTACGAACCGGCTGCACAACATCGGCGTCAAGGTCAGGGAGACGATTCCCGATACGACGATGGCGGCGCAAATGGTGACCGCGAAATCATGCAAGAGCCGTCCGACCATGCCGCCCATGAACAGGACGGGAATGAACACCACGCCCAACGAGACCGTCATGGAGATGATGGTGAACGCAATTTCCTTGGAGCCCTTGATGGCGGCCGCGAACGGCTTCTCGCCCTTCTCCATGTGGCGAACGATGTTCTCGAGCATGACGATGGCATCGTCGACGACGACGCCGACGGACAGCGTCAGCGCCATGAGCGTGAGGTTGTTAAGGCTGTAGCCCAGGATCGCCATGGCCGCGAACGTGCCGACGACCGAGATCGGCAGGGCCAGCGAGGGGATGATGGTGGCGGAGACGTTCCTGAGGAACAGGAAGATCACCATGATCACGAGCGCGGCCGCCAGCACCAGTGTGAACTGCACGTCGGCGATCGAATGGCGGATGGTGTCGGTGCGATCGTAGAGCAGGTCCATCTTGATGGACGCCGGCAGGATCTGCTGGAACTGCGGCAGCACCGCCTTGACTGCGTCGACCACCTCGATCGTGTTGGCGCCCGGCTGACGGTAAACGCCCAGGACGATACCACGCTCGGAGTTGAACCAGCTGGCGATCTTGTTGTTCTCGACGCCGTCGATCGCCTTGCCGATATCCTGTACGCGCACCGGCGCGCCGTTGCGGTAGATGACGATCTGCTTGTTGTAATCCTCGGCGCGCGTGAGCTGGCCGCTGGACTTGATGGTGACGGTCTGGTCCGCGCCGCTTAGCGTGCCGGTGGCCTGGTTCTGGTTGGCGCGCTTGACCCCGTCCACCACCTCGTCGAAGCCGATGCCATAGGTGGCCAGCTTGTCGGGGTCGACCTGCACGCGCACGGCCGGCTTCTGCGCGCCGAAGACCACCACTTGGGCAACACCCGTCACGCTCGATAGACGCTGCGCCAGGATCGTTTCGGCGTAGGTGTCGACCTGCGTCAACGGCATGGTCTTGGAGGTAAGCGCCAGGATGTAGATCGAGAAATCGGACGGGTTCACCTTGCGGAATGACGGCGGCGCGGGCATTTCCGTCGGCAAATAGCGCGACGCCGTCGAGATGGCCGTCTGCACGTCCTGCGCGGCGGCGTCGATGCTGCGCTCCAGATTGAACTGCAGCGTGATTTGGGTTTGGCCGAGCGAGCTGTTCGACGTCATGGAATCGACGCCGGGGATGCGCGAGAACTGCGCCTCCAGCGGCTGGGCGACAGAAGACGCCATGGTCTCGGGGCTGGCGCCCGGCAGGCTGGCGCTAACCTGGATGGTGGGAAAATCGACGTTGGGCAATTCGGCGACCGGCAGGGTCCGGTAGGCGAAGACGCCAAAGATGACGAGCCCCACCATGATGAGCGTGGTCATGACGGGCCGGCGGATGCATAGCTCAGGCAACGTCATGCGCTCTTCCCACGTTTACGGAACGACGGCGCGGCCGTTCAGCCCTGCAACCGCACTTTGGCGCCAGGGACCAGCCGGAGCTGACCTTCGCGCACCACCTTCTCACCGGCCTCGACGCCGCTCTCGATGACGGTCATGCCGCCCTCGTTCACGCCTGTCACCACGGGGCGCTGTTCGACCGTCATGTCCTGCTTCACCACATAAACGAACTGGCCGTTCGGGCCGATCTGCACGGCCTCGGATGGAATGACCACGGCCTGCGCCTTGTTGGCCAAGGTCAGCGTGACGTTGACCGACTGGCCCGGCGTCAGCCGCTCGGGCTGGTTGGCGAACGTGGCCTTCATCTGAATGGTGCCCGTATTCGTATCGACGGTGTTGTTCACGAAGGTCAGTTCGCCCTGAACAGGCGCGCCCGTATCACCCTGAGGCAACGCATCGACTAGCAACGTACCTTCAGTCATGCGGCGCTTAATATCGGGCAGGTTGCGCTCGGGCACGGCGAAGGTGACATAAATCGGCTGGGTCTGGTTGATCACCACCAGCGAAACGGTGTCGTTGGCCTTCACCACGTTGCCGAGCTGGATGAGGATGTTGCCGGTGCGCCCCTGGATCGGCGAGCGGATCGCGGAGTAGGCCACCTGGAGCCGCGCGTGCTCGACCGCGGCTTCGTCCGATTTCACCGTAGCGGCGGCGCTGGCCGCATTGGCGATCGCCTGGTCGAGCTGCTGCTTCGGCGCATAGTCTTTCTTCGCCAGTTCGGTGTAGCGCGTCAGATCGAGCTTGGCCTTTTCGAGCAGCGCCTTGTCGCGCGCCAACGCAGCCTCGGCCTGCTTCAGGTCGGCCTCGAACGGGCGCGGATCGATGGTGAATAGAAGGTCGCCCTTCTTGACGATCTGGCCTTCCTGGAAGGCGACCGCGAGCACCTGGCCGTCGACCCGCGATTTCACGGAAACGGTGGTGTAGGGCTGCACGTTGCCGATGGTGCGGAAATTGACCGCGACGTCCTTAAGCCCGGCGTCGGCGGTGACAACGGGCGCGCCTTGCGGACCGGTGGCTGCTTTCGAAGCCGGCGAAGAACCGCCGAAATAGAAATAGAGGCCCGCGCCCAACGCGACGACAATCGCGGCCGCTATGAATTTCTGCATAGATTTCAACTTCTTAATAATAAAAGCGGCCTCCAATGGCCGGAGCGGGGTTGGTCACACCGGCCGCCCCGGTAGAGCACGGCGTCCGAACAAATCCCCGCGTGTCTTATAAGGCACCTAACGACCCTTTCGCCAGTCTGACAGCTTCATACGGCCCTCCGGCGACATTTTCGCGGCAGCCTCGGCGACGGCCTGTTCGACCGATTCCACCACCGGTTCGCGGGCGTCACGGGCCTCTGCCATGGCCTGCTCCAGGGTGGCGGGGTCGTAGGGCTGAGCCCGCATGGCGGCGCCGACACGCTCGCGGGCGGCCTGCACCTCCTTATCCATACGATCCAGGTCAGGGCGGCGAGCCTGATAGGAGGTTTGCAGGATGTCCCGATCGGCGGGCGAGAGTTCGCCGGACATGCCCTGAATCATGCGCTCGAACCAAGGCCCAGGCGGCCGGGGCGGCGGAGGCCGCATATGCCAAGCCACCATGACCCCGCCGAGAAACAGGTTCAGGGCGAGCGAAAGGACGAGGAAAACCCGCGTCCGGCTGCGCGGACGGGCAACGGCGGTGGTGCTCATAGGCCGAAATCCCCTCCGTAGGTGATCGACAGCGTATCGGCGGCGGCGGGTGAAACCGGCTCGCCCCAGCCCGACAGGCCGAACAGGAAGCCCAGCACGGCGACCACCGCGAAGAGCGAGGCGCGCGGTGCCGTGGAGCTGGCCAGCCGCGTCATGAACGGTGCCGGCGCCTGAACGGAGACCTGCTGACGGCGATCCACCTCGGCCACGATGCGGTCGAAGCAACGCTCGACGGCGCCGTCGTCGACCTTGGCCGGATGATGATCCAACAGACTGTCGAGCGCGGCCGCGCGGCTCCATTCCGTCCGTGCCTGGGGCGAGGCACTCAGAAGGCTCTGCGCCCGCGTCCAATCCGCTTCCGGCCAACGGCGTGCATCGGCGCCATAGGCGTCCAGCAACCGCTTGAAACGTTCCATCGACATGCTCATTCCTCCACCGCCGTCTTAAGTCCCATCGCCGTCAACCGGTCGCGCATAGTTCGTCGCGCCCGCACCAGAAGCGATTCGAGCGCCGATACCGATACCGATAAAGCCTGCGCGGCCTCCACGTTGCTCATTTCCTCGAAGTAACACAGCGCCAAAGCGGCCCTTTGCCGCTCGGGCAATTCGCCGACCGCCTGATTGACCAAGCCAGCCATCTGCGTTCGCCATAGATCGTCGCTGGCGCTCGGCGCCGGGTCGACCGGATCGCCAGCTTCATCCAGCGATACGGTGCGCGCCTTGCGCTGCCGGTCGATGCAGAGATTGACCACGATCCGGTGCATCCAGGTCGTGACTTTGGCCTTGCCGCCGTCCCATCGGGCCGCATGGGACCAGACGCGCAGAAACGCCTCTTGGGCCACGTCCTCGGCCTCGCTGGCGTTTCCCAAGATGCGCGTGGCGACGCGCAGGAAGCGCGGCAAGTGACGGCGCGTAAGCGCATGGAACGCGCCGCGGTCGCCCTCGGCGATGCGCCCCATGAGCGTCTCGTCGGTGTCGTCGCTATCCATGGGCGGGCGGTCCCCGCTCCGATCGCCGCGTGCCGAAAGCACCCGATCCACATTGGCATGCCAATCGCGAACTCCCTGCCGTCAGCCGCGGGGCGGCGGCGGCGGGGGTGCCAACTTCTGCGCAGCGAGCTGACGCTGCTCGTCGTTCATCTGCGCGTAGAGCGGACGGAACGCGCTCAACAGCCGTTCGGCACCCTGCGCATGGACCTTGGCCATGGCGTCCATGGCTTCCATTCGCTTGAGGGCATCGGGCGCGGCACCCTCGGCGGGGCGCATGTCCGTCGCCGCACTTTGCATCGCCTTGGCGTTCGCGCGCATGGCGTCGGCGAAATTGTTCCAGGTCGGTGTCTGGGCCTCGGTGATCTTGAGATCGGCCTTGAGCGAGACCAGGCGCTCTTCCACCCGCTGCGGATCCATCATGCCGCCGCGCGGACCGCCCTGACCGCTTTGTTCGCCCGCAGGTGGCGGAGGCGGGCCCGCCGAGAACGCGGTTCCGGCGCCCACCACGAACAACAGGACCACGCTGGCGGCGAGAAAGGTCGATTTCAACGTCCGGTGCGGGTCGGTGGGCATGGGTTATCTCCTGGCCTGTCGGCCAGCCCCGCCAGGGGCCTGTGGCCGTCACTGGATATACGGCGTCCAGCCGAAAACCCTGCGCTCCCGAAACTCGATTTTCATGGGCAGATTCGCTCAAAATATGGCGCAAACCGGCCGTTCCACCCGCAATACGGTGTGTTGGTCGAAACGCCGCCGGTAGTCAGCCACGGCGGCCTCGATGACCTGCCGCGCGGCCGCGCCGTCTTGGGCAACGATCAGCACCACCTTGGTCCATTCGCCGAGGATTTTCCCGCTGCGCGGATCGCGCCACAGGCCTTTCGCGTCCAGGACAGTCAGCCCGTCGGGAAACCGCGGGCTCAAGATCTCGTCCACGAACCCCTGCCATTCCGCCTCCGTCACCTCTCCGCCTGGCTTGTCGCGGCCGAAATAGACCTCGAAACCAGTGGCGGCCACGGCAGGCGGTGCGCAGGGCGGCGCCGGAGGGGCGCAGGCCGCCAGCGCCAAGGCGGCGGCGAAGGCAAACCGGCCGATTCTGCCCATCCGTGCCCCGGTTCGAAAGGAAACGCCCTGGCACCGTAGCCGCGCCTCGCGCCCTGGGACAAGATCGGCGGCAACAAGGGAGTCGTGCCGGTGGATCAATTGCGCCCATCCAAGGCCGCCCGCGCTGTCGCCGCGGTCGGCGTCATTGTCGCGCTGGCAAGCGCTGGCGCGTTGGCCCTGGCCGGTTTCGGCTATCGCTGGGGCTGGTGGCCACTGCCCGATGCGTTCGCGATTCTACGCGTGGGGACCTTCGTGGCGGGCGGCGGTGCGCTGGTTGCCCTGATCGGCGCGGCCTGGAGCTGGCGGCGCGGCGCGCGCGCCCTGGCCGCGCTGGCGCTCGTGGCCGGTGTGATCGGCTTGGGGGCCGCGTCACTGCCCCTGCTCCAGCTCCGCACGGCCAAGAGCGTACCGCCGATCCACGACATCACGACCGACCCGGTCGATCCGCCGGCGTTCGAAGCGGTGCTGCCGTTGCGCGCGGGTGCCGCCAATAGCGCCGCATACGGCGGCGATGCCATCGCTGCGCAGCAACACGCCGCCTATCCCGACATCGTTCCGATCCGGCTGGATGCTGCGCCAACCCAGGCCTTCACGCGCGCGCTCGACGCCGCGCGGGCGATGGGCTGGATGATCGTGACCGCGGACCCCGCGCGCGGAACCATCGAGGCCACGGACCAGACGCTTTGGTTCGGCTTCAAGGACGATATCGCCGTGCGCGTGCGCGCGGACGGCGCGGGCAGCGTGGTCGATGTGCGCTCGCTGTCGCGCATCGGACGCAGCGATGTGGGCACGAACGCCCGCCGCATCCGCTCGTATCGTGAACGGCTGACGGGACGCTGAATTTCAATTCGAGGTGCGGCGCTTCGGCCGGATCACTAGCCGGTGCGAAGCGGCTTTAGAACCGGCGCGGCCGCGGTCACGAAACACTGCGCGTTCGTCCATTCGCCGCGCGGATGGGATTCGACCGTGGTGTTGATCTCGCGCTGGGCGCCCGGCGCGATGCGCTGGTTGAGCTGGAACGTCTCGTCATCGACCGCATGGCCCTTCTTGTCGAGCAGGGCGCAGCGCACCTCGATTCCTTCCACCGGCACGGCGTTGCCGTTCGAAACCACCGCGCGCAGACGCAGCCTGTCGGTGCGGTCGGGAGTCAGGTCGTAACGGACGAAATCGACCTTGCCCAGGTCGAACAGTGAATTCACGGCGGGCTGGAGCATGGGCGGAATCGAAATGGGCGACATCAATTGGGTGCCCGCGATCCCGGCCACGATCGCGACCAAGAGGGTGATACCCAGAATCGAACGAATGAAACCCATCGAATCCACCAAAAGCGAAAGGGGCGTCCTTGAATCACGTACGCGTGAGTCTGGCAAGCCCGGCGATGAGGGGTGGTAGTCGCGCGATATGGCCAAATTGCGGCGAGCAGACGGGATTTACAGTGGATTTGTCCCGCTTTCGGCCGGATCGGCCCCATCGCATCGACGGAAAAGCGATGGAGCGCACCGCGGCACCGCCGCGATGCGCTCCATTTGGTCCTTCGATACGTCAGCCGGCCTTCTTCTGCTGGCCCTGCTGACCATGCTTGTGATGCTGCATCAGCTTCTGCGACGCGACCTGCTTCTGCTCGTCGTTGAGCTGAGCATAGAGCGGGCGGAAGGCAGTCAAGAGCCGCTCCGAGTTCTGCGCGCGCAGCTTGGCCCACTGGTCACGCGACTCCATGCGCTTGAGCACGTCGGTCTGCTTGCCGCTGGCCTTCTTCGCCTCGGCGGCCGTGCGCATGGCGTTTGCGTTTGTGCGAACCGCATCGGCCACGGCGTTCCACGCCGGCGTCTGGGCTTCCGTGATTTTCAGATCGCCCTTGAGCGTCGTCAGCTTCTGATCGACCTTCTGCGGATCCATCATCCCGTGGGCGGCGCCCTGTTCGCGGGGTGCGGGATTCGCGGCGAAGACGGAGCCAGCGCTGCCGAGAAGCATCAGAGCTATGCCGCCGGCCACGACGGCGGATTTCATGGTTTGGCGAATCGCAACAGACATTCATCGTCTCCTTGGGTGTCGGCCTTGCCTGTATCAGGCGGCCATCACACCGATATACGCGCCAAGCCTGGAACGCCTGCGTCATGCCGGCGGCGGCGCGCGGAAAGAATTTGATGCGCCCGGCCGCAGGAGTTTGACGAGTCGTGCGTATGGGGATGGCGGCGCCAAGCCTCTGTTGGCGGCCGGCTTCGCCCGCGTGTAACAATTCCGGCTCTCGCCCGGAGGCCGCCGATGCCCAACGCCCAATTCGCGCTCAACGCCAAGATGGAGCCCTATTGGTGGGAAGGCGCGCCGCGTCCCGTCCTGCCGGAGCCAAAGCTGCCCAGGCGCACCGACGTGGTCGTGGTCGGCTGCGGTTATACCGGTGTCTCGGCCTCACTGACCTTGGCGCGCGAGGGGCGCGAAGTCGTCACCTTCGACGCGGAGCATGCCGGCTGGGGTTGCAGCACACGCAATGGCGGCCAAATCCACACCAAGCTGCGCCTGGGCCTGGGCACGCTGGCAAAGACCCACGGCAAGGACCGCGCCGTGGCGATGATCAAAGAAGTGACCAACGCGCGCAATTACGTCGAGGACCTGATCAAACGCGAGGCCATCGACTGCGACTGGAATGTGTGCGGCCTTTTTGTCGGCGCGCACCGTCCGGGCGACTATGACGCCCTGGCCGCGGAGCGGTCCGTCTACAAGCGCGAATGCGGCATCGATGCCGACATGGTGCCGCGCGGCGAACAGCGCAAGGAGATCGGCACCGACGCCTATTACGGCGGGCTGCTGGTGCACAAGAACGCCAGCCTCGATCCCGGCAAGTTCCATGCCGGCATGCTGGACCGTGCGATAAAGGCCGGCGTGAAGATCGCCATCCATTGCCCTGTGACCAAGGTCGAGAAGGACGGCAACGAGTTCGTCGTCACACACGCGCGCGGCACGATCCGCGCCAAGAACGTCATCATGGCGACCAATGGCTATACCAACGCCACGGGGGTATCACCCGAACTGCGCCGCCGCGTCGTCCCGATCGGCAGCTATGTGATGGCGACTGAAAAGCTGCCAGCCGACCTGATGAAGCGGCTGATGCCCAAGATGCGTGCCATCATCGAAACGCGGCAGGTCGTTTATTACTACCGCGCCTCGCCGGACGGCACGCGCTTCGTCTTCGGCGGGCGCGTGGCGGCCGGCGAGACCGACCCCACAGTGTCCGGCCCGCTCCTACACACGGCGCTGTCGCGCATCTTTCCCGAGGTGAAGGACACCAAGATCACCCATTCCTGGATGGGCTTCGTCGCTTACACCTTCGACTCGCTGCCCCATATCGGCACCCATGACGGCATCCATTACGCCATGGGCTATTGCGGCTCGGGCGCGCACCTGGCGCCCTATCTCGGTCACAAGGTCGCGCTGAAGGTGCTGGGCCGGACAGCCGACGCGGCCACGGCCTACGATGACCTGAAGTTCCCGACGCGGCCCTTCTATTCCGGCACGCCGTGGTTCGTGGGCGCGGCCGTCCGGTATTACAAGTTTCTCGACAGCTTGCCGTCAGGCAGCGGCCGTCGGCAGTGACGGAGCGTAGGCTGGGACACTCGGAATAGCAGGGTGATGGACGCATGAGCGAGACCAACGCAACACGAGAAGCGCACGACTGGCTCGCGCGTTTTGACGCGGCGCTGGAGCGCCAAGACGTATCCGCCGCTACCGCGCTGTTCGAGGATTCCGGCTATTGGCGGGACCTCGTCGCGTTCACCTGGAACAACAAGACCATGGAAGGGCGCGACGCCATCGCGGCCATGCTGGGCGCCACTTTGGAGCGCGTACGGCCCACCGCCTGGCGCATCGATGGGCTGGCTTCCACGTCCGGCGACATCGTCGAGGCCTGGTTCACCTTCAAGACCGCGGTCGGGCGCGGCAAGGGCCTGTTTCGGCTGCGGAACGGCCGCTGCTGGACCCTGTTGACCGCGATGACGGAGCTTAAGGGCTTCGAAGAACCGCGTGGGCCGATACGCGCGAAAGGGACGGAGCACGGTGCATTCAAGAACCGCAAGAACTGGCTCGAGCGGAAGTCCGACGACGAAGCGACGCTCGGCTACGAACATCAACCCTACTGCCTGATCATCGGCGGCGGACAGGGTGGCCTTGGCTTGGCGGCCAGGCTCAAGCGGCTTGGCGTGCCGACCCTGATCGTCGACAAGCTGGCGCGGCCCGGCGACGCATGGCGGCGGCGCTATCACTCGCTCTGCCTGCACGATCCGGTCTGGTACGACCACATGCCGTATTTGCCTTTCCCGGATCATTGGCCCGTCTTCACGCCCAAGGACAAGATGGGCGACTGGCTCGAGACGTATTGCCAGGTCATGGAGCTGAACTACTGGTCTTCGACGGAATGCCAAAGTGCCGCTTATGATGAGGCCGCGCGCGCGTGGACGGTGGTGGTCCATCGTGAAGGAAAGAAAGTCACCCTTCGGCCGAAGCAGCTGGTTCTGGCAACCGGCATGTCGGGCGTGCCGAAGGTGCCCAAAATTCCCGGCGCCGAAGGATTTACTGGGACGCAGCATCATTCCAGCGCGCATACGGGCGGCGACGCGTTTCGCGGCCTGAAGTGCGTGATCATCGGCTCGAACAACTCGGCCCACGACATCGCGGCGGATCTGTGGGAGCACGATGCCGACGTGACCATGGTGCAGCGCTCGCCCACGCTGGTGGTGCGCTCCGAGACGCTGATGAAATTGGCGATCGGCCGGCTTTACTCGGAAGAGGCTCTGGCGGCCGGCATCACGACGGAGAAGGCGGATTTCCTGGGCGCGTCGGTGCCCTTCCGGCTGGCGCCGCAGTTCCAGCGGCCGATCTTCGAATCGATCCTGGAACAGGACGCGAAGTTCTATGAGCGCCTGCGCGCGACCGGATTCATGCTGGAATTCGCCGACCGCTCCGGCCTGGGAACGATGTATATCCGGCGCGGCTCGGGCTACTACATCGACGTCGGCGCGTCCGAACTGATCGCCGACGGCCGCATCAAGCTGAAGAGTGGCGTCGAAGTCTCGGCCATCAAGCCGCGCGCCGTGGTTTTCAGCGACGGCAGCGAGGTCGAAGCGGACCTCATCGTCTATGCGACCGGCTACGGCTCGATGAACGGCTGGGCCGCCCAGCTAATCTCACCGGCGGTCGCGGACAAGGTCGGCAAATGCTGGGGCCTCGGCTCCGACACCAAATTCGATCCGGGACCGTGGGAAGGCGAGCCGCGGAACATGTGGAAACCGACGCAGCAGGAGGCACTGTGGTTTCACGGCGGCAACCTGATGCAGTCGCGGTTCTACTCGCAATTCCTGGCGCTGCAGCTGAAGGCTCGCATGGAGGGCATCCCCACGCCCGTCCATGGGCTTTCCGAGGTGTTTCACCTCGATTAGCGCGACGCTATTTCTTCGCCGCCACCAGGACGATCTCGACCTGATCCTTGCCCGCGAGCTGGACCTGAATGCAGGCGCGCTGCGGCCAATGGTTCGAATCGGCGCCGATCCACGTGTTCCACTCGACGTCCATCTCATGCTTCTTTTTGATGTCCGTCACATAGACGGTCGCCTGGATGATGCGCGTCTTGTCGGAACCCAGCATGCAGCCGACGGGATGCCGTGCCGGCGGGGCGCTCGCGCCAGCCGTTCAGCGTGCGGAGCATCACCTCGAGTTGGTTGTTCGGGGCGGAGGACGGATCGACGGCCACCGCCGTCACCAGGTCGCCGAAGGCACCGCCGCGGCTGCGGCCGGCTGCTTTTCCTTTTGCACGCTTGATGTCCATGGCTTCTCCTCCAGCGGAAAATTGGCGACACAATCCGGAAATTTGACCGCGTCTCACAACGCAGGACTACTCGTAAGTATCTGAAGAAAAATCTTAAATCAAATGGCACCCTGTTCGGATCATGACATCGGTACGCCATGAGAGGATAAAATATTGCGCATGTGACATGCTCCAAATCGAGGCGAAATTGGGTTTCGCGAGACCGATACAGGATCGGGGGGAAGTATGCGGTCTTCATCTTCGCTTCGTACATTGCCTCTGAGCCTCAAGGTCAGTGAGGCATTCGCGTTGCTGCGGATGCATCTAAAACGCCGACAGCTCGACGTTGCGAACTACCCTTACGACGCTCTTATGACGGAATACTCATCGATTCTGGAACGGCATGGCAGGCGCTCCGTCGACGGCCAGCGGGTTCTCGAAATCGGTTTCGGCGCCCGCCCGTTTCGTCTGGCGTGGCTGTTCAATCGCGGCATCGACGTAACCGGCGTCGACCTCGACATGCCGCTGATAAAATGGACGCCACGCAATATGCTGCACATCGCTCGCAAGTCCGGCTGGATGCGGGCGAGCAAATCATCCCTGCGATATTTTTTGACTGACATAAAGGAATGGCGGTTCCTGGCCGATCTGTTCAGGAAGGAACACGGCGCCGATTTTCGTTTTCCGGCCGACCGTCTTGTCGTCACCGACGCGTCGACGGACGAGTTTTGGGACCGCGCGGGGAAATTTGGCTTCATCTACTCCGAAGATGTGTTCGAGCACATTCCCAAGGAAAACCTCAAGAATCTGGTCAAGAGGATGTCCGTGGCATTGAGTCCGGATGGTCTCGCGGTCATCCGCCCGACCGTTTTCACGGGTATTACCGGCGGCCATCACCTCGAATGGTATGCGCATAAGGTGTCGGAACGCGACGCGCCCCGATCAACGGAGCCGTGGGAGCATTTGCGGCAAAATCGGCGCCCGGCGAACACCTTTCTGAACGGAATGACCCGCAGGGATTATGTCGAATTGTTCACGCCGCACTTTGAAATCCTCGAAAATCGGGCCATGCATCCCGACCTTGGTCGGGAACACATGACAGACGCGATCAGGGCGGAACTTTCGGCCTATGGGGACGATGAGCTTTTCTCAAACACAACCTTGTTCGTCCTCGCGCCCCGTTAGGGCTGCGGCCTGCTGCAGGAACTCTATTTTTGGATTGGAGCGGGTGAAGGGAATCGAACCCTCGTCGTGAGCTTGGGAAGCTCCTGCTCTACCATTGAGCTACACCCGCGTGAGGCTGGATTATAAGGGCCACGGCCCGCGCCGCAACCGCGGGGCTTCCGTCCAAGGTGCCGCAATACACGGAGATTTGAAGGCCACGGCGATTGCGCCCCGCATGGGGGCAGCGATTTAATGACGCCATGGCTTCAACCGCGCCGCTCGACCCGGCCAAGTTCCGCGACCCCGTGCTGACCGCGCGGGGCGAGCGGCGCGCCCACGTGGCGCCCACGGTCCTGGAGACGCTGTGGTTCAACACCGGCACGCTGTGCAACATCACCTGCCGGAACTGCTATATCGAATCGAGTCCGCGCAACGACCGGCTGGTCTATCTGACCGCCGCCGAGGTTTCCGCCTATCTGGACGAGATCGCGCGCGAGAAGCTGGGCGCGCACGAGATCGGCTTCACGGGCGGCGAGCCGTTCATGAATCCCGACATGCCGGCCATGCTGGCCGACACGCTTTCGCGCGGCCACCGGGCGCTGGTGCTGACCAACGCCATGCGCCCCATGATGCGGTGGACCGAGGCGCTGGCCGCGCTGCAGCGCGCCTACGGCACACGGCTGGTTCTGCGCGTGTCGCTGGATCACCACACGAAAGACGGGCACGAGACCATGCGCGGCCCGCGCACCTGGACACCCGCGCTCAAGGGCATCGGCTGGCTGGTGCGGAACGGCATCACGCTGCACATGGCCTCCCGCCTGCCGGCGGATGAATCCGAGGCCGAGATGCGCGCCGGCTTCGCCGCGCTCTTCGCCCGCATCGGCGCGCCCGTGGACGCGCACGATCCGCGCACGCTGGTGCTGTTCCCCGAGATGGATGCGCGGCTCGACGTGCCGGAGATCACCGAGCAATGCTGGGGCATCCTGAAGCGCGATCCGGCCTCGGTGATGTGCGCGACTTCGCGGATGATCGTGAAACGCAAAGGTACGGCACGGCCCTCCGTCGTGGCCTGTACCCTCCTGCCCTATGATGAGCAATTCGACCTAGGCCCGTCCCTGGTTGCGGCGCTTCGGCCCGTTCCGCTCAACCACCCCCATTGCGCGCGCTTCTGCGTCTTGGGCGGTGCCTCATGCAGCGCCGCACCGGTGGCTTGACAGGGCATCCTCTCGCGCCTTACAGCTAGCGTTACGTGGTGATTTGGCCCGACCGGCTTGCGGCCACGTTAAACAAGCAGCTAAAGAGGTCGGAGCGAGATATCGCCCTGACCTTCATTGGTCGGGGTTTTTTGTTGCCCGCGCGACGGGCGGCGGAGGCTCGCATGGACGGAAACGAAAAGACCGGTAAGACCAAGAAGCCCAATCCCGCCAAGTGGCGGCCGCAGACGCGCCTGGTGCGTGGCGGGCTGGAGCGCAGCGGTTTCCATGAAACCAGCGAAGCGCTCTACATGACCTCGGGCTATGTCTACCCGAACGCGGAAGAAGCCGAGGCCGCCTTCAAGGGCGACATCCAACGCTTTGTCTATTCGCGCTACGCCAACCCGACCGTCGGCATGTTCGAAGAGCGCATGCGTCTGTTGGAAGGCGCCGAGGCCGCGCGCTCGACCTCCAGCGGCATGGCCGCCGTGTTCGCCTCGCTGATGGCGCAATTGCGCGCGGGCGACCGCGTGGTGGCCGCGCGTGCCTTGTTCGGCTCGTGTCACTTCATCATCTCCGAGCTTCTGCCGCGCTATGGCATCGAGACCGAGCTGGTCGACGGCACGGATCTGGACCAGTGGCGCAAGGCGCTAAAGAAGAAGACCAAGGCCATCTTCTTCGAGACGCCGTCCAACCCGCAGCTCGAGATCATCGACGTGCGCGCGGTGTCGAACCTGGCGCACGAAGCGGGCGCCTGCGTCGTCATCGACAACGTCTTCGCGAGCCCAGTCCTGCAGCAGCCGCTGGAGCTGGGCGCCGACGTGGTGGTCTATTCCGCGACCAAGCATATCGACGGCCAAGGCCGCAGCCTGGGCGGCGTGATCCTATCCACCAACGAATTCGCCCAGACCACCTTGAAGGATTTTCTGCGCCACACCGGACCGGCCATAAGCCCGTTCAACGCGTGGCTGTTGCTCAAGGGGTTGGAGACGCTGGATCTGCGCGTCATGCGCCAGATGGAGAACGCGCGCGTGATCGCGAACTTCCTGTCCAAGCAGAACAAGCTGCGCCGCGTGCTGCATCCGGACCTGGCGTCCCACCCGCAGCATGCCCTGGCCAAAAAGCAAATGAAGGGCGGCGGCACCGTCGTGGCCTTCGACCTGGATGGCGGCAAGCCGGCCGCGTTCCGCTTCCTGAACGCCCTGCGGTTGGTCGACATCTCGAACAACCTCGGCGACGGCAAAAGCCTGGTCACCCACCCGGCGACGACCACCCACCAGCGCCTGCCCATCGAGGACCGCGAACGGCTGGGCATCACCGAAGGGCTGGTGCGGCTGTCGGTCGGCCTCGAGGATCCGGCGGACGTGCAGGACGACCTGGCGACGGCGCTGAAGGCGGTCTGAAAACCTTCCCGAAAACACGGGTTTACCCGTATGGACAAGGGCTTAGGCGAGGACTAAACCACTAGGCCTCGACCCGCGTAGGATCGTCACGAGGCGCCCTCAGGCGCGGAAAAACAGACCATGTATCAGGCGAAGACCCGGAACATCGAGATCACGGTGAAGCCCGTCTACTTGGAGGACCAATCGTCCCCCGAGGAGAGTCATTATGTTTGGGCTTACCAGGTGAAGATCGACAACCAGGGCGGCGAGAAGGTTCAACTGCTGAACCGCTATTGGCGCATCGTCGATTCCCTCGGCCGCGTGCAGGAAGTGCGCGGCGCGGGCGTGGTGGGCGAACAGCCCGTGCTGGAGCCGGGCGAATCGTTCGAATACACCAGCGGCACGCCGCTGCCGACGCCGTCGGGCATCATGGGCGGCACCTACGAGATGGAAGGGCCGGGCGGCGAGCGCTTCTCGGTCACGATCCCCACCTTCTCGCTCGACACGCCGGACGCGACGGCGAAGAAGCTGCACTGAGAAAAGCGACGGACGGCGATGGACATGAAATCTCCCCGCAACGCCAAGACCCGCAACGGCGACAAGCGCCTCGCCAAACCCAGCCGCGCCGAAGCCGAGAAGGCCGTGCGCACCTTGATCCAATGGGCAGGCGACGATCCGGACCGCGAAGGGCTTCTGGATACGCCCGCGCGCGTCGTGCGGTCCTACGAGGAGTTCTTCGCCGGCTACGATTCCGATCCCGAAAAGATTCTGCGCACCACGTTCGACGAAACGAACGGCTACGACGAGATGATCGTCTTGCGCGACATCCGCTTCAATTCGCACTGCGAACACCACATGGTGCCCATCGTGGGCCGTGTGCATGTCGGCTATCTGCCCACCAAACGCGTCATTGGCATCAGCAAGATCGCGCGCCTGGTTGACGCCTTCGGCCGCCGTTTGCAGATCCAGGAGAAGCTGACCGCCCAGATCGCCAACTCGATCCAGGACGTGCTGGAGCCGCAGGGCGTCGGCGTGGTGGTGGAAGGCTCGCATCAGTGCATGACCACGCGCGGCGTCACCAAGCCAGGCGCGGCGCTGGTGACTAGTCGCATGCTGGGCGTGTTCCGCAGCGATTCCACCACGCGACGCGAATTCCTCAACATGATCGGAAACCCGGCAAGCGCGGCGTTCTAGCATCCGGGCCGAAACAAGTCCGAAACCGAAAGCGCGGAGATAAACCATGGCCGACCTTGCTCCGCGCGCGATGATCGACCGTCTGGTCGGCTTCGACACGGTCTCGTCGAAATCCAACCTGGCCCTCATCGAGTTCGCGGCAAACCATCTGGACGGGCTGGGCGTCAAAGCGTCGCTGGTTCACAACGCCGAGCGCACCAAGGCCAACCTGTTCGCGACCATCGGCCCCGACGCCCCCGGCGGCGCCTGCCTGTCCGGCCATACGGACGTGGTGCCGGTCGCCGGCCAGCCCTGGGACACCGATCCGTTCAAGATCGTGGAGAAGGACGGCAACCTATACGGCCGCGGCTCCTCGGACATGAAGAGCTTCCTGGCCATCGCGTTGGCGCTGGTGCCCGAAATGAAGGCCGCGCGCATGAAGCGGCCGATCCATCTCGCATTGTCCTTCGACGAAGAGGTCGGCTGTCTGGGCGCGCCCCTGATGATCAAGGAGTTGGGCAAGACCCTGCCCAAACCGTCGGTCGTCGTGATCGGCGAACCCACGCTGATGAAGGTGGTCAACGCGCATAAGGGCTCGTTCGCCTATTGCACGACGGTGACGGGCCTCGAGGCCCATTCCAGCGCCACCCACAAGGGCGTCTCGGCCATCCAGTATGCGGCGGAGATCATCCACTTCATCAACGCCATGGCCGATGAGTTCAAGATGCGCGCCAAACCGGGCGTGGAATTCGAGCCGCCCTACACGACCTTGAGCGTCGGCATCATCGAGGGCGGCACCGCGATCAACATCATCTCGCGTCAGTGCCGTTTCCATTGGGACGTGCGCCTGATGCCGGGCGGCTCGCTGGACGAGATCGAAG
>JAPLOM010000007.1:52137-59249 GCA_026400755.1 Alphaproteobacteria bacterium
GTCGAGCCCAATGCCAGCGTCTCGACCGAGAAACTGTTCGGCGTGCCGGGCCTCGCACCCGAGCCCAACTCGCCGGCCGAGCAATTGTGCTTCCGCCTGACCGGCGCCAATTCGACCACCGTGATCGCCTTCGGCACCGAAGGCGGCCAGTTCCAAGAGGCGGGCATCCCGACCGTGGTGTGTGGCCCAGGCTCCATCCACGTCGCCCACAAGCCCAACGAATATATTTCCCTGGAACAAGTGGAAGCTGGGATCGGTTTTCAACGCCGCCTGATCCAATGGGCAGCCGAAGGCTAATCGTCATTTTCGTTTCGTACATTTTTATCGCGCATTGAGTAGAGGACACGTCATGGCCACGAAAAAGAAGATCGCCGTCATCGTCGGCAGCCTGCGCAAGGGCTCGTAAAACCGCTTGGCCGCCAAGGCGCTGATGGCGCTGGCGCCGGCCGATTTCGATTGCGAGATCGTCGAGATCGGACAGCTTCCTTTCTATAACGAAGATACCGACGGCGACGCGGCGCCCGCCGCCTGGCGCGACTTCCGCGCCAAGGTGAAGGCCGCCGACGCCGTCCTGTTCCTGACACCGGAGTACAATCGCTCGGTGCCCGCCGCGCTTAAGAACGCGATCGACGTGGGCTCTCGCCCCTATGGCCAGAGCGCGTGGGACGGCAAGCCCGTCGCGATCATGAGCGTCTCGCCCGGCGCCATCGGGGGCTTCGGCGCCAACCACCATCTGCGCCAATCGCTGGTCTTCCTGAACATGCCCGCCATGCAGCAACCCGAGGCCTATGTCAGCGGCGCGGCCAAGCTGTTCGATGACAAGGGTAATCTGGCCAGCGAAGCCACCCAGAAGTTCTTCGCGAGCTTCATGGAGGCCTATGCGGCATGGGTGCGAGTCCACACCGCGAAATAAGCGCGTAACAGCAGCTTTTCTTAAGCCAAGGCTTAATATTTCTTGTGCGGGTTTCGGCGGCGGACGGCCCTAGATTGCGGTCGCCAGCAACCTAGATGACCGTCCATGTCCCGCCGCCTACCCCCACTGAAGATCATCCTGGCGGGCTGCTTGATCGCAGCCCTCACATACTTCCCGCTGTTCCAGGGCCTGACGCACTACGTCAACCCGGCGCTCGAGAAGTTCCAGCAGACGACGAAGATCACGGTGGCTGCGGACGATTGCAGCTTCCATATCTTCATCTTCCCAGGTACCCGCTTCACCGATTGCGACAAGGCCAAGGACTTCCTGACCAAGTCCGGGCTTTCGTTCCAGTCGATCCCGGCCGTCGCGGGCGAGGTCGTCGTCACCAAGATCGGCGACACCGAGCTCAAGGGCTGGAATGCGGATGCCTATAAGGCCGCGTTGACCGCCGCTGGCTATCCGGCCAAGGCGGACACCTCGCAGATCAACTACTTCATGACGATGGTCATCCTCGTCATCATGTTGCTCTACGTCACGATGGTGTACGGGCCGATCGCGGCATTCCTGGTGGAGTTGTTCCCAACCAGAATCCGCTACACCTCGATGTCGTTGCCGTATCACATCGGCAACGGCTGGTTCGGCGGCATATTGCCGCTGTTGGCCACGGCCATGGTGGCCGCATCGGGCGACATCTACTACGGCCTGTGGTACCCGATCGTCGTCGCCCTCATGACGGTGATCATCGGTATCCTGTTCCTCCGCGACACACGGAAGAACGACATCGGCCTCTAGGACACGGCCTGCCCGGCGTTTACGAAGGGTTAATTTGAGGCCCGGCCGGGCGGGTGGTAACAAACAGATGCCTTGAAACGGGCATTCTTCATGATTTGACCCGCCCCCCCAAAGGGAGCGGGTCTTTTTTATCCGCGTGCCTTGGCCTCGACGCGGGCCACGAACTTGGGCACGTCGATCAGGAAGCGCTCATGAAAGCCAACGCCGATGACATCTTTCTCGTCGCGGCATTCGACCTTGAAGCGCAGTCGCCGTCCCTCGATCGAAACCAATTCGACCTCGGCCGTGACCGCCATGCCCACGGGCGTGGCGGCGGAGTGGCTCATATCCACATGCACGCCCACGCTGCCCTGCCCCGGCGCCAGGAAGGGCTTCATCCCCTCGATGCAGGTGGCCTCGACGAAACCCACCATGTAGGCGGTGGCGAAGACGGGCGGCATGTCGCGGAACTCGCCGAAGGCGGGCGAAACCTCCGGCACCGTCAAGCCGGGATCGACCTTGATCGTCTTCGTGTGCATCAGACCGACCTTCAATTCCGCCATGGCGTGCCTCCCCCTTCGCGCAGCGGCAGTGTGTCAGCGGCGCGCGTGGCCCGGAAGCAGCGCGTTAGCGCAAGAAAGGCCGCAGGTGGGTCTGGATGTTGGTTTCGAGCTGGGCGTTGATCTGCTTCATCATCGCCTCCGTCATGTCGAACCAGATCTGCTCGGTCTGGTTGATCGTCGCGTTCTCGGGCGCGGTCTGCGTGATGGTCGCGCGCGCGAAGACCTTGCCGTCGCGCTGACCCAGATCGTCCTGGAGCTGCAGCTCGACATCGATCACGCCGTCATAGCGCGCGGTCTGGTCGGTGGTGAAGGCACCGGCCACGCCGCCCGTCTTGCGCAGGCGCGTCTCGATCACCGACGCATCACGGATGATGAAGCGGGCATAACCTTCCTTGCCCACCGCCTTCAGGCGATCGGTGGCCCAGCGCTCGGCGGCCTTGCCCGGCGGGGTCGGGAACAGATGGTCCACGTTGGGCGCCGCGTAAGGCGGCGCGTAGGCCCACACCACCTCGATGCGCTTCACATCGAGCTGGATCGGCGACATGTGGGCGTAGGTGATATCGGGAAATTTCGCGACCGGCGGCGGCGTGTTGCAGCCGGCCAGGATGAGGATCATGGCCACGACGGCGGGCCTTACGAAGCGAACCATGCGCTGTCCTCTGCAGGTGGTGCCATCCGGTATAGGCGCGGGCAGGAACGGCCGCAACCTGGCCGCGAACCCACGATCCATCTAGCCCCCCGATCGGGCGAAATTAAGGCGCGATCTCGGGCAACGCGTCGGGGTCGAAATTATAGGTCTCGCGGCAGAATTCGCAGGTCATCACGATGCGGCCGTCGACCTCCAGCTCCTTCAGCTCCTCACGCGGGAAGCTGCGCAGAACCCGCACCGCCCGCTCCTCCGAGCAGCGGCAGCCGAAGCGCAAGGTCTTGGGCGTAAAGGCGCGCACGCCGTCCTCGTGGAAGAGGCGGTAGAGAAGCGCGTTCGGCTCGAGCGCGGGGTCGAGCAGCTCTCCGTCCGTGCAGGTCGCGGCTAGGGCCAGAGCGCGCTGCCAGTCGTCGTCGGACTCGGCCACGTCATGGTTACCGGATACGGGCGGCATGCGTTGGACCATGAGCGCAGCCGCGCGCCAGCGGCCATCGGGGCCACGGCCAGCGGCGGACTTGATCGAGGTCTGGATCTGCTCGGAGCGCTCGAAGTAGCGGCGCGCACATTCCGACAGGGTGGCGCCTTCCAACTCCACGATGCCCTGGTAGCGGTCGGTCTCAGGCCCCTGGTCCACGGTGAAGGCCAGATAGCCCTTGCCGATCAGGCCCGGCACGGGGCCGGCACCGTTTCCGTTTCCCGCCGCGGCCAGGCGCTTCTGGTCGAACTGGGCATAGCCGCGCATGGCGCCGCCGCTCATCAGGTCGGCGACCACCAACCCGACAGGGCCATCGCCCTTAGTCTGGAAGGTGAAGATGCCATCGTATTTGAGCGCGCCGGCCAGCACGGCCGACAAGGCGAGGGTCTCGCCGAGCAGCATCGCCACCGGCGTCGGATAATCGTGGCGGCGCAACACCTCGTCGGCGACGGCGCCCAAGCGCACGAGCTGGCCGCGCACCTCGCTGCCTTCGATGCGGAAAGGCTGAATCACATCATCGGTGGGAGGCTTGTTTCCGGCCAAGCCGGAAACCGTCGATGGATCGCTCACGCGCGGAATCCTAAATCTGGAATGGAGACTTCCTGATTTAGGAAGTCCGCCGCCGCGCGGCAACCCTTACTGCAGGCACCAATCCAGGATGCCCTTTTGCGCATGAAGCCGATTCTCGGCCTCGTCCCACACGACCGACTGCGGCCCGTCCAGCACATCGCCGGTCACTTCGTCGTCGCGATGCGCGGGCAGGCAGTGCATGAACACGGCGTCCGGTTTGGCCAGCGCCATCGCGCGCGCATCGATGCGGAAGGGTTGGAACTTCTTCAGGCGGTGTGCGTCCGGCGTCTGCCCCATGGAAACCCAAGTGTCAGTCACGACGCAGTCGGCGCCGCGCACGGCAGCATTCAACTCGTGCAGGACCTCGACCTTGCCGCCGTTCTTCCGCGCCCAGTCCAGCAGCGGCTTGGGCGGCTCCAAGGGGCCTGGGCACGCCACCTTAAGACCGAAGCCGAAGCGCGCCGAAGCTTGGATCCAGGTGTTGGTCATGTTGTTAACGTCGCCCGCCCAGGCCACCGCCTTGCCCGTAATGGGCCCACACCGCTCTTCGAAAGTCAGGATGTCGGCCATGAGCTGGCACGGATGCGAGCGGCTGGTCAGCCCATTGATGACGGGCACCGTGGCGTGAGACGCCAGCTCGATCAGCTTGTCATGGTCGCTGGTGCGCAACATGATCGCGTCGACATAGCGCGAGAGCACGCGTGCCGTGTCGCCGATCGTCTCACCGCGGCCGAGCTGGGTGTCGTGGCTTTCCAGCACGATCACCTCGCCACCCAACTGACGCATGCCGACCTCGAACGACACGCGCGTG
Source organism: Alphaproteobacteria bacterium (assembly GCA_026400755.1). GTDB lineage: Bacteria > Pseudomonadota > Alphaproteobacteria > CADEGL01 > CADEGL01 > CADEGL01. The sequence goes on from JAPLOM010000007.1 coordinate 56,890, forward strand.
CGCGTGGACGGCCGCTCGAAGATCATGGCCAGCATCTTGCCCTTCAAGGGCTGTAGCCGTTCGCCAGCCGCGTTGGCGCGCTTGAAGCCCGCCGCAGCGGTCAGAATGCCGCGCAGGACCGGCGTTTCTAGCCGATCCAGATCGAGGAAGTGCCGGGGCTCAGGCATGGCCGGCCCAGGACGCCGCGGTCTTGTCGATGATCGCGGCCGCCTCCTCCACATGGCTCTCGTCGATGATGAGCGGCGGCGCCAAGCGCACCACGTTGTCGCCCGCGCCCACGGTGATGAGACCGTTGGCCAGCAACTTCTCACTCAGCTTGTCGTTCGGGACCTTGCACTTGAGGCCGAGCATGAGGCCCATGCCGCGCAGCTCCTCGAACACGCTCGGATGCTTGCGCACGACCGCGCCCAGCTTGTCCTGCGTGATCTTGGCCATACGGTCCACATTGGCCATGAAGCCGTCGGACTCCAGCACGTCGAGCACGGCGTTGCCGACCGCCATGGCCAGAGGATTGCCGCCGAAGGTCGAGCCGTGGCTGCCGTAGGTCATGCCGACAGCGGCCTTCTCGGTCGCCAGCAAGGCACCCAGCGGAAATCCACCACCGAAGCCCTTGGCCGTCGCGACCAGATCGGGCTTCACGCCGTACTTCTGATGCGCGAAGAGCGCGCCAGTCCGGCCCGCGCCGGTTTGCACCTCGTCGAAGAACAGCAGCAGGCCGAACTCGTCGGCCACCTTGCGCAACCCTTCCATGTAGTCCTTGGTCGCGGGGCGGATGCCGCCTTCGCCGTGCACGGGCTCGACCAGAATCGCACCGGTCTTGTCCGTGATGGCCGCGCGCAGCTCGTTCAAGTTGTTGAAGCTGACATGGTCGAAGCCGTCCACCAGTGGGCCGAACCCCTTGGTGTGCTTCTCCTGCCCGCCCGCGGCGATGGTGGCCAGGGTGCGGCCGTGAAACGCGCCGTTGGTGCACAGAATGCGGTAACGCTCCGGATGGCCGGTGGCGTCGTGATACTTGCGCACCACCTTGATGCCGGCCTCGATGGCCTCGGCGCCCGAGTTCGCGAAGAACACGGTGTCGGCGAAGCTGCTCTTGACCAGCCGTTCGGCCAGCCGCTCCTGCTCCGGGATGCGGACCAGATTCGAGACATGCCACAGCTTGCGCGCCTGGGTCTCCAGCGCCTTCACCAGATGCGGGTGACAATGGCCCAGCATGGTCACGGCGATGCCGCTGCCGAAGTCCAGATAACGTCGCCCGTCGGTGCCGAACAGATAGGCACCCTCGCCCCGGTCGAAGGCGAGATCCAACCGTTTGAAGACCGGCATGGATGAAGGAATCACGGGCTTGGCTCCGTTTGCGTGTGTGGCCGATGTTATAAGAGAAACGAAAAATCCGCGCTAAGGCGCGGAAAAGCGGCGAGTATTTGCACCAAGGGGGGGCCTGTCAAGGAACGCCGCACCGCGTGCGAGGCCCGTGGGATGTCTCTAAATTGGGATTTTTATCCCAAATTCTAAGCCCGCAGAGGGATGCTCCTAGGCGAGCGCACGGCCGGACAGGCGCTCCAGCACCTTGAGAGGGGAACGCTCGGGGAAGTAGAGAGAATTGATGGGCAGGTGCAGCGTCTGCTCCATCATGAACTGGCCCGACAACGCGGCGTGCGCGGTCTGGTCGGAAAAGCAGACCCAGGTCGAGCCGGGCGGAAAGCCGAAGGTCAGATGCGAGGCACGGGCCTGGTATCCGCCGTCCTGCTTCATCGCATCGTGGATGCGCAGCATGGAGTGGTCATAGCGGCTGCGGCGTGACTTCGTGATGCCTAATGTCTTCAGCAAGGGTGCGACGCCCGGCATCGGTCGCGGCACCCGGGGCAGGAATTCGGTCGCGGTCTGCTCGAACAGATCGCCGACCTTCCACACGCGGTCCACAGCACCCGGATGGACGTTGGTGAACACGCGCAGGATGCGTTCGCCGCGGTTCGGCCGGGACGGAAATGAATCGACGTGCAGCAGCGTGTCGTCCTTGCGCCAAGACAGCTTGTGGCTTTCGACGTTGCCAGGGCGGAAGCTGGTGGGGGCCACGCGCAGGTGAGCCACATAGCCGGGGAACAGCGCGTGGATCAGATCGAGCGCGCCAGTCTGGAAGCGCGCGATCATGGTGGCCAGTCCGGCCAGTTCCTCCGGCGACCCTTGCGCGCCGCGCACGCCGCCGGTGTCGGCAGCGCGCACCGGCTTGTCAACGGCGGAGTAAAAACCGGCCAGTGTGGCGGAGCAAAAGCAGGCCAGTAGCGAGGGGAAGCGCCGACATGCAAAGGGGCCCGATCGGGCCCCTTTGTATGTCGCGGCGAAACTTTTGCAATACTACCGGC
>JAPLOM010000025.1 GCA_026400755.1 Alphaproteobacteria bacterium
GCGAGGCCGACGTGTTGTCCCTCCATGGCTGGGTCGGCGAACAGCTCGCGCGCTCGAACGCCAAGGTCGATGCGTTCTATTTCTGCCCCCATCATCCGACGGAAGGTGCTGCGCCCTACCGGATCACGTGCGAATGCCGAAAACCGTCGCCGGGAATGTTACTGCGCGCGATGCGGGAATGGCCGGTCGATCCGGCCGGCAGCTTTCTGATCGGCGACCGGCAGACGGATTTGGAGGCCGCGACGGCGGCGGGGGTTCCGGGGCATCTTTTTTCCGGCGGCAATCTTCTGCCGTTCGTGCGGCGCATCGTCGAAGGCAAATAGGCCTATCGCTTAACCCCCGGCGTGCGCGGCCCGCGCATCAGGCGTTCCCATGCGCCACGCCGCGCGGTGCGTCCCCGGACAAACATCCGCACTGAAACGGACGCAAATCGGGCCAGCACAAGCGCGCTGACGACCGCCATGAAGCTCGACGGATAATAGGCCGTGAAGTTCTTGCGCAGGAACCGCACGAGCGAGCGGTGCTTGTGCGCCTCGACCCGAATGGGACGGGTGCGGCTGCAAACGCCTTGGGTGTGCTCGACCACCGCACCCGGCACGAACAGGATCTTGAACCCCGCCGACTGGAATCGCAGGCACCAGTCCAAATCCTCGAAATGGAGAAAGTATCCGCTGTCCAAATGGCCCACCGCGTCGATCGCGGCGCGACGCACCAGCATACAAGCGCCGGAAATGGCCGGCACCTCCGACGGCCGGTCGGGCAGCACGGCAGCGTCATAGGCATAGTCGCGGAAGCGCGGATGGTCCGGCATCAGCCGGTGCAGACCGAACGCGACGCAGAAGATCTGCCACGGGTTGGGAATATCCCGGCGGCAACCGCGCTGCTCGCTGCCGTCCGGATTCACGATCAGGGGCCCCGTCATGCCGACGTCCGGGCGCTCCTGGACCATCCATTTCAGGAGCGCCAGCGAACCGGCATGCATCCGGCAGTCGGGATTCAGCAGCAGAACGGATGTCCCGCGCGACACCGTGATGCCGGCATTGCAGGCATGGGCAAAGCCGTAATTGTCGTCAAGTTCGATGACGCGGACTTTGTTCGCGGGCACGCCTCCACGCAGGGAGGCCAGGCTGTCGTCCGACGATGCGTTGTCTACGACGATGACTTCCGTCGCGACCTCCGCCTGGCTCAGAACGCTTTCGACCGCCGCGACGAGATAATCGCCGGCGTTGAAATTGACGATCACGACCGAGATGAGGTCGTCCACCCCGCCGGCGGCGTCTTCGGCCGGCAAGCTCTCAAGAGACGCGTTCACGCCGACACCCGTTCCGTTAAGAGGCGCCGACATAGACATACTGCTTCAGCAATCCAGACCACCGCTCTACCCAACAGCAATCGTGATCCACGCCCGGCACCTCGATGATACTGATTCGGGCGGGGTCGGAAAATCGGCTGCGGTAAGATTGGGCGACCTTCGGCGGCACGTCCGAGTCGTCCTTGCCGACGAAGTGGATCTGCGGAATCCGGGACAAGGTGGAGGCCATATCGGCCGGGTTGAGGGAGGCGGAAAGCGGCGAGACCTTGCGGATGGTAGTCCACGCCGCATGGTCCAGATTGCCGGCGACGGTCACGAGCTGGATCACGTCGGTCCTGCGCGCGGCGATCAAGGCCGCGATGGCGCCGCCCCCCGAGAAGCCGAACAGCCGCAGCCGCTTGGCGCCGGTGGCCCGCACCGTCTGGTCGATCGCCGCGTTCATGGCGGCGACCACCTCTTCCGAATAGCGCCCGCCGGACCAGTATTTCGGGCTGCAACGCGCGAGGTCAGCATCCGACTGGTACTGGCACGGCCGGGCTAGATAAAGGCGGTTGGCGGACGGATCTTCCGATGCCAGTTCCAGCGCGATCGGAATCCGGGGCGTGGGGTCGGATGAAAGCTGGGTCTTGGTCACCCAGGCGAAACCGTCGCCCTCGATATAGACGCTCAGATCGCCGTTGGACGGTGCGCGGATGGAGCGGTAGCCGAGCAGGTTGAAAGGGCCTGCCGTGGTCTGAAAACGCTCCCAGCCGCCGCGGGCGGCCACCCGGTCGGCCATCTCGCGGCCGCCGTACAGGAACGCGGAATCGCCGCAGGCCGTGACGGACACGACCGCTAAAACGAAGAAGGCCCACCTTTTCAGGTGGGCCTTCAGGAACTCAAGCTTCACGGATCAGAACTGGTATCGGATCGTCCCCGTGCCCGTGTAGGAGATGTAGTCCGTCTGACCCACCTGGGACTGGAACTGCGCACCGCCCGAGAAGCGCGGGCTAATCGCGAACAAGATGCCTGCACCGATATTCGCCGAGTTTTTATACGCCGTCCCAGATTGAGAAATTCCACGAGTTCGGCGACATCGCATAGCTGGCACTTCATGTGAGGCGATCTTCCCATGCGTCCCGGTCGGAGTGAGACGTCATGTGGGCTTGCAAGATGTCTGCCAAATTAGCGCATCCCGGATGATGGATGTCAGGTCCGACCGCTCCGGACGCCAGTCCAGCTCCCGTTGCGCGGATTGGGCCGCCGTATAGAGCACGGGCGGATCGCCGGGGCGGCGCGGCGCCTTGCGGATCGGAACCGCGCGGCCCGTCACGGCTTCGATGGCTGCGACAATCTCGCGGACGGAAACGCCCTTGCCCGTGCCCAGATCGCAAACTACGGGTGCCGGAGACTCGGCCAGGCGCGACAAGGCCAGCACATGCGCCTCGGCCACGTCCGAGACATGGATGTAATCCCGAATGCAGGTGCCATCCGGTGTCGGGTAATCGTCGCCGAAAAGCTCCAGCGCGGGAGCCTTGCCGAGCGCCGCAGCTAGGGCGTTGGGAATCAGATGGGTTTCCGGCTCATGGGATTCGCCCGTCTCGCCGTCGGGATCCCCGCCGGCAGCGTTGAAATAGCGCAGGATGGCATAGCGTAGCTTGCCGCTCTCCGCGGCGCGGCGAATGGCGGCCTCCGCGGCAACCTTGGTCTCGCCATACGGGTTGGTCGGCGCGACCGGCGTCGTCTCCGTGATGGGGAGATGCGCCGGCACGCCATAGACCGCGGCGGTGCTGGAAAAGACCAGTGTATCGACGCCGGCTGTCTGCATGGCCCCCAACAGGCATTCGGTGCCCGCGACATTCACGTCGCAATAGAGGTCCGGCTGCCGCACCGAAGCACCCACCTGGCTCAGCGCGGCGAAATGCAGGACGGCCTGGGGCCGCCAGCGCGCGAACACCGCATCGAGGCGCGCGCGGTCGCGGATATCGCCTTCTTCCAATGGTCCCCATTTCACCAGGGCGCGGTGGCCAAGGGACAGATCGTCGTAGCTGACGGGATGCCAGCCGCTCCGTGCCAACGCCTTGCAGGCATGGCTGCCGATATAACCGGCCCCTCCGGTGACCAACGCCGCCCGCAACCGCCGCTCCTCCGTTCCGTCCGGCGCGAAACGGCACCGTGCGGTGGTTCTAACTGCTTCGGCGAAGCAAGGCGAGCGCCGCCATGCCTTGCCGCCCCCGCAGCGACGGGTTTAGATGGCCTGCGCGCCAACCCATGAGGCGCCTCCAGACCCGCATTCTCCCATGGCGCCATGACCGGCTTCGCCGTTTCCCTGCCGAGCCCCCTTCTCGTCACCGGCGGCGCCGGCTTCATCGGCGCGAACTTCGTCCACCGCGCGGTCGCCTCCGGCGCGCGGGTGATCACGCTGGACGCGCTCAACTACGCCGGCAATCGCGCCAGCCTGACCTCTCTCGACGGCAACCCGAACCACATCTTCGTTCACGGCTCGATCGCGGACCGCGCGCTGGTCGACCGGCTTCTCGCGCAACACCGCCCGCGGGCGATCGTGAACTTCGCCGCCGAAACCCACGTGGACCGCTCGATTGACGACCCCGCACCGTTCGTCGAGACCAACCTGGTCGGAAACTTCACCCTTCTCGACGCCACGCGTGCCTATCTGCGCGCCTTGCCGTCCACCGAGGCCGAGAGCTTCCGCCTGCTCCACGTCTCGACCGACGAGGTCTACGGCTCCATCGAGGAAGGGCGTTTCACCGAAAACAGCCCGTTCCAGCCCAGCTCGCCTTATGCCGCCACGAAGGCGGGAGCGGATGCGCTGGTGCTGGCCTATCACCGCACCTACGGGCTGCCGACCCTGATCACCAACGGCTGCAACAGCTACGGCCCCTACCAGTTCCCCGAGAAGCTGGTGCCGCTCGTGATCCTCAACTGCCTGGGCGAAGCGCCGCTACCGCTCTATGGCGACGGCGCGCATGTACGCGAATGGCTGCACGCGAGCGATCATTGCGCCGCCATCGCCGCCGTGCTGGCCCAAGGGCGGCCGGGCGAGACATACAACGTGAGCGGCAGCGTCCAGTGCACGAATCGCGAAATCGTCACCACCGTCTGTGCGATCTTCGACAAGCTGCGTCCGCGCGCGAGCGGAAAGCCCCATGCCGAACTGATCGTCCACGTGGCCGACCGGCCGGGCCATGACCGGCGCTACGCGATCGATTCGGGCAAGCTGACAAACGAACTCGGCTGGCGACCTGAAATCGCGCTGACCGACGGCCTGGAACAGACGGCGCGCTGGTATGTGACCAACGCGGCCTGGTGGCGCGAGACGCACCGACGCTATCGCGGCCAGCGCCTCGGCCTTGGGCAGGCAGCCGGATCGTGAGAGCAGCATGCGCGTGACACCCACGTCCCTGCCGGAAGTCCTGACGCTGGAGCCCGAGCGGCACGACGACGCGCGCGGGGCGTTCATGGAGCTTTGGCGCGAGGACAAGCTGGCGGCTGCGGGCATACGGGCGCGCATCGTTCAGACCAACCTCACCACGTCACGCAAAGACGTTCTGCGCGGGCTCCATTTCCAGGAGCCCAACGCCCAGGACAAGCTGATCGCCGTTCTGTCGGGTGCCATCTTCGACGTGGCCGTCGACATAAGGCGCAGCAGCCCACGCTTCGGGCGTTGGGTCGGGATCGAACTGAGCGCGGCCAACCGGCGGCAGCTTTGGATTCCGCGCGGCTTCGCCCACGGTTTCTGCGCCTTGGCCGATGACACTCAAGTCCAGTACGCCTGCACGGACTATTACACGCCGGCGCATGACCGGGCGATCCGTTGGGACGATCCCGCCCTCGGCATCGAATGGCCGGTGAAGTCCCCCATCCTATCGCCAAGGGACGGCGCCGCTCCGGCCCTGGCCGACGCACCCATCCTGCCCGCCTACCGAGCCCTGCCGTGAAGATCCTACTCACCGGCGCCGGCGGCCAGCTTGGCCGCGTTCTAGCGCAACCGCTTAAGCAAATGGGCGAACTGACAGCGCCAGGCCGCGATGCACTCGACTTGGCCGATGGCAAGGCGCTCAAGGATGCGCTGGAAGCAATCCAGCCCACCCTGATCGTAAATGCCGCCGCCTATACCGACGTCGACCGCGCGGAGACAGAAACGCGCCAAGCCTATCTGGTCAACGCGGCCGCACCCGAGATCATGGCGCGCTGGGCGGCGACGCGCGGCGTGCCGCTGCTCCACGTTTCAACCGATTACGTCTATTCCGGCGCGGGCGATGCGCCGCACGACGAAGGCGAAGCGCCGGCTCCGCTCAATGCCTACGGCGCCTCCAAGCTGGCAGGCGATGAGGCCATCGCCCAATCGGGCGCCCCATACCTGATCCTGCGCACCTCGTGGCTCTACGACGCCACCGGCCGCAACTTTCTCACCTCGATCCTGCATGCCGCGCGGACGCGCGAGGAACTCCGCGTGGTCGACGACCAGGTTGGCGCGCCGACGCCGAGCGCCCTCGTCGCCGCGGTCGCCATGGAAATCCTGCAAGCCGGCGATCCGCGCGAGACATTTGCCACATCGGGTGGCGTCGTCCATGCCGCCGCGGCGGGCGAGGCCAGCCGCCATGAATTCGCCCGTGCCATCGTCGACGGCTTGCGCAAGCGCGGCTGCGATTTCGCCGCCCAGCGCGTTGTGCCGGTGTCATCCGCCGAGGCGCCGGCGGCGGCCAAGCGGCCGCTGAACTCGCGCCTGTCGCTTGCGCGCCTGTCGGAGCGCTTCGGCATCGAGCCACCCGACTGGCGCGCGGCGCTCAAGCCCGTGCTGGATGCGGTGGCGCGCGCGGAGAAAAAGCCCGCGCCTTGACTTCGCGCGGCCGCAGACGCCATCCTTCCCAAACCACGTGAGGCTGGGGTGCCCAGGCGCGTTTTCCGCGCGCCGAGGCTGAGAACAGACCCAGGAACCTGAACCAGGTAATGCTGGCGGAGGGAGCAACACGGGTCGTGACGCGCTCGAATCCTTATTCTCGACGTTTCGTGATCCAGCCCTCCCCGCCGCAAAGGAGGAACGGATGAATCGCGTCCTGCGCGCCGCCGCCGTCGCAACAACTCTGCTTTCGAGCATTCCTCTCGCCGCATCGGCCGAGAACGTACGTATCCCGGTGCTCGTTCCCATCACCGGCATCCTGGCGCTCGAAGGCACCAGCCAGCGCAACGGCGCGGTCATGGCGCTGGACGAGAAGCCCAGTGGCATCGAAGCGGGCTATGACGTGACCGACACGGCGGCATCGCCCGAGACGGCCGTGAACGCGCTGGAGCGCGCGCTGTCACAGCCCAACGTGGTGGCCGTGGCGGCCTCCATCTTCGGCCCGCAGATGCTGGCCATGATGCCCATCGCCGCCGAACGCAAGGTGCCGCTCATCACCATCTCCGGCACGGCCAAGATCACCGAGATGGGCAACGCATACGTCTTCCGATTCTTCCCGACCGACGCCGTGGTCAAGGTCGCCCAGGCGCGCTATGTCGTCGAAGAGCTGAAGAAGACACGCGTCGCGCTCGTCTACCAAACCACGGCTTACGGGCAGAGCGGCCAGGCGCATCTCACGGACAATTTCAAACGCCTGGGCGCGCAGATCGTGTTCGAGGAAGGCTTGGCGCCCACCGTCAAGGACATGGCGCCGGTCCTCGCCAAGCTGAAGGCGGCCAACCCCGACGTGATCGTGTTGCAACTCCACTCCGGCCCGACCGCGTTGTTCGTGAAGCAGGCCGCCGGCCTGAATCTGCCCATCGTCGCGGGTTCGGCCATGCACCAGCCCTCGACCGCGGCGCTGCTCGAACCGGCCGAACTGAAAGGTGTCTGCGCCGAAAGCGGCTCCTCGCCCATTTCAGGCGGTTCTCCCACCATGGAGAAATTCACCGCCGCCTACCGCGCCAAATTCAATGCCGAGCCCGATGCTTTCGCCGTCGCGCAGTATGACGGCACGCGCATGGTGCTGGACGCTATCGGCAAGGGTGCGCGCAATGCCGCCCAGGTGCGCGATGTGTTGGCGACCGGCAGTTACGAGGGTCTGGCCATGACCTACAAGTCGGACGGCACCGGCAACATGGCCCACGACGCGGTGATCGTTTGTTACGACGGCTCGAGCCGCGTGCCCAAGATCGTCAAACGCTACGCCGCGCGCTGATCGCGAATGGACGCATTGACGCTCGTCCAGCTTCTGCTCAACGCGACGGCGCTGGGTGCGGCCTACGCGCTGGTGGCACTCGGCTTCGTCCTGGTCATCAACGCGACCGGCGCGGTGAACTTCGCCCATGGCGACCTCGTGATGGCCGGCGGCTTCCTGTCCGTGGCGCTGGCGGGCGCGCTGCCCCTGCCGGGTATCGTTCTCTTGCCGGTTGTCGCCGCGCTGATGGCGCTTCTCGGCCTCGCGCTCTCGGCGGCGGCCTATCTGCCCCTACGCAACCGGCCGCCGGTCTCGGTCTTCATCTCGACCATCGCCGTCGGCGTCATGCTGCAGAACGGCGCCAACGCGATCTTCGGCGCGGCGCCACGCGGCGGCCCGCCGCTCGCGGGCGACGGCGCGCTGTCGCTGGGCGGCTTGGCACTCGACCGCCAGTCGGCCGCCGTGATCGTGGCCGCCGCGATCCTCCTGGCCGCCACGCATCTGCTTCTCACGCACACCCAGCTTGGCAAGCGGATGCGCGCGACCGCCCAAGACCCCGAGATGGCGTGCGCGCTCGGCGTGCGCACGGGCCGCATGGTGGCGCTCACCTTCGCGCTTGCCGCGGCGCTGGCGGGCACGGCCGGGCTTCTTCTCAGCAACCGCTACTTCGTCACGCCGGCCGAGGGCGGCAGCCTGATGCTCAAGGCCTATATCGCGGTCGTCATCGGCGGCTGGGGCCGTATCGGCGGCGCTGTGATCGGCGCGTTCCTGATCGCCCTGTTCGAAAGCGTGATCGCGGCCTTCCTGTCCCAGCCCGTCGCCGAGGCCGCGCTTTACGCCGTGCTTCTGATCGTGCTGTTCGTCCGGCCGGGCGGCATCCTGGGCGAAGTGGAAGGACGCCGCGCATGAGCGCCGCGTCCGCGCCGCCCGAACGCATCCTCCGCGCCGCCCATGCGCCCTGGCTCGCGGGCGCCGCGCTGCTGGCCCTCTACGCGGCGTTCATGGGCGACATCTATGGGCTGCGGCTTCTGACCCAGGCGGGCATCTATGCCCTGCTCGTCATCGGCTATCAGTTCGTCTTCGGCCATGCTGGCGCCTTCTCGCTGGCCCAGGGCGCTTTCTTCGGCCTCGGCGCCTATGTCACCGGCATCCTGGGTGCGAAGCTGGGCTGGGGCTTCATGACCACTTTCCCGCTTTCGATCCTGCTGCCCGCCGCGTTCGCGCTTTTGGTCGCGGCACCCGTGCTGCGGCTGGAAACGCATTATTTCGCGCTGGCCACGCTGGGGCTCGCCCAGGTCGCGCTGATCGGCGCGGTGAACTGGGAGTCGCTGACCGGCGGCGCCAATGGATTGGTGGGCGTGCCGCGCGTGGTGCTGTTCGGCGCGCGGATCGCGCCGGGCTGGCCGCTTCTCCTGTTCGTCTGGGGCCTGGTCGCGCTCGGCGGCGTCCTGGCCTGGCGCCTGACGCGCGGTATGAAAGGCTTGGCCTACCGGACGGTGCGCGAGCGTCCGCTGGCCGCCGCATCGGTCGGGCTGGACGGCGGTACCCTGCGTGCGACCGCCTTCGTGCTGAGCGCCGCCTATGGCGGTGCCGCGGGTGCCTTGCACGCGAACAGCCTGGGCGTCGTCTCACCCGAGGCGTTCGACTTTTCGATCATGGTGGCCTGCCTGACCATGGCCGTGGTGGGCGGGCGCGGGCGCATCGCCGGCGCGATCCTGGGTGCGGTGCTGCTGGTCCATCTGCCGGAATGGCTGCGCGGGCTGGAGCAGTATTACCTGATCGCCTACGGTGCGGCGCTGCTGCTGGTCGTAATTCTGGCGCCGGACGGGCTGGCGGGCCTGGTCGATCGGACGTGGCGACGCGCGCGCGGAACAACCGAAACTCTTCCCTTCCTACCGTCTTCGGCCGTGGTCGCGTTCACCGGCGGAGCCGCGCTTCACGTCGAATGCCTGACCAAAAGTTTCGGCGGCGTCACAGCACTCGACAGCGTCGAGCTACGCGTAGCGCCGGGCGAGATCGTCGGCCTGATCGGGCCCAACGGCTCCGGCAAAAGCACGCTCGCCAACCTCATCACCGGGCTCTACCGCCCCGACCAGGGACATATCCGTCTCGACAACGCGCCGTTCGAACCTCTGCGGCCTCACGAGATCGCGCGGCTGGGTGTCGCGCGCACGTTCCAAACCGCCGAACTGATCGGCGGCGCCAGCCTGATCGACAATGTCGCGGTCGCCTACGCCGCGACGGCGGACGCCAACCTGCCCCATGCGCGAGGTCGCGCGCTCAACGCGCTGGCGCAGGCGGGTCTGTCCGACCGCGCCTGGGAAGAGGCCGCCGCGCAACCGGCCGGCGTTCGAAGGCTGGCCGAGGTCGCGCGCGCCGTGGCGCGTAAACCGCGCTTCCTGGTGCTGGACGAACCCAGCGCAGGGCTGACCGACGACGAGCGCGCGACGCTGGCGCGTCTTCTGCGCGGCCTCGCGGCGGGCGGCGTCGCGGTGCTGGTGATCGACCACAACCTACCGTTCCTGTCCGGGCTGGCCGGGCGGCTCGTGTGCTTGGAAGCAGGCCGCGTGATCGCGGCGGGCACACCCGACGCCGTCCTGGCTCATCCCGACGTACGCCGCGCCTATCTCGGCGCGGCGGAGGACACGCCGTGAGCGCACTGTTGGAACTGCGCGGCGTCACCGTCGCCTATGGCGGCGCGCCGGTCGTCGAGGACGCGTCGCTGACCCTCGCATTCCGCGAGGTGGCGGCGCTGCTGGGCGCCAACGGCGCGGGCAAGTCCACCCTGCTCAAGGCCGTCATGGGCCTGGTGCCGCTCGCGCGCGGCGAGATCTTTTTGCACGGCGAGACTTTGACCGGCGTGCCGCCGGAAGAGCGCGCCCGACGCGGCATCGCCTATGTGCCGGAGGGACGACGAGTCTTCGGTGGCATGACGGTGCGCGAGAATCTGGAAGTGGCCGCCTGGTGCGACGCCGCTTCGCGCAGGCGGCGCCTGGACGAAGCCTTCTTCCTATTCCCGCAGCTGGCCGAGAAATCGTCCGCGCGCGCCTGGACCCTGTCGGGCGGCCAACAGCAGATGCTAGCCATCGGCCGCGCATTGATGCAGGCGCCTTCCCTGCTGCTGCTCGACGAGCCGTTCCTCGGCTTGGCGCCAGTGCTGGTGCGCGAGGTGGTCAACCGCATCCGCGCCGCCGCGGTCGGCGGCCCCGGCATCCTGATCGCCGAGCAAGCGTTCGACGCGGTCGCCGCGTTGGCGCCGCGCGGCTATGCGATGCGGCTGGGGCGCGTGACGGCGGAGGGAACGCTCAGCGAATTGCGCGATTCAGGGATGCTGGCCGAAAGCCTGCTGCCGCGCTGAGCGCTTATTTGCACTGCTCGCGCGCGACGAAGGAACCGCCCGTGCCGGTCTCGGGCCATATCGTGACCGTGGCGCCCTTGAATTTGACGATCTTGTCATAGCCGCACGCCAACTCGCGCGCCAGCTTGCGCACGTTATCCGGCGACTTGTATCCCTCGGCCTTCAGCGCGACCCACACCACGCCCGGCTCCTGCACCGACATCTCGGCGACCAACGGTTTCTCGGCCGCCCAATCGAGGAACGCGTCTTCCTTGTCCACGTTCTGGGGCTTGGCGGGCGCGGCAAAGACTGGCCCCGTGAAGAGCATGAGGGCGGCGCACGCCGCGATCGCGCGCATTGGGATCATCATCGCGCCATTCTAGCCGACGGGGCCCGAGAATCCGATTGCCAGCGGGTGGAGAGGAGTTCTAAACAGCCCGGACCCCAAGGAGGACCGCAGATGGCCGCAGGCACGGACAAGGAAGAAGCGGCGCGCATCACCGCGCGCGCTCTGTTGGACATCAAGGCGGTCAATTTCCGCCCCGACGAGCCCTACATCTTCACGTCCGGCCGCGTCAGCCCGGTCTATATCGACTGCCGCAAGATCATCGCCTTCCCCAAGCAGCGCACTGAGATCGTGACGCTGATGGCCGACCTGGTCCGGCGCGACATCGGCGTGGACGGCATCGACGCAGTCGCGGGCGGCGAGACGGCGGGCATCCCCTACGGCGCGTGGATGGCCGACCGCTTGAACCTGCCCATGCTGTATGTCCGCAAACAGCCGAAGGGCTTCGGCCGCATGGCCCAGATCGAGGGCGACATGCCGCCGGGCTGGACCGTGCCGCTGGTGGAAGACCTGGCCACCGACGGCGGCAGCAAGCACGTCTTCATCAAGGCGCTGCGCGAAGCGGGTGCGGTGGTGAAGGACGTGATCGTGGTGTTCCACTACGGCATCTTCCCGAAGAGCGTGGAGAGCCTGAAGGAGATCGGCGTGCGCCTGCACGGCTTGGCCACCTGGCCCACCTGGCACGACGTGCTGGCGGAAGCGCGGCGCGGCAACGACTTCCCCGCCGCGAATTTGGATCAGATCGAAACGTTCCTGGCCGACCCCGACGGCTGGGCCGCCGCGAACGCACATAAGGCGAAGCAGTAGTTCACGTTCTATTCCCCTATCCGAACCGGGGCCCCTTGACCGGGCCGCCCTGAACGGAAATTCTTCCTTGTGTGTTGGTTCTCCGGTTTAGGCCGGAGAGGAAAGAGGGAACACGGTAAGCCGCATCTGCGGCCTAATCCGTGGCTGCCCCCGCAACTGTCAGCGGCGAGCCTTGGTCCGCATGGCCACTGGGAAACCGGGAAGGCCGGACCGCCACAGGCATTGACCCGCGAGCCAGGAGACCTGCCAGCACAGTCACCCAACCGATGGGTGGGGCGTCCATACGGAGCGGTTCTTTCGCAGCGATGACGTTCGTTTCCGATGCGGGGGCCGTAGGGGGTGTTTCCTTCCACGTCGTTCCTGGACCTTGATCGACGATCGGCCCTTCTTGCGGCCGTAATGTCGATTGCACACGCGGCCGTGCGTCGCCTTGCGTGCTTCGCCTCAGGTCAACCCCACCGCGCGCGCCCTTTGGGCGCCGCAGACGAAGGAGCGCACGATGACTTGGAACATTCGCCGAACGCGAACGGGACTGAACGTGGCGTTGGCCGCCTGCACGACGGCCGTCTGGACGACCGCCGCACTGGCGCAACAGACCACGCAAACCACGCCGACGCCGCAACAGGAACTGCAGGAGGTCAACGTCACGGCCTCGCGTTTGGGCACCGGCATCGCCGGCACGTCCACCACCATCATCTCAGCGGAAGAGATCACGCGTTCGCCGGATATGACCTTACAGGATCTTCTGTCCCGGCAAGCGGGCATCCAAGTTCAGAATCTGTTCGGCGGCGTGGACGGCGCACGCGACACAATCGACATGCGTGGCTTCGGCGCCTCAGCCGTTTCCAACACATTGGTCCTGATCAACGGTCGCCGTCTGAACGATGTCGACATGGCCGGCGTCGACTTTACGGCCATCCCGAAAGACGCCATCGAGCGCATCGAAATCGTACGCGGCAACGCGGGCGTGGTCCTGTACGGTAACGGCGCCATGGGCGGCGTGATCAACATCATCACCAAGACCGGCGTCGCCGTGCCCAACTCCTATCGCGCCGACATGTCCTACGGTTCGTTCGATTACACCCAGGCCAACATCGGGGCGAATCAGTCGGTCGGAAACCTGGCCCTCGCGCTTTATGGAACATCCATCAATTCAAACGGCTACCGCGAGAACAACCAGTTCCAAGAGCGCAACATCCAAGGCGACGCGCGTTACCAGCTGGAAGGGGGCGAGTTGTACCTGACCGTCTCGGCGGACACCCAGCGCCTCGGCCTGCCCGGCGGACGCCTGGTCACGCTGACAACCAGTCAGGTCATCACCGATCCGACCGGCACGTCCACGCCGGACGACTATGCGAACAAGCAAGGCCTCAACATCACCCTCGGCGGCACGCATAAACTTTCGGAAGGCGTGCAGATGATCATCGACGCCGGCGTGCGCAACAAGGATCAGCAATCGGGAATCTTCAGCACCTTCGGCCCCGCGTTCGACAGCTATAACAACACCACGCTGACCACCTCGTCCTTCACGCCGCGCCTGGATGCCCAGCACCAGCTCGGCGATCTGCCGGGCAAGCTTCTGACCGGCATCGACGTCTACGGCTCGCTCTACGATTCTGACCGCATGCTTCATCAGGGCGATGCGCCGATCCATCACTACGACCTGACCCAGATCACCGTCGGCCCATATTTCCAGGAAACCATCACGGCGTGGGGCAATACCGACATCGCCCTCGGCGCGCGCACGGAAACGGCCATGGTCTCGGCAACGGACACCTATGACGCCAGCGCGCCCGGCGGCGCCTTCGGCGTCCAAGGTGTGCCCTACAACAACACTCAGACGGATTGGGGCGGCCATCTGGGCATCAGCCACAATCTGACCGACGTGTGGACCTTGTTCGGCCGCGTCGGGCGCAGCTTCCGCCTGCCCAACGTGGACGAGCGGGTCGGCTCGGTGCCGTTCGGCGTGCCGCCCAACTTCGCCCTGCAGACCCAGACCTCGCGCGACTTCGAGGGCGGGTTCCGTGTGAACTGGGAAGGCATCAATTGGCAGACCAGCGGCTATGTGATGAATCTCAACAACGAGATTTTCTTCAGCCCGGCCACCTTCACCAACACCAATCTGGATCCCACGCGGCGCATCGGCTTCGAGAACGGCGCGACGTACCGGATTTCCGACCCCGTGCTGCTGAAGGGCTCGCTGACCTACATCAACGCCACGTTCCGCAGCGGCCAGTTCGAGGGCAACCAAATCCCTCTTGTCTCGCCCTGGACGGGGAATGTCGGCATCTCGTGGAACGTCTTCCAGAAGTACATCATGCTGGACGCCGACCTCCGCTATATCGGCTCGCGTCGGTTCGACAACGACGCAGCCAATTTCCAGCCGATGATGCCCGCGGTCACGCTGGTCGACCTCAAGGTCAGCGGCCAGATCGAGCGGTTCAGTTGGGCACTGACCGTTCAGAACTTGCTGAATAAAGAGAACTACTTCGACTATGGTATTGCCAGTACCGCGACCTACGGCACATACAACGCCTACACGATGCCGGGCCGTAACTTCACCGGCAAAATCGGAATCAAGTTCTAGGAACCGGCGAACGATCAGGACAAGGAGACTGTCATGACCCCTCTCAAGCTCTTCGGCGTTGGCGAACGCAGCGAGACGGCGCAGAGACGCGCCGTGAAAGCCGCGTGGATCGGCCTGCTGATCGTCCCGAGCGTGATGGCCACCGGTGCCTTGGCCTGCGTCGCACCCTTCGCGGCCGTGGCCGCGCTGGCCGGCTTGACCCTGCCGCGCCGCGAGGCCTTGCTGACCGTGCTGGCCCTGTGGATCGGCAACCAGGCCGTGGGCTTCCTGTCGCTCGACTATCCAACGGACGCCAACACGATCGGCTGGGGCATCGCCATGGGCGCCGCCGCGCTACTGGCCGTGTTCGCGGCCGAGCGGTTCCGTGCCCGCCGCGACGCTGCCGGACTGGCCATCGGCTTCGCGGCGGCCTTCGTGGTCAACCAGGTTGCCCAGTGGGCGGCTTCGGCGTTCTTGGGCGCGGGCGCCGGCTTCACGCCGGAGGTCATCGCCTATGTCGCCGTCATCAACGCGGTGTGGTTTGTCGCCCTGGCGGCGGGCCACTTGGTGCTGGTCGCCCTGGCGGAGCGCCGCGCGCGCGTCGCATTGGCGTCCCGCAAAGCGGCCTGAGGATTTGGCGAACCGCCGCGCGGATTCCGGTCCGCGCGGCGGCGCGTCATCCGTCATGCGGCCGGAGCTTCGCCCGCCTTGGCTTCTTCTCGACTTCGGTAAGGACCTTCGTCTTATCGGCTGGCCCGTCGTCGGCGCGGCGTTGGGCCCCGCGCGCCGCGTGGCGTGGCTGCAGGTGCGAAACGCCGACCTGCCGCCCGACCGCGATCCCACCGTCTATTTCACCGAGCGCGCCCAAGCCGCGGGCGTTTCGTTTGATGCGGGCCTGATGACGGCGGCAGACCTGCGCGGCTTCGCCGTCGCCCAACGCGCTGGCGGCGTTTCGGTCGTGGCGACGGGCGGACTCGGCAACGCGGAAAGCGTTTTATCCGCGGCGAGCGAACCGCGGAACGCGGCCAAGGTCGGAACCATTAACGTGGTCGCCGTAATCGACCGCTCCCTCACCCTCGCAGCCCAGATCGAAGCCTTGTCGATCGTCGCGGAAGCACGCACAGCCGCCGTCATGAGCTTCGGCCTGACCATGATGGGCGACGAACGTCCAGTCACCGGAACCGGAACGGACTGCATCCTGGTCGCGGCGCCGGGCGACAAGGCGGGCCTCGCCCATTGCGGCCTGCATACGTCCATCGGCCGCGCGCTGGCGGAAGCAGCCTACGAATCCGTCAGAAACACATGTGCATCATGCTTGCGCGCGCCTTCGCTCCGCTGATCCGCGCCGACGGGCGCGAGCGGCGGGTGGCGCTGGCTGCGTCGCTGGCGTTTCATGTCATTGTCATTGGCGCTCTGATCTGGCTGTTGGTGCCCTCGGCGGATGAGCGCGTGGCCACGGTCACGATCGACGTCACCATTGTCGGGCCGGACGGGAACGAGGCGCCTACCCAAACCGGCAACGCACACACCCCGTCCGCCGCACAAGGCGCGCCCAGCCAGCACAAGCCGCCCACAGCCGCCGCGCGGGAAAACCGGCCGCAAAGCGCGCCGGCCTCGTTGGATTTCCCGCCGCCCCCATCGCCGCCATCGAGCGACGCCGTCATTCCGCCCGCGACACCCGCACCGCCCGAGTCTTCGTCCGCCCCGGCAACGACCGCCAACGCGCCTCGCGCGGACGGTTTGGCACAGCCAGGCAGCGCGGGACAAACCGGCGCTGCGGGCGCCGCGTCCGCGGGCAACGGCGATGCCGCATCTGCTGGACAGCCGGGTTCGGGCGAGGGCGACCGCCCGCCGCGCTATAAGTTGGGTTCGGGCTCTACGCCCTACCCGCCCTATCCTGTGGTCGCGCGGCGCAATGGCTATCAAGGGCGCGTGGTCGTGCGGCTAGCCGTGGCCGCCGACGGACGCGCGACGGGCGCCGAGGTGCTGGAGAGCAGCGGTTATGACGTCCTGGACCAATCCGCCGTAGAGACGCTGAGGGCGTGGAAACTGGAGCCCGCGCTAACGGCAGGTAAAGCGGTACCGGGAAGCGTCAACGTACCGGTGCGGTTCCGCCTCAGCGGCTGAGCTAACCGATCTCGACGTCTTCCCAGAAGCCGATCCAATGATCGACCGGCTTCATCGACGCCAACGGCGCCTCGTACGACCACGCCGCCCGCGCGCTCACCGCCTTGCCCTCGGCCAAGTCGTAGAATTGCACCCCATGCGGGCATTCCAAGTCGTCGGCTGTTTTCGGCGTGGCGCGCAGCAACTCCATCCGCACGGCGTCGCGCGGGAAATACCGGTAGCCCTCCACTTCGAGCGTATGGTCGCTTTCCGCGACGATCTGTCCCTGCCAACGCGCCTTCATGCGCCCGCTCCCCGTTTGGCGGCCGGCCTCGCAACTCGCATCGCGAGGCCGGCACCGTGGCCGTTACATGCTTACTGCGACCTTGAAGCCGCCATAAATCATACGCTTGCCGTCGAAGGGAATGTTCTTCTTGTCCATCATTGCCGCCAGACGCGGATCCTTCATGACCTTCTTCAGAACCGCATCCCGGTGCGTGCGCGACTTGTAGACGATCCAGGAGAAGATCACCGTCTCGCCCGGCTTCTGCTTCACGCTGCGTGGAAAGGACGTCCACTTGCCCATGCTGACGTCGTCGGCGACGGTTTCATGAAACTCAAGCGCGCCGTGGTCCTTCCAGACCTTTCCCGACTTCTTCGCCATCGCGAGATAGGTTTTGAGTTTCTTCTTGGAGACGGGAACGATGAAGCCGTCAACGTAGGCCATTTTGTTTCCTCCTGAATGTTGCGGTTATGCAGGTCTCTATAGTTAACTTGATAGTTAAGTATTAAGGCGGCAATCTATTGGGGTCAACACCGCCCGCCTAGTTAGGGTTCCCCTAGAGAAAAACATTCACGCACGCTGTGACTATCCGGTGACGGTTCCGATCCTCGTGCGGTTCTGCTATCTCCAAGGGATGAGCCGCCCCCCGCGCCGTGCCTGGAGAATCCGACCACTTGGCGGTTTGCTCCTCGCCCTCCTGGCCCTTGTCCTTCCGTCCGAAAGTCACGCGCAAGCGACGCCGCGCGAGCAACTCACCGTCGGCATCACGCAGTTCCCGTCGACCTTCAATCCGATGATCGACGCCATGGTGGCCAAGTCCTACATCCTGGGTATGGCGCGCCGGCCCATGATGGCCTTCGACAAGGATTGGAAGCTCGTCTGCATGATGTGCACCGAGATTCCGACCTTCGAGAACGGCCGCGCCAAGTTGGAGACGCTGCCGGACGGCAAGAAAGGCGTCGCACTGCGCGTGACAATCGACCCCGCCGCGCGCTGGGGCGACGGCAAGCCGATCACCGCCGCGGACGTGATCTTCACCTGGGAGGTCGGCAAGAACCCGATGTCGGGGATCAGCAGCGCCGAAGGGTTCCGCCGCATCCTCAAAATCGACACCATCGACGAAAAGACCTTCGTCATACATGTCGACCGGGTCACCTTCGATTACAACCACATGACAGGCTTCGACATCCTGCCCGCGCATCTGGAACGCGCGGCCTTTGCCGATCCGGCGCAGTACAAGAACAAGACGCTCTACGACACCGACACGACCAATCCCGGCCTCTATGCAGGCCCCTACCGCATCACCGAAGTGGTGCGCGGCTCGCACGTCGTGCTCGACGAGAATCCGAATTGGTGGGGCAAGAAGCCCGGCTTCAAGCGCATCGTGGTGCGCGTGATCGAGAACACCGCGGCGCTGGAGACCAACATCCTTTCCGGCGGCATCGACTACATCGCGGGCGAGCTCGGATTGAGCTTGGATCAGGCTCTGGCCTTCGAGAAGCGGCAGGGCAAGAAATTCAACATCGTCTACAAGCCCGGCCTGATCTACGAGCATATAGACCTTAACCTCGACAACCCCGTCCTCGCGGACAAGCGCGTGCGCCACGCGTTGCTCTATGCGCTGGACCGCCAGGCCATCGACAAGAAGCTGTTCGACGGCAAGCAGGCCGTGGCCAACTCCTTCGTCAATCCGCTGGATTGGATGTACGACAAGGACGACAAGACCTACCCCTACGATCCCGCGCGCGCGGCCGCACTTTTGGATGATGCCGGCTGGCGCAAGGGCGCGGGCGGGATGCGCAGCAAGAACGGCGCAGCACTGCAGTTCGAGATCAATTCGACCGCCGGCAACCGCTCACGCGAGCTGGTCGAGCAGGTGCTGCAGAGCCAATGGCGCGCGGCAGGCATCGACGTGAAGATCAGGAACGAGCCGGCCCGCGTCCTGTTCGGCGACACGCTGCGGATGCGTCGCTTCCCCGCCATGGCCATGTTCGCCTGGGTCAGTTCGCCCGAGAACGTGCCGCGCGCGACCTTGCGCTCGGACGAGATTCCATCGGCGGCAAACAATTACGCCGGCCAGAACTACATGGGCTTCAAGAATGCCGAGGCAGACAAGCTGATCGACTCGATCGAGGTCGAACTCGACAAGGAGGCGCGGCGCGCCCTCTGGTACAAGCTACAGGCCGTCTACGCTGAAGAGCTGCCTGTCCTGCCGCTCTATGTCCGCTCGGACGCGTTCATCATGCCGCTGTGGCTTAAGGGCGTGGAACCTACGGGTCATCAATACCCCTCGACGCTGTGGGTCGAGAACTGGCGCGCGGCCAACTGACGCCATGGGGCGCTACCTCGCCGGACGGTTGATCCAGACGGCGTTGGTCATGCTGGCCATGTCGCTGGCTGTCTATCTCTTGATCGGCCTGATGCCTGGCGACCCCATCGACCTGATGGTCTCGGGCGATCCGCGCATCACGGCGGCGGACTCTGAGCGCCTGCGCGCGCTGCACGGTCTCGACCGCCCCCTGTGGGAACGCTATCTGTCCTGGCTTGGCCCCGCGCTCGGCGGCGATCTGGGCTACTCGCGCCTCCATGCCCAGCCGGTCCTTTCCGTCCTGATGCCCTATCTCGGCAACACGGCGCTTCTGATGGGACTCAGCTTCGTCCTTGCCGTCGTGCTGGCGTTGCCGCTCGGCATCTGGGCCGCGCGACGCGAAGGCGAACCGGTCGATCACGCGATCAACCTGTTCTGCTTCGCGGGCATCTCCGTGCCGCCCTTCTGGCTGGCGCTGCTGTTGATGATGCTGTTCGCGGTCGCCTTGGGCTGGCTTCCCGCGGGCGGGGTCGAGACGGTGGGCGGCGGCGGATTCTGGGACCGGGCGGTGCATCTGGTTCTGCCCGTCGCGACGCTAACCTTGGCCAGTGTCGCGGGCTATGCCCGCTTCATGCGTGCGTCCACCATCGAGGTGCTGCGCCGCGACTTCGTGCGCACGGCGCGCGCCAAGGGCGCATCGGAATCCCGCGTCGTCCTGCACCACGTCCTGCGCAACGCGCTTCTGCCCGTCATCACGTTGGTCGCGCTCAACTTCGGGGCCTTGTTCTCCGGCGCGCTCATCACCGAGACGATGTTTTCGTACCCCGGCATGGGCAAGATGATCTACGACGCGATCATGGCCAACGATTACAACCTGGCGCTGGCGGGGCTCTTGCTGGCCACGCTGCTGACGCTGCTGGCCAATCTGGCAGCCGACTTAGGTTACGCGGCGCTCGACCCGCGCGTCAGCCTGGAACGGGCGGCCGCCTGACATGATGCACGCGCTGACCGCGCCGCTGCTGCGCCACTCCGCCCACACACGCGGCTGGCATCGCTTCCTGGAGCACCGTCCGGCCGCGATCAGCGCGGTGGTGCTGGCCGTGCTGGTTCTCCTGGCCGCGTGCCAGCCCCTGATCGTCGCGGCCATGGGACATGATCCCGATGCGGTCGATCTCTTGGCCCGTTTCGAGCCGCCATCCTGGGGCCATTTGCTGGGCACGGACGAGTTGGGGCGCGACGTGTTTCTACGACTGCTCGCGGGCGGACGCGTCTCCCTCTTCGTCGGCGTGATCGCCGCGCTGATCGGCACCTTCGTCGGCACGCTGGTCGGTATCTGCGCGGGCTACTACGGCGGCCGGATCGATTCGATCCTGATGCGGACGACCGACGCGGTCATCGCCCTGCCTTTACTGCCGGTGCTGATCGTGGTCGCCGCGATCGACCCGGCGAAATTGGGTATCCCTGAAGCCTGGCGCGGCGGGGATGGCGCGGACCTCACCCGCATCGTCGTCATCATCGCGCTGTTCGGCTGGACCACCGTGGCGCGCCTGGTGCGCGGCGCGGCGCTGGCCCTTCGCGAGCAAGAGTTTGTGCGCGCGGCCACGGCGCTGGGCGCGACACCCTTGCGGATCATGCGCGTCCATCTTCTGCCCAACATGGCTTCGCCCATCATCGTGGCCACCACGTTGTCAGTCGGGCACGTCATCCTGTTCGAATCGGTTTTGAGCTTTCTCGGCCTCGGCATCCAGCCGCCGCGCGCGAGCTGGGGCAACATGCTGACCGGCGCACAGGAGCTGATCTGGTCGGCGCCCATGCTGGTCGTCTATCCGGGCATGCTGATTTTTGTTACCGTGATGGCCTTCAATTTCCTCGGCGACGGACTGCAACACGCGCTCGATCCGCGCGCGACCCGACGCGGAGAACGGAGAACCGCATGACGATCCCCCGCGAACCCTTCCTGACCCGCAAGACCTGGCCCGACGGCCAGGCCACCGTGGGCATCCTTCTGCTCGACACGAAATTCCCGCGCGTCTTCGGCGACGGCGGCCAGCCGCTGACGTGGCCCTTCCCCGTGCTGCTGAAGAAGGTCGAGGGCGCCACGCCCTTTCGCGTCGTGGACCAACAAGCCGACGGGCTGCTCGATCCCTTCGTGAAGGCGGGCAAGGAGTTGGTCGCCAAGGGCGCCAACGGCATCACCACCACCTGCGGCTTCCTGGCCATCTATCAGCGCGAGTTGGCCGAACGGATCGGCGTGCCGGTCGCCGCGTCCAGCGTCATTCAGGTGCCCCTGGTCCAAAAGCTTCTGCCCGCGAACAAGCGCGTGGCCATCATCACCGCCGATGCGCGCAACTTCACGCCGCGCCATATGGAAGGCGCGGGCGTGCCGGTCGACACGCCCGTGATTGGCACCGAGAACGGCGAGATCCTGACCCGGGTCTTCACCGACAAGGCAACCGAATACGACTTCGCGCGCTGCGAGGCCGACCTGGTGTCCGCCGGAAAGCAGATGCTGGAGAAGCATCCGGACGTGGGCGCCTTCGTGCTGGAATGCACCAACATGCCGCCCTTCGCCCCGGCCCTGGCCAAGGCGTTCGGCCTGCCCGTCTACGACATCTTCACGCTGATCTCGTGGTTTCAGATGGGCCTGCGCCCGACGCCGTTCCCGCGCCAGGAGCATGTCCGCGCGGCCGATTGGCAGCCCAAGATCAACGCCGCCGAGTAGCGCCCGTCAGACCACGAACAGCTTTCGCTCCAAGGTGTGAAGCGATTCGCAGCCCGTTGCGGTCACGCGGATCGCGGCCGAGATGCCCACCGCCGCCTTACCCGGAATCTGCAGGAACGGGATCAGGTGGAAGCACATGTTCTCGCGGAACAGGCGCGTGTCGCCCGGCTTGATGTCCAGAATGTGCCCTTCACCCCAGCCGGGCGTGCAGGCCGTACCGATGCTGTAACCGACGCGGGTGTATTGCGTCGCACCGAACCGGTTGCGCGCGATCACCTTGCGCCCTGCCGCGTCGGCATCGCCCGTGGGCACGCCAGGTTTGATCGCGGCTTCCGCCGCCGCCATGGCCTCCAACACCAGCTTTTCCGCGTCGCGCAGGTCGGCGCTGGGCTCGCCGACCGAGATCGTGCGCATCATCGGCGCGTTATAGCGGTGCACCGTGCCGCCGATCTCGAAGAAGACGCAGTCGCCCTGCTCGATGCGCCGGTCGCGCCACGTCGCATGGCTGACGAAGGAGCGCGGGCCGGAAACGACGAAGGGCTGCATCGAGCAGTAGTGGCCGCCCGCATGCAGCATGCCGCGATAGACCTCGGCCGCGACCTCGTTCTCGGTCGCGCCCGCCTTGACCGCGGAGACGCCCGCGCGGACGCCGCCTTCGCTCGCTCGCGCCGCGCGGCGGATCATCTCGATCTCGGGCTCCGACTTCACCACGCGGCCTTCCTCGACGATGTGCGAGCAATCGACGAAGGTCGCGTTCGGGCAGCGGGGGAACAGCTGGTCCTGCTCGCTGGCGCGGAAGAAATAGCTGGAGCGTTCGTAGCCGATCTTTTTGTTCGCCAGGCCGAACTCGCGCAACGCGCCGGCCAGAATCTCCATCGGCTCCTGATTGTCCTGGAACGGACGGCTGACCTCGATCCAGGTGTCGGATTCGACCACCGTGTCCTCGGCCGCCCGGGTGCTCATGAACGGCTCGCCCGCAGCGGGCACCACGAGGCCAGCAAAATACCAGAGGCCTTGCGTCTCGTAGCCGGTCAGGTAGTGGAGATTTTCGGGCGTGGTGACCAACATGGCATCGACGCCACGCTTGGCCATACGCTCGCGCAGCTCCTTGAGGCGGCGCTCGTACTCGCCCATGGAAAACGCCAAATCCGTCCGCCGCCGCATGGGCGTTCTCCCCGTCGCCAGATCAGAAAGTGGTCAGCCCGCCTTGGTCAGGATCGTCTCGGCCAGCCGCGCCCAGTAGCTGGCGCCCACCGGCAGTGCCTCGTCGTTGAAGTCGTAATGGGGGCTGTGCAAACGGCAGTTGTTGGTGTCCGGGCCGTTGCCCATCCAGATATAGGCGCCGGGCCGGGCCTGGAGCAGGAAGGCGAAATCCTCAGACCCCATGCTGGGCGTGGGATCGAGCACCACGTTCTTCTCGCCGACCACCTGGCCCGCAACGCGCGCGGCCGTGGCGGCCTCCTTCTCCGTGTTGATGGTGGAGGGATAGCGCCGCTCGTAACGCCAGCTCATGGTCGCGCCCATGGCCGCGCAGATGCCCTCGGCGATGCGCTTCATGTTCTCCTCGATGCGGTCCTGCACCTCGGGCTTGAACGAACGCGTCGTACCGCGCAGCGTCACTTGCTCAGGGATCACGTTCCAGGTGTCGCCGCCGTGGATCTGCGTCACGCTGATGACCGCGGAGTCGAGCGGGTGGGTGTTGCGGCTGACGATGGTCTGGAAGGCCGTCACAATCTGCGCGCCCACGACCACCGGGTCGATGCCCTGGTGCGGCATGGCGCCGTGGGCGCCCTTGCCGGTGACGACGATCTCGAAGATGTCGTAGGCCGCCATCTGCGGGCCGGGGCGGATGCCGAACGAGCCCACCGGCATACCGGGCCAGTTGTGCAGGCCATAGACCGATTCGACCGGGAATTTCTCGAACAGCCCCTGCTCCACCATCACCCGGCCGCCGCCCTCGTTCTCCTCGGCGGGCTGGAAGATGAAATGGACGGTGCCATCGAAGTTCTTGGTCTCGGCCAGATATTTCGCGGCGCCCAGCAACATGACCGTGTGGCCGTCGTGGCCGCAGGCATGCATGCGTCCTTCGTTCTTCGATTTGTGAGCGAAGCCGTTCTGCTCGTGGATATGCAGCGCATCCATGTCGGCGCGCAAACCGACGGCGCGGGCTCCGGCCCGTCCCTTCAGCGTGCCGACAACGCCCGTGCCGGCCAGGCCCCTGTGCACCTCGATGCCGAACTCAGCCAGCTTCTTGGCCACGAATTCGGAAGTCCGCTCCTCCTCGAAGGCCGTCTCCGGGTGGGTGTGGATATCGCGCCGCCATTCGGTCATCTCGCCATGGAACTCGGCGATGCGGTTGATGATGGCCATGTCCGGAACTCCTCGCCCCAAGGGCAATGCGGGTTTCGGCCGGAAGCTTAGCAGCGCCGCCGGGTCGCGCGTCAAGGCGCGCACGCGTTGGACTTTTGGCAGGCGATTGGGGAAACTCCGCGCGCAACGCCAGGAAGCCAGTTCGTGACCAAGATTTATCCCGTCGTCCTGTCGGGCGGCGCCGGCACAAGACTCTGGCCGATGTCCCGGGCGCAGTACCCGAAGCAACTCCTGCCCCTGGTCTCGTCCCAAAGCCTGATCGTCGAAACGGTGCGCCGCGTCATGGCGTCCGACCGTTTCGCGCCGCCCACGATCGTCTGCAACGAGGCGCACCGGTTCGTGATCGCCGAGCAGCTGCGCGCCGAGGGCGTGGCGCCGCGCGCGATCCTGCTGGAGCCCGCCGCGCGCAACACAGCGCCCGCCATCGCCGCCGCGGCCTATCAGATCGTCGATCCGAACGCCCTGCTGCTGGTCCTGCCGTCCGACCATGTGGTGCGCGACCACGCGGCGTTCATGACCGCCGTCGATGCCGCCGCCCGCGCCGCCGAGGCCGGCGCCCTGGTCACCTTCGGCGTGACGCCGGACCGGCCCGAGACGGGCTACGGCTATATCCGGCGCGGCCGGCCCTTCGACCACGCGCCTGGCGCCTTCCGCTTGCGCGGCTTCGTCGAGAAACCCAACACGCGACGCGCCAAGCGCTATTTATCCTCCGGCGACTACTACTGGAACGCCGGCATGTTCCTGTTCAAGGCCGGCGCCTATCTGGACGAGCTGCGCCGCCTGCGCCCAGAGATGGCCGAGGCCTGCCACCGCGCGGTCGAGCGCGGGCGCATGGATTTGGACTTCTTCCGCCTGGACGCCGAGGCTTTCACCGCCGCACCGTCCGATTCGATCGACTACGCCGTCATGGAGCACACCGCGCGCGCGGCCATGGTGCCGCTGGATGCGGGCTGGAGCGACGTCGGCGCCTGGTCGGCCTTGTGGGAGATGGGCGAAAAGGACGGCCAGGGCAACGTCGTGCTGGGTCCGGCCACCCTGGATGCCGCGCATGGCAGCTATATCCGCAGCGAAGGCCCGGTGATCGCCGCCGTCGGGGTCGAGAATCTGGTCATCGTGGCGACCGAAGACGCCGTTCTGGTGGCCAGCAAGGATCAGGCGCAGAACATCAAGGGCGCCGTCGAGGCCCTGCGCCGCCAGGGCCGCACCGAGGCCGATTCCAGCCCGGTGGTCTACCGGCCCTGGGGCAGCTACCGGACCATCGACACGGGCGCGGGCTTCCTGGTCAAGCGCCTGACCGTGAAGCCGCGCGCCAGCCTGTCGCTCCAGCGCCACGCCCACCGCGCCGAGCATTGGGCGTCCACCGGCTGGCCAATCCGGGCGACCAACCCTTGCATCTGATCGAGGTGCAGTCTGGGGCGCTTCTGTCCGAGGACGATATCGAGCGACTTGAGGACCGATACGGCCGTTCCTGACGCCGGATTTGACCCCGCCTGGGCCGGGATTCGCTTGAGGCGGACCGGGTTAAGTTGGTAGATTACGGCCGATTTTTCCGAACGACGCCCTCTTACGTTCGAGCCAGGAGTATCCCATGGCCATCGCCCCCAATTCGCCCGCCGCGCGCGACATCGCGTACCAGCTTCACCCCTACACGAACCTGGAAGCGCACCAGAAGACGGGCTCGCTGATCATCCGCGAGGGCAAGGGCATCTACGTCTACGACGACACGGGCAAGCAGTACATCGAGGGCTTGGCCGGGCTGTGGAGCATGTCGCTAGGCTGGGACCAGGAGCGCCTGGTTACCGCCGCCACCAACGCCATGCGCAAGCTGCCGTTCTACCACCAGTTCGGCGCCAAGGCGCACGAGCCGGGCATCGATCTGGCCGAGAAGCTGATCGAGATGGCGCCGGTGAAGATGTCGAAGGCCTTCTTCGCCAACTCGGGCTCCGAAGCCAACGACACCGCGATCAAGATGATCTGGTACTACAACGCCGTGCGCGGAAAGCCTGAGCGCAAGAAGATCATTGCGCGTCTGCGCGGCTATCATGGCGTGACGTTGGCGGCCGCCAGCCTCACCGGCCTGCCGCACCTTCACAAATATTTCGGCCTGCCGATCGCCGAGGTGAAGCACACGAGCTGTCCCTACTACTATCGAAACGCGCAGCCGGGCGAGACGGAGGAAGAGTTCTCCACGCGCATGGCCGCGGATTTGGAGAAAATGATTCTCGACGAGGGGCCGGACACGGTCGCGGCCTTTTTCGCCGAACCGATCATGGGCGCCGGCGGTGTCATCCTGCCGCCCAAGACTTATTTCGAGAAGATCCAGGCGGTCCTGAAGAAGTACGACATCCTATTCGTGGTCGACGAGGTGATCTGTGGCTTTTACCGCACGGGCAACGCCTGGGGTTCGCAGACCTACGGCCTGAAGCCGGACATCCTGACCTGCGCCAAGGCACTGTCGTCGAGCTATCTGCCCATCTCCGGCGTGATGATCACCGAGCAGATCTTCAACGTCTTGGCCAAGGGCAGCGCGGAGGTCGGCAACTGGGGCCACGGCTATACCTACAGCGGCCATCCGGTCGCGGCCGCCGTCGCGCTTGAGACGCTGAAGATGTACGAGGATCTCGACATCGGAAACCACGTCAAGCGCCTGGCGCCGGTCCTGCAGAACGGCATCCGCAAGTTCGCCGACCATCCGCTGGTGGGCGACGTGCGCGGCATTGGCCTGATCGGCGCGATCGAGCTGGTCAAGAACAAGAAGACCAAGGAGGCCTTCGATCCGAAGTCCTTCGTCGGCGTCTATCTGACCAACCGCGCGCAGGAGCATGGCCTGATCGTCCGCGCCATGGGCGACCATATCGGCTTCTGCCCGCCGCTCATCATCAAGAGCGACGAGATCGAGGAACTGCTGAAGCGCTTCGGCAAGGCGCTGGACGAAACCTACGTGATGGCCAAGGACAAAGGCCTGGTCTAAACGAACGGGCAAAACCCCGCCCGGGACGGCGGAGCTTTGCCCCTTAGAGTCTTAATGCGGCGCCGTTGGACGGCGGCGAGTGACGGGCGAGCGATGGATTACGAAACGATCTTCAAGACAGCCACCGCCAAGGTCAAAGCGGAAGGCCGTTACCGAGTTTTCGCGGACCTGGAGCGCCAGGCGGGCAACTTCCCGCACGCCACGTGGCATGGACCGAACGGGCCGCGCAACGTCGTGGTCTGGTGTGCCAACGACTATCTGGGCATGGGCCAGCATCCCGATGTGTGCGCAGCCATGCGAGAGGCCATCGGCAAATACGGCGCGGGCGCCGGCGGCACGCGCAACATTTCCGGCACCAACCACGCCCATGTGCTTCTTGAACGCGAGCTGGCCGACCTGCATGGCAAGGAGTCCGCGCTCCTATTCACCTCTGGCTTCGTTTCGAACGAGGCCAGTATCCGGACCATCGGCCTGCTTCTTGGCAACGTGGTGATCTTCTCGGACGAGATGAATCATGCGTCGATGATCCAGGGTATCCGCGACAGTCGGGCGGAAAAGCGCATCTTCCGTCACAACGATCTGGCGCATCTGGAAGAGCTTCTTGCCGCGGTTCCGCGAGGACGGCCGAAGCTGATCGCCTTCGAATCGGTCTACTCGATGGACGGCGATATCTCGCCCATCGGCCACATCTGCGACCTAGCGCAAAAATACGGCGCGATGACCTATCTGGACGAGGTTCACGCGGTCGGCCTCTACGGCCCGCGCGGCGGCGGCGTGGCGGAACGCGAAGGCCTGATGCATCGCCTGGACGTCATCGAGGGCACGCTGGGCAAAGCTTTCGGCGTGGTCGGCGGCTATATCGCAGGCTCGTCAGCCCTGATCGACGCCGTGCGCAGTCATGCCCCGGGGTTCATCTTCACGACCGCCCTGCCGCCCGCCATAGCGGCCGGCGCCCTGGCGTCCGTGCGTCACCTGAAGTCCAGTAATGCCGAGCGCCGCGCGCCTGAAGGCCATGCTGCGCCGCGCGGGCATTCCCTTCCTCGATTCCGTCAGCCATATCGTGCCGGTGATCGTGGGCGATGCGCGCCTTTGCAAGACGGCGACCGACGAGCTGCGGAGCCGTCATGGTCTTTATGTCCAGCCGATCAACTATCCCACCGTGCCGCGCGGCACCGAGCGGCTGCGGCTGACACCGACGCCTTTCCACACCGATGCGATGATGGAAACGCTGGTCTCCGCCCTGGGCGAAATCTGGGACCGCCTGCACCTGCAGCGCGCGGCCTGAACCCGATCCTCTAGCGGAACGTCGCCCGGGGCTCGTCGAGCCCTTCCGGATCCTGGTGGATGATGACTTCGGCGCCGGGAAAGGCCTCGCGCAACTTTGCCTCCACCGCGGCCGACACCTCATGGGCGCGCGCCAGCGTGGCCAACCGTTCCAATTCGATATGAAGTTGGATGAATTTGTCGCGGCCGGACGCGCGCGTGCGCAAGTCGTGGACGCCGCGCACCTCGGGATGGGACAGCGCGATCTCGCGGATACGCGTCCGCTCCTCGTCGGGCAGTTCGCGGTCCATGAGCTGGTCAAGCGACTGGCGGATGATCTCCCACGCACTCCAAACAATATAGACGGCGATGATCGCGCCGAAGATCGGGTCGGCCAAATGCAGGCCGAACTGAGTCGCCAAGATCAGCGCCACGGCGACACTGATATTGGCCAACATGTCGCCGAGGTAATGGAGCTTGTCCGCCGTGATCGCCAGGGATGCGGTCTTCCGCACGACGTAGCGCTGAAACGTCACCAGGCCCAGGGTCATGACCACGGAAACCGCCATCACGACCAGCGCCAGCCCGCCCTCCTCGACCGCCTGCGGATGAACGAAGCGGCGCGCCACCTCGACCAGCAGGAAAAGGGCCGAACCCGCGATGAAGGCCGACTGGATCAGTCCTGCCAGCGGTTCGGCCTTACCGTGACCGAACCGGTGTTCGCGGTCGGCCGGCGTCAGCGCCTGTCGCACGGCGAACAGATTCACCAGCGATGCCACCGCATCGAGCATGGAATCGACCAGCGTGGCCAGCATCGAGACCGAACCCGTCGCCAACCACGCCGCGAATTTGAGCCCGATCAGGATCGCCGCGACCGACACCGAGGCATAGGTCGCCCGGCGCATCAGCCGCCCATGTTCGGCGCTCGTTTCCCGCGGTTGCGCCGCCGTCATGGGCTCACGGATAAAGCTGTTCAGTCCGCCAGCCATCCGCCGCGCGATGGAACATCAGGCGGTCGTGCAGGCGGAACGTGCCGTCCTTCCAGAACTCGATCTCGTCAGGCACCAGACGGAAGCCCGACCAATGGGGGGGGCGAGGAACTTTACTGAGGCCGAATTTGGCCGCGAACTGCGCCACCTTCTTCTCCAGGACGAAGCGGCTTTCGAGCGGCCGCGACTGGTCGGATGCCCAGGCGCCAATCTGGCTGCCCCGCGCACGGGTGGTGAAATAGGCGTCGGCTTCCGCGTCCGACACGGTCTCGATCCGGCCCACCACCCGCACCTGACGGCGCAGCGACTTCCAATGGAACAGCAAGGCTCCTTGCGGATTCGCCAGCAGTTCCTGCCCCTTGCGGCTCTCATAGTTGGTGAAGAAGGTGAAGCCGCGCTCGTCGGCATCCTTCAACAGCACCATGCGCGCCGAGGGCCGCCCCGCCGGCGTGGCGCTGGCCAACGTCATCGCATTCGGGTCGTTCGGTTCGCTTTTTTGCGCCTCCGCGAACCATTCGCGGAAAAGTCCGACCGGGTCGGCCTTGCGTTCGTCGTTCATGGGCATAGTCCCGCTTTCGTTTCGCGATCCACAATACTCGACCGGCACCAGTCTTTTTAGACAGGATTCCCAGTCTGCGGCATAATTTGCGCCCCCGAGGGGGCCGGGGAAAGGGCCTATAGGATGCGCGCCGCGGTGGTTCTACGCGGCGATCAAACCCAGGCAGAGGGGATCATTCTGAAAACGGAGACAGCACCATGATCACCAAGAAAATGGGGATTGCCCTGGTCGTCGTTGCGACATCGGCCGCCTGCGCTCAGCAAGACGACGGCGGAAGCGGACTCGGCACCAAGACAACCATCGGCGCGCTCGGCGGCGCTGCGGGCGGCGGCCTGATCGCGGCGGCGGCCGGCGGCGGCGGCGCAGCCATCGCGGGCGGCGTCATCGTGGGCGGCCTGTTAGGCGGCGCGATGGGCAGCTATCTCGACAGTCAGGACAAGAAGACCGCGAACGAGACCGCCAACAAGGCACTGGAAAGCTCGCCCACCGGCCAGACCTCGACCTGGAAGAACCCGGATAACGGCAACAGCGGTACCGTGACGCCGACCAAGACCTTCAAGAATGCCCAAGGACAAGACTGCCGGGAGTATCAGCAGACCATCACGGTTGGCGGCAAGACCGAGCAGGCTTACGGCACGGCCTGCCGGGACGCCGAGGGCAACTGGCGCATCGTCAGCTAAACCCCGGAATCCGCATGGAGAAGCAGGGGTGCGGGCAGCCGCGCTCCTGCCGATTCCAGCCCCTTCGCCTTCCTCGCTTGCCGGTATTTGTGTAGGATGCCGCTCCCTCGTTACCGGACGTCAAGGAGACAAGGCGAATGACCGAAGCGCGCGGCCTCATGGCCGGAAAGCGCGGCCTCATCATGGGGGTCGCAAACGAGCGCTCGATCGCTTGGGGCATCGCCAAGACGGCGGCCGCCCACGGCGCGGAACTGGCCTTCACCTACCAGGGCGAAGCGCTGGAGAAGCGCGTGCGCCCGCTGGCCCAGTCCATCGGCTCCGAAATCCTGGAACCCTGCGACGTGACGGATGCGGCCAGCGTGCAGGCCCTGTTCGAGACCTTGGGCAAGAAGTGGGGCAAGCTGGACTTCGCCGTCCACGCCATCGCCTTTTCCGACAAGGACCAACTCAAGGGCCGTTACGTCGATACGACGCGGGACAATTTCGTCCGCACGATGGACATCTCCTGTTACTCCTTCACCGAGATGTGCCGCTTCGCCGCCCCGTTGATGACCAATGGCGGCAGCCTTTTGACCCTGACCTATTACGGCGCCGAGCGCGTCATGCCGCATTACAACGTCATGGGCGTGGCCAAGGCAGCGTTGGAGGCCAGCGTGCGCTATCTGGCGGCCGACCTGGGTAAGCAAGGCATCCGCGTCAACGCGATCTCGGCGGGTCCGATCAAGACCCTGGCCGCGTCTGGCATCGGCGATTTCCGCCACATCCTGAAGTGGAACGAACTTAACTCCCCTCTCCGCCGCAACGTGACGACGGAAGAGGTCGGCGGCTCGGCGCTCTATCTCCTGAGCGATCTGGGCAGTGCCGTGACGGGCGAAGTGCACCACGTGGACAGCGGCTACAACGTCATCGGCATGATGGCCGTGGACAATGCGGCCGAAGTCTCCGCCATGCTGGCCGATTTCAGCAGCGCCAAGTCCTAAAGGATGGCGGGTAACAGCCTCGGTCAGATTTTCCGTTTCACGACGTGGGGTGAAAGCCACGGCCCGGCGATCGGCTGTGTCGTCGACGGTGCGCCGCCGCGCATCCCGCTGGCCGAAACCGACATCCAGTCCTGGCTCGACCGGCGCCGTCCCGGCCAGTCGCGTTTCACGACCCAGCGCCAGGAGCCGGACCAGGTCAAAATCCTTTCCGGCGTGTTCGAGGGCGTCACCACGGGCAGCCCGATCTCGCTTGTGATCGAGAACGTGGACCAGCGCTCCAAGGACTATTCGGACATCAAGGACAAGTTCCGCCCCGGCCACGCCGACCACACCTATTGGGCGAAGTACGGCATACGCGACTATCGCGGCGGCGGACGCTCGTCCGCGCGCGAGACGGCCTCGCGCGTCGCGGCCGGCGCGGTTGCGCGCAAGATCCTGGCCCAAGCGCTGGGCGGCGGCTTCCGCGTGCGCGGCGCCCTGGTCCAGATCGGCCCGCATGCGATCGACCGCGGCCGCTGGGACTGGGCCGAGACCGAGAACAACCCGTTCTGGTGCCCCGACGCCAAGACGGCGGAAAAATGGGCCAGCTATCTCGACGAGGTGCGCAAGGAAGGCTCCTCGGCCGGCGCTGTCATCGAAGTGGTGGCCGAGGGCATCCCGGCAGGCTTGGGCGAACCCGTCTACGGCAAGCTCGACGCCGATCTGGCCGGCGCGATGATGAGCATCAACGCGGTCAAAGGCGTGGAGATCGGCAGCGGTTTCGCCGCCGCCGCCATGCGCGGCGAGGATGCACACGATGAGATGCGCATGAAGGACGGCCGCATCAGCTTCCTGTCCAACCACGCGGGCGGCATCCTGGGTGGCATCTCGAACGGCGAGCCCGTGGTGGCGCGCTTCGCCGTCAAACCGACCAGCTCCATTCTCACCCCA
This sequence comes from Alphaproteobacteria bacterium, assembly GCA_026400755.1. Classification (GTDB taxonomy): domain Bacteria; phylum Pseudomonadota; class Alphaproteobacteria; order CADEGL01; family CADEGL01; genus CADEGL01. The sequence goes on from JAPLOM010000025.1 coordinate 32,667, forward strand.
CGCCGCGGCGTGACGGTCGACGGCAAGGATGTGGATGTGCGCACCACCGGCCGCCACGATCCTTGCGTCGGCATCCGCGCGGTTCCGGTGGGCGAGGCCATGATGGCCTGCGTGCTGGCGGATCATTGGATGCGCCACAAGGCGCAGTGCAGCTAGAGAGTTCGGAGCGGACATGCCCCAGCCCAAGCACGTGATGGCGTTGAAGGTCCCCAAGTCGCCCAAGCTCGACAAGGAGATGCGGGACTACTTCAAGCTATGCCAGGAGAAGCTGGGCTTCGTGCCCAACGTGCTGCAGGCCTATACGCTGCGGCCGGAGAAGCTGCGCAACTTCGTGGCCACCTACAACACGCTGATGCTGGGCGATTCGGGCTTGTCCAAGCTCGAGCGCGAGATGATCGCGGTCGTCGTCTCCAGCGTGAACCACTGCTATTACTGCCTCGTGGCTCATGGCCAAGCCGTCCGGCATCTGTCCGGCGATCCGGAACTGGGCGAGATGCTGACGCGGAACTACCGGGTGGCCAAACTATCCAAGCGCCACCGCGCCATGCTGGATTTCGCCTGGAAGCTGACCGAGACGCCGTCCAAGGTCGAGGAGCCGGATCGGCAAGCCTTGCGCAAGGCAAGCTTCAGCGACGAGGACATCTTCGACATCTGCGACGTGGCCGCGTTCTATAACGCGTCGAACCGCATGGCCATTGGCACCGACATGATGCCGAACCCCGAGTACCACAAGCGCAGTCGCTGAGCCGCTTTACCGCTTGAACAGGGCCGCCAGTTCGACGTGCGGGGACCAGAGGAACTGGTCCACCGGCAGGACGCGCACAAGCTTATAGCCGCCATCGACCAGGATGCGCGCGTCGCGCGCGAAGGTCGCGGGCTCGCACGACACGGCCAGCACCGTCGGCACGCGCGACTTGGCCAGGGCTGTCGCCTGGGCCTGCGCACCCGCGCGCGGGGGATCGAAGACGACGGCGTCATAGCCGCCCAGTTCCAGCGAGGCCAGCGGCTTGGTCATCAGATCGCGCACCTTGGTCGTGACGCGGTTGAGCCTAGCCGCCTTGGCGGTCTGCTCCACCGCCTGGACGAGGCGCGCATTATCGTCGAAGGACGCGACCGCCGCTCCGCCCTTGGCCAGCGGAAAGGTGAAAGTACCGCTGCCGGCGAACAGATCGGCCACGCGCTTGGCGCCGCCCACGCCCGCCATCACCACCTCGGTCAGTGCTGTCTCGCCTGCCTTGGTCGCCTGCAGGAAGGCGCCCGGCGGCACCTCGACGGGCACGCCGCCAAAGCTCACGCGTACCGGCCGCCGCTCCACCAGCGCTTCGGCGCGTGATTCGGCCGGATGGCGGCGTGAAACGCGCGCGATGTCATGCTGCTCGGCCAGAACGCTGAAGCGCTTGCGACCGCCCTGCCCCAACGAAACCGTCGTGACCAGCAAGAGGTCCAAGCCGTTGTCGGTCATGTTGACCACAACCTCGACCTTTTCGCCCGGACGCAGCAGCGCGGTCAGGCAGGTGCGCAAGGGTGCGATCAGCGCGGCGATCTCCGGTGTGACAACGTGGCATTCCTTCAGGTCGATGACCCGGTGGCTGCCGCGCGCGTTAAAGCCAAACAGCATGTCCTCGTCGCGACGAAGGGCCGTGAAGTCGGCGCGGCGGCGCGTGGCGCGCGCGGCCGGGCGGATCGGCTCGATGCGTTCGACCGGCAGGTTCCGGCGCTTCAGTGCGCTGCGCACCAAATCCTGCTTCCACGCCAGATAGGTTTCGTCGGACAAATGTTGGAGGGCACAGCCCCCGCACTCGCCGAAATGGCGGCACGGAGGTTGGGCACGCCCGGGCCCGGCCTCGACCAGCTTCGTCAGATGCGCGGCAAAGCCATCGCCTTGGGTCTCGCCCACGCGCGCGACGATGCGGTCGCCGGCCGCGGTGAACGGGACGTAGAGGCGCTGGTCGCCCGCGCGCCCGACACCGTCTCCGCGCGCGGCGATCTCATCGATCTTCACTTCTACTTCGTGACGCATCAGCCGTCCTTCCGCGCGGCGACGAGGAATTCCTTATTGCCGTCGTGTCCCTCGATCGGGCTGTCGATCACGTCTTCGACCATCCAACCCATCGCCGCGAGCCACGACCGGATACGCGCGCAGACCTCATTATGCAAGACCGGGTCGCGCACGATGCCGCCCTTGCCCACCTGTCCTTTGCCGACCTCGAACTGGGGCTTGATCAGCGCGGCCAGCCGCGCGCCCGATCCGGTCAGCGCCAAGGGCGCGGGCAATACGACTTCGAGACCGATGAAGCTGGCGTCACAGACGACCAGGCCGGTCTCCTCCGGCACCTCGTTGCGTGTCAGATGGCGCGCATTGGTCCGCTCCAGCACCGTCACACGCGGGTCCTGGCGCAGCTTCCACGCGAGCTGGCCATGGCCCACATCGACCGCATAGACGCGCGCGGCACCGCGCGAAAGCAGAACGTCGGTGAAACCGCCGGTGGACGCCCCCACGTCCAGGCAGATGAGACCCGCGGGGTCGATGCGGAAATGGTCGAGCGCGCGCACGAGCTTGAGCCCGCCGCGCGAAACCCAGGGATGGTCAGGCTCCTTGAGAGTCAGCGGCGCATCCGAGGCCAGCATCTGGCCCGGCTTTTCCACGCGGCGGTCGCCCGTCATCACCTTACCAGCGATGATCAAGGCCTGGGCGCGGGCGCGGCTTTCCACCAGGCCCCGCGCCTGGACCAGCGCGTCCGCCCGCGTGCGTCGCGGCCGCTCGGCTTTCGTGTTCCCGTCCGTCATCGCTCCGTCCCAAACAGAAACGGCGGCCTGCCGGCCGCCGTTCTTGTGCATCGCCGACGTTGTGTTTGCGTTACGCCCGGGCCGATCCGCTCTGGCTGGCGCGCCCCAACGCCGTCAGGGCCGTGGCGGCGATGCACTTCGCCGTCAGCCCGGCCAGCTCGATCTGCTTCTCCGGCTTATCGTGCTCGAAGAAAATGTCGGGGAAATGGACCGTACGGACCTTGAGGCCCGCGTCCAGCAACCCGTCGCTGGCCAGGAAGTGCAGCACATGGCTGCCGAAGCCGCCGATGGAGCCTTCCTCGACCGTAATTAGAACCTCATGCTCGCGCGCCAGGCGGCGGACAAGGTCGGTGTCCAGCGGCTTGGCGAAGCGCGCGTCGGCCACCGTGGTGGACAGGCCGTGGGCGGCCAGATCCTCGGCCGCCTTCACGCATTCGTGCAGGCGCGCGCCAAAGCTGAGCAGCGCGATGGAGGTGCCTTCCTTGACGATACGGCCCTTGCCGATCGGCAACGCCACACCCTGCGCCGGCAGCGCCACGCCCTGGCCTTCGCCACGGGGAAAGCGGAACGCGCTCGGACGATCATCGATCTGGACCGCCGTGGAAATCATGTTGACCAATTCGGCCTCGTCCGCCGCGCCCATCATCACGATGCCGGGCAGGCAGGACAAATAGGCGATGTCGAAGGAGCCGAAATGGGTCGCGCCGTCGGCGCCCACACAGCCCGCGCGATCGATGGCGAAGCGAACGGGCAGTTTCTGGATCGCCACGTCGTGCACGACCTGGTCGTAGGCGCGCTGCAGGAAAGTGGAATAGATGGCGGCGAAGGGCTTCATGCCCTCGCAGGCCAGGCCCGCCGCGAAGGTGACCGCGTGCTGCTCGGCGATGCCGACATCGAAGGTGCGCTTGGGAAAGCGCTTCTCGAAGGCGTTGAGGCCCGTGCCATCCGGCATGGCAGCATGGATGGCGACAATACGCTCGTCCTTCTCAGCTTCCTTGATCAACGCTTCGGCAAAGACCTTGGTATAGGTCGGCGCCTTGGCGGAAGCCTTGATCTGTTCGCCGGTCACAATGTCGAACTTGGCGACCGCGTGGCCCTTGTCCGGCGCGTTCTCCGCCGGGCCGTAACCCTTGCCCTTCTTGGTCACCACATGGACCAGGATCGGGCCCGGCTCCTTGGCGTCGCGCACGTTGCGCAGGACCGGCAGAAGATGGTCGATGTCGTGGCCGTCGATCGGACCGATGTAGAAGAAGCCCAGCTCCTCGAACATCGTGCCGCCGGTGACCAGACCGCGCGCATATTCCTCGGCGCGCACCGCGGCCTGCTCGAGCGGGCGGGGGAATTTCTTGGCGATCTCGCGGCCGAGATGCCGCATGGAACGGTAGGGCTTGGACGAGACCAGACGTGACAGGTAGTTGCTGATGGCGCCGACCGCCGGGCCGATCGACATGTCGTTGTCGTTCAGAATGACGATCAGCTTCGTGTCCCGCGCGCCCGCGTTGTTCATGGCCTCGTAGGCCATGCCAGCGCTCATGGAGCCGTCGCCGATGACGGAGATGACGGTGTTCTTCTTGCCGTTGAACTCGGCGCCAACGGCGAAGCCGAGGCCAGCCGAAATGGAGGTCGAGCTGTGCGCCGCGCCGAAGGGGTCGTAAACGCTCTCGGACCGGCGGGTGAAGCCCGAGGGGCCGCCCGCCTGACGGATCTTACGCAACTCCTCGCGCCGGCCGGTCAAGATCTTGTGGGGATAGGCCTGGTGGCTGACGTCCCAGATCAGGACGTCGTCCGGGGTGTTGAAAACGTGGTGGATGACGGTGGTCAGCTCGACCACACCCAGGCTGGCGCCAAAATGGCCGCCGATGCCGGAAACCGCGTCGATCAGGTCGGCGCGCACCTCGTCGGCGAGCTGCTTAAGCTGATCGGTGGTCAGACTCTTCATGTCCGCCGGGCTCTTGATCGTATCGAGCAGCGGCGTTCGGTTGCTTATTGGTGACAAGGATGGCTCCTAAGTTCGCCGATCGACGACGAAGCGAGCGACTTGAGCCAAAAGATCGACCCTTTTTCCAAATGAATCAAGATGTTTGACCGCCCGATCGGAGATCTCCCGGGCCTTCCGGCGGGCCCCATCGGTACCTAGAATCGACACGAAAGTGGCCTTCCCGGCGGCGGCATCCTTGCCCACCTTCTTGCCCACCTGCTCCTCGGTCCCCTCGGCATCCAGCAGGTCGTCGGCGATCTGGAAGGCCAATCCCATGTCCCGGGCATAGTCCTGCAGGGCTTGGCGAGCGCTGTCCGGGGCCTGGCCCAGGATCGCGCCAGATTCGCAGGCAAAGCGGAACAAAGCCCCGGTTTTCATGGACTGGAGCTGGGTGATGGCCTCTAGGTCTAGTGAGCCGGTCTTGAGGGCCTCGGCCTGGAGGTCGAACATCTGGCCCCCGACCATACCCTCCATACCCGCCGCGCGGGCCAGGCTCAGAACCAACTCGGTGCGGACCTGAGCCACGTCATGGGTCTCGGCTCCCGCCAGGATCTCGAAGGCCAGGGTCAGGAGACCGTCGCCGGCCAGGATGGCCGTGGCCTCGTCGAACTGGATGTGGGTGGTCGGCTTACCGCGGCGCAAATCGTCGTCGTCCATGGCCGGCAGGTCGTCGTGGACCAGGGAATAGCAGTGGACGTATTCGAGCGCGATCGCGACCCGCATGGCGCGGCTGCGCGGCACCCCGAACAGGTCGGCGCTGGTCAGCACCAGAAATGGCCGCAGCCGCTTGCCGCCGTTGAGCGAGCCGTAGGCCATGGCCTCGCGCACGCGCGCGGCAAGCCCGCTCATGGCCGGCATCAGGGCGTCCAACGAGCGGTTGACCTCCGCCGCGGTCGCGGCGAGAGCGGTTTCGAGCGCCGTCATGGAAACCTCAGTCGATGTCCGCGGGTTTGACCCCAACCGATCCGTCGGGCCCCAGCGCGATCTGCTGGATCTTGGCCTCGGCCTCGCGCAGCTTGGCCTCGCAATGACGCTTCAGCGCCGCACCGCGCTCATAGGCCTTGATCGAATCCTCAAGCTTGCCCTGCCCGTCCTCGAGCTTGCGCACGATGCCTTCGAGTTCGGCCAAGGCCGCTTCGAAGCTCATTTTCGCGATGTCCGGAGGGATCGTCGGGGCAGCCATGTTCGACCTGGATTGGGACGGCGTCAGTCTAGGGAAGCGGGTCGGACGCGGCAAGCACGTGGGCTTACGCCGCCATCAACGCCCGGACATGCGCGGCGGAGGATTCGGCCAGAGCATCAAGGTCGTAACCGCCCTCCAGCGTCGAGACCAGCCGCCCGCGACACATCTCCTGCGCCACACCCGCCAACCTTGCAGTCGCCCAGCCGAAATCCTCGGTCGTCAGCTCCATATTGGCCAAGGGATCGGCCGCATGGGCATCAAACCCGGCGGAGATGAAAACCATCTCGGGCCGGAACGCCTCCAGTGCAACCAGCACGCCCTTTTCCATCGCCAAACGGAACAGATCGGAATCTCCGCCCGGCGGCAGCGGCAAATTCAAAATGTTGTTGGCCACGCCGCGCTCGTCCATCGCACCCGTGCCGGGATAAAGCGGGGATTGGTGCGTCGAGGCATAGAACAGGTCGGCGTCGCGCTCGAAAGCGGCCTGGGTGCCGTTGCCGTGATGAACGTCGAAGTCGATGACGGCCACGCGCCGCAGATCGTGTTTCTTCCGCGCATGCAGCGCGCCGACGGCCACGTTGTTGAACAGACAGAAGCCCATGGCGCGATCCGGTTCCGCGTGATGGCCCGGCGGGCGCACGGCGCAGAACGCGTTCTTCCCCTCACCCGCCATCACGGCGTCGACCGCAGCGCAGACCGCGCCCGCCGCGCGTAATGCGGCCTCGCCTGACCCGGGCGACAGCACCGTATCGGCATCGATCCGCGCCCGGCCATGAGGCGGCACGGCGCCCAGCACGCGCTGCACATGGAGCGCGGGATGGACGAGGGTGAGTTGCGCATCGTCCGCGCGCGGCGCCTCGCGCCGGTCGAGCGCGGCGAAGTCCGGCCCGTCCAACGCGTTCATGATCGCGGCCAGGCGCGCGGGGCGCTCCGGATGCTGCGGCCCGGGGTCATGGTCGAGGCACGCCGGGTGCGTGAACAGAAGCGTCGTCATTGCGTCCCCGCCTTGCGCAACAGGAAGCTGAAGACGCCGTCCGTCTCGTTCCATTCCAGCAGCGAATGGCCGGTGGATTGCGCGAAGGTCTGGAAATCCTTGATCGCGCCAGGATCGGTGGCCAGCACCTCCAACTCATCCCCCGCATTGAGGCGCCGCAACGCGCGGCGCGCCTTAAGGACGGGCAACGGGCAGCTCAGGCCGATGGTGTCGAGGGTTTGGCGATCGGACACGGGCGCCTCAGAAGCGGTTGACGGGAATTTTGAGATAGCGCGTGCCGTTCTCTTCCGCCGCGGGCAAGACACCGCCGCGCACGTTGACCTGGACCGCGGGCAACAGAAGCTCTGGCAAGGGCAGCGCCTTGTCGCGTTCCGTCCGCAACCGCACGAACTCCTCCTCCGTCACCCCCTGATGAATATGGACGTTCTGGGCCTTTTGTTCCGCCACCGTCGTCTCCCAGGCCAAAGGCCGGCCATGGGGCATATAGTCGTGGCACATATAAAGGCAAGTCTCGGGCGGCAGTTCGAACAGGCGATGGATCGAGCGGTAGAGCGTAGCCGCGTCGCCGCCCGGGAAATCCACGCGCGAGGTGCCGTAGTCCGGCATGAACATCGTGTCGCCGACCCATGCATGGCCCTCGACGACATAGCTGACGCAGGCCGGCGTGTGGCCGGGCGTATGCATCACGCGGGCGGACAGGCCGCCGATCTTGAACGCCTCGCCGTCGCGGAAACGGTGGTCGAACTGGGAGCCGTCGGCCGGAAAATCCGGCGGCAGGTTGTAGATGCCCTTCCAGGTCGACTGCACGGTGGTGACGTGCTCGCCGATGGCCAGCTTGGCGCCCTTCAACTTGTCGCGCAGATAGCCGCCCGCGGACAGATGATCGGCATGGACATGCGTCTCCAAAATCCAATCGACCGTCAGCCCTTCAGCGCGCACGAAGTCGCAAATCTCGTCTGCCAGCGCCGTTGAAGTGCGGCCCGCGCGCGCCTCGTAATCGAGCACGGGATCGACGATCGCGGCCCTGCGGCTGGCCGGATCGGCCACCACGTAGGACAGCGTCGAGGAATGTTTATCGAAGACGGCTTTGATCGCGGGAGTCATGAGCGGGCACGATTGTATCGGGTCCGCCCCCGGGAACGGTAGGGCGGATTGACTCGCCCGACGGCCTATAAGACCTTGGCCGCGAAGCGGCGCCACAAGGACAATCCCCGTGACGGCTTATACCGACATCCTGGCCGACACACCGAAGGCGGGTGTCCGCCTGATCACTCTCAATCGCCCGAAGGTCTTGAACGCCCTGCGCTCCACGTTGCTGGAGGAACTGGCGGCAGAGATCGCGCACGCCCGGGACGATGCTGAAATCCGCGTGGTCGTTCTTACGGGCAACGAGCGCGCCTTCGCCGCGGGCGCCGATATCGCCGAGATGGCCGACCGGACGGTGGTCGACGTGCTGGGCATGGACCGGCGCATGAGTTTCTGGCACGCGCTGCGCAGCTTTCCCAAGCCGCTGATCGCCGCGGTCAACGGCTTCGCACTCGGCGGCGGCTGCGAGCTGGCCATGTGTGCGGACATCATCGTGGCGGGCGAAGGCGCGCGCTTCGGTCAGCCCGAAATCAATCTCGGTCTGATCCCCGGCGCGGGCGGCACCCAGCGCCTCACGCGCGCGGTCGGCAAGTCTCGCGCCATGAAGATGGTGCTGACGGGCGAAGCCATCGACGCGCGCGCGGCCCTGGCCGCCGGCCTGATCGCGGAGGTGGTGCCGCCCGAACTCGCGCTCGACCGCGCCCTCGAACTGGCTGAGACCATCGCCGCCAAGCCGCCGGTTGCCGTGCGCCTGGCCAAGGAGGCCGTTTTGAAGGCGCAGGAGATGACGCTGGAGGCCGGGCTCGACTACGAGCGCAAGGCCTTTGCCATGCTGTTCGCGACCGAGGACCGGCGCGAGGGCGTGCAGGCTTTCCTTGAAAAGCGCAAACCCGTGTTTAAGGGACGCTGACGTGGCCTACGAAACGATCCTGTTCGACAAGAAGGACGGCGTGGCCACGATCACGCTGAACCGCCCCAACCAACTCAACGCCTTCACGGCGAAGATGCACGAGGAGCTGCGCGCGGTCCTGGGCGAGATCGCCAAGGACGCCGAGATCCGCGCGGTCCTTTTGACCGGCTCGGGGCGCGGCTTCTGCGCGGGCCAGGACTTGCAAGAGGTGAAGCCGTCCGACGTCGGCGCCGGGCGCGATCTGGCCCAACGTCTCGACCGCAACTACAACCGCCTGATCCGCCTGCTGCGCAGTCTGGAGAAGCCGGTATTGGCCGCAGTCAACGGCGTGGCCGCAGGTGCGGGCGCGAACCTAGCGCTGGCTTGCGACATCGTGTTGGCCGCGCGCTCGGCCAGCTTCATCCAGGCCTTCGCGCGCATCGGCCTGGTGCCGGATTCGGGCGGCAGCTATTTCCTGCCGCGCAAGGTTGGCGAGGCGCGCGCCGCCGCCCTGTTCATGCTGGGCGATTCCGTTTCCGCCGAACAGGCCGAAGCCTGGGGCATGATCTGGAAGTGCGTCGACGACGCGACGCTGGCAGGCGAGGCGCAAGCCCTGGCCGCGCGGCTGGCCGTGGCGCCAACCAAATCGCTCGGCCTCATCAAGCGGCTGCTGAACGCCTCGGCTACCAATACGCTGGACCAGCAGCTTGACCTGGAGCGCGATCTACAACGTATCGCGGGCGGCTCGGAAGACTATCGCGAGGGCGTGGCGGCATTCCGCGAGAAGCGCAAGCCCGCCTTCAAGGGGCATTGATGCCGGGTCTCACGCGCGAAATGCCCATCGCCATCATCGGCGCCGGCACCATGGGCGCCGGCATCGCGCAAGTGGCCGCGGCCGCGGGCCATCCCGTGCTGCTGTTCGACGCACGGCAAGACGCACCGGCACGCGCGATCGAGCAGATCAAGGCATCGCTGGCCCGCCTGGTCGAGCGCAAGCGCATGACCGAGGCGGATGCGTCGGCGTTAGCCGCGCGCATCCGCCCATGTACGGCGCTAGCCGACCTCAAGGGCGCCGGTCTGGCCATCGAGGCTATCGTCGAGGACATGGCGATCAAGAAAGCACTGTTCACGGAACTCGAAAGCCTGCTCGGCCCAGACGCGGTACTGGCCACCAACACCTCGTCTCTGTCGATCACAGAGTTGGCGGGCGGGCTCAAGCGCCCCGAGCGCGTGGCGGGGATGCATTTCTTCAACCCCGCGCCGGTGATGCCGCTGGTCGAGATCATCCGCGGCTTCGCGACCGGGGCCGACGTGGCGCAGACCGTGTTCGACACGGCCAAGGCCTGGGGCAAGAAGCCCGTCCACGTGAAATCGACGCCGGGCTTTCTCGGCAACCGCGTGGCGCGGCCTTTCTATGGCGAGGCGCTGCGCACGCTGGAGGAAAGCGCGACCGACGTCGCGACCTACGACGCGCTGATCCGCGAGGCCGGCGGTTTTCGCATGGGCGCGTTCGAGCTGCTGGATCTGGTCGGCATCGACGTGAACTGGGCGGTCACGAATTCCGTTCACGACGCCTATTTCCACGACCCGCGCTATAAGCCGTTCCGCATCCAGGGCGAGATGGTTGCGGCCGGCCGGTTGGGCCGGAAAACGAAGCTCGGCTTCTACGACTATCGCGAAGGCGCGCCGCCGCCTCAGCCCCAGGACGCGGCACCGGCCCCCGCCCCCGCGCACGTCACCATCGAAGGCGATCTGGGCCCCGCCGCATCGCTTGAAGGCCGCGCCGATCGCGCGGTCATCGCCGTGCGCCGTCTACCGGGCGCAGGCGCGCTGGTCTTGCCGGAATGCCGCCTGGTTCTTTCCGACGGCCGCACAGCGACGGAGCGCATGGCACAGGAAGGTGGTGCGCCGCTCGTCCTGTTCGACCTCGCGCTCGACTATGCCGTGGCCCCACGCATCGCCATCGCCGCAGCCGACCAGGCGCCGCGCAGGGCGCTGACCGCTGCGACGGGATTCTTTCAGGCGCTGGGCATGAAGATTTCGGTGGTCGACGACATTCCGGGCCTGATCGTGATGCGCACCGTCGCGATGCTGTCCAATTTCGGTTTCGATGCGGTGCACGCGGGCATCGCGGACGCGGCCGGGGTCGATCTGGCCATGCAGGCCGCGTTCAACTATCCGCTTGGCCCCGTGACGTGGGCGGAGCGCATCGGCCTGGCGCACGTCGCGGCCACACTCGACAACATCGCCCGCGCCTACGGCGAGGATCGCTATCGCGCCTCGCCCCTTCTGCGCCGCCGCGCGGCCGCGGGCCTGACGCTGAGCGGCACGCCCTTCCCCACTCCGAGGTAACCATGGCCGACGCCTTCATTTGCGATGGGATCCGCACGCCTATTGGCCGCTATGCCGGTGCGCTCTCGTCCATCCGCACGGACGATCTGGCCACCTTGCCGATCCGGGCGCTGATGGCGCTTGCGCCTGCTACCGATTGGGGCCAGCTCGACGACGTCTATCTCGGCTGCGTCAATCAGGCCGGCGAGGACAATCGCAACGTGGCGCGCATGGCTGTGCTGCTGGCGGGCCTGCCGGTCGAAGTGCCGGGTGCGACCGTCAACCGCCTGTGTGGCTCGGGCCTGGAAGCGGTTGCCGCGGCCGCGCGTTCGATCATGGGTGGTGATAACCAGTTCCTCTTGGCCGGCGGCGTCGAAAGCATGTCGCGCGCGCCCTTCGTGATGCCGAAGGCAACGGAGGCGTTTTCGCGCCAAGCAGCCATCGAAGACACGACGATCGGCTGGCGCTTCGTAAACCCCGCCATGAAAGCTCGTTACGGCACCGACGCCATGCCGGAGACGGCGGAGAATTTGGCGGCAGAGCTGCAGATTTCGCGCGCGGACCAGGACGCCTATGCGCTGCGCAGCCAGCAGCGCGCGGCCAAGGCCCAAGCGGATGGCGTGTTCGCGACCGAGATCGTCGCCGTGCCGGTGAAGAAGGGACGCGGCGATCCGATACTGGTGGACAAGGACGAACATCCGCGCCCCGAGACCACCATGGACATGCTGGCCAAGCTGAAGGCGCCGTTCCGCGAAGGCGGTTCGGTCACCGCGGGCAACGCCTCGGGCGTGAACGACGGCGCGGCCGCACTGGTCGTGGCGTCGGAAGCCGCCGTCAAGCGTCACGGCCTCAAGCCCCGCGCGCGCGTGCTGGGTACGGCCACCGCCGGCGTGCCGCCGCGCACCATGGGCATCGGCCCCGCCCCGGCGGCGCGTAAAGTTCTAGAACGCCTGGGCCTCAAGCTGTCCGCCATGGACGTGATCGAGGTGAACGAGGCCTTCGCCGCACAAGTGCTGGCCGTCACGCGCGATCTGGGCCTGCCCGATGATGCGCCGCACGTGAACCCAAACGGCGGCGCCATCGCACTCGGCCATCCGCTGGGCATGAGCGGCGCACGCCTGGCGCTGACCGCCGTCAACCAGCTCGAGCGCACGAAGGCGCGTCATGCCCTGATCAGCATGTGCATCGGCGTCGGCCAGGGCATCGCCATGGTGGTGGAACGAGTCTGATGCCCGCGCCCTACCGCGGCGGCTGCTTGTGCGGCGCCATCCGCTATGAAGCCACCGCCGCGCCGCTCGGCGCCGGATATTGCCATTGCAGCCTGTGCCGCCGCGCGACCGGCGCCCCCATCTTCCTGGGCGTGGCATTCCCGCGCGAATCCTTCCGCCTGCTGCAGGGCCGGACACGCACCCATCCAAGCTCCGAGCGCGGCATCCGCCATTTCTGCGGCGATTGCGGCAGCGCGCTCTTCTTCGAACTGCTCGACAAGCCGAAGCAATGGGAAGTGCTGATCGGTTCGCTGGACGATGCCAGCGGCATCGAGCCCAGCATCCATGTCTGCGTGTCGAGCGGCGTCGGCTGGCTGCAGATCGCTGATGGGCTGCCGCGCCGCGCCTGAACATTCGGCCAGCGCATAAGAACGTTTAGAGGTTTAGACTAGGGACCTCCCCAAGCACGGAGCCCGCCATGCCGCTCAAGACCAAGCTGACCGAACTGCTGGGCATCGAGCACCCCATCATCCTGGCCCCCATGGGCGGGGTGTCCGGCGGCGCGCTGGCTGCCTCGGTCACGCGTGCGGGCGGTTTCGGTTTGATCGGCGCCGGCTACGGCGACCCCGCTTGGATCGAACACGAATTCGCCGCCGCAGGAAACACGCCGGTGGGCATCGGTTTCATCACCTGGAGCCTGGCCAAACAGCCGCAGCTTCTCGACCTGGCGCTGGCGCGCAAGCCGCGCACGGTCATGCTGTCCTTCGGCGATGCCGAACCCTTCGCGCGCAAGGTGAAGGACTCCGGCGCAATCCTGATCTGCCAGATTCAGAACGTGAAGGATGCCAAGACGGTGGCGCGGCTCGGCGCCGACATCGTCGTGGCGCAGGGCACCGAGGCAGGCGGCCACGGCGCGGGCCGCGCGACCTTCACGCTCGTGCCCGCCGTCGTCGACGCCGTATCGCCTGTGCCGGTGGTGGCCGCCGGCGGGATCGCGGACGGGCGCGGCTTGGCGGCATCTCTCATGCTCGGCGCCGTGGGCGCCTTGATCGGCACGCGCTTCTCCGCCTCGCAGGAATCCCTGACCCACCCGAATCTGAAGAAGCGCATCGTCGAGTCCGATGGCGATTCGACCACGCGGACGAAGGTGTTCGACACGGTGCGCGGCTATACCTGGCCCCATCCCTACGACGGACGTGCGATCCGCAACGACTTCCTGGAACGCTGGAACGGCAACGACGCCGGGCTGCAGGCAACCATGGCAACCGAAGGGCCGCGCTACAAAGACGCTGCCGCGCAGGGCGACACGAACACGATGGTAATGTTCGCGGGCGAAAACATCGACCTGATCCACGATCTGCCGCCGGCCGCCGATATCGTGGCGCGGATCTCGAAAGACGCCGAAACGCTTTTGTCGCGCCCGCCCGGCTTGCGTTAGACCGCCACCGCGAGCCGTCCGACCTCCGCCAGCACCGCGCTCCGCTGGTCGTCGGAGGCGTCGGCCCCGACGTAATAGGCCGTGACGAGAACAGGCGCGCGATTGGGCGGCCAGATGATGGCGACATCGTTCGTCGCGTTGTTACCGCCGGAGCCGGTCTTGTCGCCCACGCGCCAACCGCTCGGCGCGCCAGCCCGCAAGCGTTGGTCGCCGGTCTTGTTTGCGACAAGCCATGCCGTCAGTTGCGCGCGGGACGAATCAGACAGCGCCGTTCCGAGGACAGTCTTGCGCAAGGTTTCTAGCATCGCAGTGGGCGTGGTGGTGTCGCGCGGGTCGCCGGGCGCGGCCTCATTCAGCGCCGTCTCCCGCCGGTCGAGGCGTGTGAAGCCGTCACCGATCGAGCGCATATACGCCGTCAACCCGGAAGGCCCGCCGAAGCTGTCGAGCAGCAGGTTACCCGCCGTGTTGTCGCTGAGGGTCACCGCGGCTTCGCAAATCTCGCCGACCGTCATGCCGCCTTCGACATGTTTTTCGGTGACCGGCGAATAGGTCACCAGATAGTCCTTAGGATAGACCACGCGGCGGTCGAGACTTTCTTCCTTGCGATCGACCCGCGCCAGCACGAAGGACGCGGCTAGAAACTTGAAGGTGCTGCACAGAGGAAAGCGCTCATCGCCCCGATACGCGCGCAGCTTGCCGCTGGCCACATCAAGGATGGCCACACCCAGGCGGCCGCCATGACGCCGTTCGAGCGCAACGACGGCATTCTCGAAATCGTCCGCCCAGGCTCGAAGCGCCCAACAAGCCGGCGCCGCGAGCAACGACGCCGCCAATATCGTCCGGCGAGAAATCACCCGCCGATCTTGCGCAGGTTGACCGCCGGATCGGCCAACTGGTCCGGCGTGACGGAAACCCCCGATGCCATCAAGCGCTCGAGGGTGCGCACCTCGCGCCCATTGTTGATCGCGTTGACGCCGACGATCTTGCCGCCGTGCAGATAGAACGCCGTGAAACTGCCCGAAGCGGGATCGCCGCGATAGGCCAGCCGATCCCAAGCCGAGGGCGCGCCGATCATCTGCAGATTGGTTTCATACTGGTCCGACCAAACCCACAGCCGGTCGTTATGGATGTGATTTTCGCCCGCCATGTTGCGGCCCACCGCCATGCCCTGGTCTTGCGCGTTCTGATAGGACTCGAGCCGCAGACGGCGCCCGGCCCAAGCGTTCGGCTGATTGGCCACATCGCCCGCTGCAAAAATGTCAGGGTCCGAGGTACGGCCATGCTCGTCCACGACGATGCCGTTGTCGACGACAAGGCCCGCTTCGGCAGCCAGTTCCACGTTCGGCACGATGCCGATGCCGATGATCAAGAGATCGCACGGAAGCGCCGAGCCATCGGCAAACAGGACGCGCTCGATTTTACCCACGCCTTCAAAACGCACAATCTGGGCCCCCAGGCGCACGTCGGTGCCATGCTTCTTGTGCAACTCGACGAAATGAGCGCCCACCTCGGGCGCGATGGCCCGGCCCATCAACCGGTCCGCCGCCTCCAGCACCGTGACCGTGCAGCCGCAGGCACGCGCACTGGCCGCAGCCTCGAGACCGATGAAACCGCCGCCGATCACCACGACGCGCGGCGTGCCCTTCAGGAGCGCACGGATGGCGTGAGAATCCGCGATGGTACGCAGGTAGAAGACGCCCGGCAGGTCCGCGCCGGGCAACGGCAGCTTGCGCACCCGCGCGCCGGTGGCCAGCAGGAGCTTGTCATACTTGACAACTTCACCGCCGATCCGCACCTGGCGCGCACTGCGGTCGATACCAGTCACGGCCGCGCCCAGTTTCAGCTCAATAGACTTTTCCTCATAGAACGTGCGCGGGTGAAGCTGAACGCGCTCGATTCCCTCGTCGCCCTTGAGAAGCTGCTTGGACAAAGGCGGCCGTTCGTAGGGGATCCGCTCCTCCTCGCCAATCAGCACGATTCGCCCGCCAAAACCCGTGGTGCGCGCGGCTTGCGCTGCGCGCCCGCCGGCCTGCGAAGCGCCCACGATGACCAAGCTGTCCAATGACGACATGCAATTCTCCTCAACTTCTTGCGCACGATAGCGGCCCGTGCGAAGTAGCTTCAAGCGGCAAGAGCGAGACGTTCCGGATGACGAACCGTCAATATCCCGACCGGCCCTTCTGTGGCGTCGGCGTGGTGGTCTGGCGCGACGATGATGTCCTGCTGGTACGCCGCGGCCGCGCGCCCCGCAAGGGTGATTGGAGCATTCCCGGCGGGCTGCAGGAACTAGGCGAGACGGTGGCCGAGACCGCCCTCCGCGAGGTGCTGGAGGAAACCGGCGTGACGGTCCGCCTGACCGACCAGCTGGGCGTCGTCGATTCGGTGCGCCGCGACGATTCGGGCCGCGTGGAATATCACTACACGCTGATTGAGTTCGCCGCCGAATGGGTCGCGGGCGAGCCCGCGCCCAACGACGACGTGGACCGGGCCCAATGGGTGGCGCTCAGCGACCTCGACCGCTATGCCCTGTGGGACGAAACGCGGCGCATCATCGCGCTGTCGCAGGAGCGCCGGCGCGGCTAGGCCGCGCAGCTGTTGCGCCGCGACCGGCCAATCCAGGCTTCGAGGAATGCGCGGGTCCAGTCTTCCACCGGCGGATCGTATATCTCGGCGGCGACGAGCTGCTGTTCCCCCGGCTGCGCCTCGGGCCGGTGGATGTTCACCGAGTCCGAAATCCAACGCGCCATGATGGGCTTGGTCACTTCCGGATGGAACTGCAGACCATAGACGTTGCCGTCGACCCGGAATGCCTGGTTCGGGAATGCGTCGCCCGTGGCCAGAAGCTTGGCGCAGGCCGGAACCTCGAACCCTTCGCAATGCCATTGGTAGAAAACGTGTGGCGCATCGAGCACGCCGCGCCATTCATCCGTCGGCCGGATAGTCGTATAGCCGATCTCGTGAATTTCAGCCGGATGGCGCGACACCCGGCCGCCCAGCGCGTGGGCCAGCATCTGGGCGCCCAAGCAAATGCCGAGGAACGGCTTGCCGGATTCCAGCACGCGGGGAATCCAATCGATCTCGGCCTGGATGGGCGGGAGGGTGGTACGGTCGCTGACGCTTTGCGGCCCGCCAAAGATGGCCGCGCCAACGTGCCCGTCCATGGTGTCCGGCAGCGGGTCGCCGTGCAGCGGGCAGCGGATGTCGGAGGTATAGCCGAGTTCGCCGAGAATGCGGCCGACGCGGCCGGTGTCGGAGGTCCGCGAGTGGACGACGAGTAATACCTTGTCGCTCATCAGACGATGCGACAGTCCCCTTTGCGCATGAATGGCAGAATAGGCCTGTCTCGGAATCGCGGCAAGAATTCCCTCAGGCGGTCCTGCTACTATGAATCGCGCGCCAGACGCGCTCGGCCGTCAGCGGCATGTCCAGGTGGGTGACGCCGTAGTCGGCCAGGGCGTCCACCGCCGCGCCCACCAGGGCCGGCATCGAGCCCGTCGTGCCGGCTTCGCCCACGCCCTTCACGCCCAGCGGATTGGTCGTGCAGGGGATTTCGTTGAACGAGATGTCCAGATTCGGAAAGTCGGATGCGCGCGGCAGGCAATAATCCATCAGCGAGCCAGCCAGAAGCTGCCCCGAATCGGCATCGTAGGCCGTGTGCTCCATGAGCGCCTGGCCCAGCCCCTGGGCCAGGCCGCCATGGACCTGGCCCAGCACCAGCATGGGATTCATGATGCGGCCCACGTCGTCGACGATCGTGTAGCGCACGACCTCGAGCTCGCCGGTCTCCGGGTCGATCTCGACCTCGCAGACGTGAGAGCCGTTGGCGAAGGTCTTGCCCTTCTGCTGATAGAACATGCGCTCGGCCAAGCCGAAGCCGGTTTCCTGGCTCCACGGCCCGGCGCGGAAGGCCGCGCGTGCCACGTCGGTCATGGGCACGCTGCGGTCGGTGCCCGCGATCGTGTAGCGCCCCATCGCGAAGGTCAGATCGGCCGGCGCGGCCTCGAGCAAATGGCCCGCGATCCGCTTTCCGGACTCGATCACCTTGTCGATGGCGCCGTTCACGGCCGAGCCGCCCACCGACAGGAAGCTGGAGCCGCCCGTGCCGTTGCCGTAGGGCACTTGGTCCGAATCACCCTGGACAAGTTGAATCGATTCGAACGGCACGCCCAGCCGGTCGGCCACAAGCTGGGCGAAGGACGTGGCATGGCCCTGGCCGTTGGTCTGCGTACCGACGATGACGACCACGCCGCCGCCCGTGTTGAAGCGGATTTCCGCCATCTCGTCCGGTGAGCCGCCATTGATCTTCACATAGGCCGACATGCCGATGCCCAGCAGCTTGCCGCGCTTCCGCACCTCTTCCTTGCGGCGCGCGACGGAGGCCGCATCGGCGTTGGCCAGGGCGTCGGTCAGATTGCGTTCGAACTCGCCGCTGTCGAAGGTTTCGACCGTGGGCGTGGTGTAGGGCATAGCCGACGGCGGAATGAAATTGCGTCGCCGGATTTCGTCGCGCGTGATGCCGAGCTTCCGCGCCGCCAGATCGGTCAGCCGTTCGATCACATAGAGCGCCTCGGGCCGCCCCGCGCCGCGATAGGCCTCGGTCGGCACGGTGTTGGTGAACACGGCACGGACACGCAGGTGCGCGTGCGGGATGGCGTAGAGCCCCGTGATGCCCGCGGCATAGGACTTGGTCGGAATGCGGCGGCCGTTCGGCGCCACATGGGCGCCCAAGGCCGCCAGCGTGTCCGCGCGCACGGCCAGCATCTTGCCGTCGGCGTCGAGCGCAAGGGAGGCTCTCGTCCAATGATCACGCGCATGGGGATCGACCAGCATCGTCTCGCCGCGTGTGCCGACCCACTTGACCGGCCGGCCCGCGCGCTTCGACGCCCATAGAACCAGCACATGCTCGGCCAGCGCGGAAACGCGCACGCCAAAACCGCCGCCCACATCCGGCGTGACCACGCGCAGGCTATGTTTCGGGATGTTCATGACCTCGGCGATGAGGGCATGCACCTTATGCACGCCCTGACTCGGTGCATGAAGCGTGTAGCGCCCCTCTTCCACATCGAAATGCCCGAGGGCCGCAATGGGCTCCATGGGGAAACCGATGATGCGATTGCTCTCCAGCTCCACGTCCACCACGTGGGCAGCCTTCACGAAGGCACGCTCGACCGCGGCCGCATCGCCGATATCCCAGTCGATGGAGATGTTGTTGGGCGCTTCGCCCCACAAAAGCGGCGCACCTTCCGCCGTGGCGTCCCGCACGGAAACAACGCACGGCAAGGCTTCGTAGGAAACGTCCACCAGCTCGACCGCGTCACGCGCGGCGTCCTCGCTTTCGGCCACGACGATAGCGACGGGCTCGCCCGCGAAGCGCACACGGCCCTGCACCAGCAAAGAGCGCGGCGGCGCGAAGGATTCGCTGCCGTCCCGGTTCTTGAAACCGTCGTCGGTCTGCAGACCCTTAAGCCCATCCGCCGCCGCGTCCTCGCCCGTCAGCACGGCCAGCACGCCCGGAAGCTCGCGCGCGGCGGCCACATCGATGGCTGTGATTTCGGCATGCGCATGGGGCGAGCGGACGATGACCATGTAAGCCTGGCCAGGAACGCTCATATCCTCGATGAAGCGGCCACGGCCGGTGAGAAGACGCGGATCTTCGCTACGCGAAACTGACTGGCCGAAACCGAAGCGCATTGTGGCAAAACCTTCGTGACCTGGAAAATCGGCGGGCCAGACACATAGCAGATTTCACCGGTGGAAAACCGGCGAAAATCCCCGGCGCTTGAAGCCGCCTGGAACCGATGCTATCCCCGCTTTCATGCCAGATATCATGCATTATTGGCAATTCATGGAGGCATAAATGCAGGCTACCGATTGGGACGACATGCGCTTCGTCCTGGCCGTCGGACGCACGCAGTCCTATGCGGCCGCGGCCCGGCAACTGCGCGTCAACGAAAGTACGGTCGCGCGCCGCGTGGCCCAGTTCGAGCGCCACCTGTCCGCGCGTCTGTTCGAGCGCAGTGACGGCATCCTTCAGCCAACCGACGCGGGCGCGGAGACCATCGCCCGCGCCGAACGGATCGAACTGGAGGTTCAGGCAACCGAAGGCCGCCTGGCTGGCATCAACGACCGCGCGGCCGGCAGCGTGCGCGTCACGGCGGCGTGCCTGTTCACCAACCATATTTTGGTGCCCGCCCTGCCTCGGTTGTTGAACAAGCATCCGTTACTGCGCGTCGAACTGGTGGCGGACGGACGCGACCTGAGCCTGACCAACCGTGAGGCCGATGTCGCCGTCCGCCTGGCCCGGCCCGAAAGCGATTCCCGCGCCATCGCCAAGCGGGTAGGGAAGCTGAGCTATGCCGTCTATGCATCCACAAGCCAGGCGGACGAAGCCTTACCCTGGATCGCCTATGACGACCGGCTGCGCGACCTGCCCCAGGCGAAGTGGATTGCGGATGAAATGGCGCGCGACGGCGCGGCCAAGCCGCAACTTCTGATCAACGACGCGGAGACGCTGCTGAAGTGCCTCGTATTGGGCCTTGGCAAGTCGCTCCTACCCGTCGAAGTCGGCGACAGGACACGCGGACTCGCGCGCGTCAGCGACGGGTCGAAACCCATGGCCCGCGAGATCTGGCTTCTGGTGCACCCGGAACTGCGCGACCTGACCCGCGTGAAGGCGGTGATGAACTGGCTGCAGGAGACCACCAGGAAACTGACCTAGCCAAGCGTGGCCAGGGCCTGCTCCAGATCGGCGATGAGATCCTCCACGCGTTCCACGCCGATGGAAAACCGCAGCAGGTTCTTGGGCACCATGCTGTGCGGCCCTTCGACCGAGGCCCGATGCTCGACCAGGCTCTCGACGCCGCCGAGAGATGCCGCAGCCAGGAACAACCTCAAGCCGGACGCCACCTTCTGGGCCTCTCTCTCGCCGCCTCGGATGCACAGCGACAACATGCCACCGAAGCCATTGGTCATCTGTCGCTTGGCAACATCGTGACCGGGATGGCTTTCCAGGCCCGGATAGAGCACCGATTCTACACGTGCGTGGTGCTCAAAATGCCGTGCGATCCGTAGCGCGTTGTCCGAAGCGCGCTCGAAGCGCAGAAACAGGGTTCGCAAGCCACGAATGAGGAGCCAAGCCTCGAAGGCGCCCAGCACGCCGCCCATCAGACCGCGCACCAGGCTGATCTCTTTCCAGCGCGCATCGGCCGCGCGCGCGATCAACACGCCGGCAAGGACGTCGCCATGGCCGTTGAGATACTTGGACGCCGAGTGGAAAACGATATCGGCGCCCAGCTCCAGTGGCCGCGTCGTGACAGGCGGCGCCACGGTGCTGTCCACGCACAGGATCGCGCCGGCGCGATGGGCGGCTTCGGCTGCGGCCGCGATATCGATGACGTCCCACGTTGGATTGACCGGCGATTCGATCCAAACCAGTGTGGCGCCAGACCGGACGGCGACGGTCAACGCCTTCGGATCAGCTTGGTCGAAAAAGGTCAGGCCGACGCCGCGTTCCTTGGCCAGACGACGCATCCAGTCCTGCAGCCCGTGATACATGACCTGGGGCGCCACGATCCGGTCGCCTGTCTTAAGCGTCTCCAGCACGGCGGCGCAGGCGGCCAGGCCCGAGCCGAACACCCGCGCCTCCGCCCCGCCCTCCAGCTTGGCCAGAATGCTCTCGGCCTGGATGCAAGTCGGATTACCGTAGCGGCTGTAACGCAGGCCGCCGATCAGCTCGTAGTTCGCATCGCGCGCGAACGTGGTGGAGGGCTGCAGGGACGGCACCACCCCGCCCGTACGCGGATCGATGAAATGGTCCGCCTGCACCACCAAGGATTCGAGGGAATGTGAGGTTTCGCCCATCGCCGCGCCCTTTCGTTGACAGGGAGCACACAATAGGTGTCGCGCGTGCCCCAGCGCGGCGGATTTATTGCCGAACCGACCGGCAAAAACGCACGCGGGTCAGAACACTACCTGCGCATTGTCGTAGATCAGCTTGGCGCCCAAAATAAGAACGAAGGAATAGCAGATTCGATAGAAGGGGATGGGCGGAATTTTGTTGTGGAGCCAAATTCCCAGCCCCATGCCGATGGGCGCGACCGGCGCCAGCACCAGCGAGGTCATGACGTTCTGGAAACTGAACAGGCCAAGAATCCCGTAGGGCACGAACTTCATCCAATTCACGACGGTGAAAAACAGAACCATGGTGGCGACATAGGCGCGGCGGTCCAGCCGCTGGGGCAGCAGATAGACGGCGATGGGCGGCCCGCCCGCGTGCGCGACGCAACTGGTGAAGCCTGACAGGGCCGACCAGAACAAGCCCCGGCCCCGATGCGGCTTGGACGCCGAGCGCTCCGCGCCGCGGCGCAACCACCATTCCAACCCGAACACGAAGGCCAGGATGCCGATCAGAAGCCCGACCGCGTGGTCGTCCAGAACGCCGAACAGAAGCCCACCAATCGCGATGCCGATGGCCGCGCCCGGCACGATAATGCGCATCTGGCTGCGGTCCCATTGGCCGCGATAACCCCAGATGCCGGTCAGGTCCCTCAGACACAGGATGGGCAGCGTGATGGCCGCTGCGACCGGCACGGGCACGGCCAAGGCCATCAGCGGGGTAGAAAGCGTACCAACCCCTTGGCCGAACGCACCCTTGGACACGCCCATGAGCAGGAGCGCCGGCACCGCCAGCATGTAAAATAGGGATCGGTGATCATCACGCCCCGGCGTGGTGGCGCGGCAGCATGTCCTTGATCGCGTAGCTCAGCATGGTCGGGGCCACGAACCATGGCCGGCCCGTGTAGAGCGGACGGGTCTCGAACGGTAGATTGTCGAACGGCGTTGCGTTCTCCGCGTTGCGCCCGTTGAGGATGCGCAGCGCGGCTGTATGCCCCAGATGGGTGCCGATGGCGATGCCCGAACCGCAGCAGCCCAGCACGAAATGCGCACCGTCCTCGCGAACGCCGATATGCGGCAGATACTGAAATGTAAACGCCACGAAGCCGTGCCAGGTATGGGTGACGCGCACACCCTCCAGCGACGGAAAGACCTGCAATAGCCGGCGGTGCAAGCGCGGCGCGGTGCGAGCCGGATCGGTCTCGGACAGAGAAGCCCGGCCGCCGAACATGATGCGGTTGTGCTCGGGCGTGAGGCGCATGCCGAAGATCAGCTTGCGCGTGTCGTGCAGCGCGCGTGGCGTGGGCATGGCCTGCTTCACGCGTTCCGGCGACAACGGCTCGGTTGCGATGATGTAGGCGCCCAACGGGATGATGCGGCGGCGCAAGTCCGGCGTCACGTCACCCGTATAGGCATTGGTCGCGATGAACAGATCGCGCGCCGTCAGCGTTCCACGCGGCGTGGTGATGCGGAACAGGCCGCCGTCGCGTTCCAGACGTGTCACGGGCGTATGCTCGGCGATGCGCGCGCCTGCGGACAGGACGCGTTCGATCATTCCCTGCTGGTACTTCGCAGGCTGAATGGTCGCATCGATATGGCGCAGCTGGCCGCCGAAGTAGAAGTCCGTGCCGATATGCTTGGTCTGCTCCGAGCGCGGCACCATATCGCCCGCGAAGCCGACCTCGCGCTTCAGGATTTCCAGCTCCCTTCCCATCGCATCGTAATCTTCCTGGCGATAGGCCGCGACGAAGCGGCCGTTCCGCTCCAGGTCGCAGGAAATCTGCTCGCTCTCGATCAGAGTCTGGGTGAACTCAATGGCCGCGCGCCCCGACTTCATGATCGCCACGGCCTTGTCGCGCCCGTAGCTTTCAGAAAGCTGGCTGAAGCTGCGCTTGAACACCGCGCCCATCTGACCCTGGTTGCGCGACGCGCCGCCGTTGGTGACCGCGCCCATCTCGCAGACCAGCACGTCGCGCCCACCGCGCGCGAGCGTGAGCGCGGCCGACAGGCCGACATAGCCCGCCCCCATCACCACCACGTCGACCGATTTCGGCAGCTCAACCGTGGGCAACGGCTTGTACGGCGCCGCGTCCCACCAATAGGGCTGGAACTTCACATCGGATGTGAAGACCGACGCGGCCATGGATTTTACGGGCGACGGCCGCTGCCGGACGGCAAGCGGTCAAGGAAGTTGTAGTACATGACGGCCGCACCCAGGAACCAAGGCGCGCCGGAATAGAACGGCCGTGTCTGGAACTGCAGGTCGTCATAGGCCGTCCGCGCATCCTGGTCACGGCCCAGCACCTTCAGCGCGATCTTGTGGCCGAGATACGGCGCCATGTGTGCGCCCGAGCCGCAATAACCCATGGCGTAATGGATGCCGTCATGGATGCCGATATGGGGCAGCGAATCGAAGGTATAAGCGACGAAGCCCATCCAGGAATGGCTGATCTTGACGTCCTTCACCTCCGGGAAGATGCCCGAGAGAACGTCGTGCAAGCGCGGGCCGGAAATGGCGGGGTCTGTCTCGCTGGCCGCGACGCGCCCGCCGAATACGAAGCGCCGCCCGTCGGGCGAGGCGCGATAGTAGTAGACGACGCGGCGCGTATCGCTGATGACGCGCATCTTGGGCATCAACCGCTTCATCACGTCGACCGGCAACTCCTCCGTCGCCATGACGTAGCTGCCGATGGGGATCAGACGGCGGCGCAAATCGGGCGCGACGCCGTCGGTATAGCCGTTGGTCGCCATGATGACGTTCTTGGCGCGGATCGTGCCGCGCGCGCACGTGACGACGAACTCGTTGCCGTCCTTTTCCACCTTCGACACGGGACAGTGGATGGCGATCTTTACGCCGGCCTTGATGGCGCGGTCCAGCATGGCGGCATGGAACTGGCCGGGATGGAGGCTCGCGTTGTTGTGGACCAGAAGCCCGCCGTAATAAGCGTCGGTGCCAATCTGCGCATGCTGCTCGGCGCGCGGGATCATGTCGGCGTCGATACCGCACTCGCGCTTGTAGACCGGCATATCGGCGGCCAGCCCGTCGTAGTCGCCGGGGCGATGCGCGCCCACGAAGCGGCCGCACACCGACCACTGGCAGTCGAGCGCCTCGCGCTTGATCAAATCCTCGATGTAATTGCGCGCGCTAGTCACTTCCTTGACCATCGCCACCGCACGGTCCTTGCCATACTTGGCGGACAGATCGCCGAGGCCCAGGCGCAGCTTGGTGCCGATCTGGCCGCCGTTGCGTGTGCTGCAGCCCCAGCCCGCATGCTCGGCATCGAAGGTCACGACCTCGCGCCCCTCTTTCGCCAAGGTCAGCGAGGCCGAGACGCCCGTGTAGCCGCAGCCCACCACGACCACGTCGGTACGTCCGGGCAGCTTGGGCTCCGGCAGAACCGGCCGCGGTGCGGCCTCCCACCAATAGGGTTCCATCTTGGCATTGGCAGCGAATTGGGCGTCGGACATCGGTGACCTCCGGGCGGGGGCCGGAATTGTTACACGACGGCGAAGGCCGCAGCCAGCAATCGCGGCTTGCTATTCGATACCGACAGCCTGTCCGAGGACGGGACCGATTTCGCCCCGGATGACAAGCCGCGCCATGTTGTCGAGCGGTGTGGGTTCGCGGTTGACGATGACCAGGCTGGCGCCCTTCTCGTGCGCCAAGGCTGGGAAGCCGGCGGCAGGGTAGACGACCAGGGACGAACCCACGGAGATGAACAGGTCGCAGGCGACGGTTTCGATCTGAGCGCGGTGCATTTCGGCCTGCGGCATGGACTGGCCGAAGGCGATGGTGGCCGGCTTGATGATGCCCATGCACGCGGTGCACTCCGGCAGGGTGCCATCGGCCACGAAGACCTGCTTGATCGGCTCCAGCTCGTAACGTTCGCCGCAATCCAGGCAGGTGGCGTAGGTGGTGTTGCCGTGCAGTTCGACAATCTTGGCAACCGGCACGCCCGAAGTCTGATGCAGCCCGTCGATATTCTGCGTGATGACGCTGGAAGCCTTGCCGGACGCAATCAGCGCCGCGATGGCGCGATGCCCGCGATTGGGCTTAGCCGTCAACAAGACCTTGTCGGTCTCGATCTTGCGACGCCAATACTCCTTCCGAGCCTCGGCGGAAGCCATGAACTCGCCGAACTCGATGGGCCGGTACTGGCTCCATAAGCCGCCCGGACTGCGGAAATCCGGGATGCCGGATTCCGTGCTGATCCCCGCGCCGGTGAAAAACACCACGCGCTGGCTCTCCGCCAACAGCGCGCGCAGTTCCGCGATTCCGTCCGCCATCGCCCCACCGTTCCGTTCAATCGGACCTGGAAGTCTAGACCACAAGGCGTGCCTTGCCGAAGCCGTGTCCGTGCGGGCAACATTCCAGGTAACCGGCGCGGACGACGCCAGACTTTTGGGGGGATGCCATGAAAATCCGAGAGATCGAAGCCGTTCCGGTTCAAGTGCCGCGCCTGCAAATCGACGCCGCGCACGCGACCTTCACCTTCTCCAAGTTCACCATCGTCTTCGTGCGCACGGACAACGGCATGGAGGGGCTCGGCGAAGCCAGCATCGAATCGCCCTGGACCGGCGAAGACCCGCACGCCTGCGCGCATGTCATCCGCACCTATCTGGCGCCCGCCCTGAAGGGGCACGACGTGCGCCGCATCCAGGACGCCAACCAGATCATGGACCGTGCCATCGCAAGCAACCCCTACGCGAAGGCCGCCATCGAGATGGCGCTGTGGGACCTGGCGGGCAAGGCCGCGAATATGCCACTGCACGATCTGTGGGGCGGCAAGGTGCGCGAGCGCGTCGCGATCAAGTTCGTGGTCAGCGGCTCGCCCGCCAAGTCGGCGGCGATGGCGAAGCGCGCGCTCAAG
Organism: Alphaproteobacteria bacterium; assembly: GCA_026400755.1. Classification (GTDB taxonomy): domain Bacteria; phylum Pseudomonadota; class Alphaproteobacteria; order CADEGL01; family CADEGL01; genus CADEGL01. Next base: position 59,325 of record JAPLOM010000025.1, read on the forward strand.
CGCGGCTTCCGCTACATCAAGATCAAGACCGGCCACGATTTGGAGGAAGATATCGCGCGTGTGCGTGCGGTGCGCAAAGTCGTGGGCGCAAAGGTGCCGGTGGGCATCGATTCGAATCAGGGCTGGTCGTTCACCGATACGATGAAAGCACTGCCCGCGTTGGAAGCGGCCAATATTGGCTTCATCGAGCAGCCGTTCAGCCGGTACCCGATGGAAGCGTGGGCCGACCTGCGTCGCCGGACCCGTATTCCGCTGGTCGCGCACGAAAGTCTGTTCACGGTGGATGACGCACGCCAACTGGCCAAGGACCGGCTGGTCGACGTCTTCGCGGTGACCCCGCCGACCCACGGCAGCTATATCGCCACGCGCGACATCCTGGCCATCGCCCGAGCCAACCAGATCCCCTGCCTCTTGGGCAGCACGATCGAACTGGGCATCACCTCGGCCTTCATGGCCCATATCGGCGTGTCGCACCCATGCTTCGACGGCACGGTGCCCTCCGACATCGTCGGACCCTTCTATCACGACGAGGATATCGTGAATGAGAAGTTCCCCTTGGTGGACAGCAGCGTGGCGCCACCGCGCGGGCCTGGTTTGGGCGTCACCTTGAACAGCAAGGTCCTGAAGAAGTACCGTTCGGACTGAGGCTTCACGATCACGGCTTATTGATCGCGGGCCGGTTGCGCGGGGTATCTTTCCGCCCCATCTCTTGAGAAGACCGGCCCCTCGGGGGCCCCACCTTCGATCCAGGAGGCAGGCCATGTGGATGTTCGAGAAGAAGCTGAGGATGCCAACGCGCGAGGAGGCCCTGCCGGGCCGCTCCACCGCCATGCGGGTGCCCAAGGCTCATTTCGTCAACGGCCAGACCCTGACCGCGCCGTTTCCGGCCGGGATGGAGTTGGCCATGTTCGGCATGGGCTGCTTCTGGGGCGTCGAGCGCAAGTTCTGGCAAGCGCCGGGTGTGTTCACCACGGCGGTCGGCTATGCCGCCGGCCAAACGCCGAATCCGACCTATGAAGAGGTCTGCTCGGGCCGCACCGGCCAAAACGAGGTGGTGCTGGTCGTGTTCGACCCGAAGGTCACCAGCTACGAAGCGCTGCTGAAGATTTTCTGGGAGGGCCATGATCCGACCCAGGGCATGCGCCAGGGCAACGATATGGGCACGCAGTACCGTTCGGGCATCTATGTCTACTCGCCCAAGCAACGCGAAGCAGCCGAGCATTCGCGCGACATGTATCAGGCCCACCTGAACACGGCCCATTACGGCCCGATCACGACCGAGATCCTCGACGCGCCGAAATTCTTTTACGCCGAGGATTACCATCAGCAGTACCTGGCCAAGAATCCCGGCGGCTACTGCGGCGTGGACGGTACGGGCGTGTCGTGCCCCATCGGCCTGCCGGAGCTGGCCACGGCCTGACGACGGACTACGCTGGCGCCCGGTAGCGGCGCCAGCCTTCCGACCTGAGATCGCAAGCGGGACATTTGCCGCAACCATAGCCCCAGGCATGGCTGTGTGCGCGGTCGCCCATGTAGCAGCTATGGCTGTGTTCGCGGATCGCCTCCACCAGAGACGCGCCGCCCAGAGATTCCGCCAGCCGCCAGGTCTCGGCCTTGTCGATCCACATCAACGGCGTGTGCAGCACGAAGCGCCGCGCCATACCCAGGTTAAGCGCGAGCTGCATGGCCTTGATCGTGTCGTCGCGGCAATCGGGATAGCCGGAATAATCCGTCTCGCACATGCCGCCCACGATGTGGCGCAGGCCGCGCCGGTAGGCGACCGCCGCGGCGTAGGTGAAGAATAGAAGATTGCGCCCCGGCACGAAGGTGGAGGGCAGGCCCTCCTCTGTCATGCGGATCTCCGCATCGCGGGTCAGCGCGGTCTCGCTTATGGACGACAGCGACGACAGATCGACAAGATGGTCTTCACCCAACCGCCGCGCCCAATCCGCGTTCAGCGCGATCAACTCGCGCCGCACCGCGTGGCGGCATTCCAGTTCGACCGCGTGACGCTGGCGATAATCGAACGAAATGGTCTCGACCTTGCCAAAGCGCGCCAGCGCCCAAGCCAGGCAAGTGGCCGAATCCTGCCCACCGGAAAACAGCACCAATGCGCCTTCGTCACGTTCGCCCATGGCATCCTCAGAAAAATCCCTTGTCGATCAGCTTTACGCCAATGGCGAGCAAAGCCAACAGGACCAGCTTGCGGAACAGCGCTTGCGGCACGCGACGGCGCAACCTCTGGCCGACCCACAGGCCCAGGAACGACGGCACGACCGCCGCGATCGCCGTGGGCAGCACGCCGCCCGTGAACATCTGCCGGCCGGTGACGCCGATCATGAGCGGCACGGTGATGGCCGTCGCGACCATGCCGGTGAATTGGACGAAGCGCTCCTTATCGAAATGAAGGCCGTCGATATAGATCATCAACGGCAAGGCCAACGAGCCCGTGGCGCCGGTAACGATGCCGGTCGATATCCCCGTCAGCGGCCCAAGGACCTTCTCCCACCGACGCGGAATCGTGATCGGCACGGTCACCATACCCAGAACGGCGTAGAAGCACAGAATGATCCCCAACACGCCGCAAAGCAGGTTCGGGTCGACGCTGAACAGGATCATGGTGCCGATGACGACGCCGATGGCAGCCGCCACGAATAACGACCAGTGGCGCCGGAGCAATTCCCAGAACGCGCCGCCCTGCACGCATTGATAGATGTTGGTCATGGCGGCGGGCACGGCCATCAGTTCAATCGCCGCGCGCAAGTCCATGGTCGCGGACAGAATCGCCAGCGACACGGTCGGAAGGCCGAGGCCAATCGTGCCCTTCACCAAGCCGCCGATCAGAAACGCGGCCAGGGCGATCAAAATGTGATGGGTGTCGAGGGGAATGGGCGATTCTCGCGTCGATGGAGGCCGGGCAACCTCGGCTGCGGGCCACGCCGCGTCAAGACGTCAGCCGGACAAGGATATCTTGCTCTTGCGGTAGGGAATCAGGGACAGGACCAGCAAGACGGCCAGGAAGGCGAACATGATCGCATAGGCCTGGGCGTGCGAGAGGCCCGCATTCAGGCTGTGCTCGATCACCTCGCCGGTCGCCACCTGCATGACGGCGGCGCCGATGAAGTTGAAGAAATTGAGCAGCGTGGCGCCACGCCCCTCCTTTCCGGCCGGAAAGAAGATGCGGCCATGGCCGATGGCCAGGCCGTAGGCCGCGCCGAACAAGCCGACGACGATCATCAGCACGACGGACAGCGTCACCGACGCGGATGGCCAGATCGTCATCATGATCAGCGCCACGGCCGTCACCACCGACACGGCCATGACGAGGGGACGCGGCGAGCCCGCCCAGCGCTCGAGCCGTCCGATCGCATAGTTGAGCGCCGAAGCCGCCAGCACCATGCCGACCAGGACGTTGCCGCGATCGACCGGGCCCATGCCGAACACATCGGCCAGATAGGGCCCGCCCCACAAGGCGCGGACTGCCATGATGACGCCGCTGCACACCAGCACGAAGGGCAACAGCGGCCATAGCTCGCGCACACCCATCACCACGGCGATGCCCCGCACCGCCTGGCGTATGCTTTCCTGCGCCGGTGCCTTGGCGTCTTTGGCTACGCGGAAAACGACATAGAGCGTCAGCAGAAGCGTCGCCGCAGCCATGCCCCACATGGCACCGCGCCAACCCAGCCATTCGGACATAGCGGCCAGCGGAGTCGCGGCCAGGATCGCGCCCAGATTGCTGATCGCCAGCACGCCCGCCATCACCGACAGGAAACGCTCTCGCGCCCAATTGCGCGCGATGTAGACGACCGTCGCCATGAACAACGGCGCGCAAGCCAGCCCCAAAAGAACCTGCGCGAAGATGGCGGTAGAGATCGAAGGCGCGGCGGCGAACAGGCAGGCGCCCACGACACCGATGCTCAATCCCACCGTGACGGTCAGGCGCGGACCCCAGCGGTCGAGTGCGACGCCCACCGGCACTTGCGCCAACGCAAAGGAGAAGAACCAAACGCCGGACAACGTGCCGAGATCGGAGGCAGTCGCACGCAGATCGACGGACAACTCCGGCGCCAATACCGCCAGATTGCTGCGGAAGAAGACGCTCAGCATCACGCCGAGCGTATACGCCACCAAATCCCTCATAGCCCGGAACTCTATGGCTAACACATTCAAATATCTAAATATTTTCCAAATTTAGAATAACCTTTTAATCTATTTTAGATGGTTATACAGTCTTCGCGAAACGGTGAACGGAGTGTGTGGCCATGACGCCCTGGGTCTTGAGCAAGCGGTTCCTTTTCGAAGGCGACGAGATCGCTTACGCGGTGATGGGCAGCGGCCCCCCGCTGGTCCTGGTCCACGGATTTCCCGGCAATTCCTTTTCGTGGCGCCAGGTGGCGCCGGCTCTGGCGCGCAAATACCGCGTCCACGTTTACGACATGCTGGGCTTCGGCCAGTCGGCCATGCGCGAAGGGCGCAAGGTCTTCGGCGATTCACAAACCAATCTATTGGCCGCGCTCCTGGAACACTGGAAACTGGACGCTCCGTTGATGGTGGCGCACGACATCGGCACCGTGCCCGCGCTTAGCGCCCATCTGTTCAAGTACCGCCAGTACGGGCGCCTGATCCTGCTGAGCGCGGCAGTGCTGAATCCGTCCGTCTCGGCGAACTCCATGCACGCGCGCGCGCATCTCACGGCCTATCAGACGATGCCGGCGAAGCTGTACGCGCAAATCATGCGCGCCCATATCCCCACCGCCATGCACACAGGAATGAGCGAGGAGATTTTCCAGGGCTACTTCGGGCCATGGAGCACGGCGGAAGGCCAGGCTGCCTATTACCGCTTTCTCGGTGATTTCGAGGAGCCCTATCTCGACCGCATCGAAGCGCAGCTGCATCAGGTCTTGCCCGAGACACTGATCCTGTGGGGCGATGACGACACCTGGATTCCGCTGGCGCGCGGCGAAAAGCTGCAAAAGCTTATTCCGCGGGCGGAGCTGCGTCTGATCCCCAAGGCGGGGCACTTCCTGATGGACGACGCGCCGGAATCCGTGATCCGTGAGATCGAAGCTTTCGCGGCCAAATAAGCCCAAACCGCGAGCCCAAGGGCGGGGGTAGCACAGCCCCGCCTCCCTGGCTACAATCCCGCCAGCGCAAGCCATTGGGGGATTGTCATGCTGAAGAATCGCTTCATCGATTGCATCTACACGCACACCGAGGGCGAGCCGACCTGCATCATCCATCACGGCATCCCCTACCCCGCCGGCCTCGACATCCTGGGCAAGCGCGCGTTCCTGGAGAAGAACTACGACTGGCTGCGTCAGTCCCTTATGCGCGAGCCGCGCGGGCATCAGGACATGTTCGGCGTCTTCGTCACGCCGCCGTCCTCGCCGGATTACGACGCGGGCATGATCTGGATGGACGGCACCCATTTTCACGACATGTGCGGCCACGGCACCATCGCACTGAGCATGGCGCTGGTTTCGCACAATCTGGTTCCCGTGACGGGCAACCGCACCACGATCCGCTATGAGACCACCGCGGGCGATGTGACGGCGGAGGTGGCGTCCAACGACCAGGCGGCCGAATGGACGCGTTTCGAGAACGTGCCAGCCTACGTGGCGGAGCGGGATATCCCGCTGGACGTGCCGGAAGTCGGGCGCGTGAATGTCGACCTCAGCTTCGGCGGCAACTATTTCATCCAGCTCAACTGGGGCGACCGCCAGCCCCGCATTTCGCCGGAGAACGCCTCCTACTTCTCACGCCTTGGGCTTCTGGTGAAGAAGCTGTTCAACGAGAAGGTGAAGGTGGTGCATCCGACGAAGCCGCACATCAAACATGTCGATTTTACCACGATCTATCACGACGGCACCCTGCCCGGTGCTTTCTATCGCAACGTCCACGTCTTCTCGGACGGCAAGATGGACCGCTCGCCGGGCGGCACCGGCACCAGCGCCATGCTGGCCATGCTGGAGTCGCGCGGACGGATCAAGATAGGCCAGACAATCAAGTCCGAAGGCCTGTTGGGCAGCGGCACGTTCGAGGGCTGCATCGTGCGCGAGACGAAGCTGGGCAATCACCGCGCATTCGTGCCCACAGTGAAGGGCACGGCCAACGTGATCGGCTACGCCAAATGGCTGATGAGCCCGGACGATCCTGTCAGCAAGGGCTTCGTGATTTCCTGACGCGCTAAGCCAAGCGGAAGGTCGGCAGCGGATAGCGCGCGGCATCGGACATCGTCACAAGCCTGACCGCCGCACCGCTGCGTGTCTTCTCACGGTCGTCGCCCACGACGCGCGACAGCATCAGCGGCCCTTCCGCCAGCGCGACCTCGACCAAGACCACCGGCACCTCGGGCTGGAAGGACTCATGGTTGGGACGCCAGACTAGGCTGTGCCCCACGACCGTGCCCTTGCCGCTGGCTTCGAACCATTCCAGATCCGCCGACCAGCAATGGGGGCACATGGGGCGCGGATAGTAGATCGCCTTGCCGCATCCTTTGCAGCGCTGCAGTGCCAGCACGCCCTTGTGCCAGGCGGCCAGGAAGGGCGCATTGTCGGCGTCCTCGTAAGGCTGCGGATAGTTTGGCTGCGCGCTCATGTGGCCTTCTCCAGGATCACGGCGCTGGCGCCCAGCCCGTGGCCGTAGCCGACCATGCCGTAGCCCGCGACGAGGCCACGCGATACGCTGGGAATCTGCCGGGCGCCGGCCTCGCCGCGCAATTGGCAGACGGCCTCCCACAGGCCGATCATGCCGCCGCCCGCGCCGGTCTGACCGCAGGAGAGCTGGCCGCCGCCGGTGTTGACCGGAAAGCTGCCGTTCCACGCCATGTCGTGGCGCGCGAGGAACGGGCCGATCTCGCCCTTGGCGCAGAAGCCCAAATCCTCGAGCTGGACCGCGACCATGATCGGATAGTCGTCGTAGGATTGGACAAACTGCATGTCCTTGGGCCCATAGCCCGCGTCGGCGTAGAGCCGGTCGCGGAACAGGGCCCAGCCGCCTTCCAAGGGTGCGATCTCTCCGGGCGGATGGTTGTGCCGCTCGTATCCCGACAGCACGCGCACGCGCTTTTCCTTTGGTACCCGATCCAACGCCGTGACCAGCACGGCCTCCGCTCCGATGCACGGCAGGACACAGTCATAGAGGCGCAAGGGGTCCGCGATCATGCGCGCGTTGAGGTAGTCGTCCATGGTCATAGGCGCGCGCAGCAGCGCGTTCTCGTTCAGCATCGCCGAGGCGCGCTGGCCGATGCAGATGCGGCCCAACTGCTCGCGCGTCGTGTTATAGCGCTCCATATGCTTGCGCGTGACGATGGCAAACAGGCCATTCGGCCCGCCGAACCCGTGCGGCACGGCATAGTTGGAGAGCGCGTGATTGAAATTGCCCATCAGCTTGTAATGGGCATTCACGTCGTAGAGGTCGCCCGCGATGCAGAGCACCGCATTGGCCTGTCCCGCTTCGATGGCCTGGATGGCCGCGAGAACCGACGAAAGCGAGCCCGCGCCGCCCGCGGTGAAGTACCAGGCCCAGGAGACCGACAGGCCGAACTGGTCGCACAGGGTGACGGCATTATCGGGCGGAAGCTGGAATGAGCTGATAGCCAGCCCGTCGATATCTTTCTTCTCCATACCTGCGCTGGCGAGTGCGAGCCGGCCCGCTTCGGCCAGATAGCCGATCAGCGTGCCGTTGGGTTTCTTGGAATACTTCGTCTGCCCCAAACCGACGATGCCGATTTCCCGCGACGCCATCTCAGATCACCCCGGCCTTGCGCATCCCGTCGATCACCTGGGCGTTGAGGCCAAGTACTTCGCGAAAAACATGGTCGTTGTCCCGGCCCGGCTCGCCACCGGTCCAGCGCACCGAGCCCGGCGTCTCGCTCAACTTCGGCACCGGCGCCGGCAGGCGCATGGGGCCGAATTGCGGGTCCATCACGGTAATCAACGCCTCGCGCGCGGCCATGTGCGGGTCGGCGAAGACATCCGCCATATCGTTGATCTTTCCCGCCACCACTTTGTTCGCTTCGAACGCCTCCAACGCCTCCGCCGTCGTCCGTTGGGCGAGAAAATCGCGCACCAAACCGTCCGTCGCGTCTCGATGCTCGGCCCGCGCGTCCTGGCTGGAAAAGCGCGGATCGCCCTTCAGGTCCACGCGGCCCATGGCGTCGAGCAGATTGTTGAAGATGGCTTGCGAGCCGACGCTGATCGCCACATGGCCGTCGCGTGTCGCGTAGATGTTGCGCGGCACGTCCTCTTCCATCTGGTTGCCGAGCAGCGGCTTCTTTTTGCCTGTCTGATCGTATCGGACGATGGCCGATTCCAGGATACGCAGGAGCGGTTCGAACAGGCTGACGTCAACCACCTGGCCGCGGCCCGTCTGCCGCCGGGCGTTGATGGCCGCCATGGCGCCGAACGCCGCATAGGTGCCGGCCACGTAGTCGCCCAGTGGAAAGGCTGAGACCATCGGCCCGCGGTCCGGAAAGCCCGTGAAGGACGCCAAGCCCGAATAGGCCTCGGCGATGGTCGCGTAACCCCCGCGCCCGCTATAGGGGCCGGTCTGGCCGTAGCCGCTGACGCGCACCCAGATGACGTGGGGGAACTGGACCGCCAACTCGGCCGGCCCCAGACCCCAACGCTCCAACGTGCCAGGGCGGAAATTCTCGATCACGATATCGCTGCGGCCGATCAGCGCCAGTGTGGCCTCCCGCGCCTCGGGACGAGAGATATCGAGTGTGGCCAGCCGCTTGTTGCGCGCCATGGCTTTCCACCACAAGGGCTGACCGTCCTTGAAGGGCGGCCACTCGCGCAAGGCATCGGGCTTGCCTGGCTTCTCTAGCTTGATCACTTCGGCGCCAAAATCGCCCAGCAGCGAGCCGCAGAACGGGCCCGCCAGCATCGAGCCGGTTTCCAGCACCTTGATATCGGAGAGGGCCGTCATCGCTTCGCCTCGCTCATTGACGGCGCCCTACTCGCGCCGCGTCGTGGCCTTCTCGACGCCGACCGTGACGTCGATCAGCAGCACGGCGACGATGGCCACATAGATGGTGATGGCCGAAACGGCCGCGATGATCGGATCGACGTTGAACTGGATGTAGTTGAACATCTTGACCGGGATCGTGATCAACTCGGGCGTCGAGTTGAACACTGCCACCTCGACATCGATCCACGAGATGATGAAGGCGAACAAGGCGCCCGCGATGACGCCGGGCTTGATCTGCGGCAACGTCACCAGGAAGAACGTCTTCAGCGGCGTGGCGCCCAGGTCCTGCGCGGCCTCTTCCTGCGCGACGTCGAAACCCGAGAGGGACGCCAGCGTCGTCCGCATCACATAGGGCATGACCAGCACGACGTGGCCGACGAACAGCGCCCAGAAGGTGCGCGCGAAACCCATCGTGCTGGCGTACTGCAGGATGGCCACGCCCAGCACGATGGTCGGCAGCACGAGTGGCGACAGGAACAGGGCGCTGATGGCCTGACGCCCCGGAAAGCGCTTGCGCGCCAGCACGAGACCCGCGGGCACACCCAAAACCAGCGCGCCGGCCGTGGCCGACAAAGCCAGCTTGGCGCTCGTGATCAGCGATTCGACAAAGGATGCGTCGTGGAAGAAGCGCGCGTACCACTTCCACGTCATGCCGACGGGCGGAAAGCGCAGATATTCCGTCGTCGTGAACGAGATACCGATGACGACCAGAAGCGGGAACGCCAAGAAAATCAGGGCCAGGATACTGATCCCGAACAAGGACGCGCGACCAAGCGAATCGGAGAGACGCATCGCCCTACCCCTTCGCGTGACGTTCGATCACCAGCAGATAGCCGGCGATCAGCAGCAGGGTCGAGACCAGGAGCGCCACGGCCAGCGTCGCGCCGAAGGGGAAATTCAGCGTCGCGGCGTACTGCTGGTAGATCAGCATCGACATGACGGTCTTCTTGCCGCCCGACAGGATGCTGGGCGTGACATACGCGCTGACGCTCAAAGTGAACACGATCAGCGAGCCGGCGATGACGCCAGGCAGGCTCAACGGAAAAGTGACCTTGAGGAACGCGACAACCGGATGCGCGCCCAAATCGCGCGCGGCCTCGAGCAGCGAGGTATTGATGTTCTGCAGGATGCTGGCCACCGTCAGAACCATGAACGGCAGCATGATGTAAGCCATGCCGATGACGATGCCGCCCTCGGTGAACAGGATCTGGAGCGGCTTGTCGATCAGCTCGAGCGACATCAGCGTCTCGTTGACCATGCCTTTGCGACCGAGCAGCACGAGCCAGCCGAAGGCTCGCACGATGCTGCTGGTGAACAGCGGCGTAACGATGACGATGTAGATGAAGCGGCGCAGCAGCGGATTGCGCACGTTGTAGGTGATCGTATAGGCCAGCGGATAACCGACCAGAAGGACGATCAGGGTGACCCACAGCGCGATCTTGAAGGTCAAGTACAAGGCGCCCCAGTAATAGGCGTCGGTCGCGATCTTCTCGTAGTTGGCGGCGCTCCAGCCGCCGTCGGGCATGCGGAAGCTGGTCACCGCCACGGTGCCGAACGGCACGATGAAAAAGATGATCAGGAAGGCGACGGGCACGCCCAGAAGGAGCACGGCGCTCCAGGGGTTGATGCGCATCGCTCGCGCCTCAGACGACCGTGACGGCTTGAACCGGGCGGCCCATCATTGCGCCAGCACCCGGCCCCGGTCGCGGGGCCACCACAGTTCGATCGCCCCGCCCTTCGCCACATGGTCCACGGCATCGCCTGAGGCGGCGTGGGCGGCGATCTCTTGCACCGAGGGCAAGGCCGCGTAGACGCGCCACGCGCTGCCCAGGAACACCTTGTCCCGTACCGTGGCCTTGAGCACCACCGGCGCCCCGTCCGACGGCGGCGCGCCGAGGTGGATATCCTCGGGCCGGATCATCAGCGTGGCGCGCGCGCCTGCACCCGCCACATCATAGGGGAGCGTGACGCCACCCAGGTCGAGGCGGCCGTTCTTGACCGTACATTCGATGAGATTGGCTTCACCGATGAAGTCGGCGACGTAGCGCGAATTGGGCGCGCGGTAGATATCCTGCCCGGTGCCGATCTGGGCGATCTTGCCCTGGTTCATCACCGCAATGCGGTCGGCCATGGCCAGGGCTTCTTCCTGGTCGTGGGTAACGTAGATGAACGTAATGCCGAGCTGACCGTGCAGCCGCTTCAGCTCCACCTGCATCCGCTTGCGCAGCTTCAGGTCGAGCGCGCCCAGCGGCTCGTCGAGCAGCAGCACCTGCGGCTGGTTCACGATGGCGCGCGCCAGCGCGATGCGCTGCTGCTGGCCGCCCGAAAGCTGTCGCGGATAGCGCTCGCCGTACCCGTCCATGCCGACCATGGCCAGCACATCGGCCACCTGCTTGGCGACCTCGGCTTTGGGCGTGCCCTTGCGCCGCGGGCCGAAGGCCACGTTGTCGGCCACCGTCATGTGCGGAAACAGGGCATAGTTCTGGAACACGGTGTTCACCGGCCGCTCGTGCGGCGGCACGTCGTTGATTACCTTGCCGCCGATGCGGACCTGTCCTTCGGTCGGCTCGACGAAGCCGGCGATGGAGCGCAACAGCGTGGTCTTGCCGCAGCCGCTCGGGCCGAGCAGGGCCAGGAACTCGCCCTGTCGCACGTTGATGGAGACGCCGTCGAGCGCCGCGACGGCGCCGTAGCGTTTCACCAACCCGACAATTTCGATCAGATCGCCTGCCATGGCGGAAGCGTCCCGCGCCCCGGGAGCGTGGACCCCGGGGCGCTCGACGCGATGGATCGCCGGCCTACTTGCCTGCGACCTGTTTGTTCCAGATCTCCGTCAAGCGGTCGCGGTTGGCGTTGACCTCCTCCCAATTCGGCAGGAATAGGCTCTTGACCGTGCCGTTGGGGCCCCAAGGCATACGAGCCTTGGCCTTGTCGGTGAGCGTCACGCCCTTGGTCGCCGGGCCGACATAGAGATTCTCGCTAAGGCAGGTCGCGGCTTCCTTGCTGATCGCGAAGTTGATCAGCTTCTCAGCCGACTCCTTCTTCTTCGTGCCCTCGACCAGATGGATGCGGATGTCCGAGGACGGCGCGCCTTCCTTGGGCACGGCATAGGCGATCGGCAGGCCCTGGTCGGCCAAGCCCCATGCGGCGGTCGCGTAGTGCGCGCCGATGATGGCTTCGCCGCTCTGGAAGTTGCTGGCGCCCTGGCCGGAGGCGTCATAATAGGACGACACCTTCAAAGTCTTCAGGCGATCCACGCCGGGCTGGACGTTCTTGATATCGCCGCCCGCGGCTTTGTTGATGGTCAGGAAGAACGGAATGCCACCGGCATTCACCGGGCTCGGGATGATCACCTTGCCTTCATACTCTTTCTTCCAAAGATCCCACCAAGACGTCGGCGCTTCTTTCACTTCCTTGGTGTTATAGGCAAGACCGACGGCGTAGAAGCCGGTGCTGGCCGCATAGATCGAGCCGTCCTTGCGCTTGTAGACGCCCTCATCGATGACGCCAGCGATGTTCGGAATCTTCTTCGGGTCGATCGTGCCGACGGTGCCGTCGGCCATGGCCAACTCGGAGATGCCGCCGTCGATCCACACCACGTCGAGCGCCGGGCTGCCCTTCTGCTGCTGCAGCTTGGAGCGCGTCACCGTGGACACGCTGGGCTCCGACGTCACGACAATCCCGGACGCCGCCGTGAACGGCTGGAAGATGCATTTTTCGATGGCCGCACCCCAGTTACCGCCATAGATGGCGACAACCAGTTTTTCCTGTGCGAACGACGGCGCGGCAAGCGCGACGCACGCAGCCGCAAGGCCCAACATCAAGATTCGGCGCATATCTTTAGTCTCCTTCCCTCTTAGGGGGCTCGCGTGTGCCCGCAACACCCTCATCCCACTCTCAAACCGAATGCCACCTTCCGAGCGACTTTTCCAATTATGCGATGGCGCGGCAGGGCGACGCAACGTCCCCGGTGCGTTCCGGACCTAGATAAATGCGCCCATCAGGCGACCAGAAGTTCCATCAGCGGCACGTGCTGCTGGCAGCCATAAACGTCGCTTTCGCCGATGTCGCTCTGCCCCACTTGGCGGCGGATGGTGACCTTGAAGGCGTGGGCCGATTTCAGCTCGAACAATGAGGTGACCTCGACAGGCTTCAGGGACAGCGCCTTGGCCACCGACTCGCGCCCCAATACGCCCGACGCTTTCACGCGTTTGAAGGTCGCGGCATCGGGCAGAAGCACGTCAAAGGTCAGGCGGTACGGTCCTGCGTTCTTGCTGCGTATGATGACGGCCAGATCGGCCAGGCGCGCGGCGGCCATCTCACACATCCTCGTAATGGATCGGAAATGTTTCGTAGGGGTCGCGCACCTTCATCAGGTGATAGGCCGAGAAGGCATAGGCCGGCCCGGCATCCAGCTCCGACGGCGAATACGGGAAAGCCAAATTACCGGATGTATTGAGCTGGCCTTTATAATGGGTGTGCAGCAGGCCGCCGCTGATGTGGTGGCAGGCCGCGTGGGCCAGATCCATCTCCGAGGCCACCACTTCGATAATCAGGCCCAATTCGTGCGAAGCGACTTTCTTCTGCGGCTCCAACGCGCGCATCACACCGTCTTTGCCATAGACGTGGAAGGTGACCTGGACGTCGTGCGGCTTCATGTAGCGCACGGCCTCTTCCTTCGCCGCGGCCAGGATCTCGTCGATCCGCACGATCATGGTCGGGCAACGGATACCGGCGACGCAGATGCTGCGGAACCCCATCTGCCGCGCGCCCTCCAGCTTGATCCAGCACTCGCTCTCGGGAATGAACTTGGCGCCCGAAACGCGCACGCGCCGCTCGCCGGCCTGCTCAAAACGGCAGTCGTGGAGATCGACGCGGTAACCCGGCCCGTGCTGGTCGAACGGGTTCTCGCGCTCATAGAGCGTATGGGCGGCAACCGAGGTCAACGAGGCGCGCCGGCCGACGCTGCCCGGCTCCAGTTCGAACGAATCGCCCTTCAGGAACCCCATCATCACGTCCATGGCGAAGGGCACGGCGGAAAACGCACCGCACTCCAGAATCTTGCCCATGTGCATGGCCAAGCCCTTGTGGCCGCCTTGCATGATCGGATAGGCCGCGATGGCCGCATCGTCGCAGGCGCGGCCGGCGATCACCACGTCGGCGCCCGACTGCAGCGCCTTGATGATCGGCTCGAAGCCCATCTGCGCCACAATGTGAGTCGAGGAATCGACTAGATCCGCGGTCAGCGCGAAGCCGGCTTCGAAATCCTTTACCTCGCCGTTGGCGATGGCCTGCTTGATACGCGCCGGTTCGATATCGGCGTAGATCCACGCCAGCTTGAAGCGGTTGAGGCGTAGATCGCGCGCCACCTCGCGCACGATCTCGACCAAGAAATCGACATGGGGACGCGAACCCGAGCCGCCCGCGCTGCCAACCACCAGCGGAATGCCGGCGGCCCGGCTGGCCGCCATCAGTTCGGTCAACTCTTTCTTGTAGCTGAAGCGCGACACCAGCACCTCGCCGGAACCCAAATAGTGCGGGCCGGGGTCGGTCGAGCCGGCATCGACGGCGATCACGCCGGGCTTGAAGTCCATGCCACGCTTGAGCGCATCGGCGCCGAAGCCATAGCCGAGGGTCCCCGTGGGGGCCAATACCGTGATGGGTGTCATGCGACACGCATGATGGAAGCCGCTCACCGCTCGGTCAACGGGATAGGATGGGAACAAAATCGGCACGGAGGCGTTTGTTCGGCGACCATAAGGGGAGATCGCCATGCTCAGCACAATCCTGCTGATCGTACTTATCGTCCTCCTGATCGGCGCCGTTCCGGCTTGGCCGCACAGCCGCGCCTGGGGTTACTACCCCAGCGGCCTGCTCGGTATCGTCCTGATCGTCGTCCTGATCATGTTACTGATGG
>JAPLOM010000044.1:0-714 GCA_026400755.1 Alphaproteobacteria bacterium
AACGCCAATGACCGGTCCGATGTTGAAGCCATCGATCCAGAAGCAGGCGAAATCACCAGCCGGTAGTATTGCAAAAGTTTCGCCGCGACATACAAAGGGGCCCGATCGGGCCCCTTTGCATGTCGGCGCTTCCCCTCGCTCCTGGCCTGCTTTTGCTCCGCCACACTGGCCGGTTTTTACTCCGCCGTTGACAGACGCTCGTTGGGCTTCAGATGCTGGGAGATGATGGCCTCCCGCAGCTTCTGGGTGGTCCGCTCGCCCAGCGTCGGGACCGATTTCTCAACCCGCAAAGCCGATTCATTCGCCATACGGCACTCCGATAACCCGCTGACCGGGCGTCCAGGGCCCGTCTATTCGCTGCCATGGACGGCAGGGCTTGCTAGCATAGCCGTCCCGAGAGCCCAAGGCTTCCCTGCTAGATGACCGACGCCGTCCACGCCGCGCCCGCGATCACGCCTTTCCGGCGCGCGCTGATCATGGCGCCGGTCCTGATCTCGACCACGCTTTTCGTCCTCAATCAGACCAACATCGTGGTCGCCCTGCCCCATATGCAGGGCACGTTCAGCGCCACGACCGATCAGATCGCCTGGGTCATCACCTCCTACATCGTGGCCATGACGGTCATGACGGCCTCGGCCGGCTGGCTGTCCAACCGCTTCGGGCGCAAGACCGTGTTCGTCTGGTCCGTGGCCGGCTTCGGCCTGGCCTCGCTTC
>JAPLOM010000044.1:740-20363 GCA_026400755.1 Alphaproteobacteria bacterium
GTGCGCCAACGCGCCGACTTTGGAAACCGAGGTGCTGTTCCGCCTGCTGCAGGGCTTCGCGGGCGGGCCGATCCTGCCGGTGACGCAAGCCATCATGCTGGACGCCTACCCCAAGGATAAAGCCGGCACGGCGCTGGGCATCTGGGGCATCGGCATCACCATCGGACCCGTGCTGGGTCCGATCTTGGGCGGCTACATCACCGACGAATACTCCTGGCCCTGGGTGTTCTATTTCAACGTGCCCTTCGCCGCCGCGCTGGTCGCGGGCATCATCCTGTTCGTGCCGGCGACGCAGAAGGGCCCGCCCCGCCCGTTCGACTGGTTCGGCTTCGCCGCCCTCTCCATCGCACTGACGGCATTCCAGGTCGTCCTCGCGCGCGGCGAGCTGCACGACTGGTTCGCCTCCACCGAGATCATCGTCGAGACGGCCGTGGCAGTCTTGGCCCTCTATATCCTGGTTGTCCACACCGCGACCGCGCGGCACCCTTTCCTCGACCCGCATATCTTCAGGGACCGCAACGTGGTGCTGGGGCTGATCTTCATCTTCTGCTGGGCGCTGACGGTGAACTCGCCGCTGGTGCTGCTCTCGCTCCGGCTACAGACGGTGGACGGCATGCCGGTCTCCCTCGTCGGCCTGTTGATGTCGCCGCGCGGCCTGGGCGGCATCCTGACCATGTCGCTGATCGGACGCGTGCTGGCGCGGGTCAATCCGAAATACGTCATCGCCTTCGGCTTCAGCATGATCGCCGTCGCGTCCTGGATCATGTCGCTGTGGCCGCCCAACGCCAGCACTTGGGAGGTGAGCCTGGCGGGCTTCATCCTGGGTATCGGCGTGGCCAGCGCCTACGTCTCGCTGACCGTGATCGCCTTCTCGACCATCGCCACCACGCTGCGCGTCGAGGCCGTGTCGTTCTACAGCCTGGTCCTCAACATGGGCAGCGGCGTGGGCATCGCCGTCGCCATCATCGTGGTTTCGCAGGGCATGCAGGCCAACCACGAGATCCTTTCGCACAACATCACGGTCTTCAACGACCTGCTGCGCGAACATGCCCTGCCGCGCTTCTGGAACTACAATCTCCGCCGCGGCCTGGCGGCGGTGGACCGCGAGGTGGGGCTGCAGGCCGCCACCATCGCCTTCAATTTCGCCTTTCACATCATCAGCGTGATGGCCCTGGCCATCATCCCCTTCGTGGCCTTCCTGCAGCGGAGCAAGGCCAAGGGAAAGTGACGTCCGCGGAGCGCGAACGTCACTATCCTTAAGCCGCTAAGCGATCTGGCGCGGATACGCGGAAAGGCGGACAATCGGCCATCGCGTCCGAAAGGCCGTCCATGGCGGAAACCGCCCCTCCGTCCGTCTCGCCACTGCGCCGGGCCTTTGCCATGGCCTCGGTCATGCTGGCCACGACCGTCTTCATCATGAACCAGACCAACGTGATCGTGGCCCTGCCCCACATGCAGGGCAGCTTCAGCGCGACCACGGACCAGATCGCCTGGGTCATCACGGCCTTCATCCTGACGCTCACGATCATGACGGCGCTGACCGGATGGCTGTCGGCCCATATCGGGCGCAAGCGGCTCTACGTCATCTCGGTCGCGGGCTTCACGGCTTGCTCGGTCCTATGCGCCATTGCCTCGTCGCTCGAAGCCGAGGTGTTGTTCCGCGCCATCCAGGGCGCCATCGGCGCGCCCATCATCCCGCTGTCACAAGCCATCGTGATGGACACCTACCCCAAGGAGAAGCACGGCGCGGCGCTGAGCCTGTGGGGCCTGAGCCTGACTGTCGGCCCCGTGCTGGGCCCGATCGTCGGTGGTTATGTGACCGAGACGTATTCCTGGCCCTGGGTGTTCCTGTTCAACCTGCCCATCGGAATCCTGGTGGTGATCGGTGTCTTGGCCTCCGTGCCCCATTCCGCGAAGGCGCAGGCGCGGCGGCTTGACTGGATCGGCTTCGCGGCCATCGCCGTCACGCTCTGCGCGCTGCAGATCGTGCTCAGCCGCGGCCAGCATCTGGACTGGTTCGATTCGACCGAGATCGTGCTGGCCGCGCTGGTGACCTTGTTCTGCGCCTATGTCTTCGTGGTGCACAGCGCGACTACCAAGACGCCTTTCATAGACCGCGTGCTGCTGCGCGACCGTAACATGGTGCTGGGGTTCGTGCTGATCACCTGCTGGGGGATGGTGCTGCACTCGCCGCTGGTGCTGCTTTCGCTCCGCCTGCAGGGGCTCGAGAACTATCCCGTGATGACCACGGGCTTCCTGATGGCGCCGCGCGGCGTGGGCGGCTTCCTGGCCATGCTGGTGATCGGCCGCATGACCAAGATCATCCCGCTCAAATTCTGCGTCACCATCGGCTTCATGTCCGTCGTCACAGGCGCGTGGATCATGGCCCACTGGCCGCTCCACGCGGCGGACATGGAGGTGACCGTCTCGGCCATCTTCCTCGGCTTCGGCACCGCCTTCGCGTGGGTGCCGCTGTCCATGCTGGCCTTCGGCACGATCGACCCGCAACACCGCACCGACGGTGTGGCCTTCTTCAACCTGTTCCTCAACATGGGCAGCAGCCTGGGCATCACCTTCGCCATCCTGATCCTGACCAACGGCGTGCAGGTGAACCACGAACAGCTCATCACCTTCGTGACGCCGTTCAACAAGCTGTTCCACGACGCGCTCACGCCGCATCTGTGGGATTTGGACTCGCATAAGGGATTGCTGTCGCTCGACAACGAGATCGGGCGGCAGTCCATGAGCATCGCGTTCAACAACGCGTTCCTGGCCATCGCCGCCATCGCGCTGTGCGCGATCCCGCTGGTGTTCTGCTTCAAGGAGAAGAAAGCGCCGAAGCCCGCGCCCGCGCCGGCCGACACCCCCGCCGCCGCGCGTCGCGGGGCGGACTAAGAAAACAAACCCTCATGCTGAGCTTGTCGAAGCATGAGTTTCCACAGCCCTCCCCCTTCGACGGGCTCAGGGTGAGGTCGTCTGGGTGCAGGACGTAGGAACGGATTTGGTGGCCCCAGCCGATATCGGTCTTGGCGGCTTCCACGGCTTGCGATTCGGCCTCGCGCCGCTGCAGCTCGGCCTCGTACAGGCGGGCCTTTAGCATCTTCATCGCGGTGGCGCGGTTCTTGTGCTGGCTGCGCTCGCTCTGGCACTGCACGACGATATTGGTCGGGATGTGGGTGATGCGCACGGCGCTGTCGGTCACGTTGACGTGCTGGCCGCCCGCGCCGGACGAACGATAGGTGTCGATGCGCAAATCCTTGTCCAGCACCTCGACCTCAAAATTGTCGTCGATGACCGGATAGACCCAGACCGAGGCGAAGCTGGTGTGCCGCCGTGCCGCCGAATCATAAGGCGAGATGCGCACCAGGCGATGGACGCCCGATTCGGTCTTGAGCCAGCCATAGGCGTTGGGGCCGGAGATCTGGAGCGTGGCGGATTTGAGGCCCGCGCCGTCACCCGCACTTTCCTCCAGCCACACGGCGCCGAAGCCGCGCGCCTCGGCCCAGCGCGCGTACATGCGCACCAACATCTCGGCCCAATCCTGGGACTCGGTGCCGCCCGCGCCGGCATGGACCTCGAGGAAGGCGTCGAGCCGGTCGGCCTCGCCCGAGAGCAGCGCTTCCAGCTCCAGCTTCTGCGCGCGCTCGGCCAGTTTCGCCAGCGCAGCTTCGGCATCGGCCGCGACCGTTTTGTCGCCCTCGGCCTCGGCCAGCTCGATCAGCTCGGAATTGTCGCGCAGGCCCGCTTCCAGGATTTCATAGTCGCCGATCTTGCCTTGGAGTTGGGTGCGCTCACGCATCACCGTCTGCGCCTTGGCCGGATCGCTCCACAGCTCGGCGGATTCGGCGAGCGCGTTCAGCTCCGCCAGGCGGACCTTCGCAGCATCGAGGTCAAAGGGACCTCCTCAGCAGCGCGAGCGACTGCTTGATCTGTTCGACATGGTCGGCAGTTTCGGCGCGCATGGAGGGCTCGCGGGTGAAAGGCTGCGCGGGAATGTAGGGGAGCGGCGTCGGCGGCTCAAGGGCAACCGAACGTCCTTGCCTTTCGCCCGGCGGTTCCCCCGGGTTAAGGTTGCGGGAGAGACACGGAGCGCGGCGGCATGACCCCACGGTTCCCCCTGTTGTTCTCGCCGTTGACCGTGCGCAACCCCACCGCCCGTCACCCCGGACTTGATCCGGGGTCCAGTAGCCGGCAACAGCCGGCAGGCGAGTCTTTTCGCGCTCCGCGCGCACTGGCGCAACGTATACGTTGCGCGGATCAAGTCCGGGGTGACGAGTCATTAAGGTTAGGGCGAGGAACTATTTGGCCGCGCGGGCGGTTGTTCCAAAAACGTCAACCGGCCCGCGCGGCTGGCGCAGACCTGTTATGCTGTGTTCCCTCTTCCGCTTTTGCACCGGTGCGCCCGATGACGCTCAGCTTTCCCAACCCGAGCCGCAGCTATGACGCCGCGCACCAATGGGTGCGGTTCTGGGCCTACGACGAATCGCTGGAGATTTCGTTCTTCGTGAACGAGGACGCGCTGTGCGGCATCGACCGCAAGACGGTGCGCAGCGAAGCGGGCCTGCTGGATGCGTTCGACCTGCACCGCGACCGCATCTTCAAGGCGGCCAGCCGGGTCTATACCCGCCGCGGCAAGGGCTCGTACATGCTGACGGCGTCCGATTTGTGACGGAATGCCCCGCCGCGATGAGCGGCGAGGCTCCGGTCGGACGATCAGCGCTTCTTTTTCATCTGCGCCAGCAAGCCATTCTTCGCTGCGCCCACGGGGGCCGCGACGGGGACGGCCTTGGGCTTGTTTTGCTTCGGCTTCTTCGCCTCGCGGTTGCCGTGTTGGCCTTTGCTCATGGATCGTTCTCCTGGTTGATAGAACTTCGACGCGGCGGAAACGCCGCGCCGTCTAGGCGTCGGCGTAGGCGCAGCCCGCCGGGTCCGCCGACGCCGGCTCCAAGGCCGGATCGAAGCGGAAGCGGGTGGCGCAGTAGGGACACAGGATGTCGGCCCGCGCGCCCATGTTGAGATAGACGTGCGGATGGTCGAAGGGCGGCAAGGCGCCGATGCAATGGAACTCGCGCGCGCCGATGCGGACTTCGGGAGCCGCGATCTCGTTGTGGAATTTGGGGAACAGGCTTTTCGCGGCCGGCGATGCCGGCGTGCCGGGGACCATGGCGCACCTCTTCTGCCGTCAGGCGGGAGCGCTGTCCTCTCTCAGCCGCCGGCGCCCGAAAAGCTGCCAGCGATGATTCCAATGTGGGCTGCCAATGGGTCAATGGCAACACGCGCGTTTGCGAAGCCGCGCGAATCCCGAATAAGCTAGCCTTCACCCCAGGACGCGGAGACCGCGATGGAACGGCTGCAACTCCCGCTCGCGCCCCTCACCCGCGCCGCCTTCTCGCCGTTCGGCGACGTGGTCGAAACCGAGGGCGCCGAGAATTTCCGCTACAACGACGGCTATGCCGTGCGCTTCCACGACCTGGCGCGCATCGAGTGCGCGGCCGAGGGCGGCCGGCCCCTGCTCAGCATCTTTCGCGCCAAGCCGTTTCCCATGCCGCTGCGCATCGCACTGATGGAACGCCACCCGCTGTCGAGCCAGGCGTTCGTGCCCATGGGCGAAGCAAAATTCCTGATCCTGGTGGCCGAGAAAGACACGCGGCCCGCGCCGGGGGACATCCGCGCCTTCGTAACCGACGGCAAACAGGGCGTGAACTACCATCCCGGTACTTGGCACCACCCGCTGATCGCGTTGAAGGAGGGCGACTTCCTGGTCATCGACCGAAGCGGCCCCGGCCCCGGCTTCACCCAGGATTACGACGAGGTGCGCTTCGACGCGGACGAGGTCACGGTTTCGGCGTAAACCCTCCGTTCATCGACCGAGTTCATGGAACCAGCCGGCGGTCTGCGCGTTTTAACCCGATTCGCCCGGAAACTAAGTCGATTCCTCTATCCTTCCTTTCTGGCGTTGTCGCGAGCCGGTGGGTCGAAGACAGTGGTGGTCGACCCGGCCTTCAGGAGCAAGCCATGACACAGGCTCATCATGCACAGGCTGGCACGGCCCTGGATTCCGCAGGAACCGTCCGCCTGCCCGATCCCAGGCTCGTCGACTACCAGGATTTTTTCGAGAACGGCGGAATCGCGCTGCATACCGTCGATGCGAACGGCACGATTGTGCACGCCAACCGCGTGGAGCTGGCCCTTCTGGGCTACGAGCCCGAAGACTATATCGGCCGACAGATTTGCGAATTCCACGCGGACCCGGCCACGATCGGCGATATCCTTACGCGGCTGCAGCGCGGCGAAAGGCTGCATAAATATCCCGCACGCCTGCGCGCGCGCGACGGCTCGATCAAGCACGTGGAGATCACTTCCAGCGCGCGTTTCGAGAACGGAAAGTTCGTCCATACACGGTGCTTCACGGTCGACGTGTCAGACCTGAGGCGCGCCCAGGACGAAGCGCGCAACAAGGACGATCTGTTCCGGCAGATCTTGGAAGCCCTGCCGGCCGCCATTTACACGATCGACGCCGCGGGCAAGATTAATTATTATAACCGCGCGGCCGTGGAGTTGGCCGGACGGACGCCCGAAATCGGCAAGGACGAGTGGTGCGTGACTTTCCGGCTGTTCACACCAGACGGCGAGCCACTGCCTCACAACCAGTGTCCGATGGCGGCGGCTCTGAGGGAAAATCGTTCCGTGCGCGGCGTCGAAGCCCTGGCCCAGCGTCCGGATGGAACGCTCGTGCCGTTCCTGCCCTTTCCCACGCCGCTGCGCAACGAGAATGGTGAGTTGATCGGCGCGGTCAACATGCTGGGCGACATCAGTGAGCGCAAAGAAGCGGAAGCCAATCAGCGCGTCTTGCTCGACGAGTTGAACCACCGCGTCAAGAACAACATGCAGATGCTGCACGGCCTTCTGTCGGCGGCAGAGCGCGAAACGGTGAGCGGGGAGGCGCGCGCGGTTCTGGCCGACGCAGGCCAGCGCGTCGCCGCGATGGCCGCCGCGCAGAAATTGCTCTACGGCGAGGACAGCCACAAGAGCTTCGTCATCGGTGAATTCCTTCATTCGGTCTGCGAGAGCGCGCGGCAGGCGTTTGGGAAGGAGATCGCCGTCAACATCGAGGACGAGGACGGGCGTCTCTCCAATGACGTCGCCATGCCCCTCGCCCTTATCCTGAACGAGCTGATGACCAACGCCGCCAAGCACGGCACCAACGGCCGCGGCACCGGCAAGATCGAGGTAAGCCTTCGGCGAGTCGGCGGGGAAATCGTCCTTCGCGTCGAAGATGACGGGCCCGGCTTCGATCCGGGCGACATTACGCGCCGATCATCGGGACTCGGCCTGGTGCACGGTCTGGCCCGGCAGCTCGGCGGGGCTTTCGCCGTCGAGCGCGGCACCGGCGCGCGCTGCCTGGTCCGTTTCCCGAACGCGTCTTCACGCTGATGCGTCGATGCCCGCGAAGCTAAACGGGACTTCCGACGGCACTCCGCGTCGACACCGCATCCTGGTGGTCGAGGATGAATATTTCGTGGCGCTGGATATCGAGCACCGGCTGACGCAAGCGGGCTACGACGTGGTCGGCATCGCGGACAGCGCCCCCAGCGCGCTACGGATCGCCGAGGAGGAAAGGCCCGACCTGGCTATCATGGACATCCGCTTGGCCGGCGCGCGGGATGGTACGGATGTGGCGATCGAGCTCTGGGAGCGGCTCGGCATACCGAGCATCTTCGCCACCGCCCATGGCGACGAAGCAACGAAGCGTCGCGCCGAGCAAGCGCGGCCTCTTGGCTGGCTGCAAAAGCCCTATTCGCCGGAAGCGCTGATCACCCTGGTTCGTAAGGTGCTTGCGAGCTGACATCGGGGCTCTTTTGACGAGTGCCCAGCGTCCCCAAGAGCGAGGGCAACGGCGCTTCGTCGATCGGGGTTTCGCGGTTGGTGTCGATCACCTCGGCGACGGCGGCCAGGCACTCGCCTTTGCGCTTATAGGCTTCCGGCGAGACGGCGATCGTCTTGGTGCCGCGCGGCGTCATCAGAAACCAGCTCCAGAGTCCTTCCCCGTCGCGGTAGACGTAGAAACCCATCTGGTTCTCGGCGCTCAACGCAAACTCCCAAAAGCGAGGAGGCCGATCATGCCCTCCGCGAATGACAGCCGCGTTAACGGCGCGTGACGCCGGAATTTTTCCGCGGGTCAATGTCCCGCCGCGTCGCCCCAGATCACCTTGAGGCGCGCGTCGCGGCCGCAGCCTTGGCGGTAGAACTCATACTTCGACTTGCTCTTGATGTAGTAGTCCTGATGGTAGTCCTCGGCCGGATAGAAATCCCCGGCTTGCATGATCTCGGTGACAATCGGGCCCTTCAGCTTGCCGGACTTGGCCAGCGCGGCCTTGGACTCCTCGGCCGCCTTCTTCTGCCCCTCGTCGGTGTAGAAGATTCCCGTACGGTATTGCGGACCCGTGTCGCAGAACTGGCCGGTCGAGTTGCCCGGATCGATGTTGTGCCAGAACACGTCCAGCAGCTTCTCGTAACTGACCTTGGCCGGGTCGTATTCGACCTTCACGGCCTCGTAGTGGCCGGTCGTGCCCGAGGACACGGTGCGGTAGTTGGCGGTTTCCTTCGTGCCGCCGATATAGCCTGAGGTCGTCGAGGACACGCCGGGCAGCACATCGAAAGGCTGCTCCATGCACCAGAAGCAACCGCCCGCGAAGATGGCGGTCTTGGTCTCCGCGAACGCTTGCGCGGAAGCGAAGGCGGCGGCGCACAGAAGGACGAAGGCGGCGGCAAAACGGCGAATCATCATCGGAGCCCTTCGGTTACGCGGCGGCCGGAACGAAGGTCATGGCCACGCCATTCATGCAGTAGCGCTTGCCCGTCGGCTTCGGCCCGTCGTCGAAGACATGGCCCAGGTGGCCGCCGCAGCGGCGGCAATGCACTTCGGTTCGCGCCATGAAGAACGTGTTGTCCTCGCTGGTGCCGACGGCGTTGTCGAGTGGCGCCCAAAAGCTCGGCCAGCCGGTGCCGCTGTCGAACTTGGTCTTGGAGGAATAGACCGGCAATTGGCAGCCCGCGCATTGGAAGATGCCGGCGCGCTTCTCATAGTCCAAAGGGCTGCTGCCCGCGCGCTCGGTGCCGTGCTCGCGCAGCACCTTGTACTGCTCGGGCGTCAGGAGCTTCTTCCACTCGGCATCGGTGCGGGTAATCTCGAAGGTTCCCGCGGGGGCCGCCGCGTCGGCGCCGAGCATCCAATAGCGCGCGCCGACGCCCAGCGCGATCACCGCGCCGCCCGCCAGTAGGAACTGCCGCCGTCCCACCAAAGCCATGATCATGCTCCCATCACGCCCAAACACGGGTAATACGTGCGGGGATGCTAGCTTGGATCAAGGCCGGATGGCATCACATGTCCGTGAAATCACGGGCTCGTGAGCGGTAGGCTGGCCTATTCGGCCTTGTAGAGCTTCATGGCGGCGTTCATCACCTTGTCGTAGGCCGCAACCGCCGGGGGGTCGTAGTCGCACGCGGGCTCCGGCTCCAGGTCGAAAAGCCCCGCCGTGTCGCGCCCGCGCACCAGGCTCACGGACATGAAGCCGCCCTTCAGGTTCTTCACATGCGGCGGCGCGAACAAGCACCCAAAACCGATGCGCGGCCGATCCGACTGGTTGGGCGCCGAACCGTGCACTACGTTGGCGTTGTGGATCGAGATTTGGCCGGGCTGCAGTTCCGCCGTCACGCGCCGGTCGGCGGCGGTGTCCAGGCCCACGACCTGACGGGAGAATTTGAGCATGTGGTTCTCGGTCGGGATCATCTCATAGGGCACGTCGCCCAGCGTGTGGCTGTTCCTGATGAACTGCATGGCGCCGTTGTCGAACTTGGAATCGGTCAGCGCGATCCAGGCGTTGAGCGCGAGCGGCGGGTCCAGCTTCATATACGAGCTGTCCTGGTGCCAGGCGACGAAGCCAGGATCGCGCGCATCCTTCCACAGGAAACCGCTTTCCATGCAAACGATATCCGGCCCGATCAGATCTTCGACCGCGTCAAGCAGGCGCGGCGTGCGGATCAACTTGGCCAGCGCGGTCAGCAGGAGATGCGGCTTGCCGCGCAGGTGCGTCTTAGCGCGCTTGCCGCTTTTCTTCTCCCAAGCGCCGACCTCGTCCAAGACCGCGCGGGCGTCCGACGGCGGCATGACGGTGACCGGCGTGATGTGCCCCTCGCGGCGGAAATACGTGATCTGGGATTCCGAAAGAACCTTGGGCATGCGGCGCGCTCCGTTCGTTCAGGCCGCAATCCTAGGGGCGCGAAAGCGCGATCATAAAGCGATTTGTTCAATCGCTTTGTAATTGCAGCGGTCGTGGGCGGAGAAGCCCTACTCCGCCAGCCAAGTCCACATCGGCAGAATGGCGAACACAGCGACCGCGATCACGATGACCCCGAGATAGATCACGCGATGGCGGCGAATATGATCGTGCATGGCAAACTCCTTAAGTCGATCTGACTAATACAACCCGCCCGTGCCCGTACTGGTCGCCGAGCCAGCGCCGCCGGAGCCAGTGCCCGAGCCCGTGTCGTCCGTGCCCATGCCCATCAGAGTCACGCTGTCGCCAGGGCCGGAGCCCGCGCGGAAGGCTTCCAGGATCACGACACGGTCACCGGGCCGGGCGAGCTGTCCCGTATCGTGGTTGACGCGCACGAGGGAAACGCCGGGCGGCACGCGGAACGGAACATCGGGTTTGTCCTTCAGCGCCTCGGCCATGAACTCCTTGAAGATCGGCACCGCGACCGACGCGCCCTGCTCTTTCTTGCCCAGCGTGGCGGGATGGTCGAAACCGACGAACACGCCGACCGCCAGGTCGGCCGTGAAGCCGACGAACCAGGTGTCCATGCTTTCGTTGGTGGTGCCGGTCTTGCCCGCGATAGAGCGGCGCAGCTCGGCGATGCGCGCGCCCGTGCCGCGCTGCACGACGCCTTCCATCATCGAGACCATCTGATAGGCGCTGACCGGATCACCGATCTGCGCGCGCGTGTCTGGCACCGACGGCGGCGATTGACCAGTCCAGGCGTTGGCGCTGCAGCCGTTGCAAGCGCGCTGGTCCGCGCGGAACAGCGTCCTGCCGTAGCGGTCCTGCACACGGTCGATGAAGGTGGGCGTGATCTTCTTGCCGCCGTTGTCGAGCATGGCGTAGCCGGCGGTCAAGCGCAGCAGCGTGGTCTCCGTCGCGCCCAGCGAATTGGCCAGGGTCTGCTGCAGCTTGTCGACCACGCCAAAGCGTTCGGCCGCGTCGGCCACCTTGTCCATGCCGATGGTCTGGGCCAGCCGCACGGTCATCAAGTTGCGCGACTGTTCGATGCCGATGCGCATGGGCGCGGGCCCGTAGAATTTCTGCGTGTAGTTCTCGGGCTTCCACTTGGGCAGGCCCGGCCCCTGGTCGATCACGATGGGCGCATCGAGGATGCGCGTCGAAGGCGTGAGGCCCGCGTCGAGGGCGGCCAGATAGACGAAGGGCTTGAAGGCCGAACCCGGCTGTCGCTTGGCCTGGGTCGCGCGGTTGAACATGCTTATGTCCTGGCTGTAGCCACCGGACATGGCCAGCACGCGGCCCGTGTGTGGATCGAGCGCCACGATGGCGCCCTGGATCAACGGAATCTGGCGCAGCGCGTAGACACTCTCGTTGTTGTCCTTCTTGATACTCTCGACGGCGATCAAGTCGCCCGGTTTCACCACATCGGACGGCGTCTTGGGCGATGGCCCGACCTCGGCTTCCGGCAAGGGCTTCCGCGCCCACGCCATCTCGGCCATCGCGAGGCGCGCCTTCGTGCCGTCGCTAAATCCGATTTCCGCGTGATCGTTCGCGACCGACAGCACCAAGGCCAAACGCCAGGGTGACAGCCCGCCCACGGGCGGATGGCCGTTCAAGCGCTTGGCCCAGTCTCCCGAAATATCCATCGTGCCGATGGGGCCGCGCCAGCCATGGCGGCGGTCATAGGCGCGCAGGCCCGCCCGCAAGACCCGGTCGGCAATGGCCTGGAATTTCGGGTCGAGCGAGGTGCGCACCGCGAGCCCCCCGCGATAGAGCGAGTCCTCGCCATACTTCGTGATCAGGATGCGCCGCACCTCTTCCGCGTAGTAATCGGCGCGGGCGATATCGGTGTCGTCGCGCAGGCGCACACCCAGCGGCGCGGCTTCGGCGCTCTGAGCGACTTCAGAGGTGATGAAGCGCTCGTCGCGCATCCGCTCGATGACCCAGTTGCGGCGCGCAATGGCGGCCTGCGGATTGCGGATCGGGTGATAGTTGCTCGGCGCCTTGGGCAGCGCGGCCAAATAGGCGGCCTCCGGCACCGTCAGCTCGTCCAACGACTTGCCGAAATAATTGCCTGCCGCCGCGGCCACGCCGTAGGCGCCATAGCCCAGATAGATCTCGTTCAAGTACAGCTCGAGGATGCGCTTCTTGCTAAGCACCTTCTCGATCCGCGTGGCGAGCACAACCTCTTTAACTTTACGCGCAACGGACAGCTCATTGGAGAGCAGGAAGTTCTTGGCCACCTGCTGGGTGATCGTGGATGCGCCGACGGGGCGCCGGTTGTCCGCCAGGTTGCTCACGTTCTGAAGCGCCGCGCGCACCATGGAGAAAAAGTTCACGCCCCGGTGGGTGTAGAACTCGGAATCCTCGGCGGCCAGGAACGCATCGATGACGACCTTGGGAATCGAATCGATCGCGATGAAGACGCGCTTCTCGGTCGCGAACTCCGCGACCAGATGCCCATCGCCCGCGTAGACACGGGTGGCGATGGGCGGTTCGTAGGTTTCAAGCTGGCTGTAGTCCGGCAAATCTCGCGCGAAGTGCCAGATCAGATATCCGGCCGCGACGCCGCCCGAGAGGCCCAGGAAGAGGAATGCGACCATCAGCCGGCGCAGCCAGCGCCAACGGCCGGGCTTGCGCGGCGGCTTTCGCGGGTCGCCGCCGCTCGGCTTGCGGCCGCGCGGACCGCGAGGCGGCTCGGAGGGGGCAGGCCGCCACGCGCGCAGGATCTCGTCGGACTTGTCAGCCATCAAGGCACCAAGGCGGCTCGGTTCAGGGCGCGGATCGGCAGGCTATACACCATCGGTCCCGAAATTGCGCGGGGTTGAGCTTTGCGCGCGATCACGGCGGGAATGGGGCGGCTTACTGCGCCTTGGCCTGGCGGTTGGCGAAGAAGGAATCGACCGCCTGACGCATGGCGGCCGCCAGCTTGGCCCGCTGGGCGTCGGAGCGCAGCCGCTGCTCGTCGGCCCGGTTGGATAGGTAGCCCATCTCGATCAGGACGGAGGGGATGTCGGGCGCCTTGAGCACGGCAAAGCCCGCAAAACGGTGCGACCGGTCGAGGACCGGCACCACGTCCTTCAGATCGTCGACCAGCAACGCGGCGAAGCGCGCGGCCTCGTTCATGCTTTCGCGCTGCGCCAGGTCGATCAGGATGTTGGAGACGTCGATGCTTTTGCCGCCAAGATCGACGCCCGCGATGATATCGGCCTTGTTTTCCTTCGTGGCCAGCGCCTCGGCTTCCTTGTCCGACGCCTGCTCTGACAGCGTGTAGACCGAGGCGCCGCGCACGGCCTGGGCGCCAATCGGGCTTCCCACCGAATCCGCGTGCAGAGAAATGAACAAATCCGCGCCCGACGCGCGCGCGACCTCGACACGCTCGCGCAGGCGCAGAAAGACGTCGGTCGAACGCGTCAGCACGGCCTTATAGCGCCCGTCCTGTTCCAGAACCTTCTTCAGCGCCAGCGCCATGGGCAAGGTGATGTCTTTTTCATAGGCACCGGTGACGCTGACAGCGCCGGGATCAACGCCACCGTGACCCGCATCGATGACGATGACCTTGCGGTCGTCGCGTTTCTTGCCTTTGGCCTGGGGCGCGGACGGCGGCGGGCGGGTGGCCGCAACCTTCGCTTCCGGAGCGGCGGGCTCAGGCGCGGGTTGCTGGGCCATCACCGGCGGCGGATTAGGCGCGAGCGGTTCCCCCGAAGCGACGGGCGCCGACGCGGCGGGGGGCGGACTGGCTTGAGCCGCAGCCGCGGCCACACTCGGCGGCGGCGGATTCGCACGCACCCCCGACGAGGCTTGGGTCTGGGTCTGCGGGACCAGCGTCTTTTCCGGCGGCGGCGCGGCGGCCTGGGGCCCCGTGCCGCTCGGCCCCGGCGCGCCCGCGACCTGCCGCGTTATGATGTCTTCCGCAAAGGACTTCGCCGGCGTCGGCTCCAGGTCGATCACCAGCCGGTGCAACCGGCCCGCCTCCGGCGCGGCCATGAAGGCGCTGTGCACCTTGGCCGGCCCCGTCAGGTCGATGACCACACGCTGGGCGCCCGGCTCGAACTGGCCGTAGCGGTAACGGGCCACCAAGCCGCCACCCTTGGTTCCTGTCTCGGGAGGCAGCTGCCAAGTCACTTCCGGCAGGTCGACGACGATGCGGTACGGGTCCGATAGGGTCAGGACCGTGAAGGACACCGGTTCGCTGAATTCCAGGACGAAACGCGTACGCTCGGGGCTGGGGCCCAAGCGCGCGGCGACTACGGCCGGTTCCGCGGCCGCCGGCAAGGCCAGCGCGACCCAGACAAGGACCAGGGCCGCCAGGCGCGCAAGATGCTCGGCTCGGCACATCTTGTGGGCTCCCGATACCTTACCCCTAGATATACCTATATTTTTTCGGGATCAAGCCGATTTGACCCTGATCCGCCCCAGGGGGCTCCGATAGCGTAGGTTGGAAACAGCCATTGAGATGCAACCGCCTTGTCTCTATTTTGTATTGGTGGACACACGCGGTGAGCCGTTTCTCACGAACGAAACGAGACTCGGTTCCCGTGCGGGCTGCGGCGGCGCCTCATGGCGCTTCCAGCCGTGGACAGTCCCCCTAGGACGCGCATGTTGATTCAATCACCGAAGCCGGCCCTGACGAATCGCTCCGGCGTGGCCCATCCGAGCGCGCTTTTGCGCGCCGGGATGCCGCGCCCGGCCGTCGCCGCCTTCGACCGCCCGCCGCTCGATGCGCGCTTGCGCGATGCGGCTCGGCGCCTGATGGAGAACCCACTCAATGTCGAAGAATATCCTGATCGACGCGACCCACCGGGAAGAGACCCGCGTGCTGGTCGTGGACGGAAACCGGATTGAGGAATACGACCACGAGACTCTTTCCCGGAAGCCCATAAAGGGCAACATCTACCTCGCGAAGGTCACGCGGGTTGAACCGTCGCTGCAAGCCGCCTTCGTCGATTACGGCGGAAACCGCCACGGCTTCCTAGCCTTCAGCGAAATCCACCCCGACTACTACCGCATCCCGGTCGAAGACCGCGAGTTGCTCCTGGCTGAAGAGCGCGAGGAGAACGACCGCGACCATGACCACGACCATGAGGAGCTGCAGCGCGAGCCCTCCGAGCAAGAATCATCCGAGCGGGGCAACGCCGAGCAGGAAAGCTTCGAGCCGTCGTCCTCCGACGACGCGCAAGACAACGAGGCACCCGCCGCCGAGGCCAGCACGGTCGAGGACGTTCCCGCCGACATGACGGTCGAAGAGGTCGGCGGTGCGTCGCCGCCGCCGGTCGAAGATCTGGAAACGCCGACCGAGACGGCCGCGCATGAGCGCGAAAGCAGCCTCGAGCTTTCCGCTGGCGATATCTCCACCAGCGCCTATCCCTCGGAAGAACAGCCCGCCGCGCAGGATGGCGAGGCATCCATATCCGAACCCGCGCTTCCCGCCGAGGGCGGCGAGATCATTCCGGTGCAAACCGGCGAGGAGCAATCCGCGCCCGCGGCCAAGCCAGAGTCAGTCGATACCATCGGCAGCGACATGGGCGAAGATCTGCGCCGCCGTCGTCGCCGCCTGCAGCGCCGCTATAAGATCCAAGAGGTCATCAAGCGCCGCCAGATCATCCTGGTCCAGGTGACCAAGGAAGAGCGCGGCAACAAGGGCGCGGCGCTGACCACGTATCTGTCGCTGCCCGGCCGCTATTGCGTGCTGATGCCCAATACGGGCCGCGGCGGTGGAATCTCGCGCAAGATCACCAACCAGAGCGACCGTAAGCGCCTGAAAGCCATCGTCGACGACCTAGACCCGCCCGAGGGCATGTCGCTGATCTTGCGCACCGCCGGCCAGGAACGCACCAAGGCCGAGGTGAAGCGCGACTATGAATATCTGATTCGTCTGTGGGACGAGATTCGCGAACGCACGCTGACCTCGACCGCGCCCGCCCTGATCTACGAAGAGGCCGACGTCATCAAACGAGCCGTTCGCGACCTGTACGGACGCGGCGTCGAAGAGGTGATCGTCGCCGGCGAGGAAGGCTACAAGACGGCCAAGGCCTTCATGAAGGCCATGATGCCCAGCCACGCCAAGCGTGTGCGGCTCTATGAAGAGCCCGTGCCCCTGTTCCACCGCTATAACGTGGAGCAGCAGCTCGAAACCATCCAGAACCCGGTGGTCCAGCTTCGCTCCGGCGGCTCGATCGTCATCAACTCGACCGAAGCGCTGGTCGCGATCGACGTGAACTCGGGGCGCGCCACGCGCGAGCGCAATATCGAGGAAACGGCCTACAAGACAAATCTGGAGGCCGCCGAGGAAGTCGCGCGCCAGCTTCGCCTGCGTGACCTGGCCGGCCTGATCGTCATCGACTTCATCGACATGGAAGAAAACCGCAACAACCATGCGGTGGAACGGCGCCTCAAAGAGGCCATGAAGGACGACCGGGCGCGCATCCAGATCGGGCGCATCAGCCACTTCGGTCTCTTGGAGATGTCGCGCCAGCGCCTGCGCGCGAGCCTGGTCGAAACCTCGACCGAGCGCTGCCCCATCTGCGCGGGCACGGGTCTCGTGCGTTCCACCGAAACGACCGGCCTGCAGGTGTTGCGGGCGATCGAGGAAGAGGCTCTCAAGCGTCGCGCCGGGGAGATCACCGTCACGGTGCCGACGCGCGTCGCGCTCCATCTCCTCAATCACGCCCGGCGCTCGCTCGGTGATATCGAAGAGCGCTTCGCCCTCCACATCATCGTGCTGGGCGACGATCATATGACGGCCCCCGCCTACAAGCTTGAGGTTACCAAGCAGCGCGACCCGTCGCTCGCACCGCCGATGCCGCTGCGTCACGACATCACCGCGGCCGACCGCCGCGTCGAGGAGGAAGAGGAGACCGAGGCTTCCTCCGACGAAGCGGAAGAAGCCGAGGAAACCGAAAGCACGGAAACCGGCGCATCCTCCGAACGTTCGGAGAGCGCGTCCCGCGCGCCCCGCGAAGGCGGTGGCGAGGATGGTGGACGCCGCCGCCGCCGCGGACGCCGCGGTGGACGCCGCCGCCACGAGGGCGATGAACGTCCCCCGCAGCAGGAGCGTCAGCCCCAGCAACCTCGGCAGACCTTCACCGAGCCTGAGAACCGCGACCAGCCGCGGCCATTCGACGGGCCCGACCCATGGGCCGATCCCACGTTGCCGGAAACCTGGGCCAACGCGGTCGATGAAGGCGGTGCGCCTGAAGGCGGTGCGCCTGAAGGCGATGCCGGCGAGGACAACGGTGAACAGGGTGCAGCGCCCCACGCCGATGAGAATCGCCAGCCCGGTACGCCCGGTGAAGAGGGCGAACGTCGCGGCCGGCGCCGACGCCGGCGTGGTCGCCGCGGCGGGCGCCGCTTCCGCGAGCGGCATGGCGCAGTGGAAGGCAACGGCGAAGCCGGCGCCGCGCATGCGGACGGCGGACATGAACAAGGTTCGGATTCTGATGAGACCGGCGGGCATGACGCACCGGCAGGCGTGAGCGGCGATGCGCCCGCGCCGGCCCCCGTGCATTTCGAGCAACCACGCGAACCGGAACCTTATCATCCGGCCGTCCGCGAGGAACCGGCGCCCGAGCGCCCCACGCCCGCCGCCGCCGCTGAACCGGCATCATCGAGCGAATCGGCCAAGTCCACGCGGCGCGGCTGGTGGAACCGATTGACCGAAGGTTGAACGCGCCCCGGCGCTGACGCGCGTCAGCGCCGGCGGGCGACCAGCCGTCGCGCGGCCTCCGCGATTTCCTCCGGCGCACCCGCGAACGAGATGCGGACATGCCGGTGACCGCGCACGGGGTCGAAGTCGACACCCGGCGTGATGGCGACACCTTGTTCGTGGAGAAGCTAGCGGCAGAGCGCCTCGCTGTCATTCGAAAGGCGGCTGCTGTCGGCATAGATGTAAAAGGCGCCGTCGGCGGGTGCCAAATCCTCGAAACCGGCCTTCGGTAGCTGCTCCAGAAGAAGCGCACGGCTCTCGCCATAGCGCACGACGCGGGCGTCCAGCTCCTCACGCGCACCGAACGCGGCGATGGCCGCGTGCTGCGACAAGGATGGCGGCGAGATGAAGAAGTTCTGCGCCAGCCTTTCCACCGGGCGTATCAGGTCGGGCGGCAACACCATCCAGCCGAGGCGCCAGCCCGTCATGCAGAAATACTTCGAGAAGCTGTTGATGACGACGGCCTCGTCCGTCAGCGCCAAGGCGCTGACCGCGTCATGACCGAAGGTGATGCCGTGATAGATCTCGTCGGACACCAGGCGTATGCCGCGCACCCGGCAATGGGTGACCAGCGCGCGCAGTTCATTCGGACCCAGCATGGTGCCGGTCGGATTTGAAGGGCTGGCCACGATCAAACCGTCGAGGCGACCTGGAACGGCGTCGAGCAGAGCGGGCGACGGTTGGAAGCGCGTCGCCGCGTCCACGGGAATCTCGACCGTCTCGACGCCCAGCGCCTTAAGGATGTTCCGGTATGCCGGATAACCCGGCGCGGCCATGGCGACCCGATCGCCCGCGTCGAACGCGGCCAGGAAGGACAAGAGGAACGCGCCCGACGAACCGGTGGTGACCACGATGCGCTCCAGCGGTACATCGAGGCCGTAAAACTCCCGATAATGTCGCCGGATACGCTCGCGCAAGGCGGTCAATCCGAACGCCTCGGTATAACCAAGACGATCCGCCGCCAAAGCGGCGCGCGCGGCATCCAGCACGACAGACGGCGCGCCCATGCCGGGCTGGCCCACCTCCAGATGCAGAACGTCGCCGCCGGCAGCCGCGCGCTCGTTGGCGGCGCGCAACACCTCCATGACGATAAAAGGCGCGATCTCGGCGCGACCCGCAATCTTTAGCTTTGTCACAGTGTTGGCCCTACCGCACGTTGACGGCACCCCGCGCCGCGCCTACGTTCTGTGAGGGGTCTGGAGGACCGCTCTTGGTCAAACGCATTGTTCAATTCCTCGTGACGGCGGCGCTTTTGGTCGTGGCCGTGCCGTCGGCGAACGCGCAGCAGATGAATTTCATCCGCGACGCGGAGTCCGAAAATATCATGCGCTTCTACGCCGCGCCAATTTTCCGTGCCGGCGGGTTCGATCCCAAGGCTATCCCGATCCATTTGATCGGCGACCGGTCGTTGAACGCATTCGTGTCGAACGGCCTGAACATGTATTTCTTCACAGGCCTGATCCAGCGCGCCGACAACGCCGAACAGGTCATGGGCGTCATGGCGCACGAGTTGGGCCACATCGTCGGCGGCCACTTGGCACGCATGGACGAGAAGATGCGCCAGGCTCAGAAGCAATCGATGTATGCCATGGCGCTGGGAGCGCTCGCCGCGGTTGCGACGGGCAATCCTAGCGCGGC